>NZ_OY782759.1:2448106-3060132 GCF_963678195.1 uncultured Hyphomonas sp.
TTCCTTGCTAGCGTCAGGATAGCCCTTCCGGAACGGGATTCTCCGATGCGACCTGCCCTGCGCCCCCTGCTGCGAGCGACTGCCTTTGCAGGCCTTGTCATGATCTCTGCATGCCTTGATGCCGCATCAGAAACAGAGTGCGGGCCTGATGCGCTGGGCGTTTCCCGCACGCTGATGCTGACGCCTGAGTCGCCGCCGCCTTATGACCTGCTTCAGCCCGGCGAAGTGATCCTCACCTTTGATGACGGCCCGGCCTGGTACCGCACCAAGCGCGTCATGAACGAGCTGTCGAAAGAGTGCACTCAGGCCACCTTCTTCCTTCAGGGAAACAAGGCCGAAGCCTCATCCGGCATCGCAAAATCGATCCGGGAGGCCGGCCATTCGGTGGGCAGCCACAGCTGGGATCATGCGAACCTGGCCGACCTGCCACTGGAGGAAGCCGTGGCAAACGCCCTCCATGGGCAGGCGGCCGTGTCAGCGGCAATCGGAGAGGACACACCGCTCTTCCGCTTTCCGTTCATCGCCACCACGCCGGAACTCTCTGAAGCGATCAAGGCCGAAGGCCTGATCGATGTCACCGTAACCGTGGATGGCGCCGACTGGACCGGGATTCCCCCGGAAGACTCTGTCGCGCAGATCCTGGCCATGCTGGAACAGCACAACCGGCGCGGCATGGTGCTGCTGCACGACCCGTTTCCCATGTCTGCACGGCGCACGCGTCTTCTGCTGCAGTCATTGAAGTCTGAGGGTTATCGCGTCGTCGCGCTGGAACAACCGGGAAATTAATTCCCGTATCTGGCGAACTGGCATACATCCTGCACCTTCCGCCCGATACGAAACCCCTTTTCCGGCTGCCATGATTACCCAGATCCGAACTGCCCTGTTTTCCGCCATCCTGTTCGCCATCGGCTTTGTTGCCGTGGCGATCCCGCTGTCGCTCGGCCTGCGCGCGGCGACCCCGATGCCGGACCTTCTCGTCCTCAGCCCGAAGCTGGAGGCCTACAAAGCCGCGCCTGAGAAATACGACACGGTCTTCATCGGCAGCTCGCGCACCTTCTATCATATCCTGCCGGACGCCGTGGAAGCCGGCGCGGCAGAGGCTGGTTGTCCGGACTGGAAGGTCTACAATCTCGGCGTCTTCGGCCTGACCGGCGCCGAGCAGGACTGGATGATCGACCAGGTCGTCACCGCTGGCGGGGACTCGCTGAAACGCATCGTCATCGAGGACGCGCTGCCGAACGAGCGCACGCTGGACGGCGTCACCACCAACCGCGCACGCTATTTCAGCAGCCCGGACATGTGGCCGGCCCAGATTGCCAGCATCACCTCCTATCCGGAATCGCTGCCGAAGCGTGTGTTCCGGGGCGGCATGTTCGCACTGGGAACAGGCTTTGACCTCTCAGGCGTGGGCCGGGGCGCAGAACTTCTTTTCCCGCCGGGCGATCCGGAAGAGCCGAAAAGCTTCGATCTGTCGAATGACGGCTTTGAGGCGCTGGGCTCGATCATGACGCCGGACATCGAAGCCCGCCGCAAGGATTTCGAGGACAAGCCGGACCAGTTCAAACAGGACCTCGCCCTCTATGGCGCCCACAGTGACGAAGATGTCAGCGCCCGCGCCGCCTATCTGGCTCAGCGGCTGGACCGCCTGAAGGCGCGCGGCCTGAACGCAGCGCTTTACATCTCACCGGACCTGCCAGAGCTCGACCGGACACCGCGCACGGGCGAAGCGATCAAAGCGCTTGGTGACTACAAGGTGCTGAACTTCAACCGGCCGGATGTCTATCCGGACCTGTTCGAGCGCGATCTCTGGTTCGACTTCAGCCATTTCGGCGAAACCGGCGCGCGCATGCTGAGCCGCAAAGTGGGCGCGGAATACTGCGCCATGTCATCCACCGGAAAGGACACGGTCGCCAATGCTGTTCGTTGAAGCCCGCTTTTTCCTCTTTTTCGGCATCGTCTTCGGCCTCGTCTGGGCGCTGCGCAGCAATCTTTGGCGCAAGCGCGTCCTGACGCTTGCCTCCTATGTGTTCTATGGCGCGTGGGACTGGCGGTTCCTCGGCCTGATCATGCTGGTGACGATTGTCAGCTATCTGGTCGGCAATGCGGCCACCCTGCCCGAGTCCGAAACGAGAAAACGCAAATGGGCGCTCGGCGCCGGTATTGTGTTTTCCTTGTGCGTCCTCGGACTGTTCAAATACTTCAACTTCTTCGCTGACAGTTTTGTCGACTTCGCAGGCCTGATGGGATTCAATGCCGGTCATGTGACGCTGAACCTCGTCCTGCCGGTCGGCATCAGCTTCTACACCTTCCAGGCCATCTCCTACATGGTGGACGTCCACCGCGGCGTGATCCACGCGCGGCGCAGCTTCCTGGATGTGGCCTTCTATATCGCCTTCTTCCCGCAGCTGGTGGCCGGCCCGATCGTGCGCGCGTCCGACTTCATCCCCCAGATGGACACCGCGCGGAAGTGGAGTGACGTCGCCGTGCGGGCGAGCGTGGCCCTTTTCCTGGTCGGCTTCTTCAAGAAAGCCTGCGTCTCCGATAATATCGCGCCCTATGTGGACCTGATCTTTGCCGATCCGTCCGCCTACACCGCGCACAGCGTGATCGCCGGCGTGCTGCTCTACGGCATCCAGATCTATTGCGACTTCTCGGGCTATTCCGACATGGCCATCGCGACGGCTGGCCTGCTGGGATACAAATTCCCGCCGAACTTCAACTCGCCATACCTGTCGCGCGACATCCAGATCTTCTGGCGCCGGTGGCATATCTCGCTGTCCAGCTGGCTGCGCGACTATCTCTACATTCCGCTCGGCGGGAACCGCAAAGGCGACATGCGCCGCGATGTGAACCTGATGACCACCATGGTTCTGGGCGGCCTGTGGCATGGCGCATCCTTCAACTTCATCATCTGGGGCTTCCTGCACGGCCTCGCCCTGATGGTCGAGCGGACCTGGAGCGACCATGTCGCCAAACGCTTCAACCCGATGGGCCTGATCGGCATCATCATCGGCACAGCGATGACCTATTACTGGGTCAACCTCGCCTGGATCTTCTTCCGCGCCCCGACGCTGGAGGAATCCCTGTCCATCGCGAAGACCTATATGACGTTCAGTTCCGAAGGCACGCAGAACCTGCCAGCCGTGGTGTGGCCGTTCATCCTGGCCATGGGGGTGTTCCACATCATCAGCCACAGGATCAAGCTGGGCGAAATGCTGGCGCAGATCCCGCCGGCCCGTTTCGCGCTGGCCACGGGCGCCCTTGCGGCACTGGCGCTCTCCTTCGTCCCGCTCGGCTACCGGCCCTTCATCTACTTCCAGTTCTGATAGGCAGGCATGACTCAAAAGAACGCCCCGGATGTTCAGTCCGGGGCGTTTTTCCGTTTCGGCTCTTCTGGCCGCGCAGATTTTACCAGCGTCTGTCGTGGCCGCGATAACGCGGTCCACCACGGGTCTGGGGAATGCCCTGAATGCCTGTCACGCGGCCATTGCGGATCGTACAGCTGATACTCGCGTCGAACTCGTGCCGGCGGCCTTCGAGCTCCACGTCACGGAAACGGACCGTGTAGCCGTGCCGGCCGAAAGGCTGGGCCCAGGCGCGGCTGTCAAAGTCGACATCCCGGAAGCCCATCCGGCGCGCTTCGCGGCGAATGCCGGCGCGGCAGGCGCGGATAGCCTCCCGGCCCATCCGGTCGCGAGCATTGGGTGCATATCCGCGCTTCGCGCCGCGGTAGCTGTACGCAGCCGGACGATAGTCATCCCGGCCATGCCCCACCCTGATAAACAGCGTGGAATTGTCACCAATATCCGTGACAACCGCTGCCCGGAGCTGCGGACTGTCCGCTGCGGCAGGGAGTGCGAAGAGCGCCGACGCAGCAAAGGCAACGGCAGCCGCTCCAGAAGTCATGACGTGTTTCATCATGCCCGACAGAAAACACACCGTACCGGAACCGATACTGAAATACGCGTTCATTTCCGGTTGCTGCTCAAATCGGGCAGCAACCAAACGTTTCGACACAAAAATGGCTGGTTCTGCCGTATTTCGCCTGATGGGCGATTTTTACAGCAGGCAATTCGGGCATAACTGCAGTTTTCCCAACCATTCCGATAATTAAGGTGACGAAACTCCGTGACACAGGCATGCGGGTGGATAAACCGACAATCCAGAACGGATGGTGGAGCCATGAAAAAATCATTGGCCATTACGGCAACGGCTGTTTCGCTCGCGGTACTGATGACCGCCTGCGGCGGTGGCGGCGGCGGAACGAGCAGCGGAGGCGACTCCGGCGGCATACCCATGCCTCCACCTCCGCCACCACCTCCACCACCTCCTCCACCACCACCGCCGCCTCCGCCGCCTCCCCCTCCGCCGGCGTCTGCCGGGGATATTGCGTTTGAAACGCAGGCGAGCACGTCCCGCCTCCTGACCCAGGCGACGTTCGGCCCGACCACGGAAGATCTCGACCAACTGACCGGAACCAGCGGCGCGGCCTGGCTCGTCCAGGAATTCGCGAAACCGGCGACTCTCAACCTCGACTGGGTCGTAAACTTCATGGACCAGCCCAATTCCCGCACGGTCGAGGGATACATCAACGACCGCGGCGGCGCGGCACCGACCTATTCCTTCTGGATCAATGCGATTACGGCGGACGACCAGCTGCGCCAGCGCGTCGCCTTCGCCCTGTCTCAGATCATCGTTGTGTCCCACCACGAAACCGCCAGCGCGACCTATAACCGGCCGCGCGCGGTGGCTTATTACCAGGACATCCTGACCCGGAACGCTTTCGGCAACTATCGCGACATCCTGGAAGAGATCACCTATTCACCGGCCATGGGGCTCTACCTGACCTATTACCAGAACCAGAAGGAAGACCCGGCCACCCAACGCATGCCCGACGAGAACTATGCCCGGGAGATCATGCAGCTGTTCACCATCGGCCTGAACGAGCTGAACCTCGACGGCACCGAGAAAACCGGCGCCAACGGACAGCCCATTCCGACCTATGACAATACCGATGTGACGGGGCTCGCCAAAGTCTTCACCGGGCTCAGCCTGAACAGCGGTGACTTCTTCGACTCGATCTGGGACGTACCGGAAAGCCTGCAGTCGACCCCGATGAAGATGTTCCCCGAATATCATTCGACTTCGGCGAAGACCTTTCTCGGCGTGACGATCCCGGCGGGCACCAGCGGAACAGAGAGCATCGACATCGCGCTCGACACGCTTTTCGAACACCCGAACCTTGCGCCCTTCATCAGCCGCCAGATGATCCAACGGATGGTCACCAGCAACCCGTCGCCGGATTATGTGAGGCGCGTGGCAACGGCATTCGAGAATGGACGCTACACCCTGCCGGACGGAACCAATGTCGGCGACGGCCGCCGCGGCTCCATGGAAGCCCTGGTCGCGGCGATCTTGATGGATGCCGAAGCGCGGTCCGATGACATGCTGGCCTTCGACACATTCGGAAAGATCCGGGAGCCGGCCATCCGCTTCGTGCAATGGGCCCGTGCGTTCGACGCCTCCAGCGTCACACCGCAGAATTCGTTCGACCCTTACGATCCGACGACGCGGGCAGACCTCGGGCAATCCCCTTATGAATCCCCGTCGGTCTTCAACTTCTATCGTCCGGGATATATCGCACCGGGCAGCGCCACCGGGGCTGCTGGCATGACCGTGCCGGAATTGCAGATCACGAACAGCTCCACCCTGGTCGGCTATGCCAATTTCATAGCGCACTTTGCCTTCGCCGAAGCGCTGAACGGCAATGACCAGCACAATTCCAGCTTCATCCCGGACTATACCGATGAACGCGCCCTGGCGAGCGATCCAGCCGCCCTGGTCGATCATCTCGACGCGCTGCTCGCTTCAGGCCAGCTGTCGGATGAAGTGCGGAACAATATCGTACAGACGGTTGGCGCCATTCCTTTGACGAATGAGAACGTCTCCAATTATGACGGACAGCTGACCCGGATCGGCACTGCCGTCCTGATGGTCATGACGTCCCCTGATTACCTTGTGCAGCGTTAGGAGACGGACATGACTCTTTCCCGCAGACACCTCCTCAAAGGCATCGGCGCCGGTGCGCTGAGCGCTGCAACGCTGACCACGCTCGGTAATGCCATGTACGGTTTCCAGGCGGCCAATGCCGCTGAAGTCACCGGCTACAAGGCGCTGGTCTGCATCTTCCTGCTCGGCGGATGCGACACGCACGACGTGCTGCTGCCTTACGATCAGTCATCCTATGACAGTTTCCGGAATATCCGCGGTTCCATGTTCGGCGGATACAATGGCAGCCGGGACCGGAGCCAGCTGCTGCAACTGTCACCGACGAACGCCAGCGACTTCGGCGGCCGCCAGTTCGCGCTGCCACCGGAAATGAGCGGCGTCCACGACCTGTTTCAATCGGGCAACGCAGCCTTTGTTGCCAATACCGGCCCGCTGATCCGGCCTCTGAACCGTTCGCAATGGCAGAGCGGAAGCGTGCCTGTGCCCAAGCAGCTGTTCTCGCACAATGACCAGCAGTCCACCTGGGCGGCAAGCGCACCGGAAGGCGCGCAATACGGATGGGGCGGCCGGTTTGCCGATGCGTCCGTCCTGTCAGGCGCGAACACCAACCGGGAATTCAGCACGATCACAACGGTCGGGAACGAACTTTTCCTGACGGGACAGGAAGTCCTGCCCTACCAGATCGGCACGGATGGTGCGGATGAAATCGACATCCTCGACGATTTCAGCAATTCCGACATCACGAACCTGCTGCGCCGCCATTTCTCGGCAGCCGATTCCAATGACAGCAACCTGATTGAAAAGGATGTGGCCCGGATTTCGGACAAGTCCGTTGTCCTCAACGAGGCCTACAACCAGGCCGTGGCGAACCTCGTCCCGATTTCGACCCAGTTCCCGCAATCCTATCTTGGCTCCCAGATGAAGGCGATCGCAAACGCCATCGCGATCCGGGATAGCCTGTCAGTACGGCGGCAGGTGTTCTTCGCAGCGATTGGCGGGTTTGACACCCACTCCACCCAGGCGGCTGACCTGCCGGGCCACCTGTCGGAAGTGTCAGCAGCCATCACCGCCTTCTACGCCGCCATGCAGGAGCTGGGTGTGGGCAATGACGTGACCACATTCACCGCGTCGGATTTCGGCCGCACACTCGCCGCCAATGGCGACGGCACCGATCATGGCTGGGGCTCACACCACCTCGTCGTGGGCGGCGCCGTTCAGGGCCAGCGGATCTATGGCGATGTCCCCCCGGCGGAATTCGGACACGACCAGGATGCCGACAGCGGCCGCCTGATCCCGACCATCTCCGTGGAACAGTATGCCGAACCACTCGGCCGCTGGTTCGGACTGAGCGATAACGACCTCGCCGCCGCCCTGCCGAACCTCAGCAATTTCACGGCCACCAATCCGGTGCAGAATATCCTGTAGCGCGGCCAGCGAACGGCTTAGCCGAGGCCCCGCATCCAGGTTTCCAGCGCGCGCGCTTCCTTGCGGCGGGCTTCGATGACGGCTTTGGCCTCGTCATCCTCGCCCCATTGCTCGATCTGCCAGGCCTCGTCCACGCGGGACACTTCGAACGCGTCCGCGGCAGAGAGCTGTCCTTCGGCTACGGCGAGGGCCAGCAGCGCAGACCCGAACAGGCCGCAGGCATACACCGTGCCGGTCAGGCGAAAATCGTCCATGTCCAGGGCCACCTGACGGGCGGCTTCCAGCGATGCATCCGGCTGGGGCGAGGCCAGCACGCCCTCCACCGGCACCAGCAGGATGTCCAGCTCCTGCCCGGCCCAATCGCGGACCGGGCGCCAATAGGCCTCTTGCCGCTCGACCAGTTCCACGGGCCCCTCAGCGAGGTGGCACACAAGGTCGGTTTCACAATAGCGCGCCAGTTCGTCCGCCATTTCATCACGCACCTCTGGGGTCCGGTCGATGGCGACATTCGCAAGCCGCGTCAGGTGCATGCCCTCAAGATCGATGGCTTCATCCTGATCGTTCCACTCGGCGGCAATGGCACGCGCGAGGCGCTGGCTGGGCAGACAAAGTGCGGCCCGGGCAGGTGTCTTGATGGTGCGCCCGTCGAGCGTCACGGTCCAGCCGCCCGGCATCTGCTCTGCGGCGGCCTCTTTGTAAAAGCGCTTCGGCTTATCGGAAGGAAAAGTTGTCATGGCCGCGCATTTACGCTGAGCGGGGCCGGTTTCCAAGGGGCAAACCTGCGTGAGCGCGGCTATCGCTCAGAGGCGGGTAAAAACTTCAGGACACTTTCCCTAAGTGTGCCGAAATCGTGGTGGACTTCATGCGCGCCGGCGTCTTCCAGTTCATGCGCTTCGCCGAAGCCCCAGCTGACGCCGAGGGTGCGCACCCCGGCCGCGCGGCCCATGGCGATGTCGTGAATAGCATCGCCGATCATCAGGCTCGCGCCGGGCGCCACGCCAAGGGCGCCCATGGCCTGCTCCACCATGTGCGGGTGCGGCTTGCCGGGGCCGTCATCGGCGCACCAGACCGTGTCGAAGAAATGCTCCAGCTGGTGCAGTTTGAACAGGCTGGCGATGCCTGCCCGCGTCTTGCCGGTCGCCATGCCGATCAGCCAGCCTTCGTCGCGCAGGGCTTCCAGCGTTTCCAGCGCGCCGTCATAGAGCGGCTGGTGGAAATCGGGCTGCCCGCGGGCACGCACCCAGGTGTTCCGGTAGTCCGTGACGAGCCGCTCGATCTCATCCGCCGAGGCGTCCGGTGCCAGCTGGGCGCAGGCTTCATGCAGACTAAGCCCGACGATCCGGCGTGTATCGTCATACTCCGGGGGCACCAAGCCGGACTGCCGGAAGGCCTCCACCATGACATTGTGGATCGTCTCACGGCTGTCGACGATCGTTCCGTCGACATCCCAAATGGCGAGGCGCAGGTCAGTCATTGGCTACCCGTATCAGACGAAGGGGGCGAGCGGATCCTTGCCGGCTTCCTGTTCGAGGAAACCGAGGGCTTCGAAAGTCTGCGCCATATGCGGTGAAAGCGGCGCGACGATTTTCAGCGGCTTCGCGTTCTGGCGAGGAATCATGAGCGCCCGCGCATGCAGGTGCAGTCCGGGCGCGAGCCCCTGCGGCACTTCCCGGCGGCACTGGTATTTGAAGTCACCGAGGATGGATGTGTTCATTTCCAGCATGTGGAAGCGAAGCTGGTGCATGCGCCCGGTCAGCGGCTTCAGGGCGACCCACGCTGCGCGCTGGCCTGCCGTCGAGACGACGGCATAGTCGGTAATCGAGTGCCTTGCCCCCTCAACGCCCTGAGCTGACCGGAACATCCGCTCACGATCTGAATCCCGGCGGCCGCGCGCCTTCGGATTGACGACACGGTAGCCATCTTCCTCATGCTCGTCCGGCACGCCTTTGACCATCCAGCAGCGGATCTGTCCGAAAGGCGGATTGGGCACGCCGACGGTGACGGCCCAATAGACCTTGTCCATATCGCGGCTGCGGAACAGTTCCGCGAGGCGCGCCGCTGCGGCGGGGTGCTTGGCCGTCAGCAGGACACCGGACGTGTCCTTGTCCAGGCGGTGCACCAGCACCGGCCGGTGCGTGCCATCGCTGAGCGACGCGAGCATGCCGTCGATATGTTTGCCTTGCCCTGAGCCGCCCTGCACGGCGAGGCCTGCAGGCTTGTTCAGCGCGATCATGTCATCGTCTTCGTAAAGCGTGATCTCGCGCAGGAAGTCACGGTCTTCCTTGGACACTTTGCTCGCTTTGTCCGGGGCCGGCTTGGCCGCGCCGCCGCTGAGGATCGGCAGGCGGACCTGCATGCCGGAAGACAGGCGCGTATTGGATTTTGCCCGTGCGCCATCCACCCGGATCTGCCCGGTGCGGATCATCTTCTCCACCTGTCCCTGGGTCAGCTGGACCCGCCGCTTGATCCAGCGGTCGAGGCGCGTGCCTTCTTCCTTCGACGTGACAGTCTCGGTGACGATCTGACCGCTCATGCAAACACCTTCCGGGCAATCCAGAGACCAATCAACAGGGCCACCAGCCCCAGGGCGACCGACAGGCCGGCATACGCCGCGGCCCGTGTCATGTCGCCGGAGCGGACATAGTTCGCCACTTCCAGCGAAAACGCAGAAAACGTCGTAAAGCCGCCAAGCAGCCCCGTCGCAAGAAACAGGCGCAGTTCCTGCGGCCCGCCCTGCCCGCGAAAGGCCAGCCAGCTGATCAGGAAGCCCATGAAGAAGCTGCCGAGAATGTTCACGGCAAATGTGCCATAGGGCCAGTGATCGGGCATGTGGCGCATCGCCAGCTGCCCGACCCCATGGCGCATGGCCGCGCCGAGCGCGCCACCTGCTGCGACTGCAAGAAATCCGTTCATGGCCCGCCTTCTAACCGCTTCCGCCGCCCGGCGCCAGCGGCATGCCCAGCCCTCTTGCGCTGGCGGAAAAAGCAGATCAAATACCGGAACACTCGCGGGTGTAGCTCAATGGTAGAGCAGCAGCTTCCCAAGCTGACGACGAGGGTTCGATTCCCTTCACCCGCTCCATCGATACGGACACGACGCGATCGATCTCCTGCGGACCTGTCTGCCAAGCAGCCTGCCGACCGGCGCTGCTGCGATGAACCCGGCGATATTCTCCTGCCGCTCACAGACTGGTCCAGGCGCTGACAGCAACAGCAGACGCAAACTGCTTGAGAAATCCCGGACTGATCGTCGCCCGGTAACCAAAAATTGCCGGCCACCCACCTGAGATTGCGCCCCTGACAAACCCGACTCGGCGCTGTGCCAGCCTGAGCCATCCTGCACTGCACAAGAAACACTCAGGCCCGGGCATTTGCGCCCGAATGCAGGCAAGTTACCGATTTTAACATGCGCACTTTGAGGTGCGCAGTTCCCGCTTCCCCGCCCCGCCGACATCTTGCGCGCACATTGAATTAAACAAGTCGCCGGGAGAATACTGCGATGCGCCCTCTGACCAATCGTCTTAAATTTGGAATTTGCCTTGCCTCACTCATCGCCGCGTCGATGACGACCGTCGCAAACGCACAGGAAACAGCGGAGACAGATGAACAGGCCACGATGAAAGCGGTTGTCGTCCAGGGCCGCCGGGTCTCGACGGCAGACACCGCGATCGGCCAGGGCGAAGCGACCAACACCGTCGCCGTGACCCGGGACGAACTTCTTTCCGCACCAGGCGGCATCTCCGGTCTGAAGATGCTGGAATCCCTGCCGGGCTTCAACGTGCAGACGGACGGCGCGCTGGGCCTCTACGAATTCGGCAACTCGGTCACCGTGCGTGCCTTTAACCTGCAGCAGATCGGCTTCGTGCTGGACGGCGTGCCGATGGGCCGCTCCGATGCGTTCGGTGGCAGCCCGATCTTCCGCTATGTGGACAATGAAAACCTCGGCTCCGTTGTCGCGTCCCCCGGCGCCGGCGACGTCTCGCTGCCGAGCTATTCCTCGCTGGGCCCGATCGTCTCTTATAATACGGTCGACACGTCCGACACGCCTGGCGGCATGATCTCCTACACGATGGGTGACGACAATCTGGAGCGCAGCTTCATCAAGCTGGAGACGGGCAACTGGAACGGCCTGTCAGCCTATGTCAGCCGGTCCAAAACGGACAGCGACCTGTGGCGCGGCCCCGGCACGATCGACCGCGAGCACATCGAGGGCAAAATCAAGTACGAGTTCGACGAAGATACGTTCATCAAGTTCGGCTACGTCCACAACGACTTCAACGACTATGACTCACCATCTGCCCCGGAGTCTGTGTTCGATAATGACTATTACTACGCTTACCAGGCCTCCATTCCGGAAACCGGCTGTATCGAACCGATTTCAAATGTGTATGATTATAATGGCGACAACGTCATCGACGGGAATGACTTCTCGCCGATCTTCACCGGTTCGACCTGCACCAGCTATTATGAGGACCGGATCAACGTCCGCGACGACAGCCTCTACTCGCTGAACTTCCAGACCGACATCACCCCGAACCTGCTGTTCAAGGCCACGGCTTATCAGGAAGACAAGGATGGTTTCGGCGTCTCGCCGGACAGCTATTCCAACTCGCTGGGCATCTATGAGCGCCAGGTTGCTGCAGGCCTCGACGTCGTCCACCCGCGCGGCGTGCAATACGGTCTCTCCGGCGTTGGTGGCACGCGCAAGGGCGCAGTCGCGGGTCTCGAATGGGAAGTCGCCAATCACAAGGTCGAGTTTGGCGCCTGGTATGAAGACGAAGACTACAACCGCACGCAACAGCGTCTCAACAAGACCAACGGCTCGGCCGATGGTGACGTGATCTGGGATGAAGTCGCCTACTACCGCCGCAATTATACCTCGACCCGCAAGACGACCCAGCTCTACCTGAAGGACACGATCAGCCTGATGGAAGACAAGCTGAACCTCGAAGTCGGGGTGAAGAGCCTTAACGTCGATTACCAGCTGAGCGGCTATCGCGACTATAATGACTATGAATTGTTCGGCCCACAGACGGTTGGCGAGGATTACAGCGACAACTTCCTGCCGATGCTGGGGGCTGTGTATGACCTGAATGACACCGATCAGCTCTTCGGGTCCTACTCACAGAACTATGCCCTCCCGCGCGGCGCGGACGACATCTTCTCCATCGCGTCCACGGATGCATCGACCGAGCCGCTGCCGGCACCGAAGGGTGAGGAGTCCCAGAACTTCGAAATCGGCTACCGCACCAATCGCTCGCAGTTCTATGGCTCAGCCGCCCTGTTCTACACCACGTTCGACAACCGTCTTGTGGCAGGTAGTGTCATCAACCCGGCCACCCAACAGCCGGAAGCCTTCTACATCAACGCCGGCAAGACCGAGGCTTACGGCTTCGAACTTTCGGGCGTCTACCAACCGGCGTTCTTCGACGACAAGGTCTACCTGGACGGCAACCTGACATACAATCACGCCGAAGACGAAGCTGGCTTTATCCTGGCTGATAGCCCGGAATGGCTGTTCACCGGCGGTGTCACTTACGAACCGACCGAATGGATGGTTGCCAACATCTCTGGAAAGTACACCGGCAAACGCTATGCCGACTATACTGAGAGCTACGAGATGGACAGCTACGCCGTGCTGAGCGGTTATCTCGACCTTGGCGGCCCGAACGATTTCGGTGTTCCGGAAAATGTCAGCCTGCGGTTCAACGTCGACAACCTGCTCGACGAGGAAGTGACAACGGCCTTTGTCTTTGCGGGCTCCGCCTACTTCCGTCCGCTGAACCCGCGCACCTTCCAGGCAACCCTCACGGTCCGCTTCTAATCGTGCCGGACAGCAAAATGACGTCTCAATCATCACCGAGTAAAACCCATGTTAGCTGATGCACTTCCACTCATTCTGTCCATGCTGGTCGCTGGCGCCTTTGCCGGCCTCCTGGCGGGCCTGTTCGGAATTGGCGGCGGCTTTGTCGTCGTCCCGGCGCTCGCAGCCGTCTTCACACTCCTGTCGACAGCGGATCACCCGATGTCCGATGACAAGATCATGCACGTGGCGATCGGCACGTCGCTTGCCACGATCATCTTCACATCCCTCCGATCTGTGCAGGCGCACGCAAAGCGCGGAGCGGTGGATTTCAATATCCTCAAACAGTGGGCGCCCTGGGTTGTCCTGGGCGTCGTACTCGGCCTCAGCGTGGCCCGGTTCCTCGACGGCAAATCCCTGAAGATCATTTTCGGGGTCGGCGTCTTCATCATGGCCTGGCACTTCCTGTTCCCGATCCTTTCCAAGCGCACCGTTTCGGATGAAATGCCGAAGGGTGTCGCTCGTGGCGGACTTGGCAGCTTCCTCGGCGGCTTCTGCACTCTGCTTGGGATCGGCGGCGGGACGCCGGCCATTCTGATCATGACGCTGTCCGGCCAGCCGGTGCACCGTGCGATCGCCACGGCCGCCGGCTTCGGGACGATCATCGCCGTCCCGGGCACGATCGGTTCCGTGATCAGCGGCCTGGGAGAAACCGGCCTGCCTTTCGGCTCAGTCGGTTATGTGAACGTCATCGCCATGCTCGCCATCATCTCGATGAGCATGATCACGGCGCCCATCGGGGCGGCGCTGGCCCACAGCCTCGACTCGGCCAAGCTGAAGAAGGCGCTGGGCGTGTACCTGCTGTGCACGTCGAGCCTGATGCTGTGGACGGCATTTCACAAGGCCCCGGCAAAGAACCCGCTGACCACGGCTTCCGCCGTTCAGGTCACCACGGAACTGCCGCATATGGGCGGCCGCTGAGGCGACTGCCCAGCCATCTTGCCTGACGTAACGCAAGCCGCGCCATTCATGGCGCGGCTTTCTTTCTGGCATCAAGGACCCCTCACCCATGCGCTACTATGAAGACCTGGTGATCGGCACGGTCACGAAATCGAACCTGACCTATGACGTCACCCGTGAGGAAGTAATCGAATTTGCAGGTAAGTACGACCCGCAGCCTTTTCATCTGGACGACGACGCAGCGGCGAAGACACATTTCGGGCGTCTCTCTGCGTCCGGCTGGCATACAGCCGCCATGGCAATGCGCATGATGGTGGAGGGCTGGAGCGAACAGGAGCCGACTGCGTCTCTTGGTTCCCCCGGCGTCGATGAGCTGCGCTGGCGTAAACCGGTCTACCCGGGCGACACGCTAAGCGTGGAATCCAAGCTGATCGGTAAGCGCCGGATGAAGAGCCGTCCTGAGATGGGCCTGATGAAGACCGAGCAGACGGTCTACAATCAGAACGGCGAGATTGTCATGAGCATGGTGTCGAACGGCCTGATCCAGGTCCGCAATCCGGAAAGCGATGCCGAATAGATTGCCTTATTCAGCGGGCACCATTGCCGGCTTGTCATCGCGGCGCACCGCCCGGTGGAGCACATCGAAGTAATCTTTCGAGATGCACTCGAAGCCATCATAGTAACCGCGTGACGCCAGCAATTGGTGTAACCGCTTCAGCCGGTAAGGCGGAATCGACGCGAACATGTGATGCTCCAGGTGGTAGTTCACATCGTTCGGGGCAATCAGGACACGCTGCCAGAATGGAGCGGTTGTGGTGCCTGTGTTGAGGCGCGGGTCCAGCTGGGTCCGGTCTTTGGCGGTTCCGTGCTCGCCAATCTGACGCAGGCGCACAATCGCCGGGTAGACGAACAGTTCCGCTGCCCACCACATCAAATACGCCCACGGCGCCCCTGCCAGCGTTAACGTCCCCAACAGCAGAATGTGGAACGTCATCCACGGCCAGTTGCGGGAAAGGCGAAAATTCCGGATCTTCCGCAGAGTGTCGCGACCCCCGGTACGACCGGTGAAATCCCGCACGAATTTCCGGCGCAGGCTTTCTTTGGAGACCGGGTAGTTTTTCACGAACACGATGTCCGGATCCTCCGGCGTGCCGGCAAATTTGTGATGCTTCAGGTGATAGGCGCGGTAGGCTGGCAAAGAGATGTTCATCGGCGCGCCGACCAGATAATGGCCGACAAACTCGTCCACTT
Source organism: uncultured Hyphomonas sp. (assembly GCF_963678195.1). Classification (NCBI taxonomy): domain Bacteria; kingdom Pseudomonadati; phylum Pseudomonadota; class Alphaproteobacteria; order Hyphomonadales; family Hyphomonadaceae; genus Hyphomonas; species uncultured Hyphomonas sp. Next base: position 2,463,554 of record NZ_OY782759.1, read on the forward strand.
TCGGGCTCTTGAAGAAAGCATGGTGGGCGCAGTCATGATTGATGATGCCGAGGCCCAGCTGTCGCCCGCCAAGAATGATGATGCCTGCCAGAATGGTCAGCGGGTTCGGCCAGATGATCGCCACGGCAAATGCCGCAGCGATCAGGGCCCAGTTCCAGCTCAGAGTTGCCAACGCCCTGAGGTTCGACTTCTGGCGCAATTCGCGCAACTCGTCTTTCGTCAGGACATCCGATAGTTTGAGCTGGTTTGTCACGGCGTCTCTCTCCCTAAGAGCTCTTTTACGATTTATTACTCCAAATATCATATCAGGTCAATTGATGTATTATTTTCAACCCCTCGATCCGAAGGATGTTTCGCCACGCGCGCTCGTCCTGTCGCTGATGAGCAGCGCCTTCACAGAGCCGCAGCCCATCGGGCGCCTGATAGATGCCGCCGCGCTGTTCGGTATTGAGCCGGCCACGCTCCGCGTTGCCGTGACCCGCCTGCAGAAAGAAGGCCTGCTGGAAAGTCCTGACCGCGGCGTCTACCAGCCCGGCCCGAAGTCGAAAGCCCTGACCCGGCGGGTACAGGGATGGAAAGATGTGTCGAGCCGTATCGTCCCCTGGAATGGTGACTGGCTGGTTGCCCTGACCGGACATCTTGGCCGGACAGATCGCAAGCAGGTCCGGGCGCGCGAACGGGCGCTTGCCTTATCTGGCTACAAGGAAACGGAGACCGGCTTCTGGGTACGTCCCGCCAATCTGGCCCGCGACCTGGAAGACCATCGCGCAGACCTCATCGGTATCGGAGCGGACGAAGCGATCTCATTGTTGCGGGTGAATGAGCGGGCGCTGTCTGCCGGCGCGCAATGGGAAAGCCTCTGGTCCACGGCAGAGCTCGCCCGCACCTATGCCGAAGCGATCGACGCCATGAACACCAGCCTGAAGCAGCTTCCCCGCCTGCCGGGCGATCAGGCGGCCCGCGACTCCCTGCTTATCGGACAGGCCGTTATCCGGACCATCAACTTCGATCCCCTTCTGCCGCCTGAGCTCGGCGATCAGGACGCTTTCCTTCGCATGGTGGAAACGATGGTGGCGTATAACAGGGCCGGACGGAAATGCTGGCAGGCCTATTACGCCGCGATGGAAGCCGGCTGACCGACAGGCCGACAGCAAACCAAGCCTTGAACCGGACCGCAATCACTCCCACGATTGGGACCCAAGATTCAGGTCCACACTCTATGTCAGACAATCCCGCCCCGGCCCCCTTTTCCATCCCCCTTTACAGGCGGATCTGGGTGGCCAGTGTCGCCTCTCAGTTTGGCAGCCTGATCCAGAGCGTCGGCGCCGCATGGTTGATGGTCGAACTGGGTGGAACCAAAACGCAGATTGCCCTCGTTCAGGCATCGGTCACCCTGCCCATCATGATCCTGGCGCTGCTGTCCGGCGCCATCGCAGACAATTACCCCCGCCGTCTTGTCATGCTGGTCTGCCAGAGCTGGATGTTCATCCTGTCTGTCGCCCTGTGTGTGTTTGCCTGGTTCGGGCACCTCACGCCCTGGGCGCTGCTCGGCTTCACCTTCCTGATCGGCTGCGGGACTGCGATGAACGCCCCATCATGGCAGGCCACGGTGGGCGACATCGTCCCGCGCGGCACGATTGCCGGCGCGGTGGCGATGAATTCCATGGGCTTCAACATGGCCCGCACAGCCGGTCCGGCTCTCGGCGGCGCGATTGTTGCCGCATTCGGGGCCGCCGCCGCATTCACGGTCAATGCCTTCAGCTATCTCGGGATCATCTGGGTCCTGTTCAGCTGGCGCCCGGAAAAGCCGACGCGGCCGACGCTACGCGAAGATCTCGGCACAGCCATGATGGCCGGCGTCCGCTATGTCCTGTTGTCGCCGCCAATCCGGCGCGTCATGTTCAGATCGGCCCTGTTCGGCCTCGCCGCGGCCAGCGTGCCGTCGCTCATGCCACTGGTTGCGAGCCACCTTGTCGGCGGCAGCGCGATAACGTTCGGCATCCTGTCCGGCTCCTTCGGTATTGGCGCCGTGATGGGCGCCCTCTCAAACCGGCCGGTGCGCGCACGCCTGACAAATGAGTCTACACTGCGCCTGACCGTTGTCGCGATGATTGCCGGGGCGGTCATTATTGCGCTCAGCTCCTGGCTACTGGTCACCGTGGGCGGCCTTGTCCTGTTCGGCTGGGGATGGCTGCTTGCCATGGCGACCATGAATGTGACGGTGCAGATGTCCGCGCCGCGCTGGGTGGTCGGGCGGGCCCTGTCTCTCTACCAGATGTGTGTATTCGGCATGATGGCTGCCGGAAGCTGGATGAGCGGTTGGCTCGCAGAGCATCAGGGCATTTCGAACGCGATCCTGATCATGGCAGGCATCCAGGCCTTTGGCCTTTGCGTGGGTTTTTTCCTGCGATTGCCCGAAGTGCAGGATCTGAACCTGGAACTGGTCGGGCGCTGGAAAGTGCCAGACGTTGAAGTGCCGGTGGAACCGCGCGCTGGCCCCGTCCACATCGCCGTTCATTATCGCATCCGGGAGGAAGACGTGCCCCGTTTCCTGGCCGCCATGAATGAAAGCCGCCGCGTCAGGCTGCGCGATGGGGCACGCAACTGGGCCCTCGCCCGAGACCTAAGTGATCCTGATGTATGGATCGAGAAATACCGGTTTGGCCGCTGGATGGACTATGTGCTCCACAATGAGCGGCGCACGCATGCCGACCGGGACAGTCTCATCATCCTGCACACATTGCATCAGGGGAGCTGGCCGCCCCCGATCGTCCGGATGCTGGAGCGTCAGGTCACCGGCGTCACGATCGACCCTGGCTTATCGACCGAAACCACCAATGACCCGACCCGCAGTGGCTGATGCAGCCCTCAGGCCGGGTGCGGCTCCTGAATACTCTCCAGATAAGTCAGCAACGCATCGATTTCGTAAGGGCTCAGCACGAACATCGGCATATCGGGGTGACCGACGACGATGCCTTCCGCGAGCGCTTCTTCAAGGTTGCGCACCGGGTAGTTTTCAGACAATTGCCGGAAGGGTTTGGCATCCTGGTGGGGACTGTTACCGGTCGGCCCGATAGCGTGGCAGGAGGAACACCGCGTTTCCGCGATCAACCTGCCGACTTTCACCTTGCTATCATAGGCGAATGAATCGCTGTTTTCCTCTATTTGGGGCGCCATTGCGGCGGACTCTTCGGCTTCCGGTGCCGTGGTCGTATTACACGCCGCCAGAAGTGTGAGGCTCGTCATAAGCCCGGCAACAAGAAATCCGGTATGTCGCTGAAACATTTGAAATCCTCTCAATCTGTTCCGGCACTCTAATGCCGCCGGGAGCGAACGCCTAGCATTGCAACATTAAAGCGGTGTCAGCTCTCCTCGCATTCAACACCTATCCGAAAGGCAAAGACGTCCCGCCTCGACAGGCGTGAGCACGTCTTCCCCGCGACTGCCCTGACGGTAAACCGTGCACCCTTTCAGACCGAGATCGTACGCCTGGCGATAGACTTGGCTGAAAGCCTCATATCGCAGGCTGGAATCGGCATTGATCGTCTTGGAAATCGCGTTATCCACAAAGTCCTGCGCCGTTGCCTGCATGGCCAGGTGCGCCTCAGCGGAGAGCTCCGCAGCGGTGATGAAAGCAGGCGGAAGCTGGTCTCGCTCGCCTTCCCGCCAGACCCGGACAGCAAAATCTTCGAGTTCCATCATATCGTCTCCGCCATCCAGGCGTTTCACACGCCGATTGACCGACGCGGCATAAACCGGCTCGATGCCCGCAGAAACATTCCCCGCCAGAAGGCTGATCGACCCGGTCGGCGCGATGGCCAGCAAATGGCTGTTCCGGATCCCTTTCCGTCGGATCGAAGCTCTTATCTCTTCCGGCAATCGACACGTAAACGGACGGTCCAGGAAGGCGGCCGCATCGAAAAGAGGAAAGCTGCCCTTTTCTTCCGCCAGCTCCACAGAACTTTCATAAGCGGCATTCCGCATGGTTCCCAACAACCGGGCCGTAAATTCCCGCCCGGCATTGCTGTCATAGTCCAGCCCCAGCATGATCAGCGCATCTGCCAGCCCCGTTATACCCAGCCCGATACGGCGGGCGGAACGCGCCTGCTCAGCCTGGGCCGGCAATGGGAAGTGCGAGAGGTCCAGCACATTGTCCAGGAAGCGCGCAGCCAGGTGCGCGGTGCTCGCAACAGACGCAAAGTCAAACACGGCCTTGCTGGAAAACGGGCGACTGACAAAACGCGTCAGATTGATAGAGCCTAAGTCACACGCCCCGTAAGGCGGCAACGGCACCTCACCACAGGGATTACAGGCGTGGATCGTTTCCGCATAACCGAGATTGCTTTCCCGGTTTATGCGATCGATGAACAGGACGCCCGGCTCGCCGCTCTCGTATGCAGCGCGAAGCATCCGGTCCCAAAGGTCACGCGCCCTCAGGGTCCGGATCACCTGCCCTCCAAACATCAGTGGCCATTCCGCATCGGCATCCACAGCCCGGATGAGTTCGTCCGTCACAAGAACGGAAAGATTGAAGTGCGAAAGCGCACCGGCAACCGATTTTGCGTCGATGAAGGATTCGATATCCGGGTGGTCGCAGCGCAGGACGGCCATCATTGCCCCATGGCGTGCGCGGTCTGCGGTCATGGTCTCGCACATTGTATCCCACAAACGCATGAAGGAGACAGGACCGCTGGCAATATTTCCAGTGCGTAAAGCCGCAGTCCCCGCTGGCCTTATAGGTGAATAGTCGAGCCCGATACCGCCGCCCGCCTGCAGGGTGATGGCGCTCTCCCGCAAGGCCGTAAACAGACCGTCGATGGAGTCATCCAAGACGCCCATAACGAAGCAATTCAGCAGGGTTGCATTACGCTCTGTCCCCGCATTGGCCATAATCCGGCCACCCGGCAAAAAGCGGAAATCTGCCAGCAGGCCATAAAACTTTTCTGCCCACAAAGCCTGGTCTGCAGGTTCAGCGGAGGCAACGGCCTGGGCCACCCGGCGCCAGGTATCAGCAATCCCGGCTTCATTTGCGAACCGGTATTTCCGTCGCCATATGTCTTCAGATACTGGCGCAGGAAAAACGGGAGGCGGCAACGGTATCATTTCCACCGGCCTCCCATGGATTTCTCAGGATAACTCATCCGGCGGCGGATACCCCATCGCCTCGAGTGCATTCTCGATATAGTCGCTGCCCATTTGCAGCTCTTCCAGGTAATCGATCACATTGAACGGTTCTGCCTCGCGCGCCGCCCGACGAGCGGAAGCCCAGTCCCTCGCCTCATAGTCTCCACGACCAACCCAGATCAGCGCGAGAAGGTCATGCTTGGCATCGACATTGAGCCCGCGGATCAGCCCTTCAAGCTCATCATCCAGTACGTCCTCGTGAGGCTCCTCCGCCTCATCGGCGATTGCATCAAGATCGGTAATCGGATCATCGCCGCGATCACTGTCGACCACGTCGTCCTCTTCCATCGGCATAATGCCTTCGCCCTGATAGGACTGAGCCAGAACGGCGATACGATAGGCAACATCCGGATCGATCGTCAGATCGAAGGCACGATCCCCCTGAATGACTTTTTTCATTCAAGCCCCCATCAATGCGACAGCAGCAGAGGCACTTTCGCCTCGCGCAGCAGCGTGCGGGTCACGCCCGGAAGGAATGCCTGTTGCAGGCGGGAATGGCGGTACCCACCCATAACAATGAGGTCTGCATCGAAGGACGCGGCAACATCCATCAGGGCTTCGGCGGTCGAACGGCCGATGCTGTCTTCATTCCTGACTTCTACGCCTCCGACATGACGGGACAGGTGCGCGCCGACATCCCAGGCAGGTCCTGCTCCGTGACCGGTGTCTCCGGGCTTGGCGTCGACCGTGGCCACACACACCTTGGCATCATCATCCATCAGGAGAAGACTGTCGTGCATGGCGCGCGTCGCTTCCCGGCTTGCATCCCAGGCGATCATGGCCCGCTGTCCAACCGTCGTGCCGGACCATTCCTCCGGTACGATCAGCACCGGCCGGCCACCGCCAAGCAGCACGCCTTCCAGCAGATCGGCATGCGGTTGCTCGTCGGATTTGCCGGGTGCGCGGACAACCACGATATCTGCGTGACGCGCATTCATGGCCGATAAGGCCTCAACGCGGTTCGGGAATGCCTCGAAATGGCGCATCTCGACCGCTGGCGACTGCTGGCCCAAACTCTTTTCGAATTTGCTCCAGGCGCCGGACATCGTGTCCCGGGTCTGCTGGAGGATCGAAGCGTAAACTTCTCCTGCAGATCCGTCTCCATAGCCAAGGATCATGGGCGGAAGAACGGTAAATGCGGCACAGCTTAAGTGTGCATCATTTGCCTGTGCGAGCGTTCTGGCGAAATCGAATGCAACCTTGTCACCATCCGGCGAGGCCATACAGACGCTGATATCCTTGATCTTCACGGGAAGTCTCCATTCTTGGCATAATCGATTTAACAACACACCATAGCTGAAAATGGTACGCTTCAATACGCGTCCCTACGTAGCAGATATTCTCACGATTTTCGGGTATAAGTCGCGCATTGGGAGCAAATTTTACAATGTCTGCTTCGAAACCCGACAAACAGACCTCCTGCCAAACCGACATTTTGATGGAAGGTCGCGGTTTGGAGCGAACCTTCGTGACAGGCGAAGTGGCTGTCCACGCTTTACGCGGCGTCGATATTTCCCTGAAACGCGGTGAACTGGTTGTGCTGCTCGGCCATTCCGGCAGCGGCAAGTCCGCCCTGCTTAACATACTTGGCGGGCTGGACCGGGCGACCGCCGGCACACTACATTTCGACGGACATGACCTGACACATGCAAGTGATGATGAGCTGACGCGTTACCGCCGACGCTCGGTCGGATTTGTATTCCAGTTCTACAATCTCGTCGCCGGGCTGACCGCGAAAGAAAACGTGTCACTGGTCACAGAAATCGCGAAAAGCCCGATGAAACCGGAAGAAGCGCTTGGACTGGTGGATCTGGGAGACAGGATCGAGCATTTCCCCGCTCAGCTTTCTGGCGGCGAACAGCAACGGGTGGCCGTGGCAAGAGCCATCGCGAAACGCCCGCAGATCCTCTTCTGCGATGAGCCGACCGGCGCTCTGGACAGCCAGACCGGCATTCGCGTGCTTGAAGCACTGGACCGGGTAAATCGCGAACTTTCCACGACCATGCTGATTATCACCCACAATGTCGGAATTGGCGACATCGCCGACAGGGTCCTGCGCATGCAGGATGGGCTGATTATTGAGGAAACGGCTCCGAAACGCAGACTGAAGCCCTCGGAGATTTCCTGGTGAAGGGTCTTTCGCCTCTCGACATCAAGTTGCTTCGCGATATCTGGCACATGCGCGGCCAGGCCATCGCTGTCGGTATTATCGTGGCCTGCGGCGTTGCCATAATGGTCATGGCGCTTGGTACGCTCAGCACACTGAGCGCGAGCCGGGACGCCTATTATGAACGCTACCGTTTCGCGGACGTCTTCACGTCCGTGCGCCGAGCCCCGGAGAGCGCTGCGGCCAGTTTGCGGGAAATCGATGGCGTCCAGACCATCGAGACCCGCATCGTGCGCCTTGTCATCCTACGGATTCCCGGCGTCGAGGAACCGGCAAACGCACAGATTGTTTCGCTGCCGGAGACAGGCCAGAGCATACTGAACCGGCTCGTTCTGTTCAGTGGTCGGTATCCGGAGGCACGTTCACCGGATGAGATCATCATTTCGAATGCCTTCGCCGAGGCCAACGGCCTGCAGACAGGCGATGCGATTGAGGCCGTCATGAATGGCCGCCTGCGATCTCTCACCATTGTTGGCATCGGCGATAGTCCGGAATTCATTTATGCGCTTGGTCCCGGCACCCTGATGCCCGACGACCGGCTGTTCGGCATATTCTGGATGCGCAGGCCAGCACTTGAGGCTGCATTCGATCTCGATGGCGCCTTCAACAGCGTCAGCCTGACCGTGGCGCCAGGAACAGACACTGCGATCGTCATAGACCAGGTGGACGACGTGCTTGCCCCCTTCGGCGGAACAGGCGCAATCGACCGGTCTGATCAATTATCCAATGCGTTTGTCGAATCCGAGATGAACCAGCTGAAGACGATGGCAAGGATCATTCCTGCCGTCTTTCTCGCTGTTTCCGCGGTGCTGATACACTCCATACTCAATCGCCTGATCCAGACAGAGCGCCAGCAGATCGGTCTGTTCAAGGCATTCGGCTATTCCCGCCGGGAAATCACCTGGCACTATCTGAAGTTCGCGATTGCGATAACGGCCGGCGGTGTCCTGGCAGGGTTCGCTCTTGGCTTCATCCTCCAGAACCTGATTACACAATTGTACGCGGAGACATTCCGGATCCCGGACCTGACCTGGCGCATCGACAGTTTTGCCCTTTTCGCCAGCTCGATTGCAGCGCTCGGGTCCGCCATTGCCGGTTCGGTGAGCGCCGCTCTTGGTGCCGCGAAACTTTCACCCGCCGAGGCCATGCAACCTGCTCCGCCGGTCAACTATCATCAGGGCTGGCTGCGCTATATCCTGAAGATGCGGTGGCTGGATGAGCCCACGCGCCTCATCCTGCGCCATCTGTTCCGCTTTCCCGCGCGGACTGCCGCCAACCTGTTCGGCATCGCTGCGGCAGTCGCCCTGCTGGTCAGCACGCTTTTCAGTTTCGATGCAATCGACACAATGATGGACCAGATGTTCTTCCGCACAAACGCCCACGATGCGGCCATTACCTTCTTCGAAGGGCGAAACGATTCAGCCTTGTCCGAACTCTCACGCCTCCCTGGCGTAATGAAAGCCGAAGGCGTGCGGGATATCCCTGCCACCCTCGAAGCCGGACACAGATCCGAAAGGGTTGCCATCACGGGATTGCCAGCAGGGGCGCAGTTGAGACGCGTCCTGTCAGCTGACGGACGTTATGTTGACGTTCCCTCAACAGGGATCGTTCTCTCCTCACAACTCGCCACCATGCTACACGTCACGACAGGAGATGTCGTAACAGCTCATTTTCTGGATGCGACCCGGCCAGTTGTCGACCTCCCGGTAACTGCAATCGTCGATGAATTTGTCGGGACACCGGCATTCATGGATCTCCATACATTGAATACCCTTCTGGACCAGCCCCCAACTATATCAGGCGCGTTCCTCAAGCTTGACCCACATGCGCAGACGGCATTCGAGGAAGCCGTGATCGAGCGGCCGGGGATCGCGGGTGTTTCACTACGGGCGGCGGCAATCGACTCCTTTGAAGAAACGCTGCAGGAAACAATCTATATCATGATGAGCATTTATGCCGTCATTGGCGGGGCAATCGCCGCGGGCGTCGTTTACAATGCAGCGCGCATCAGCCTGACTGAACGGGGCCGGGAACTTGCAAGCCTCCGGGTTCTCGGGTTCACCCATCGCGAAGTCGGTTATATCCTGCTTGGAGAGCTCGCACTGGTTGCGCTCGTTGGAATTCCGATTGGCTGTATCGGGGGACTTGCATTGGCGCACCTGATTGCAACGGCAATGGCCACTGAATTGTACCGGATCCCTGTCGTCGTGAACCCTTCCACTTTGGGCATTGCCGCAATGATCGTATTGTTCTCGTCAACAATTGCCGCCTTGTTTGTTGTCCGGAGAGTGCGCTCTCTGGATCTTATCGCGGTGCTCAAAACAAGGGAATAAAGATGCCATCAGTCCGCATGCGTATCTGGATTGGTCTCGCAGCGATTGCTGCCCTGGGGTTTGCATGGGCCTTTTCCCCCAGTGCCATAGAGGTGGATGCCGCCTATGTAACGCGTGAAGACATGACCGTTACCGTTTCCGACGACGGCATGACCCGGGTCCGCGATGTATTCGTATTGTCGGCTCCGCTCGACGGAACAATGTCGCGCGTTGAGGTCGAGCCCGGCGACCAGGTCACCGCCGAGGAAACGGTTATCTCAACAATTCGCCCATTGATGCCGCCGCTCTTGCCGGCCCGAACCACGGCGCAGCTGAAGTCCAACATCTCGTCTGCGGAAGCAGCCCTGACGGCGGCGCGGGCCGATGCCGAGCGCCTGCGCGCCGAACACAATCGCCTCAAGCGAGACCTGGACCGGGCCAAAAAGCTTCTGGAGTCTTCAACGGTATCTCAGCAGGCAGTGGACAATGCCGAAGCCGCCGAACGGGAGGGCTATCTGGCCCTGCGCTCCAGCGAAGCGCTGATCGGTGTCCGGCGTCAGGAGCTCGCAGCGGCGCGTGCCGCCCTGATGCCCAGCGAGACGCAGAATGGCAGCGACATGGTGGCGGTGATCGCCCCCCTGTCGGGACAGATTCTGGCGGTGAACCGCGAAAGCGAAGGTCCGATTGCTCAGGGCACACCCATTGTCGAGATTGGTGACCTCGGATCCCTGGAATGCGTCGCAGACTTCCTGTCGGAGGAGGCTGTGCGCGTAAAGCCGGGAGACCTCGTCACATTCACGGACTGGGGCGGCGAACCACTCCCCGGCCGCGTTCGCCGTGTGGAGCCAGCAGGCTTCACGAAAGTGTCGGCGCTCGGAATAGAAGAACAACGGGTCAACATCGTCATGGATCTGAGCGATCCAGGAGCGCGTCAGAACCTCGGGCACGGTTATCGGTTTGTCGCCAATATTGCCGTGTGGGAGGGAACAAACCGCTTGGTTGTGCCGATGTCCGCCCTGTTTCGTGATGCCGATGGCTGGGCGGTATATGTCATAGCCAATGGGCGGGCCGAATGGCGCAGCGTGGAGGTCGGCCACACCAATCGCACCTATGCCGAAATCCTGGGAGGTATAGCAGAAGGTACACCGGTCGTTGTCCACCCACCCCGCCAATTGGAAGCCGGCGCGAAAGTGAAAGTACGCGCGGAATCAAAGGCGAAACGCACGCCAGACAAAACACTGACGGGCGCGCGCTAGGCCCTTTCGGAAAATACGCATCGTGCTCCCTGCCGTGTCGCGCTACTATGCGTCACGGAGCAAATAAACAGGGAGGAGACAAATGCGCCTGAGAAATGGAAACTGGGTGGTCGTCTGCGACGCCGGGAAATATGTCGTCTATGAAAATCAGGGCGATACGGACCGTCTGGACCTACGCGTCATCAGCTTCGATGAAAATACCAATCCGCCAACGCACCAACAAGGCTCTGACAGACCTGGACGCCTTCCGAGCCACGATGGGCAAAACGCGTCCGTTGGAGACACAGACTGGCACGCACAGGAAGAAACGCGCTTTATTTCAATGCTGGCCAGACAGATGGACGGCTGGGCTACTGGTGAACCTTCACGTCGCTTCGTTCTGATCGCAGACCCGAAATCCATGGGAACCCTGCGCCAATCGCTGAACGACCACACATTGAGCCGGATCGATCACACCGTGACCGGAGACCACGCCCATCGCCCGGTTGAGGCGATCGAAGCGCTGATCAACGGGGCCTGACGGTCTAAGTCATTCCCCACGCGGCCGCCGCGAACATCGCGATCGCACCGGCTGAAACTGTCAATACGCCGGTCAGCAAAACCAATTTTCTGAAGCCCGGCACTCCCGCACTTATAGCCAACATGACCTTGAACAAGGTGTTGGCCACAACTGCGATGACGATCGCGCGCGCAGCGGTCAGGTCCGATAAATCAGCCGCGCTCAATCGCCCCATGGAAAGCGTGACAGCATCGGCATCCACCGCGCCAGCAATGGATGCCACACCAAGGACGCCATTATCTCCCCAAATCTCCTGCGCGATGCGCGACAAGACAAGCGCCGCTGTCAGAATTGCAGCAAACACGATTGCCGATTTCAGGTTCAACGGGTTGGGAAGAGAGAGGGCAGTCTCGGTCTTCTCGGTCTGCCTCCGAAGCATGAACGCGGCGGCCAGCAGCGGCACGGCAAACATCGCACTTAATGGCAACCAGAGATGTGGCAGCAGGCTCGGACGTATTATCGCGACGATCAGAGCCGTGCGTGCGACCATGACAGCCCAGGCTGCTGCAACGCCCCCGGCATAGGCCATTGACCGTCCGCCACCCTTTGAAAGCTGAGACAATGACAAGGTGGCCGCGGTGGATGACGCAAGTCCGCCGGCGAATGCCAGCAAGCCGACACCCGCCCGCTCACCCAACGCCTTCACGCCGACATAGCCCACGAAACCAAGAGCGCTGATCAGAACCACCATCCACCAGATGTGACGCGGATTGATCACATCGTAGGGGCCAAACCCAATATCGGGCATCGCGGGTAACACCACGATTGTGATCAACAACAGGCGCAGGAAAGCACTCATTTCATGAGCATCGATCTTGTCCAACAGGCGGTGCATCGGCTCCCGAAGCCAAAGGATGAAAGCTGTTACAACGGCCCCACCGCCTGCAAGCAGAGGAGAGATCTCCACCGCAACCGCCCCAAGACTGAACGTGATCAGCGCCGCCACCGCGGTTGTCGCACTGACGTTTCGTGTCTCATCGATTTGCGCTTCAAATCCCTGGCGAAGCAGCAAGGCCAGGCCAATGGCTCCTGCAGACATGACAAATCCATTTCCACCGTCGAGCACGGCAAAGAGACCGCCAGACAGACCAATCAGGCCGAAAGTCCGGAAGCCGGCGACTCGGCTGCCACTCGGGTCACCACGCTCTTTCCAACCTCGCTCCAATCCGACGATCAGACCGACAGCGAGCGCGGCCAGCAGATCAACTGCCAGAGACAGGACACTTTCCGGTGTCTCCAAGCTTACCTCCAGGTCTTGCAACGCATCAGTCTAGCTCCAGTCCCGGCCTCCCAGCCATCCGTATAATACCCCGGAGCTGGCGACGAATGAGCCGCTTGTGCAAGCGGCCGGTCTGTCCTTTGATGGCATCTTACATGATACGCGGAAAGACCTTGGCATGACTGACAAGATCACGTTTCTCGGCGGGGTTGGCACTGTGACCGGCTCAAAATACCTGGTCGAAGCGCAAGGTCAGCGCATTCTGGTGGATTGCGGCCTGTTCCAGGGGTTCAAACAGCTCCGAAACCGGAACTGGCAACCCTTGCCGATTGCACCGAAAGATATCGACACGGTCGTTCTGACTCATGCCCATATAGACCATTCAGGTTATCTGCCGCTTCTGGTTCGTGACGGGTTCAAAGGTAATATCCACGCAACCACGCCAACTCGAGACCTCTGCAACATCCTTTTACCTGACAGCGGATACCTGCAGGAACGCGAAGCCGATATGGCGAACCAGCAGGGTTTTTCCCGCCATCATCCGGCATTGCCATTGTATACCCAAGAGGATGCCGAGGCCTGCCTGAAGTCATTCCGGACTCACGGATTTTCTGACGTGGTCGATCTGGGAAATGGTGTGAGCGCCACATTCGTCGAGGCCGGCCATATTCTCGGCGCGGCATCCATTCTGCTCGACACCGGCTCCACCAAGATCGCGTTCTCGGGCGACCTCGGCCGGTATGACAATCCGATCATGCATGACCCTGCCGGCATCAGGCGCGCAGACTATGTGCTTGTGGAGTCCACCTATGGCGACACGGTTCACCCCGAGACCGACCCGGAAGATGCGCTCGAAGCGATTGTGAACCGCACTTTCCAGAGAGGCGGCACGGTCGTAATCCCGTCTTTTGCGGTGGGGCGGGCACAATCCCTCCTGTTTCATATCAGCCGTCTCCGGGCCAGTGGTCGTATTCCAGAGATGCCGGTCTATCTTGACAGTCCGATGGCGATAAATGTCAGTGAACTGTTTGTCCGCCACGCCGCGGCCCACAAACTCACCCGGGAAGAGGCACAGGCAGCATGTGATGTCGCGACCTATACCCGGCTCAGCGAAGAGTCCTGCAAGCTCGATACAGAAATGATGCCGAAGATCATCATCTCGGCGAGCGGTATGGCCACCGGTGGGCGCATCCTGCATCACCTGAAAGTCTATGCGCCGGATGCCCGGAACACGATCCTGTTTGCCGGTTTTCAGGCGGGCGGAACCCGTGGTGCCGCGATGCTGGCAGGCAAGCGCAAGATCAAGATTCATGGCCGCTATTACGAGGTGAATGCGGAGGTTCAAAATCTCCACATGCTCTCGGCCCATGCCGATTCAGACGAGCTTATGCGTTGGCTCGGCAACTTCGAGACCGCGCCGAATGAAGCCTTTGTCGTGCATGGGGAAGCCACGGCCTCTGACATTTTGCGGCACCGGATCAGCGAGGAACTCGGCTGGTCCTGCAGGGTTCCCGAGCAAGGCGAGACGCTGCAGCTGAAATGAACGACCATCCTTCCAACCTGATGCACGTTCAGCGCCTGGGTGTGTTGACCCAGCATGAACTGATTGCGCTGGTCCACGCCGACTGTCCCGTGTGCCGGTCCGAAGGCATGAGCGCTCACAGTCAGGTGACCATAACCCATGGCGAAACCTCTATTATCGCCACTCTTTATCAGGTCACGGAAGACTGGTTGCCGGTCGGCACTGTCGGCCTCACTGATCTGGCGTGGGACCGACTTGGACTTGAAGCCGATGACAAGGTTCGCATAACGCATGCTCCGCCCCTGACATCTTTGGGGTTTGTGCGCCAGCGCATCTTTGATGATGGTCTTAACGAGGTACAAATCCGCGAGATCGTTACCGACATTGTGCGCGGCGCCTATTCAGACATCCATTTAACGGCCTTTGTGACCGCAACTGCCGCGAAGCCTCTGTCTACGCGTGAAGTCATATCCCTCACCCGCGCCATGATCGATACCGGAGACCGGATCGACTGGGGCGTAACGCCCGTTGCCGACAAACATTGCGTGGGCGGCCTGCCTGCCAATCGCACCACGCCTATTGTTGTCTCTATCGTGGCAGCGAACGGGCTCCTCATTCCAAAAACCTCATCGCGAGCTATCACATCCCCTGCCGGTACAGCTGACACGATGGAAACACTGACGCGCGTGGACCTGAACCGGGACGAATTGCGCAAAGTGATCCAGACCGAAGGCGGTTGCTTCATCTGGGGAGATGCGGTGGACTTTTCACCCGCTGATACGGCGATCATTCGTGTGGAGCGTGCGCTGAACTTCGACTCGGCCGGTTCCATGGTCGCGTCCGTTCTGTCCAAGAAGATCGCCGCCGGATCGACGCATGTGGTCATCGACATTCCCGTCGGCCCGACAGCAAAAATCCGGAACCGCGCACAAGCGCGGGATCTGGCCGACCTCTTCACCACGGTCGCGAGTACTTTCGGCCTGAAACTAAGGATCGAAGTGTCGGATGGCTCGCAACCGATCGGACGCGGCATTGGCCCGGCGCTGGAGGCCCGGGACGTTCTCAACGTCCTGAAGCGGGCACCGGACGCCCCACAGGACCTGAGGGCAAAATCTCTCACACTCGCCGGTGCTGTTCTCGAACTGACAGGAAAAGCCGCAGAGGGTGAAGGACTGACGATTGCGACCCAGACGCTCGACTGTGGCCGGGCCTGGGACAAATTTCTCGCCATCTGCAAGGCTCAGGGCGGGGTATTTGACCCGCCGGTCGCAAAATTCCAGCGCCCTGTGAATGCGCCCCGCAGTGGCCGTGTCGCCGCCATCGACAATCAGCGACTGGCACGCGCGGCGAAACTCGCCGGTGCTCCGGATGACAAGGCGGCAGGCCTGGATCTGCATGTGCGGATTGGCGACACTGTCCGGCAAGGCACACCCTTGTATACGCTACACACAGAATCTATCGGCGAGCTGAGCTATGTGCTCGACTATGTGAAATCCAACCCAGACATCATTGAGCTGACACGATGACGCGCTTCCTCCTCTACTTCCTCCCGGGCACAGGCCATCTCGCCGCCCCGCTCGCCCATGAACTTGGTGCAGACATCGGCGAGATGGAGTTCCACAAGTTTCCTGACGGCGAAAGCTATCTGCGCTTTCTCACACCCCCGGACGGCAGGCATATCGCGCTTGTGGATTGCCTTGATCATCCGGATCCGAAACTGGTCCCGCTGCTGTTCGCGGCCATGACCGCAAAGGAAATGGGCGCCCTCTCGGTCGGCCTGATCGCGCCTTACATGCCGTATTTCAGGCAGGACATCGCGTTCAATCGTGGAGAATCGATCAGTGCCCGTCACATTGGCTCACTGCTCTCCGCGCATTTGTCCTGGGTCACGACGCTGGATCCGCATCTACATCGATTGGCCAGCCTGGATGACGTCTTCACCATTCCCGGCGAGTTGGCCCATGCAACGCTCCCCATGGCGCACTGGATCAAGGCGCATATCGAAAAGCCGATCATTTACGGTCCCGATGCAGAAAGCGAACAATGGGTGCGTGCGATCGCGGAAGCCTGTGATGCCCCATACGACGTATTCCGCAAGACCCGGAACGGCGACAAGGACGTTCAGATCGACGTGCCAGCGGGTATCGATGCAGGAGGCTGCACGCCCGTCATCGTAGATGATATTATTTCTTCTGGTACGACGCTCGCGACGCTGGTACGCGCCCTGTGCGAGAGCGGCCAGCCGCGTCCCATCTGCTGCGCGGTTCACGGCATTTTCGCAGATGGCGCTTATGAGGAACTGATCGCCGCCGGCGCGGCCCGGATCGTCACCACAAATGCCCTGCCCCACAAAACCAACGCCATCGATGTGACCAGAGTCCTCGCCGACGCTGCGCGACGCATAGACCTTCCGCAGGATTGACGCTGCCGGTATACGGGCTGACACTCCTGTTTTGGGAGGAAAGCCATGTTCGACGTGCAAACCTTTGTCACAGACTGCCGCGACGCTGTCTCGAAAGACCCAACCCATCGCGCTGTTCTGGAAGTGATGGAATCGGCCTTCCAGGATCCTGATGCGGTTCTTGAGGCAGTCGGCGAGCCCTCCGGCGCAGGCATGGATGTGCTGCACCGGTCGGACACACTCACCGTGCTCAATGTCATCTGGGGCTCACACGTGACACTGATGCCGCACAATCACGAGATGTGGGCGATCATCGGTATTTATACCGGCCGGGAAGACAACATTTTCTGGCGCCGCATGAAAGACGACCCAACCCGCGTGGAAGCGGCTGGGGCACGCACCCTGCTTGCCGGAGACGTTGCCCCGTTGGGCAAGGACATCATTCACTCCGTGACCAATCCGCTGGGCAGGCCTACCGGAGCAATCCATGTCTATGGCGGCGATTTCTTTGCGCAGCCACGCAGCGAATGGGATGAAGAAAACCTGGCCGAGCGTCCCTATAACATCGACCGGATCAAGTCCTTCTTCGCCAGCTAGACCACCCCGCAGGGATCTGGTCAGGCAAAGTGCAAGCGGCGGTATTTGCCCCTGAAGTACAGCAGGGGATCACGTCTCGGCTCAAACCGTGCACGGATCACCTCGCCGACCAAAATAACATGATCCCCGCCGTCATGAAGGGCATGGTGCCGGCATTCAAAATTCACCAATGCGCCAGACAGCAGAGGAGCACCATTGTGTCCGCGACTCCAGGGCGTGGACGCAAACCGGTCTTCGCCTGATTTTGCAAACAGGTTGGACGTTGGTTGCTGTCCGATATGCAAGACGTTGACGGCGAAGTTTTCTGCAGCCTCCATCGCCTCCAGACTGCTGGCGGTTTTCGCGATGCAAACCAGCAGAAGCGGCGGATCAAGCGAAACGGACGTAAAGGAATTGGCCGTCAGTCCGACTGGCTGCCCCGCTTCATCCAGTGTCGTCACCACCGTCACACCGGTTGCGAAACAGCCGAGTGCGTCTCTGAGCGTTCTCGCATCAGATCCCTGGCGGTATTCCGGCGCAAAGCGCGGCACCCTGCGTTCGAGAAAATCCAGAAGCGTGGCGCTGAACATATCCGCCCGCTCCTCGGCAACCATCTGGCCAGCCTCCCGGATTTCGGCGTATTCGACATTCTCGAAATTACCCAGAAAGCGGCTGGCCTCATCTGGCCCGGACAGCTCGCTCTGCGTCCCACGCACAAACAGGACGGGCAGCTTGATGTACGCGACCGCATCCGTCACGCGCGCCACGGCAGCCTCAGGATCGAAGCCACGGGTGAACTCAGGGTCGAAACTGGCGCTGTCGGTGCTACTCGAGCCCGGACGGCAAGCGGCGTCAAAATCCATCTCAGGGACAGAGTCGATCAGAACAAGCCCCGCAGCAAGATGGCCACCATCCTCGCCTAACGCAGCCGTCGCCGCCCAGCCGCCCAGTGACGCGGCCACGATAACCGGCCGCGAAGCCATTTGCGCCAGCAAGGCGCGCAAGTCTTCCACGAACGCATTGAACTCATATCGCCGGTCTGCCGGCCATTCGCTTTCGCCATGCCCGCGCAGGTCAATCCGGATGACATACCTGCCTGCTTTTTCCAGGGCGTCCGCAACTTCGTCCCACACGCCGCGCGTCTGCGCGCCGCCATGGATCAGCAGAACGGCAGGATCGTCCGGCGAACCGAACGCGTCCCCTTTGAGCTCGACGCCTGCAAATCCCTTGAAACTGACCGGCTGCATGCGACCTCCTGCGTGAGTCGTAGCGAAGTCTCACATATATGCACCCCGCCGTAGAGAACCAAGGCGCAGGCTGGTTACCACGCTACGCCTCCCCTGTACGGGCTGCCTGGGTCAGCAGATCGCCGACAAGCCCAACCAGCTTCGCCGGTAGCGCCGATGCAAAGTCGAGATCGTCAATCGCGCGGACCGGGACCAGCAAGCGCAGACTGTTTGTCAGGAACACGCTGTCTGCATCACGCAGGTCTTCAAGACGAAGACTGCGCTCAGACACCTGGTATCCGGCCTGAGCGGCATGCTCCAGGATCCAGTTCCGTATGACCCCCGCCACAACCCCGTCACCTCTCGGCGGAGTTACCAGAGCAGAGCCAAACCTTGCCCAGATATTGGCGACGGAACCACAGGACACCCGGCCATCCGGCGTCACGAACAGCGCATCGTCAAAGCCTGCTTCCACGGCACGTCTGTGCCCCATGATGGCGTCGCCATAGGAAAGTGTCTTGTACAGGGCTGAAGGGGCTGTTGGATTGCGATGAATGGCGCTTACCCCAAGACGCACGGGCGGTAGAGGATAATTCAGCGCCTTGGGTATGAATGATGCCAGGAGAGTCGGCGTGGTTGCTGTGGTTCCAGCCAGGCCCCTCGCGCCGGGACCACGGGTCACCGTGACACGCAGCGCGCCGGTTTCGCCCACCGGAACTGCGCTGTCCATAAGCGCTTCAATAGATACGTCAGCTACGTCCAGACCGAAGATCTCGCATGCCTCAAGCAACCGCCCGATATGGCGATCACGCAGGACGACATGCCCTTCGACCACCAAGGATGTGTCAAACACGCCATCTCCGAGCAGCAGCCCCCTGTCTGTCAGGTCAAACGGACGCACGGAGTTGGAAGACGAAACGGACTGATTGAGCTGAATCACTGGCATGAGACCGACTGACAATGGCTTAGGAAATTTCTGAGCAAATCATGCCCGCGCTCCGTCAGGATTGACTCCGGATGGAACTGAACACCAAAAACCGGGTGTTCCGTGTGGGACAGTGCCATGATCTCACCATCCGGCGCCGTTGCATCGATCTGCAATCCGGTTTCGGTTAGAGGCATGTCGACGACCAGAGAGTGGTACAGTCCGACAGGCAGAGGGGAAGGCAGCCCCCTGAACAAGCCTTTCGAGTGATGTAAAATGCCGGCTGTCCGCCCATGCGTCGGAGTGCGCGCCCGTCTCACGGATCCACCATAAGCCACCGCGATGGCCTGATGCCCCAAACACACGCCAAGTATCGGCAAGTCTGCGCCGAAGGTTTGAATGGCCTCAATGGAAACACCTGCCTGATCGGGACGCGAAGGCCCGGGCGATATGACGATCGCCCCGGGACGCAAGCGCATGATGTCTTTCAAAGTGGTGCTCCGGCTATCCTCAACCCGCACATCCGCACCAGACAGAGTCAGGTAACGGGCCAGGTTATAGACGAAACTGTCCCGGTTATTCAGCATCAGGATCATGCTTCATCCACCGCTGTTCGAGCCGCACCAATGATCCGCTCAGCCTTCAGGCGAACTTCGTCCCACTCGGCCGCGGCATCAGAAAGCAAGGTAATCCCGGCACCGGACCAATACCTGTCTTCCTCCGGCAAATGATCAATCGTGCGGATCATGATATTGAAATCACAGGCGCCATCATGCCCGATATAACCGAAAGCGCCGCAGAAGGCGCCCCGTGCTGCCGGTTCGAGTTCATCAATAATTTCCATCGCTCGCAGCTTGGGTGCGCCGGTGACCGACCCGCCCGGAAAGACTGCGCCGAGCAGGTCCACCGCATCCTTTTCCGGCGAAAGCTTTCCTTCAATCGTCGAAACCAAATGGAAAAGATTGGGCAATGGTTCGATACCGCACAACCGGCTGACACAGATCGACTCAGGCTGGCACACCCTGGAGAGGTCATTCCGCAGCAAATCGACAATCATGATATTCTCAGCCCGGTCTTTCTCGGACTCAGCGAGCGCCTCAGCGGCCTTATGGTCTTTGTCCGGGGCCGATGAACGACGCGCCGTTCCCTTGATCGGTTCGGCCCGGACCGCTCCGTCAGACGTCATGGTGACAAGACGCTCCGGCGACAGGCACGCAATCGTGCGGTTGGAGAAAGTGCCGAATGCGGAAAAACCCGCCTGTGTCTTTTCCCTGAGGTCCAGATAGTTGCTGAAGGAGGCTTCTCCGGATCTGGGAGACCGGGTCCAGAGGGCCGCGATATTGGCCTGATAGATTTCGCCGTCCAGAATAGCTTCGCGCGTTGCGGAAACGCGTTCAGCATAGCCAGCCTGCTCCAGCAAAATCGACCAGCCAGGATTCTCGCCGGTAAGCACCTTATACGGACCACCTTCTTCGACAACACAAGCGATCAGCCGGTTGATGCGTTGCCTCGCAAGCGCAGCATCAGCCCGACACGCCGCCTCAGTTATACCCACGGCATAAGCCGTCAGGCTTTGCGCCTGATGGTCAAAGGCCAGTACTGTATCATACGCGGAAAACTCCAGGGAATCGGCAGAACTGCTTGCGTGCTGGGAGTGGAAATCGCGCACCCAAATGCCCGCGGCCTCGTAGCTGATATAACCGATCACCCCCCCCTGAAACGGAGCACCACCGGGCACAACATCGGCCTGAAACCGGTTTCGCCAGGAGCGAAACGCATCGGCGAAATCCTCAACCTTATCTCCGCCCCCCCATCTGAACCGGGAAACGGGATTGATGGCGATATAAGAATAACGTCCCCGACCATGTCTGGCATCAGCACTGTCCAGCCAGACGAACCCCGGTTGCCCATGCAGCTTCCCGGCAAGTTCGGCTGGCTCCCGCCAAGGCAATTCCTGTGTGAGCACGTCACCATCCGCTTGAATTCATACCGCTCAGCGGAGTGTAGAGACCGGTCCCGCCGATGTCACATGCAACCCGCACTCCCTGAATATATCATCCACAGACTGTTAAACGACCAGCATTCAAAATGATCTGCTCCACTGAAGTACGGAGCGAATCAGAATGTCATGCGGCCTTTGGGCCTTGTTCAGACAGGCTCGCAGGCTCGCGCTCGTTTCTGGATTCCTGACTGCTGGAAATATCGCCGGTCTTGAGGGAACAAACAACATACTTTGGCGTATAGACTTGGCCTATGCGATCCATGATAGTCGCAGCCGCTATGCTAAAAGGATGCGCTTAATGGTGTTTCGGAGTTTGTTTGCCGACAAAGGCCTCGAAAGAAATCTCGGATTCTGGGCTCCGCTGCTGCTCGTCCTGATGATCAGCCTCCTGGGGGCCTGGGTCGCCAAGGGCTTTTTTTGGGCTCTCATCCCCGTTGTGCCGCTGCTTTTGGTCGCCATCTGGGACATGATACAGACGCGGCATTCACTGCGACGCAATTATCCGCTCACCGCCCGCTTCCGTTGGCTGTTCGAGGATCTTCGTCCTTTCTTGCGCAGCTACATTGTTGAGGGGCCTTTGGAAGGACGGCCTTATGACCGGGTCTCGCGAACCCTGATCTACGCACGCGCAAAAAAGCAAGAGGACGCACACCCCTTTGGCACCGAACTCGATGTCTATTCAGAAGAGTACGAAGCGCTCTGCCACTCGATCAACCCCAATCCTGATGCGCCAAAGCGAACGCGGGTAAAGGTCGGGACGGAGCAGTGCAGCAAGCCTTATGATGCTGCCCGCCTGAATATCAGTGCAATGAGTTTTGGTGCGCTGGGCAACCATGCCATCGAAGCGCTGAATATGGGCGCCAAGATCGGCGACTTCTATCACGATACCGGTGAGGGTGGACTGTCTCCCTACCACCTCAAGCATGGCGGAGATATTGTGTGGGAGCTGGGGTCCGGTTATTTCGGCGCACGCGACAAGGACGGCAAGTTCGACCCCGACAGCTTTCGCGACAAGGCCCAGCACGATCAGGTCAGGATGACCGAAATTAAGTTGAGCCAGGGTGCCAAGCCCGGCCATGGCGGGTTGCTACCAGCAGCCAAGGTTACCGAGGAAATCGCAAAGACACGCCTGGTGCCGGCCCATGAGGACTGTCTGTCGCCGCCCGGCCATTCAGCCTTTTCAACGCCGCGCCAAATGCTTGAGTTCGCCGCGAAAATGCGCGAGCTGTCCGGGGGGAAGCCGGTCGGCATCAAGCTATGCGTG
Organism: uncultured Hyphomonas sp.; assembly: GCF_963678195.1. Taxonomy (NCBI): domain Bacteria; kingdom Pseudomonadati; phylum Pseudomonadota; class Alphaproteobacteria; order Hyphomonadales; family Hyphomonadaceae; genus Hyphomonas; species uncultured Hyphomonas sp. The sequence goes on from NZ_OY782759.1 coordinate 2,486,167, forward strand.
GGCATGCCGCATGAAGTCTTCGCAATCTGCAAAGCGATGCTCGACAGCGGCATCTATCTCGACTTCATCGTCATCGACGGTGGCGGCGGAGGCACCGGCGCGGCGCCACTGGAACTTTCTGACCATGTCGGCCTGCCGCTGCGCATTGGCCTCTACTATGCGAACAATGCGCTTATCGGCACCGGGCTGAAAGACAAGATCCGGTTGGCGGCTTCGGAAAAGGTCTTTTCCGGGTCTTCCATTGCGATGAATGCCGCACTCGGTGCCAACTGGTGCAATGCGGCCCGCGCTTTCATGTTCTCGCTTGGCTGCGTGCAATCGCTGCAATGCCATACCGGAAACTGCCCGACCGGCGTGGCAACGAGTTCACCCGCACGCCAGCGTGGTCTCGTCATTCCTGAGAAGGCACAGCGTGTGGCCAATTTCCAGTCGAAAACACTTGATAGCCTCCACGATATCGTGGTCGCCTGTGGCCTCGAAACGCCGGACGATTTCACGCCGCGCCACTTGCGGCAATGGAAGAACAATTCGGAAATGATTCCATGGTCTCAGATTGTCCAGGAGGTTGAAGCGGGCAAGCTTCTGAGCGAGCCGGACGACACGGCCTTCGCTGAATACTGGCACATGGCAGATCCCGACACATTCAAGCCAATGATATGATCTCGCTCCGCGTCATGTTCTCAGTTGCTGGCAGGAGGTGCCTATGTGTGAACTGTTCGCGATGAGCGCATCAAAGCCGCAACGGGTCCGTTACGAGCTTGATCTTTTCGCAGCCGAAGGGGGCGAGCGACACCGCAACCGCGACGGCTGGGGCATTCTCTTTGCACAGGATCGCGACGCGTACTTGTTCCGAGAGCCCTCGCCCGCCGCCACCAGCGAGCTCACGAAGATGGTGGTCCGCAACGAACGTCCCTGTAAACAGCTGATCGCACATGTTCGCAGGGCCACAGCAGGCAAACCCGAACTGGCAAATACGCATCCCTTTGACCGCGTGCTTCACGGAAGGCGGCACGCCTTCGCCCATAATGGTGCCTTGTCAGACCTTGAGGCACGCGCCGATACACGCGAACTTGTCAACGAAACCATTGGTGACACCGATTCCGAGCTGGCCTTCCTGATCCTGCTTTCCCGACTCCGGAAATCCGGCAACGACGATCCTGCCTCCCGTTTTGAAACTTTCGTGCGCTTTGCAGCCGAGATGCGCGAACTGGGAAGCGCGAACTTCCTGTTCTTCGATGGACAGTATCTTTTCGTCCACGCTGATCGCCGACGCTTCGAAACCGAGACCGGGGTGACCGAACCTCGCGAACCCGGCCTCAACATCCGCAGCTTCGATACTGAGCATTACGGCCAGACGTGGGAGAAATCCGGCGTCAGCATCGATGAGATTTCCGGCCCACTCCACCTCTTCGCCTCGGTGCCACTCGATCCGGAGGGCTGGGAGCCTCTGCCCCGGGGAACCTGTCTGATGCTAAGGGACGGCACGATCCACGCCCGCTATGAAGTGTAGTGTCTCCTCATCCTGACAGACTCCAGCAGATTTTTAGATAACGATTATGAGGCTAAGCCAGGTAAGTTCGCTAAGGCCGGTGGGACAATCATCAGGGCGTCATCCCGCAACGCCCGAATACAAGCCGTCCGTCGGCACCGCCGCTCTAAATCCCTGGTCGGCAGCGCGGTATTGAAAGGAAAAGATATGGCAAAAACTGTGGCTCACATCGTCGTCGATGCTCTTGAAAAGGCAGGCGCCAAGCACGTCTACGGGATACCCGGAGATACCATCAATCACTTCACGGATGCGATCGCCAAGTCCGATCTGCGCTGGATCAGCGTCCGCCACGAAGAAGCAGGCGCGTTCGCCGCCGGCGGTGAATCCTATATGACAGGCGAATTATCCGTATGCGCAGGCACCTGCGGCCCCGGCTCTCTTCACTTCGTCAACGGCATCTATGAAAGCCACCGTAACGGTGCGCCCGTGCTGTTAATCGCATCGGACGTCGCGCGCACGGAAAGCGGCTTCGATTTTCCGCAGGAAGTGGATCAGAAGAAGATATACGAGCAGCATTCGCATTTCTGCGAGTACATCTCACACCCTTCGCAAGCCCGCCGGATTGTGACGAAGGCGGCACAGGCTGCCCTCAACAAGAAGGGCGTGGCCGTTGTCATCGTGAACGGCGACATGTTCTCCGAAAAAGACGCCGACGAGACGGACTGGGAGGTCTACCGCCCCCAACCGGTGTGCCGGCCAAACGATCAGGAGATGGCCGACCTTGCCACTCTGGTGGATAAAGCCAGGAAGGTCTCGGTCTATGCAGGTATCGGTGCCCGTGACGCCCGCGAAGAAATCATGGCCTTCTGCGAAAAGGTCAAGGCGCCGATGGTCCACACGACGCGCGCGAAGGAATTCCTCGAGCCGAACAATCCGTACAATGTTGGGGTGAATGGCATCCTTGGAAATCGCGCTGGGGTGGAGGCGCTGGAGAATGCAGACCTTGTGATCTCAATCGGCTGCGACTTCGCCTACACGCAGTATTATCCGGAGGCGAAAAAGATCGTGCAGATCGATATAGATCCCACGCACCTCGGCAGGCGGTCTGCCATCCATATGGGGCTGGTCGGGGATGCAAAGACGACGCTCGCCGCGCTTCTCCCGCTGGTAGGCGCGAAGTCAGATACCGATCATCTGGAAAAGCACCAACAGCAGTGGAACGAGGATCTGGCGGGCTATCTCTATGAAGGCAAGGAAAGCGATCCAAATCTGATCCATCCGCAATTCGTCGCCAACATGCTCGACGAAAAGGCGGCGGACGATGCGATCTTTGTGTCCGATGTCGGCACGTCGATGGTCTGGATGCTGCGTCACCTCAAGGCCACCGGCAAGCGCCGCTTCCTCAACAGCCTTCTCCACGGCACCATGGCAAACGGGTTCCCTCAGGCGATGGGTGCCAAGCTGGCCTATCCCGATCGCCAGGTCATCGCCATGTGCGGCGACGGCGGACTAACCATGCTAATGGGTGATCTGCTGACGCTGGTGCAGGAGAAGATCCCGCTCAAGCTTGTAGTATTTCACAACAACACGCTGGGTTTCGTCGAGATGGAGCAACGCGTCGAAGGTCTGGTCGACCACTTTACAGGCCTTACAAATCCCGATTTTTCCAAGCTGGCGGAGGCGTGTGGAATCGCGGGCTGGCATGTTGAAAACAGCAATGATCTCGAAACGGCAATGGATGCCTGGCTGGCGGCCGAAGGGCCAGCTCTGCTGGATGTGCATGTCAACCAGATGGAACTGGTGATGCCGCCAAAGATTGAGGTCTCTCAGGTCGCATCAACCGCTCTCTTTGGGATGAAGGCCGTTCTCGACGGCAGGACAAAGGAAGTCGTGGACCTTTTGCGGAATAATTTCCTGCGATAGTCCAATCCCTCTTTGGGGCAGACTGACACGAACAGTCAGATTCATCGGAAGCCGCTACATCAGCCCATCGATGCAATGGTTTCCGATGAATGAGACCTTCAGTGATCTGACGTCCTATCGGGGGAATGCTTTGCAACTGCAGCATGGGGAGCCTGGCTGCCGTGCATGCGACCGTGCAGATCCGACAGGATCCATATCGTTCCGCCCGCCATGATCGCCAGAAGGCTGGCAGAAAAGAGAACCAGCAGCAAATCCTCGCGAGACTGGTTTCCAGAGAAGCTCAGATGCAGGAAATAGCGCAGATGTGTGACCACCTGCAGCAGCGCTGCCAGACACACAATGACGATCTTCAGCGTCGAGGACAGATCTGAAAGCACAGCGGCGAAGGCAGCCAGCGTCAGCACCAGGCTGATGACAAAGCCGGTCGCATAGCTGCGCAGCTCATGCGCTGCGGTGTCTTTGGGATTGATCTTTCCTGTATTGGGCGTGGTCATGTGAGCGGCACCAAAAAGACGAAGGAAAAGATACCGACCCAGATAAGGTCGAGGAAATGCCAGAAGACCCCCAGCATGGACAGACGAATCTTCACAGTGTCATCCAGACCCCGGATCTTGATCTGCGTGATCATCGCGGCGATCCAGAGGATCCCAATACTGACATGCAGGCCGTGTAGCCCTACCAGCGTCCAATAAGAACTGAGCCAGCCGCTCGCCTGAGGAATGCCGCCCTTATGCGCCTGGTCGATGAAGTCACTGATCTCGAAAAAGACGAATCCCGCCCCGAGCATCGCACTGATCACGAGCCAGAGGATGACCTTGTTGGCGCCACCTTCGTATTTCAGTGCCAGCGACACGCCCCCATAGGCAACACCGCCAAGCAGGAGCAGGCCCGTCTGTATGCCAACGCTACCGATATCGAACAGGTCCTGCGGCCCCGGTCCACCGGCAAGCCCAACGGGGTTCAGGTAGGCTGCGTAAGTGGCAAACAAAATGCCGAAGAGAATGAGGTCGCTCATCAGGAAGACCCAGAAGCCGAAGACATTGGTCTCCGCCTGCTTATCGGCTTCACTTTGGCTGCTTCGAAGATTCAGGCCGGGGTAGAGGCCGTTGCCTGCCTTGCTCATCCCGCAAACTCCGTAATGTCTGGAACACCTCTGTTCTGCTCCGTCTCCTCCTCGACGCGGCGTGCGGGGGCGAGGTTGGCAACCCTTTCGCGGAACGCCTTGTCGGCTCGCTCGACTTCCTCGGCTGGCACGATAACCGGCTCCACGACCTTTATGCCGCGCCAGAAAATCGTACCGACCATAGCGAGCAGGCTTGCGATCGACAGCCACCAGATATGCCAGGTCATGGCGAAGCCCAGCGTGAAGGCTGCTCCGGCGAGGACCACGCCGAGATAGGTGTTGGCGGGCATCTCGATATCGACATACTCATCCGGCCCTTTCCACGGATCGCCTGCGCGTTTGGCTGCGCCCCAGTCATCGCGCGCGGTCACAACAGGGATAAGCGGAAAATTCCATTCGGGCACGGGTGCCGGGCTCGACCATTCCAGCGTCGCACCGTTCCATGGATCGCCTCCGGGCACAGCCAGCCGCTCGCGATTGCGCCAGCTTGTCCAGAAGGTCCAGACCAGGCTGGCCAGCGCAGCCAGCATCAGGACACCACCGAACGCCGCAATGTACATCCATGGCATGAATTCGGGGTTCTGGAAGGTAGGCGACCGCCGCGGCATCCCCATCAGCCCCAGAACATAGAGCGGCATGAAGGTGAACAGGAAGCCCCCGATGAAGAGACAGGCTGTGAGCCGTCCCCACGTCTCGCTCAATCGGAAGCCGAACGCCTTGGGAAACCAGTAATGGATGCCTGCCAGCATTCCGAAGAGCACGCCCGGAATAATCACATTGTGAAAGTGCGCGACCAAGAAGGTGGAATTGTGAACCTGATAGTCAATCGAGGGGTTGGCAAGGATGATGCCCGACAATCCTCCAATGACGAACAGCATGAAAAAGCCAACGAGGTAGACAATCGGCGTGGTCACCCTGATCCGGCCCCGCCACATCGTGGCCATCCAGTCATAAACCTTCACGCCGGTCGGGATGCCGATGATCATCGTCGCGATCCCGAAGGCGATGTTGACAGGAACGCTGGATCCCATGGTGAAGAAGTGGTGCAGCCATACAGTGAAGCTGATTACCGAGATGCTCATGCTGGCAATGACCAGCGAGGTGTAGCCGTAGAGTTTCTTGCCTGAAAAAGTCGATGATATTTCGGAGAACACGCCGAACGCCGGCAGGACCAGGATGTAGACCTCCGGATGGCCGAACATCCAGAAGATGTTCGCATAGTTCATCATGTTGCCGCCTGCCGCATTCGTGAAGAAATGGAAGCCTGCATATCGGTCCAGCAACAGCATTGAGCTCGACACCGTTAGCGCCGGCATGGCGTAAATCAGCATGATTGCCACGCATAGCGAGGTCCAGCAGAACAGCGGCATACGCATGAAATGCATGCCCGGCGCCCGCTTCTTGAAGATCGTAACCGCGAAATTCATGCCCGTCAGCGTGGAGCCTACACCTGAGATCATGATCGCCCAGAGCCAGTAATCCACGCCCTCACCGGGACTGTATTGGATGCCGGTATAAGGCGGATACATTGTCCAGCCTCCCGTTCCGAACTGGCCAACCAGCAGCGAGATCATGATCAGTCCCGCCCCAGCAGCCGTCATGCCGAGGCTGACCTGGTTCAGCACCGGAAACGCCATATCGCGCGCGCCCAGTTGCTGCGGCAGCACGAAGTTGATCAGCCCGATCAGCAGCGGCATCGCGACGAAAAAGATCATGATTGTCCCGTGCGTGCTGAACAGCTGGGCAAAGTGGTCGGGCGCGACGAGCCCGCTTTCCGGTTCCGCCAGTGTGCCTAGCGCCGTCGCCTGATGGGTACGCATCACGAAGCCTTCAATGATGCCACGGGCCAGCATGACGAGAGCCAGCACAATGTACATGATACCGATTTTTTTAGCGTCGGCAGAGGTCAGCCAGTCCCGAAACAGAGGCTTCCACCAGCGCATCCAGGTGAGGAGTGCAACCGCACCGATCGCGCCGACAACAAGGACGGTGGCCGCCCCGGCGCCAACGATGGTGCTGCTGGTGACCTTCTCCAGCAAGTCAGTATACGGTGTGACACTCCAATCGAGCCTACCGAAGATCGGGCTGGTCTGATGGGTCATTCGTGATCTCCCCCCCCTTGCGGAGGGAGACCCGTGCCGCCGAGTTCTTCCATGTCACTGGCGGTTCCGGATCGATGATACTTCTCCACGACCCGCTGAAACAATGCGCTGTCCGGGGCGCTGAAATAGAGCGGGGTCGCATCCCTGCTCAGCCCCAGATCGGCCCGGGCGTCGGCAAGTACGGACCTGCGCCGCAAGACCGCATAGGTTGCGTCATCCAGCATGGGAGCGCTGCGCGAACGCGAAACCCATGCCTCGTACCCGTCTGGCTCAAGCGCGATCACGGTGAATTTCTGCCGTCCAAATCCGTTGCCATTGAACTGGGTATTTTCACCTTCCGCCGTACCGGTGCGGGCAGCGGAGAAGTTAAGCTTGGTGGTCATGCCTGGCATCGCGTAAATCTGACCTGCCAGCGGTGCGATCAGCATGCTCTGCATTACAGTATCCGTCGTCAGCGTGAGTTCGACCGGGCGCCCCACAGGAATAGCCAGTTCGTCGACGGTCGCAACGCCTGCTTCCGGGTAAATGAAGACCCATTTCCAATCGAGCCCGATCGCCTGAACCTGCAGTGGGTTTTCCCCAAGCGTCTTATAAGGATCGAGTTTACTGGTTGAGTACCAAAGCCAGCTTGCAAGCACGATCACGATGACAACAGGCACGCCCCAAAGCACCAGCTCGAGTCGGTTCGAAGACTCCCATTCAGGGGTATATTTCGCCTTTTCAGAGTTTAGCCGATAGCGCCACAACAGCAGCGGAACACCGATCAGCACTGGAAGGATCACAATCATGGTGATCGCGACCACACGCAGAAGATGCGTAGCCTGTTCTTCAGCGACCGGGCCCATGGGTTGCAGGAAGGATTGGGCAGCCGGGGTCGCCGCCGTGGCGGATTCCGGCCAAATCATGAGGATCAACGCAGACGTCAGGCTTACGGATGCAGCCAACAATCTGGCGGTGTTAAGTGATCTCATAGATACCGGATTTTCAGATTAGGGATAACTGGCTGGCAGCGTGATTGGGCGGGTCCTTAAAGAAGAGGCAGACAACTCGCGTATCCATCAATATCGCCACCGCTCACCTGCATATCCTCAAGGAGTCACAACGAGATTACTTCGCATGGGGTGAGCTAGCAATATGCTTGAAGGTTTTTGGCTTATCCAGGTCGCAGCCGCGACGGCCCACAGAGGCGCCAGGTCGCCCGTCATCTGACACGGGTCGCTCCTGCCAGAACGTCTTGGCAGATCCGCACATCAGACTTCTCACCTTTGAAAGGAGGTTTGCCTTCTCCCAACAGCAGACGATACTCCGTCCACGCCGTTATTGGCCGAGACGGCATATAACGGCCTCACCGGTCACGAAGAACCTTGTCAGACCTTCTCATAGAGGCTGCTTGTCCAGGAAAATCCGCCCCTATTTCGACTGAGGCGTGTCGCCTACTGCCACTTTGACGAGACCATCCGGAGGTGCCGCTTCCCGAGATTGTTCTCACATTGAAATCGGCGTGGAGAACCTGATTCACCAAACGTCACAACGCGCTGATTTTCAGGAAGAGGAAATCGGTGGCAGTCCCTAGGGGAATCGAACCCCTCTTTCCAGGTTGAAAACCTGGCGTCCTAACCGATAGACGAAGGGACCGCACCGGTTCGAAGAAGAGGCCGTATAGCCATTGCAGGCGGAGAGCGCAAGCCATCATGATGGCAGTTTCTGCACATTAATTCAGGCCTCGGCCGCATCCATGACGTCCAGCTGCACACGGCGGCGGCCATTCCATTCGTCGGCCTTCAGGCGCCCGGCGAGATGAACGCGGCTGCCGGGCTGCAACGCATCCCCCAGAGGGGCTCCAACAGCCCGCCAGGCGATGCAGTCGAGGCGTCCGGACGCATCCTCTGCCGTGAATTTCCAGTGATTGGCGCCCACCTGCCGCGCATACGACACCTGCACGGACTGAAGCGCAAATACGGGCTCTGGTGCCCCCGCACCAAAGGGGCCGATCTCTGCCACGCGGTCGACGAGTTCCGGGGTTGCCGCGCCCGGCGCCAGAATCGCGTCGATGGGCAGTTCCAGCGCCGCTGCCCGTTCTGCCGTGAATTGCGCCATGTGAGCGACCATCCAGGCGTCGAATGCGTCCAGCTGCGATGGCTCGAGACTGAGCCCCCCAGCCATGGCATGCCCGCCCCCTGAAAGGATCACTCCCTCGCGCGCAGCTGCAGCGATTGCGTCGCCGATGTTCACCCCGGTCACGGAACGCCCCGAGCCCTTGGCGACAGGCCCAAGCCCTTTGCCCCAGCCGATCACAATGCTGGGCAGGTGAAACCGGTCCTTCAGGCGGCCAGCGACGATGCCGATGACGCCTGGATGCCAGCCTTCACCAGCGGCGATCAAAATACCCCGCTCCGGCGTCTTCTCCAGGGCCTTCTCCGCCTGCATGATAGCCTGCTCAAGGATCGCCGCTTCGACAGCCTTCCGCTCCTCATTGAGGCCATGCAGCTGCTCGGCCAGCGCAATGGCCTCTGCCCGGTCGTCCGTTGCAAGCAGTTTTGCCGCGATCCATGGATCTCCGACACGCCCGCCGGCATTCAGACGCGGGCCGAGCATGAAGGTCGCGTGGTACACAGTCTCCACCTTCTGGATGCCGGACACTTCCGCCAGGGCCCGCAGGCCCTCATTCTGTCCGCGGGACAGCATCGTGAGGCCTTGCCGCACGAAAGCGCGGTTTACGCCGTGCAGCGGCGCCATATCGCAAAGCGTGCCGAGCGCGGCCAGGTCCAGCTGCGCCATGATGTCCGGCAGGCCGTCCGGCGGCGCGATTCCGCGTTTGCGGGCGAGCCGGTTCAGGGCTGCAACTAAGACAAACACAACGCCCGCCGCTGCCAGATGCCCCTGACCGGACGTGTCGTCCGGCCGGTTGGGGTTCACCAGCGCCAGCGCCGGAGGATTGTGCCCTGACATGAGGTGGTGGTCGATCACCACGACTTCGAGGCCGATGCGCTGGGCCTCTTCCAGCGCCGCCACCGCTGCGGCGCCGCAGTCGACAGTGATAACAAGATCCGAGCCGGTATTTTTCAGGTGCCGGAACGCCTCCGGTGACGGGCCATAACCTTCTTCCAGCCGGTCCGGCACATAGAGACCAAGGTCCTGACCCCAGGCGCGGAAATAGCGCGCGAGAATGGCGGAACTCGTGCCGCCATCGACATCATAATCGGCAAAGACGGTGACGCGTTTCTTTTCGAGGATCGCATCGAGGACAAATTCTGCCGCCTTGTCCATGTCGGCGAAGCTGGACGGATTCGGGAAAGTTTCGCGCAAGGTCGGCGCCAGGTAAGCGCCAGCACTATCCGGATCGACGCCGCGTTCTGCCAGCAGGCGCGCCAAAAGGTCCGAGCCGCCAACGGCAGGCGCAAGCCGCCGCACAAGTGCGTCATCGGCGTCCGCAAGCGTCCAGAACCGTCCTGTTGCAGAACGATCTACGGCAAATAGCCTGTCTTCGGTTTTTCGGGCAGTCGCTGTCATGAGGCTCCGGGAATCATGTTTCCCGGAGCCTATCACAGGGTTGGAGCAATTGCCCCGGAGCTTATGCCTTCCGGTTCGACCGGATGTAGCGGACCATGCCGTCGGTCGAGGTCATCACCAGCGTGTGGGTGTGGACGCGGCCATCACGGTGCGCGACGCCGCTCAGCATGGAGCCCTGGGTTACACCGGTTGCACAGAATACGGTGTCCGAAGACGCCAGCTCGTTCAGGGCATAGGTACGGCCGAGGTCCTTAATACCGACCCGTTCCGCGCGCTTCTTCTCGTCATCATTGCGGAAGACGAGACGGCCGAACATCTGGCCGCCCACGCATTTCAGCGCCGCGGCTGCGAGCACGCCTTCCGGAGCGCCGCCAGAGCCGAGATAGAGATCGATGCCGGTATGCGGATTGGTGGTCGCGATCACGCCGGCCACGTCGCCATCGGTGATGAGAGCCACGCGGGCGCCCGCAGACCGCAGGCTTTCAATGATGTCTTCATGGCGCGGGCGGTCCAGAACACAGGCCGTCATGTCCGACACTTCAACGCCCTTGTGCTTGGCAAGCGCGGTGATGTTCTCAGCCGGGCTGGCCTCAAGGCTCACAATGCCTTCCGGATAGCCCGGGCCGATTGCGATCTTGTCCATATAGGTGTCCGGGGCGTGCAGCAGGCCGCCTTTCGGTGCGATCGCCAGAACGGCAAGCGCGTTTGCCATTGCCTTGGCTGTCAGCGTGGTGCCTTCCAGCGGGTCGAGGGCAATATCGATGGCCGGGCCTTTGCCGGTGCCGACTTCCTCGCCGATGTAGAGCATCGGGGCTTCGTCACGCTCACCTTCGCCGATGACGACGCGGCCCTGAAAATCGACCTGATTGAACGCGGTACGCATGGCGTCGACGGCGGCCGCATCGGCCTTCTTCTCGTCGCCACGACCGACCAGTTTTGATGCAGCAATCGCTGCGACTTCGGTCACGCGCACCATGGCATCCGCCAGGCTGGGCGTCAGAACGTTGTTTTCCATAATTATTTTGTCTCCGAACGCGGGATTTTTGTCTCTATCGCCTAGACGGTAAGCAATTAGCTTGCCGCTTCGATACGGATTAGCCGCGGTGCGTCAATTGGCTTTGCGATTTTTTCCAGCCGCTCCAGCGCAGCCTGCATGTTGGATCTCGGGCAGCGATGGGTGACGATCACCACGGGGGCGGCACCGGATTCTTCTCCGGACTCCTGCAACAGCTTGTCCACGGAAACGCCTTCCTTCGCGAGGGCTTCCGTGAGCGCGGCCAGCGCGCCGGGCTGGTCAGGCAGGTAAACGCGCAGGAAGAATGGCGCGACTTCCGTCGGCGCCCCCTGCACGAACGGCCGGCCCATATGGTGCGCGGCGCGACCGAATGCCGGACGGATCGCCGGGCGGAACATCTTTGCGACATCGCCCATCACCGCGCTCGCGGTTGGGCCGGCACCGGCGCCAGGACCGGTGAGCGTGATCGCTCCGACCGGGTCGCCTTCGATGCGAACAGTATTCAGGCTACCATTAACGCGGGCCAGCGGATGACTTGCTGGCAGAACCAGCGGCTCGACCCGGCACACCACCCCCTCATCGGTGAGCACGCCTTCGGCGATCAGTTTGATACGATACCCCAGCCGGTCCGCCAGACGCAGGTCCAGCAGGCTGACCTTGTCGATACCGGACACGCTGACCTTGGAAAAATCGAGATCCGCCGAGAAGGCAATCGCAGAAAGAATGGCCGCCTTGTGGGCCGCATCCATACCGGAGACGTCCAGCGTCGGGTCTGCCTCTGCATAACCAAGGCGCTGTGCTTCGGCGAGCACGTCATCATACTCGCGGCCCTGCTCCAGCATAACCGTGGTGAGATAGTTACAGGTGCCGTTCAGGATACCCGCAATACGCTTGACCTCAGTGCCGGCCAGGCTGTCCCGCAACACACGGACAACCGGGATGCCCCCGGCGACGGCAGCTTCGAACAGCAGATCCACCTGCTTCTCTTCCGCCAGGCGCGCCAGCGCCATGCCGTGTTTAGCGATCAGGGCCTTGTTGGCGGTCACCACATGCTTGCCCGCCTTCAGGGCGGTTTCCACGGCAAACTTCGCAGGGCCGTCAGATCCGCCCATCAGCTCGACGAAAACGTCGACGTCCGGGTCTTCGGCAAGCGTCGCCGCGTCATCGAACCAGCGGTACGGGCTGATGTCGACCGGGCGGTTACGCGACTGGCTGCGCGCGCTGACCCCGGTGATTTGTACTTCACCCGGCAGGCGCAGGTTCGACTGGCGCTCGACCAGTTCGATCAGGCCGCAGCCGACATGGCCGAGCCCGGCGATTCCAATTCTCAAAGGTGCCACAGGGCGCCCCTTTTTATTGCTGAATGTCCGGGCTGGTGCCTAGCTGGTTTGGCGCGCCGGGGAAAGGGGGTGACCGCCCAAACCGTCCCCATTGCAGAGGTTTCGGCCCCCGTGCTTAATGCGCAAACAAAGAAAGCTACGGGAGGACGAAAACATGCCCATCAATCAGGATGCCGTCGGATCGAAAGGCACACCGCGTACCTGGGCGTGGGACTCCCGCGATGCCTTGCTCTACGCGCTGGGTGTTGGCTGCGGGATGGAAGACCCTGTCGGGTCGGAACTGGAATTCACGACCGAAAACACGATGGGCGTGGACCAGAAAGTGCTGCCCACATTCGGCGTGCTGGCCGGGTTCAATGCGCAGGGCGGCAAGAGCGCCATGTCGAATGCCGGTACTTATGATCCCCGCATGCTGGTGCATGGCGAACAAGGTATCCGCTTGCACCGTCCCATCCCTGTCGTGGGTGAAATTACGATGGTCGATGAAATCACCGGCATCTATGACAAGGGTAAAGGCGCCGTCGTCGCGACAAAAGCCGAGGCAACGCTTACGGCCGATGGCAAGCCGCTCTTCGAACTGACCTCATCGGTCTTCATTGTCGGTGAGGGTGGTTTTGGCGGCGACAAGGGTCCATCGGGCCAGAGGAACGTTGCACCGGAGCGGGCACCGGACCACACGGTCACCTACCAGACCCGGCCGGACCAGGCCCTGCTCTATCGCCTCAGCGGTGACCGCAACCCGTTGCATTCTGACAAGAAATTTTCCGATGTCGGCGGCTTCCCAAAGCCGATCCTGCACGGCCTCTGCACCTATGGCTTCACCGGCCGGGCCTTGCTGTCCGCCCTGTGCGGAAACGATCCGGCCCGGTTCAAAACCATGGACGGGCGCTTCTCTTCTCCCGTCCTGCCGGGCGAAGCGCTGACGATCAAAATCTGGACCGGCGAAGGCGAGAACGGCACAGCCATCTTCCAGACCGTCGGCGGAGATGGGCGGGTTGTGATCAATAATGGCGGGTTTAGTTACGGATGAGGATAGGAGCGATCGGGCGACGCCGCCCGCCTTGCCTCATCCAATGAGCGAACCGATCACGTATAGTCGCCGCGCATTTCCCAGCCGTCGGCTGTGCGGTAAAAATTCGCGCTGCCGGCTCCCGGAAACCCGACACCGCCATGACTCGACGAGTCCAAAAAGAACACAAACGAACCGCCATCGAAATCTTCGGGACCTTGCCACCACTCCGGATAGCCTCCGACCTTGAGTGGAGCTTCGTAACGCAACTGGTCTCTAAGCAGTCTGTAAGGGTGAGAGAAAAACCAGTCAGTGTCTTTGTCGTGCCTAATGACCCCAGGGGCCAAATCGTCAAAAGTCTCCAAATCGGGCATGTCGTTCGGCAGCAAATTCCATTGAATGCCAAACACTGGAAGAACCCGACCGCCGGTTATATCGCTATGAATTGGAACCAACCCTTCAAGCGAGCTGTATGTCCGGATCATGAAGCTGTTACCGTTGCTTGCTTCGTGGCAGTCATCCATTTCGAGGTCCATCCAGAAGACCAGCAAAGCGACACCACGAAGGGCTTCAGGTATAACAGGAAGCTCATCAACCCTGACCTGAAACACAGGGTGCATGCCCCGCCCGGAAATCAGACATTTGGGGCCATGCTCTCCAGGAGCCCCCAGCAACTCACCTCCCCATCGGCTGGTGGCTCTGTCCGGCAACAACTTCAGCAGCCGGCCGCAATTTGCAGGACGGGCCAACTCATCGACTTTTGCCAAAGCCTCTTGCAGCTCCGTCTCGCTTGGCGGGGGCGCAGGAGGACGAGGCTTTGAGAAAAAGTACGATTTAACAAGTGACCACATGCGCCCTGTTTAAAACAGGTTCGAAAGCATGCAACTCAAGAATTGAGTGCAAACGCTCAACGCACATGACAACCTATAGTAGTCACAGAGGGCTTTGAGACCCAAACTTGTCGGAGCGTCACCTCCAGCCCGGAATTAAATAGAGTATTGCTGATGGGCAGAAGAGGGAGCGCCGCGCAGGTGAATTCCCTTCTCCCTTCGGAGAAGGGTTCAATACCCGCCCTACTCCGCCGCCGCTGCCGTAGGCTTGATCTCTTTCACGCCGCGTTTGTCCAGGAATTTCCGGATGTTGCGGGCAGCCTGGCGGATGCGCTGCTCGTTCTCGACGAGGGCAATACGGACATGGCCGTCACCATGCTCGCCGAAACCTGCACCGGGGGCGACGGCGACGTGCGCTTCGTTGATCAGCTGCAGCGCGAATTCAAGGCTGCCGAGATGCTTCAGCTGTTCCGGGATCGGGGCCCAGGCAAACATCGACGCCGCGGGGCTCGGCACCGGCCATCCGGCGCGCGTGAAGCTCTCCACCAGCACGTCGCGGCGTGATTTGTAGATCGCGCGCGTCTCGTCCACACAGTCCTGCGGGCCGTCGAGCGCGGCCACAGCCGCCACCTGGATCGGCGTGTAGGCACCGTAATCGAGGTAGGACTTCACGCGGGCGAGTGCCGAAATCAGCGTCTCGTTCCCGGCGACAAAGCCCATGCGCCAGCCGGCCATGGAATAGGTCTTCGACATGGTCGTGAATTCGACCGCGATGTCCTTGGCCCCGTCAACCTGAAGGATCGAGGGCGTCGGTTCGTCGAAATATATCTCGTTATAGGCAAGATCCGAGAGGACCCACAGCTCGTGCTTCTTCGCGAACTTGATGGCCTCTTTATAGAAGTCGAGGTCGCAGACGGCCGCCGTCGGGTTGGACGGATAGCAGAGCACCATGGCTGTTGGCGGGGGGGTCGAATAATGCACGGCCTTACCGAGGTTCGACAGGTACTGCTCCGGCGTCTGCGCAGGGACTCCGCGGATGGAAGCCCCAGCGATGATGAAGCCAAAATGATGCAGCGGATAGGACGGGTCCGGCGCCAGGATCACATCGCCCGGTGCTGAAATGGCCTGGGCGAGGTTGGCAAAGCCCTCTTTGGAGCCGAGCGTGACGATCACCTCCCGGTCCTTGTCCAGCTTCACGTCGAAGCGGCGTTTGTAGTAATCCGTCAGCGCGCGGCGTAGGCCCGGAATCCCCCGCGAGGCGGAATAGCCGTTCACATCCGGCCGGCGCGCCGTTTCGCACAGCTTATCGACAATATGTTTCGGAGTCGGCATGTCCGGGTTGCCCATGCCGAGGTCGATGATGTCTGCCCCGTCCGCACGAAGGGCCGCCTTGGTGCGGTTCACCTGTTCAAAAACGTAAGGGGGAAGTCGGCGGATCTTGTGAAAGTCGGTATTCATTTGCGTTTGACCTTGAGGCCTTCAGTAACTCTGGGAACGTTAAACGCAGCTTCGATCTCGGCGATCTCTTCCTGCGTCAGGAAAGCGGGATCTGCAGGCAAGCCCGCAAAATCCGCTTCCACCCGCTTCAGCAGCGCGGCCATCTGGCCGGCAACATCCACGGGAGGCTCCGCTCGTTCATTAGAGTCAAAATAGGCCTGCAATATGTCCACGCGGGCTGCAGAGGCCGGCAATGTCTGGCCTGGAAGCTGCTCGACAGGGATTTCCTTCACCTCAGCCAGCTTCGGATAGCCTTCCCCCCGGATCTCCTTGCGGCGGGCATCATACCAGTCAGGTGCCTGATTGATGGCGTCCCGAACACGCGAAAAAGAGCTCGTACAGCCCGCAACGAGCAGTATCGACACACTTAAAAGGGGAATCGCCGTGTTTTTCATGCTGGGACTCACTAAATCACAAATATTAAGGCGCATAGTAAAGGACAGCTAAAACAGGCATAATTTGTACGAATGAGTGGTGACAAGAGAATCAAGGACACACCTGCCCCCCTGGCTGAGTTGATGATGAGCCAGGACCCGGCACGTTTGCAGGTCCTGATGACCACGCTTTCGCTGGCGAATGTCGAATCCCAGGGCCTGCTTGCGGACGTGATGATGGGCTCAGGGCCGCTGGGCACCGTCTCGCAGGGCGACCCGATGCGGGTCGGTGAAGCTTTCCGCGCTGTCGGCTGGAGTTTTGCCACCAATCCCGCCGCCATGTTCAATGCGAATCTCGAACTGATGACCGGCTGGATGAAGCTCTGGCAGGAAATGGCCATGGAGGCGGTGTCCGGTCCGACGGAAAAGGAGAAGGACAAACGCTTCTCCGATCCCGAATGGGCCAGCAATCCGGGCTTCCGCTTCATCCGCAAGGCTTACGAGGTCAACGCCAACTGGATGAACAGCCTGGCCGACCAGGCCCCCGGCCTGCCGGAAAACCTGCAGCTGCGCGCCAAATTCTTCACTCAGCTCCTGACCGACACGCTGTCACCGACCAACTATCTCGGCTCCAATCCAACCGCACTGCGCGCTTTCTTCGAAACCGGTGGGCAAAGCGTGCTGGACGGGCTCCGCCTCGCCCGGGCCGATGTAAAGAAAGGCGGCGGCAAGCTCTATATCAGCCAGACCGATGAGACGCCCTTCAAGCTGGGCGAAAACATCGCCACGGCGCCCGGCCAGGTTGTCTTCCGGAATGACCTGATCGAGCTGATCCACTACGCACCTTCACAGGAAAAGACCTATTCACGCCCGCTGCTGATCTTCCCGCCCTGGATCAACAAGTTCTACATCCTGGATCTGCAGGAAAAGAACTCGATGATCCGCTGGCTGGTCGACAAGGGCATACCGGTTTTCGTCGTGTCCTGGCGCTCGGCAGATGAAGTCACGCAGGACTTCACCTGGGACGACTATGTTCAGAAAGGCGCCTACGCCGCCGTTGAGGCGACGATGCAGGCGGCCGGCGCGACGGGCGTCAACACAGTCGGTTATTGTATCGGCGGAACGATGCTGTCCTCCGCCCTCGGCCACATGGCGAAGACCGGATACGACAAGATCAAATCCGCGACCTTCTTCGCCTCGCAATCGGACTTTGAACTCGCCGGCGATCTGAAGGTGTTCACGGACGGTCCGGGACGCGGCTATATCAATGGCATCATCGAAGAGAATGGCGGCGTGATGCCGGGCTCGATGATGTACGAGACGTTCAACTGGCTGCGCCCGATCGACCTCGTCTGGCGTTACGTCATCGACGAGTACATGCTGGGCAAGGCGCCCCGTCCGTTCGACCTGCTCTACTGGAACGCAGACCAGACCAATATTCCGGGTAAGGTGCACCAGCGCTACCTCAAAGATTGCTACGACGAGAACCGCCTGTCGACCGGCAGCTTCGAAGTGCTGGGCGAAACGGTGAACCTGAAAGACGTGAAGATCCCGATCATGGTGCAGGCCAGCAAGGACGATCACATCTGCCCGTTCGAAAGTGTGTACCGCACCGCTCTGGTCTTTGGCGGCGACACGAAATTCGTTCTGTCCGGGTCCGGACATATCGCCGGCGTGGTGAACCACCCCGACGCAAACAAGTACCAGCACTGGCTGAACCCGGATCTGACCGAGACCGGCGGCGAGTGGCTGGAGAATGCCGAAGAAGTCCCCGGCTCCTGGTGGCCAACCTGGTGGGACTGGTTGCGCCCGAAATCGGGCCGCAAGGTCGAGGCAAAGCAGCCGAAAGACATGGGCCTCGGCGCCGCCCCGGGCAATTACGCCAAGGTACGCCTGTCGGATATCGAGTTGCCTCTGTAAGGCCGTTTCATTTTCGTGAAATACCCGCCAGCGGAATAAGTGTTGTGTTGTTTTAAGTTGTGATTTCTTATTCTATAAATAGAAGTTGTGGTGCAAGATTGCTTGTGTCGAATAACCACTTCAACTGACGGGGTACCCGCCACCGGACCGACCGGAGGCGTAACAATATTATCTCATGAAAATTCTGCATGTTTGTTCGACATCCGCAATTTCGGGTGCAAACCGGTACGCTTTCGACCTGGCTGCAGGCCAGGTCGAATTAGGTCATGATGTCACCGTCGTCCTGCCGGCCGACCCTGGCGACTCTCTGGATCTGAAACCGCCGGAGGTGAAGCATGTGACCTATGGGGGTATTTATGCCTTTGGCCTCATCACGACACTGATGCGCCTGCGCGGTGACATTCTCCATTGCCATGGCGGGAAAGCGGCTAAATGGCTTCGCGTCATGCCAGGACGGCCGCCCGCAATCGGCTCTCTTCATATCCGGTTCAAAAAACATGCGATGGACCATTTCGACGGAATTCACGCGCTCGCAGATTGGCAGATGGCCGGTCTCGCACCGTTCAAGGGGCTGGTGAAGAAGGTCAACAACTGGACCCCTCAGCTCAAACCCAGTACGCCTGAATCGGTCCATGCCTGCCGGGACCGCGCCGGTGCCGGACCTGATACCCCACTCGCCGTCTTCGTCGGACGTCTCGATCCGGTGAAGGGGGTCGACACGCTGATTAAGGCATTTCGAAAAATCGAACACCCAGACTTTCGTCTCGCAATCGTCGGTGATGGCTCGGAAACCGAAATGCTGAACAAACTGGCGCAGGGGGACGAACGCATCGTATTCACCGGGTATTCAAAGGTTCCAGCAGACTGGTACAGGGCAGCCGACCTGCTCGTGATGCCTTCACGCAACGAACCTTTCTCGCTTGTCTGTCTCGAAGCGATGGCCGGCGACACGCCTATGCTCGTATCAGATGTGGACGGCTTTCAGGAGATCTTTCAGGACCGTCCCGACAATCTGTACCCGGAAGGAGACGTCGATGCACTCGCGGCCCGGATCACCGAACGCCTGTCCGGAAAGACGCCCGGACAAATCACTCGGGACAAATACGACATGAGCCGCTTCGACCGCAAAAACGGCGTAAAGGCTGTCACCGATTTCTACCGGGAAGTCCGCGCTGCCAAACTGGGTGTCAAAGATTCAGAGCAGATGCCGACCCAATCATGAGCCGCTCCGGTCGCGGTTGGAGATCGAGAAGATATTCTCATTGATATGGACGAAATCACGCTCCAGCGGCGCGATGGCTTTCAGGAAATTGGCGGATCTGGCCTTCCCCGGCATCATCCAGTCATGTAGCTCCATGATCACCACATAGAAATCGTCCAACCACGGCACCGGACGGGAAAACAGGTCCTGCTCGAATCCTTCAATATCGATCTTGATGAGAAATGATTCAGCTTCAGCCCCATACTCTGACAAGAGGTCCGGGACGGTCCTGAAGACCAGGTCGCCGTCAGGGTGAGCCACGACCTGAAACGCAGCGCTCCCCCGGCCAATGTCGACCACTCTGCCGCGGCACGCCTCAGCAGATATCGCGGCATGGACAGGAATAATATTCCGTTCCCGGCAGTTCTCGCTCAGTATCGCAAAATTGGAATCGTCGGGCTCCACCGTCACGACGCGCGCGTCCGGAAAATGCTCCGAAAAATAAAGAGCGGACAATCCGATATTGCCGCCACAATCGATGATCAGAGGCGTCTTTCCCTGCGCCAGGATATCCTGATAGCGGATCTGAATGTCCTTGTGGCGCGCCAGACGCTCGAGGCGATAATCCTCCGAAGCGTAAATCTGCTTTGCAATGGAAAGATCGTTCTTCGATCGAATGACAAAACGGGTCCGTGACCGCGTTCGGCGGTTACGAACCACCTGCTTCGCGGAAAAGGGCGGGCTTTCGAATATGTAGGTTCCGGGGCGTGCGCTGACAGCCTCTGCGACCCGTCGCCCGATCCATTTCACCAAACGGCTGGCGCTGAGCTTCGGCCCATTCGTTTTCGACAATACATTCCCCAAACGCGTCTACCCACGATAAAATCACTATCGCCTGCGGCAGGCTACATCAAGGCGAGAGAACGCACATTCCTAAGCCTCCAGGCCCGCTCCCTCATCGAGACCCAGCGCAATGTTGAGGTTTTGCACAGCCGCCCCTGAAGCACCTTTGCCGAGATTGTCCAGGCGGGCAACAAGGCGCACTTCTTCGTCAGAGCCGAACACGAACAGCTCCAGACGATTGGTACCGTTGCAGGCTTCCGGCTCCAGCCCCGTCAGCGCATCGCATTCCGCCAGTGAAGGCACTTTCACGAAGGTCTCGCCTTCATAGGCTTTCGAGAGCGAGGCATGCAGGTCAGCGCGTTTCGGCTGGCCCGGTAGCGCCCAGAGCGGCAAAGCGATCTGGGTCAGCATGCCCTGCGCGAACCGGCCGACGGATGGCAGGAACATGGGCGCATGATCCAGCCGCCCATAGCGCTTCATCTCGGGCAAATGCTTGTGCTTCTGCGTCAGGGCATAGATGCGGTGACTGTCCTCTGTGCCGCCCTCTTCGAACTCCGCGATCATTGCCTTGCCGCCGCCGGAATAGCCAGACACCGCACTCACCGTCACCGGAAGGGAGGCCGGCACAAGACCCGCCAAGGTGAGCGGGCGCATCAGGGCGATCATGCCCGTCGGGTAACAGCCCGGATTGGAAATCCGGCGGCAGGCGCGCAGGGCGGCCCGCTGTGTCTTGTCCATTTCAGGGAAACCATAGGTCCACCCGGACGCTGTCCGGTGAGCAGACGACGCATCGATGATGACGGTGTTCTGGCTGGTCACCAGCGACACACCCAGGCGCGCTGCCTCGTCCGGCAGGCACATGATCACGGCGTCGGCCATGTTCATGAGGCGTGCGCGTTCGTCATTGTCCTTTCGCTTGTCCGGGTCGATCGAGATCAGCTCAAGGTCCGTCCGGCCCCGCAGCCGGTCGGCAATCTGAAGCCCAGTCGTGCCGGCTTCGCCATCAATGAAAACTTTGGGCAGCATTGCGTTCCTGTCCCTTTGCAAACGCAAGACAAAAGAAAAGCGGGCGCTCCGTCACCGAAGCGCCCGCCCGAAAAGAATATACCGGAGACGGCTTAGCGCTTCGAGAACTGGAAGCTGCGGCGGGCTTTCGCCTTACCGTACTTCTTACGCTCGACGACACGCGGGTCGCGGGTCATGAAGCCGAACGGCTTGAGCACTTTGCGCAGGCCCGGCTCGTAAGCGACGAGGGCGCGCGAAATGCCGTGGCGCACTGCACCAGCCTGGCCCATGAGGCCGGAGCCTTTCACGGTGGCGATCACGTCAAACTCGGTCTCGCGGCCAGCTTCGATCAGCGGCTGGGCAATCACCATGCGCAGCACCGGGCGCGCAAAGTATTGCTCCTGGTCACGGCCATTGATCGTGATCTTGCCGGAACCCGGCTTGATCCAGACGCGGGCGACGGCTTCCTTGCGGCGGCCGGTGCCGTAAGCACGGCCCTGAGCGTCGATTTTCGGTTCAACGAGGGTCTCCGGGGCGGTGGTGACGGTTTCGTCACCAGTCATGGTGCCGAGGTCCTGGAGGGAATTTGCAGTGTCGGTCATAATGATCAGGCCGTTTTGACGTTTTTGCGGTTCATCGACGCGAAGTCGACGCTTTCGGGGCTCTGGGCCGTGTGCGGGTGCTCAGCACCGGCATAGACGCGCAGTTTCGAGTACTGCTTGCGAGCCAGCGGGCTTTCTTTCGGCAGCATGCGCTTCACGGCCATTTCGATGGCGCGTTCCGGGAAGCGGCCGGAAAGGATTTTGCCAGCCGTGGTCGACTTGATGCCGCCCGGGTGGCCGGTGTGGCGGTAGTAGACTTTGTCGGTCAGCTTGTTGCCGGTGAACTTAGCTTTTTCCGCGTTGATCACGATGACATGGTCACCGGTATCGATGTGCGGAGTAAAGTCAGGGCGGTGCTTGCCGCGCAGGCGCTTGGCGACGTAAGAAGCAAGACGTCCGACAACGACATCAGTCGCGTCGATCACGACCCACTTATTCTCGACGTCCACAGGTGCGTTATAGGTTTTCATCGCTCTACTCAGAGCCTCTCGCTTTCGGAGTTCATGGAATGGAATTCAAGCGCTGGCGTTTAAGCGCCACATCCACCGTTGTCAACGCAGGGCTTGGACTTGCCCTGCTTTTTACCACGGCGGCCTGCAGCAAGCCGGAACAAGCGCCCAAATCCCCCCCGGAAACCTCTGCAGTCACTGCAGATGTGGAGCTTCCGGCGGTGTGGGCAACCCGTACACTGGAATCACCCGTCTCTGCAATCGCTTTGTCCGGCGGGTCACGCGGTATCCTGGCTGTCGCCTATGAGCCTGGCGGCCTCCAGTTCTTCGACATGGAGGCTGAACGGATTGGCGAACCCACCAATTTCCGTGTCAAAGCGCTAGCCGGTGGCCAGTCCACCAATATCGGTGGCAGCACGCTCACTGTCTTCCCGGGCGTGGACCGCGAAGGCACTGTAAAAGCTTATGTTTTCGGCGATGGCCTGATCGCCCCGGCGCAGGTCGATCTCTCTGTTGATGGCGAGACCTTCGTTGAAGGGCTCTGCTCCGGCCCGGCCGGCACCGAGGGCATCATGCGGCTCGCCTTCTGGACACTGGGTAATGACCGCGTCCTGCAGGCGGGAATCGTCAAGGAAACCGATGGGGAGCTGAGCTGGGAACGCGGCGAATCCACATTCACCGACTTCCCGATCCAGTCCTGCGCCTACACCGACGACACGCTGGTCGCCTCCCCGCGTGCCACAGCCGCCGCCCCGCTGATCCGCGGCCAGATCTCCGCACTTCTGTCGCTGGAGCCTGATTCCGGCCTGAAACTGTCCACCGACCTCGGCATGACCACAACGGATGTGAATATCCGCGACGGCCTCAGCGTGTTCGCGCCTGAGAAGCCGGTCGCCATGGCTGCCATGGGCACCATGATGTCAGGCGGTTACCCGGGCGGCGTGATCGCGCTGGCTGGCGAAGTGGAGCCGGGGAAAAGCCAGGTCGTGTTCGTCGACCCGAGCGAGATCACCCTGCCGGACGCCCAGACGGGCGGGAACTAAGCGGACGCATCCGGGCGCGCCGTCAGCCAGACCAGGCGGACGGCCGCCAGCGTCACCACAACGCCGATGGCCTGATGCAGAAGCGCCAGGTTCATCGGTGCGGCGTGCAAGAGGGTGAAAATCCCCCAGACAGCCTGCAGGCTCACCAGACCGGCAAAGACCATGAAGCTGCGGCCCTGAGGGCTTTTCCGGAACACAAACGCTGCAACAAGGCTCGCGGCCCAGATCACATAGGCGAAGATGCGGTGATTGAATTGGGTCGCGGCCCGCCCTTCGAACAGGCTGCGGATGCCCAGATCGCCCTCTATATAATGTGACGGCACCAGTTCGCCCGCCATCAGCGGCCAGTCATTATAGCTGCGCCCAGCATCGAGGCCCGCGACCAAGGCGCCCGCCGCCATCTGTACGAAAATCGCCACCAGCAACAGTTTCGCCGTGACGCGAATCGCACGCGGGGCCGGGCTGCGATCCCGATTGCCAAGGTCCAGCCACAACCAGGCGACCAGGGCGATGATCAGCAGCGCCAGAATGAAATGCGTCATCAGTCGGTAAGGCGCGACATCCACCCGGGTCGTCTCGCCAATGCCGCTCGACACCATCCACCAGCCGATGGCCCCCTGCAGCCCGCCCAGCACGACAAGCCCTAGAAGCTTCCACAGCAGCGGCCGTGTCAGCCATTTGCGGACCGCGAACACGGCGATGCCTAGCACCGCCACCAGGCCGATCATCCGGCCGAAGAAACGATGCCCCCACTCCCACCAGTAAATGTGCTGGAACTCCGACATCGACATGCCGTGGTTGATGTAACGATATTCCGCCGTTCCCTGGTATTTGGCGAAAGCGTCGTTCCAGGCGTCCGCCGACAGCGGCGGGATCGCCCCTTTGATGGGGTCCCATTCTGTGATCGACAGTCCGGAATCGGTCAGGCGGGTCGCGCCGCCTATAAGGATCATCGCATAGACCATGAGGCCAACCAGAATCAGCCAGCGGCGGATCCATAGGGCTGCAGCGGGGGGGATTGTGGTTTCGCTCATGCGCTTTAATTGACGTGAGGTTGCCGCTCGGCAAGGGTCTGCGGGGTCGCATCTGCACAAAGGACTGCATTCATGCGCAAGCCGCTCACCGCCCTGATCCTCCTGGTCTACCTGTTCATTTATATTGTCCTGGCCGCAACGATTGGCGGCATAACTTCGAGCTGGCCGCGCTGGGCTGAGCTGGCATTCTATGTCGTGGCCGGGATTGCATGGATCTTCCCGCTGAAGCCGCTTTTCGCCTGGATGAACCGCGGCACGCCGCCGCCGGAAGACGATTAGGCCGATTGCCTGCAAGACAGCCGGTCTGCGCACTGTGTGGATTTCCGCTGAATGATTTAAGCAAACCGGTACGACTGTCTGTCATACTGCCCCGGTAAGAATGCAGGATTTCCGTTCGCAGCAGAAAGCTGGCCATGCCCAAAGACGTTTCAGGCAAACCCCGTCCCGATTCCAGACAGGACTCACCGGCAGCCGATCCCGACGCCGCCCGTCAGGGCGCCTTCGAGGCAATGGACCGGATGCGGGACGTGATGATCAGCCGCTTCACCGGGGGCCTGTCTCCCGCCTCTCTGGCACTCGCCTATATGGACTGGCTGCTGCACCTTCAGGCTGCGCCGGGTAAACAGCTGGAAATGGCCCAGAAAACCTATCGCAAGGCCAACCGCCTGTCGGCCTACATGCTCTCGGTCGCCGGACAGGAAGAGGCCGATTGCTGTATCGAGGCTCTGCCGGGCGACAACCGATTCCGCGATCCAGCCTGGCGCAAGCAGCCCTTCGGCCTGTGGTCGCAATCCTTCCTGCTCACTCAGCAATGGTGGCACAATCTGACCCATGATGTGCCGGGCGTCAGTCCGCATCATGAGGAAGTCGTCTCCTTCGTCGCCCGCCAGCTGCTCGACATTTACGCCCCATCGAACAATCCTTTCACAAATCCGGAAGTCCTGAAGCGCACCCGCGAAACCGACGGTCAGAACTTCATCAATGGCTTCAACAACTGGCGCGAGGACATGCGCCGTCAGATCCAGGGCAAGCCGCCGGCCGGGACCGAAGATTTCACTCCCGGTGAGCAAGTGGCCGTCACGCCCGGCAAAGTCGTTTTCCGCAACCACCTGATCGAACTGATCCAGTACGCCCCGGCCACGAAAGAGGTTCACGCCGAACCGATCCTGATCACACCGGCCTGGATCATGAAGTACTATATCCTCGACCTTTCTCCGACGAATTCGATGGTGAAATACCTCACCGAGCAGGGCTTCACCGTCTTCATGATTTCCTGGCGCAATCCGGGCGCCGACGATCACGAGCTTTCCCTCAATGATTATCGCCGCATGGGTGTGATGGATGCGCTCGATGCCATAAGTGCGATCTGTCCGGACCGGAAAGTCCACGCCGCGGGCTATTGCCTGGGCGGCACACTGCTTTCCATTGCCGCATCCACCATGGCGCGGGACGGCGATGACCGGCTGGCGTCTGTCTCTCTGCTGGCGGCGCAGACTGATTTCAGCGAACCGGGGGAACTCGCCCTCTTCATAGACCACAGCCAGATGCACTTCCTGGAAAGCGTGATGTGGAACCGGGGCTTTCTTTCTGCTGACGAAATGGCCGGGGCGTTCCAGCTGCTCCGCTCGAACGACCTGCTCTGGTCGCGCCTTGTCCATGAATACATGATGGGGGAACGCGCCCCCATGTTCGACATCATGGCCTGGAACGCCGACACGACGCGCATGCCTTACAAGATGCATGCGGAATATCTGAAGAAGCTCTATATCAACAATGACCTGTCCAATGGGCGCTTCATGGTCGACGGCCGACCGGTCAATCTACAGGGTTTGCGGGTGCCGGTCTTCGCCGTGGGCACCGAACGGGATCACGTCGCGCCATGGCGCTCGGTCTTCAAGATCCACCACCTCCTCGACACGGATCTGACCTTCGCGCTGGCGAATGGCGGGCACAATGCCGGCATTGTCAGCGAGCCCGGGCATCATGGCCGCCATTACCGGATCGCCCATCACCGGCACCGCGATCCGATCCTCAGCCCGGACCAGTGGCTGGAAGCGGCAAAGGAACATTCCGGCTCATGGTGGGAAGGCTGGACGCAGTGGCTGGCGGCGCAGTCTTCGGCCGACCTCATCCGCCCGCCCCGGACAGGCGCGGCGAGAAAAGGATATCCCGCGCTTGAAGACGCCCCCGGAACCTATGTATTCCAGAGATAGGAGTCTCAGCCCATGATCGATGTCTTTCTCGAAAACCGCACCTATGACCAGATCAGGGTCGGCGACACCGCTTCCCTGGAGCGCACTGTCACAGAGAATGACATCGAGCTGTTCGCTCTTGTCTCCGGCGATGTGAACCCGGCGCATCTCGATGCAGAGTTCGCGGCGAAGGACATTTTCGGCAAGCCGGTTGCCCATGGCATGTGGACCGCCTCGCTGGTCTCCGCCGTCCTTGGCACCACCCTGCCCGGCCCTGGCTGCATCTATCTCGGCCAGACCATCGCTTTCACCAAGCCGGTCTTTCCGGGTGACACCGTCACCGCGACCGTGACCGCACTGGAGAAGCAGGACAAGAAACGCCTCGTCCGGCTGGAAACCGTCTGCACCAATCAGGATGGCGAGACCGTTCTGAAAGGCGAAGCAACCGTCATCGCACCGAAAGACAGCGTCCGCGTCAAACGCAAGCACATGCCGGGTATCCGCCTGCGCCGGCATGATCGCTATGATGCCTTCATCGAGCGCGCCAAGGCATCGCCCACCGTCCGGGCCGCGATCGTTCATCCCTGCTCTGCCGTTGCCATTCAGGGCGCCGTCGAAGTGCGGGACGAAGACCTGCTTGACCCGGTCCTGATCGGCCCGCGGGCCAAAATCGAGGCCGCTGCCGCCGAAGCCGGCGTTTCGCTCGATGGGTTCCGGATCATCGAAACCGAACACAGCCACGCCGCAGCAGAAAAGGCCGTGGAAATGGCCGTCAGCGGTGAGGTCTCCGTTCTTGTGAAGGGCAGTCTCCACACGGACGAGCTTCTGGGCGCCGTCGTCGCCCCTGATTCCGGCCTGCGCACCGAACGCCGTATCAGCCATGTCTATGCCATGGACATCCCGGCCTATGACAAGCCGCTCATCGTGACCGACGCGGCGGTGAATATCCTTCCCTCCCTCGATCAGAAGCGAGACATCTGCCAGAACGCTGTCGACCTGATGCACCAGCTCGGCGTCGAGGCGCCGCTGGTCGCTGTGCTCGCCGCGGTCGAAACCGTCAATGACAGCATGCCCGCGACACTGGACGCTGCCGCGCTGACAGTGATGGCGGCGCGGGGGCAGATCTCGGGCGCCCGGGTGGATGGCCCGCTCGCTTTCGACAATGCGATCAGCATGGCCGCCGCCAGGACCAAAGGCATCGTTTCGCCGGTCGCCGGGCAGGCCGACATCCTCCTCGTGCCGGACCTAGAAGCCGGGAACATGCTGGCCAAGCAGCTGATCTATTTCGCCGACGCCATCGCAGCCGGCCTGATCCTTGGCGCGCGCGTGCCGATCGTGCTGACCAGCCGGGCCGACCCGCTGACCGCCCGCATGGCATCTGCGGCTCTGGCGCGGCTGAGTGTCGGCATGACCTACACCAAATCGGGCAGCTGACATGTCCGGTCCGTTGCTGATGACCTTCAATGCCGGCTCGTCTTCCGTGAAGATCGGCCTGTTCAGCATTGAGGGCGAGACACTGAACCGGACCGCCCATGCGCTGATCGACTTCCGGCACAGCCCGCTCACCTTCCACCTCATCGAAGGCAAGGCCGTCTTCGATGTGGAGCTGAAGTCCGATCATGCCGACCACCTCACCGATGTGATGGCGGAAACGCTGGACTGGATCTCAGAGCATTATGACCTTAGTGAGCTGAGCTGCGTCGGTCACCGCGTTGTCCATGGCGGGGATGAATTTGACGGCCCGGTCCTGATCGATGACAGCTCGCTGGCCCGCATCGAAGCGCTCTCCATTCTGGCCCCGCTGCACCAGCCGCAGGCGCTTCGCCTGATCCGCGCGATGCGGCAGGTCCGGCCGGAGCTTACTCAGGTTGCCTCCTTCGACACGGTTTTCCACCGGACCAATACGGATCTGATCCGCCGCTTCGCTCTGCCGCGCGACCTGCATGACCGGGGCATCAAGCGCTATGGCTTCCACGGCCTCTCTTACAAATTCATCGCCGCGGAACTGCGCCGCCGGTTCCCGGAGGCCGCTTCCGGGCGCGTGATCGCAGCGCATCTCGGCAGCGGGGCCAGCCTTTGCGCCATGCGGCATGGCCAGAGCCAGGACACGAGCATGGGCTTCTCCACGCTTGACGGTGTCCCGATGGCGACCCGTTGCGGCGCGCTGGACGCCGGCGTCATCCTTCACCTGCTGCAGCAGGAAAACCGCCCTGCCAGCGAAGTGGAAGACATGCTCTACCACCAGTCCGGTCTGAAAGGCGTATCCGGCGGTATCAGCGCCGACTGCCGCGAACTCCAGGCGAGCGACGATCCGCACGCAAAGGAAGCGCTGGACCTGTTCACCCTGCGCATTGC
Organism: uncultured Hyphomonas sp.; assembly: GCF_963678195.1. Lineage (NCBI taxonomy): Bacteria > Pseudomonadati > Pseudomonadota > Alphaproteobacteria > Hyphomonadales > Hyphomonadaceae > Hyphomonas > uncultured Hyphomonas sp. The sequence goes on from NZ_OY782759.1 coordinate 2,515,023, forward strand.
CGGGGAGATCGGCCGTCTGTCGATGAGCATTGGCGGGCTCGATGCACTCGTCTTCACGGCAGGCATCGGCGAGAATGATGCCGCGATCAGGGCGGCAGTTGCCGGTCATCTTGGCTGGATGGGGCTGACTCTCTCGGAAGACGCGAACCAGAAGAATACGCCCTGCATCTCAACGCCTGAGAGCCCGGTGAAAGCCTTTATTATTCCGACCAATGAAGAACGCGTGATTGCCGAAGAGGCCTTCGCTGTCTCAAACGGCAAGGTCCAGGCATAGCGCCCAGCACCTTTGCCCGGACACGCCCATGGCGCTCCGGCAAAAACCCTGATTGTGCTACAGGCTCAGCTCGTGTCCTGAACAGGCCAGTCGCGCAGGGCTTCGGTCAGCTGCACGGTCAGGCCACCCGAGACGAGGCCGAGGGCGGCGGGCATGGCGTAGGTCTTCGGGATGGGCGTGATGTAAGGCCGGGCTTCGCCGTCTGCTTTCCAGCGCTGGATCGTGCGCGCGAGGCATTTCGCCCGGCGCCTGGCGTGTTTCAGCGTGTCGAGCATGGCTTCCCAGCGGGCAATCAGGGACGCGGCGGGCACAGGGCCTCGCGTCGGCACAGTGAGCGGCCCGCGCAGGAAATCCGGGGCTTCGCCCGCAGGCACAGGCAGGACGGAAAAGAAGGCCTTGCGCGCGTCCGGTTCACCCTCACTCTTTTCGAAATAATTGCTGCCCGTGCGGGGCTTCACCGGCTCCAGTTCCACCAGCAGGGCCATGAGAAAGATCAGACGGCGGAGCAGAACGGCGAGCCGTTTCAGCTCTGCCGAGACGCGGTGCTTCAGGGTTTTCGGGATCAGCTCCGGATGTTTGAACAGGTCCGCATTCACGCCGGCTTCGGCCACGGCGCGGGCGATCGTCTTAAAAGCGTGCGTGATGAAATCGGTGAGGTCTGTCATGCCGGAGAGTGTGGCACAGGCGCTTATCAGACGGATTAGGTCACACCGGACTCAACAAAAGGCGTTCAATTTCATAGCGGTTCAAACCATGCGGACATGGAACAGGGCCCACTTTATCCCACACGTCCACAATTATGTATTCCACCTCAGATAAGGTTCAGATCCGGGCATGGGTGCACAATCTCCCAGAATTTTCAGCCGAATTCTCGCGCGTCGGTTGAGCGAACTGTCCTCAAAGGGGGAGCTTCGTGTAGGCGTGGCCGGAACAGGTCCGAGGAAGACCGCAGCGACGAGGCCGTCATGGCGCATCTCAGACAACTTATGCTCGCCGTTTCGGCGATTGCATTGCTTGCCGGATGTTCCGGAGGTGGCGGCGGTGGAACGTCCAGTCAGACCCCGCAGCCCGTTTCGCCTCCACCTCCGCCTCCACCGCCGCCGCCGCCATCACCCCCTCCTCCACCTCCGCCACCGGCGGTTCCTGCGGATCAGACCAATGTCGTCTACGGAAGCGGCCTGCTGGAGACCGGGACAAAACCCCTGACTCTGGATGTGTACCAGTCCGGCGAGCCGTGTGCACAGCCACGCCCATTCGTGATGCTGGTACATGGCGGCGAATTTGACTCCGGCGAAAAAACCGATGCGCCCTGGCCGGACATTGCGCAGAGCCTGACGGATCAGGACTATACGGTGATCTCGATTGACTACCGCCTGTCTTCCGATGCGCCCGTGCCGTCTGCCGAGTTTCATCCGCTGCGGGATGCCATCCTGGCCTCAGGCGAGACCGGGATCACGGGGACGGATACCGACACTCAGGCCGATATTCTCGCCAGCGCCATCGAAGACGGAACATCCGCCCTGCGCTGGGTCGAAGATCATCAGGATGAGCTGTGTGTGGATGCATCGCAATTTGCGATCTGGGGAGAGTCTTCCGGTGCCGTCATTGCCTTACACCTGGCATATGGTCTCGATGAGTACGCAATTTATTCGCCGCAGCCGGACGTGCTGGTCGATTACTGGGGCCGGTTCATCTATGGCGGACTGATCTCCGGGAGTGATGCGCCCCTGCTGATCCTGCATGGCGATCAGGACGCTGTCATCGATTACGGATATGCGCTGGATATTCAGGCCGGGGCAGAGGCGGCATCGGTTCCGTATGCCTTCTATACGGTCACGGATGGCGGGCATGGCTTCGCCGGAATTGAAGAGAACGTACTGACAGTCGACGGTGTGACGCTTCGCCAGCACGCCGTCGACTTCATTGCGAGCCATTTGCGGGATGGGCCCTCCGTATACGAGACGCGGAAAGTCAGCGCGTCACCGCCTCCTCCGCCTGCGCCGCCACCTCCTGCACCGCCACCACCTGCGCCACCTCCTCCCGCACCGCCGCCACCGGCGCCCCCTCCGCCTGCGCCACCTCCTCCTGCACCACCGCCTCCGGCGCCCCCTCCGCCTGCGCCACCGCCGCCACCTCCCCCCGTTCCGGCGAGCGCAAGCGATGTGGTTTACGGAAAGGGGCTGACCGCTGACGGAACGAAAGACCTGAAGCTCGACGTCTACCAGACAGGTGAGGCGTGTACGGACTTGCGGCCATTCGTGATGCTTATCCATGGCGGCGGGTTTGAAGAGGGCTCCAAGAGCATGTCGCCCTGGCGGAGCCTCGCCGATGACATCACGGATCTCGGTTATACGGCCATTTCGATCGACTACCGGATGATCGGGGACACACCACGCCCCTCAGCAGAGTTCGAACCCGTCCGGGACGATATTCTCGCTTCAGGGCTGGGCCCGCTGATCACGTATGACCTTCAGCAGCAGGCCGATGTCATCGCCAGCGCAATTGAAGACTCCGTCACTGCTCTGCGCTGGGTGGAGGCCAATCAGGAAGACCTTTGCGTGGACATGTCCCGCTTCGCTGTGTGGGGGGACTCGGCCGGCGCCGTCATGGGCCTGCACGCAGCCTATGGCATGGACGAATATGACATCCCCGTTCCGGAACCGGATGTCGTGATCGACTATTGGGGCCGCTTCATCTATGGCAGCAATCTGATGGCCGCCGGAGACGCGCCGCCCTTCATCCTGCACGGCACGCAGGACGATGTTGTGAATTATTCCTTCGCGCTGGATATCCGGAACCAGGCGAATGCGGCCAGGATTCCGTATGCGTTCTATACCGTAACCGGTGGGAAACACGGGTTCGAGGAAATCCCCATCGACACGCTCACCGTGAACGGCCACACGCTCCGCCAGCTCACGATCGACTATATCGCCGATCATCTGGAAGACGGCGGATCGCCGGGATATGAGACGCACACGATTCCGCGCTGACGGGAGGTGACGGCGTCAGTCACACACGCGGGCAAACGCCTGCCTATGTGCCCCCCCTCAGTCGTCCCCGGATGCGTCAAAGGGCGTCAGGAACAGGCCGTGTAGCGTTCGGACGCCGGCATAATAGTTCGCAATACGCATGTTCTCGTTCGCGGCATGCTGGTTGTTGTCAGCATTGACCAAAGGCAGCAACATGACGGGCGCGCCCAGAGACAGGAGACCGGACGTCGGCACGGATCCGCCCATCAGGGGAATACGCACCGGCGCCTGATCGAATGTTTCAGTCAGCGAGGTCACAATCCATTCTCCGGCAGGCGCCGACAAGGGCGTTTGCAGGGCCCTGGCACCGCCACCTTTCGACATATAGGCCAGACGCGGGTAAGTCAGCCGCTCTTCGTCGGTCGGCTCTCCGTCGACGAGGTGATATCCTTGCTTTTCAATATGCGCGCGGACAAGCGCGAGAAGACGTTCCGGCGGGGCTCCGGGAACGGTGCGCATGCCGATCGACGCCGTCGCTCGTTCCGGAATGATGGTACGTCGCCCCGCCCCCGTGTCGGCCGAGGAGAGTCCCATGATATTGAAGGAAGGATAGTTGATCGCCTCCTGATAACCGGGACCAACACAGTCAGCCTCTGCAATTCCGATACGCTTGTTGATGGCCTCCTCGTCGTCCGGCACGGAGGCGAATGCCGCCTGCATATCCTCGTCGAAAACGATACCATCATAAAACCCGTCCACCGTGACCCGGCCGCAGGAATCCTTGAAGGTTGCCAGAAGGCCGGCCAGTAATTGGGCGGGGTTCGGTGAGTAGTTTCCGTAATGGCCAGAGTGCAATTCCGTCCGTGCACCAAACACTGTCAGTTCGAAGCCGGCGATCCCTCTGTGGCCATAAACTACGGTCGGCTGGTTGGAGATGTGCATCGGTCCATCCAGCATCACGACCGCGTCGGCGGCCAGAAGGTCTGCATTCCGGGCAACGACGTCGCTGAGAGTTCGCGGACCACCCTCCTCGTGGGAATCCAGCAGGATCTTAATATTGACTGCGGGCGTCTCTCCGGAGGCTTTCAAAGCATCCATGGCTGCCAGGAGCATGATGATCGGCGCCTTGTCGTCGGATGCAGAGCGGGCAAACAGGCGATCATCCGGGGCGGCCTCTCCGCTTGTCAGACGTTCCAGCGGCCGGGCAATCCATTCCCCGTCTTCATAGGATTTCAGAACCGGAGACCAGGGGCTGTCCTGATCCCATTCTTCCGGATGAACCGGCTGGCCATCCATGTGAGCGTAAAAGAGGATCGTTTTGCGATCAGGCGAGATCTCCGGCCAGGCGGCATAGACCATGGGAGTCTCCCCATCCTCAAGCTGCCGGGCGGTGTACCCGTGTTTCCTGAAAGCCGCCTCGATCCAGTCAGCATTCACCCGGATGTCTGCCGTCGACTGGGTCGTCACATTCGGCAGGCGCAGAAACGCGACCCATTCCTCAAGACTGGAGACGGTCGCGACTTCAACCGGATCATCGGCCATCGCCGGCAGGGGCGTCAGACCGCCAAGGACAACCACAGCGGCAATGAGACGACGAACGGATAAGATCATGGTGAAGGCTCCTGGCCGCAGAGATGGCTTGAACGCGAATACCTAGTCCACGCAGCCTCCCGGCCAGCAAGCTCAAGTGCAGGAACATACTGTATTATGAGGCGCCTGCTTAATGAGACGTCATCCTGCGGGTCATCTAAAGGCGGCCCTGGACCCATTCGCGGGTGAGGAAGCCGTCGATCAGGTCGCAGACGAGGCCAAGCTCCGACAGGGCCGTTGAGAACCGGCGCGGGTCGACCAGCGGCTGGAAGACCGAGCCGGCCTCGAACTGATTGTCCGCTTCGAGGGCCAGCGTCATGTGGCCCTGATCGAACAGGCCGCGCAGCTTTCCGCCGGAGAAGTGCCGCTCCAGCGCGATGAGGCGCTCCATCCGGTCCGGCGACAGGAGGGCGCGCGCTTCGACCTGGTCGCTGGAATAGACGGTGAAGGCCTCATCCAGTTCGCGGGAAATCAGATCGACCTTCTTCAAGTCGCCCGCGCCCTTGCCGCGCTTCCACCAGCCTGACCGCGCCATGAGTGTGCGGCCGGAAAAGCGCTGGGGGTATTCGATATGGATGAGGATGCCCTGGAAAACGGTCTGGCTGTTCTTGCCGCCAGTATCGAGCTTCGCCTCGACGAGGGCGAATTTCGTACCAGCCCGTTCGCCTTCGATCAGGTCCTCGAATTTGCGCTGGCTGTGGCCGGGCAAGAGGGCGGCGTCTTTCAGGAGCTGATAGGCCGGGGTCGGCGGCGGCTGGCCTGCGCCGTCATGGCTCGTGACCTGGATATCACCGAACAGGGTGGAGAGGGTCTTCGCCTGCCCCTTCTGGGGCCCGGCAATGGCTTCCATCAGATCTTTGCCGCGGGTTCTCAGGGACTGGAAATCCTCGATGCCGGAAAGGTCCGGGTGAAGGGTTTCATAGTTGAAGCCAAACGGTTTGCACGCCGCCTTGAGGATCAGGTCCTTGGTCGCCGACTTCAGGGAATAGACTTTCAGCCAGTCGAAGCCGGATATGAACGCAACAAGGATCGCCCCCAGGAAGAAGGACAGCGGAAAGAAAAAGCCCGCTCCGCCCGACAGCACCATGATGAAGAGCGCGACCGGCACGGCCACAAGCAATCCCAGAAAGGTGCGGGACTTCGCCCGGGAAATGGTTTGCTTACGAACTGCCTCACGGACGCCGAGCTCCGGCGCGAGTTCGGTTTCCCAGATGCGTTCGGCATCGGCAAATTCGGGCCGCTGACTTGCCAGCAGGCTCAGCGGCTGGGCCGTGCGGATCGCATTGTCGATGTTGCTGGTGTTACCGATGGCCATGCCGAGTCCCCCTGCGACCTGTCATGCCGTGCGTATGCGCAGGAATCCAGTCTCTACAGGCCAGCCAGGCGCGATCAGGCCGTCGCAGCGAGGCGCGGACCGGCATAGGTGACGCGGTTCCGGCCGGTCGTCTTGGACACGTAAAGGGCCTTGTCGGCGGCTTCCACGACGCGGTCAAACGAGGCATCCGGGGTCAGCATTTCATAACCGAAACTGGCGGTGACCGAGATCTTCTCGCCCTTGTACTCGATCTCCATGTTCTCCAGGCGCTCGCGCAGGCGGTCACAGACCAACCACGCCTGGTCCCGGTTGACGCTGGACAGGAGAACGACAAATTCCTCCCCGCCCCAGCGGCCAAGCTTGTCGAACGGCCCGCGCAGTTCCGAATAGGCGATTTCGGCAATCCGCTTCAGCAGCGCATCGCCAGCCTGGTGGCCATAGCGGTCGTTGACGCGCTTGAACTGGTCGAGATCGAACAGAATAAGCGCAGCCATACCTCCCATGCGGCGCTGGCGCTTCATCTCGTCTTCAGCGGAGATACGGAAGAAGCGGCGGTTCTGCAGGCCGGTCAGCGGGTCGGTCGAAGCGAGCGATTCCAGCTGGCGCTGATACCGCTTCAGCTGGAACTCATGCTGGGAGGCGATCGTCGCTGTCGGGATCGCCACACAGGCAGCGACGACGAGGTTCGCGACGAGAAAGCGCTGAGGATCTTCCAGCACGCCAAGACGGTAGACGAAAACGGAAAAGGTGAACGACAGACAGAGCGCCGTCGTCGCCACGAAGACGAAGAAGGTCAGAGAATCTTTTATATCCCGTGCGTAGGCGCTCATGAGGTCCCGTCTCCTGGTTATTCTACCCGTCTCCTGCCGGGTTGTGATGTATTTATTACATGAAATGGCTACGACGACGCCAAACCGTGCCAGCAAATTTGGCGACCTGGCTTCAGACTTTTGAAACGCCTTGGAGCGGCGCCATGAGGCTCTGGCCCCGGCGGTCAGACGGTGTTCTGGCGCTGCTCCGGCGCGAAAAAATTTTACAATGATTCAGTTGACGCTAACGGGTCGCGGCCCTACTTCCGGTGCACCGCTAGCAGTCGGCAAGGGTGAGTGCTAATTCGCTGCTGCAGGCTGCTGGCTCCCGTGAGATCTATTCAAACTCGCATTCAAGATTAGAGGGCAAACAGCCATGAAACTTCGTCCCCTGCACGATCGCGTCGTCGTACGTCGCGTCAAGGAAGAGGAAAAGACCAAGGGCGGCATCATCATTCCCGACACGGCTAAGGAAAAGCCGCAGGAAGGTGAAATTGTTGCAGTCGGTAAAGGCGCAACCGGTGAAGATGGCAAGACCATCGCTCTGGACGTGAAAAAGGGCGACCGCGTCCTGTTCGGCAAATGGTCCGGCACGGAAGTCTCCGTCAACGGCGAAGACCTGCTCATCATGAAAGAAAGCGACATCATGGGTGTGCTGGAGAAATAATCTCCGCCCCTGAACGCTTCTAAAAATACAGCAAATTCAAAGAGGAAACTCGAAATGGCTGCAAAACATGTAGTTTTTGGCGCTGAAGCCCGCGAAAAGATGCTCAAGGGCGTCGACACGCTGGCCAACGCCGTAAAAGTGACGCTCGGCCCGAAAGGCCGTAACGTCGTCATCGAAAAATCCTTCGGCGCCCCGCGCACCACGAAGGACGGTGTCACCGTCGCAAAAGAGATCGAGCTGGAAGACAAGCTCGAGAACATGGGCGCACAGATGCTGCGCGAAGTCGCTTCCAAGGCCAACGATGTGGCCGGTGACGGCACCACGACCGCCACGGTGCTCGCCCAGGCCATCGTTCGCGAAGGCATGAAGCGCGTCGCTGCCGGCATGAACCCGATGGATCTGAAGCGCGGCATCGACAAGGCAGCTGCTGAAGTCGTCTCCGACCTCGCCCATCACTCCAAGAAGGTGAAGACCAACGAAGAGATCGCCCAGGTCGGCACCATCTCCGCCAATGGTGAAACCGAAGTCGGCGCGATGATCGCTGAAGCCATGGCGAAAGTCGGCAATGAAGGCGTCATCACGGTTGAAGAAGCCAAGTCGCTCGAAACCGAACTCGACGTCGTCGAAGGCATGCAGTTCGACCGCGGCTACCTGTCGCCGTACTTCATCACCAACCCGGACAAGATGATTGCCGAGCTGGAAGACTGCTACGTCCTGCTTCACGAGTCGAAACTGTCCAGCCTGCAGCCGATGCTGCCGATCCTGGAACAGGTTGTTCAGTCGCAGAAGCCGCTGCTGATCATCGCTGAAGACGTTGACGGCGAAGCCCTGGCGACCCTGGTCGTCAACAAGCTGCGCGGCGGCCTGAAAATCGCTGCTGTCAAAGCCCCGGGCTTCGGCGACCGCCGCAAGGCCATGCTGCAGGACATCGCTGTCCTCACCGGCGGCCAGGTCATCTCCGAAGACCTCGGCATCAAGCTGGAAAACGTCGGCATGGAAATGCTCGGCACCGCCAAGCGCATCACCATCGACAAGGACAACACGACCATCGTCGACGGCGCCGGCAAGAAGAAAGAGATCGAAGCTCGCGTGTCCCAGATCCGCAAGCAGATCGACGACACCTCTTCCGACTATGACCGCGAGAAACTGCAGGAACGTCTGGCCAAGCTGGCTGGCGGTGTTGCCGTGATCAAGGTCGGCGGTGCAACCGAAGTCGAAGTGAAAGAGCGTAAGGACCGCGTCGACGACGCCCTGAACGCAACCCGCGCTGCTGTCGAAGAAGGCATCGTCCCGGGTGGTGGTACGGCTCTGCTCCGCGCCTCCAAGAACATCGACGTGGTTGGCGAAAACGACGACGAGAAAGCCGGCATCGACATCGTCCGCAAGGCGCTCGAAGCTCCGGTTCGTCAGATCGCCGAAAACGCTGGCGTCGAAGGCTCTGTGGTCGTCAACACGATCCTGCAGACCAAGTCGCGCTCGCACGGCTTCAACGCCCAGACCGAAGAATATGGCGACCTGGTTGCCATGGGCGTCATCGACCCGGTCAAAGTTGTCCGTTCGGCCCTGCAGAACGCCTCCTCCGTGGCTGGCCTGCTGATCACGACGGAAGCTGCCATTGCTGAAGCGCCTAAGAAGGATGCTCCGGCTGGCGGCGGCATGCCGGACATGGGCGGCATGGGTGGCATGGGCGGCATGGGCTTCTAAGCCCCGCCCGGACACTTATCCGGAAAACAAGGCGGCCTCCCGGAAACGGGGGGCCGCTTTTCTTTTCGGGACTGGGCCAATCGCATGAATTGGTCGATCCTGACCTCTTACCCGAGGGAATGATTGCGGGCCGCCCTTCCACTCCGTAGCATTGGCGCAGAGCTGGCGAAGACCGGCAGGAGGAGGAAATGATGAGCTCGCAGGATTTCTGGAATCTCGGTGATTTGCTGGACGCCGTCGGCGCAGCGCTTGGCCCGGACGATATTGCCCTGGTCCATGGCGACCGGCGCATTACCTGGCCGGAGATGACGGCCCGCTCCAACCGGCTGGCGCGCAACCTGCTGGCACGGGGCGCGAAGACAGGCGACAAGGTCGGCTTCTATCTGCGCAACCAGCCGGAATACATGGAAGGGCTCGCCGCCTGTTTCAAAGGCCGCCTGACGCATGTGAACGTCAATTACCGTTATCTTGAAGACGAGCTTTTCTACATCTTCGACAATTCCGACGCGACGGTCGTGTTCTTCGACGTCGAGTTCATGGACCAGGTGAAAAAGGTCCAGCCGCGCCTGCCCGGCGTGACCAGCTGGGTCCAGATCGGCGGCGGCGAAACGGCGGACTTTGCCGTGGCCTATGAAGACCTTGCCATACAGGGCGACCCGTCCACGCTCGGTTTCCCGCGGTCCGGCGATGACCTGCTCTTCCTCTATACCGGCGGCACGACCGGCATGCCGAAAGGCGTGATGTGGTCCCACAAGATCTGGCGCCAGGCCGGCATGGAAGGCGCCGAGGCCCAGGGCCTGCCGGTGCCGAAAAACATTGAGGAACATGTCATGGCGGCGCAGGCGCTTGGCCGGCATGTCCGCAATATTCCCGCCTGCCCGCTGATGCATGGCACGGGCCTGTTCACCGCCATGGGCTCACTGGTCGGCGGCGGCACTATCGTGACCCTCACGGAAAACAAGCATTTCGACCCGCAGAACCTGTTCGAAACCATCGAGCGGGAGGGCGTGACCAATATGGCCATCGTGGGCGATGCGTTCGGCAAGCCGATGCTGGCCTATCTCGACGCCAATCCCGGCAAGCACAAACTGGACACGGTGGTGGGCATCATTTCGTCCGGTGTCATGTGGAGCACCGAGGTCAAGCGCGGCCTGCTGCGCCATATGCCGAACGCGGCCATGACCGACAGTTTCGGCGCCTCTGAGGCGGTTGGCTTCGGCACATCCATCATGACCGCAGACGGCGAGGTGAAGACATCAAAATTCACCATCGGCTCGAAGTGCAAAGTGTTCACCGAGGACGGCCGCGAAGTCGTGCCGGGCAGCGGCGAGGCCGGCTTTATCGCCCGCGGCGGCGCTGTGCCGCTCGGCTATTACAAAGATCCGGAGAAAACCGAAAAGACGTTCAAGACGATCAACGGCGTCCGGTACTCCGTACCCGGAGACTGGTGCACGGTGGAACCCGACGGCACGATCACCCTGCTCGGCCGCGGCTCCAACTGCATCAACACCGCCGGTGAGAAAGTCTATCCGGAAGAAGTCGAGGAAGCCCTGAAGGCGCATGACGCCGTGAAGGACGCCCTTGTGGTCGGCGTACCGGACGACAAATGGGGCCAGGCCATCACGGCTGTCGTGTCGCTCGACGGACAGGCAGACGAGGCATCCCTGCGGGAATTCGTGAAAACGAAGCTCGCTCACTACAAGGCGCCCAAACGGGTCCTGTTCAAGGACGATCTTGGCCGCGCGGTGAACGGCAAGGCGGACTACAAGTCCATAAAGGCCTTTGCGCTTGCAGAACTCGGCATCGAGGCCTGATCGCTTACGATCAGGCTTTCCGGCGCCGCAAGGACCGGAAAACAGCATCGGCCCGTGCCACCAGCGCGCCGTCTTCGGTCTTCATGTCCGCCATGACGTGAACGAGGTCCCCGTCCACGCCTTTAACCTGCGGGTGCGCTTCCAGCCAGCTGCCTTCGGGCACGATGCCCATGAATTCCATGGTCAGCTTGATCGTGACAGACATCCGCTCCGTCGCCGACCAGACGGCCCAGGCGAGCGCGCTGTCGGCAAAGGCACAGATCATGCCGCCATGCATGAAGCCCATGCCGTTACAGTGACGGTCCAGCACCCAGATGCCGCAGCGGAGGTCGCCCTCGCCCGTCGCCAGATAGGACGGGCCATTATGGATCGAGAATTTGCCGCGCGTGGGGCGCGGCGCAAAGCCGGGCGGCGGCGGTTTCAGCGCGCCGTCTTCGCTCATTCGTCGGCGTTGCCGAAAATGGGATGGATCACTTCATCGCCGGGTTCGATACCCAACTCTTCGGCGCGGCCGCCATTCAGCTCAAGAACCGATTTCACCGGCACGCCGGGCGTGACGGTCCGCAGGGAGCCGGGCACGGTCTCACGCGCGATGGCGATGACTTTGCCTTGCGGGTCCATGAACAGCATGTCCAGCGGGATCAGTGTGTTCTTCATCCACATCGCCGCTTCGCGCGGCTGGCCGAAATCGAACAGCATACCCGCATCCGGGTCCATGCTCTCACGGTTCATGAGGCCAGTGGTGATTTCTTCCGGCTCGTCGGCGATCTCAACCGTGAAGGCGTGTGCGCCATTCGCGGATTCGATGGTCAGCGGGCTGGTTTCCAGCTCGGCCAGTGCAGCCGGCGCGGAAAGAACGAGGGCGAACGCGGCCATGCCGCTGACAAGAAAGCGTTTCATGCGCTATGGTTTAGCCGCCGCTCAGACCAGCGGCAAGCATTCGTGGCGGTTGGCATGCGGCTTTAGCGCGGCTTGAGGCTGGTGACGTGCTCGCCCTTAGCGCCGTCCTCGATGATGGCTTGCAGTCCGGTGCCCGGCTCGATCTCTTCAAAGCCCGCTTTGCGCAGCACAACGGCGTGGACGAAGATGTCCTGATCCTTGCCTTCCCGCTGCACAAAACCGTAACCACGTGCCCGGTTGAACCATTTCAGCGTGACAGGCTCATAATCCGGCTCAACGCCCAGTTCCCGGGCCACGACCGCCTTCGGGCGCTCCATCTCGATGATGCTGGCGGTCTGCCAGCCACGCTCGGTCTGCATGGCGTTGCAGACGATGCGGGCGCCCTCATCGGCATAGGTTTCGCCATAGGAGCGCAGGCAGGTGATGTGAATCATGACATCGCCAGTCAGCCCCGGATCCGAGGTCGATTCCGCCACGATGAAACCGTAGCCCTTGGCGCTGTCGAACCATTTGACGCGACCGATCACACGCACCGTTTCGGGCGTGGGATCCGACTCTGATTCTGATCTTGCAGCTATTCCCGTCATCAACCCTAATTCCCCTACGACGCAACGTAAGAAATGTTAACGCGCTTGTCACGCGATCTTCACACGATATTTCGCGCGATCGCCCGATGAGCGTTTAATGGTCAAATGTGGAGAAAATTGGTGGCTGCCGCGCGGAATGTCGGCGACCCGGCCGGAGACTGGCGCAACTGTTACACATCACGAGGCAGGCACATTCATTGGGGCGGCGTGACGACTGTGCCGGGGGGCACATCCACACCCGGCAGCTCAGGAGCCGGCGTGTCTGGCGGCGTTGGCGCGGCGCCGGCAAGAAAGTCGCTGCCCGCCGATTGCGCCGCCTGTGACACGGTCTTCCCGCGCCCAATTTCGTTAACAGCCCGAGCCGCATCGAATGTACCGCGCTGGCCGGTTTCCGGGGAAACTATGGTCAGCGTCATGCCGCTGTCCTGGGATGAGACGGCAGAGCCGGATGCCGGCGCCAGCGTTATCTGGCACTGTTCCGTATCCTGCAGATCCCCCAGACAGGGATCGTCTGTATCGATGTCCATGTGAAGGGTTGCGCCGGCGTCCGGCGCGTTTGTGATCTGGCTGACACGGGAGCCGCCCACGTTCCGGCTGCCCTCTCCGCTGACCGGGTCCACCTGTTCGGCCCGGATCCTAGTGCTGTTCTTTTCGGAGTCCTGCCGCACTGTTTCCGGCACCGGCGGAGGCGGCTGCGCTTCCTGCCTATTCAGCGGCACCATATTGAGCAGTTCCTGCGGATTGATCTGTGTGCTGCAACCAGCAAGACCGGACGCAAACAGGATCGCAGCCGCCCCGAAGGGCAGTCGGATACCGATCGCGTTTGCCGTTGCAGGCTTCATTCGCATATCCCGGTTCCCACCGCGAAAGAAAGAGAGCCCCGGACCGGAAACCGGTCCGGGGCCATGGGGATTATTGCGACACGTTGGCGAAGTTGCCCGTGCCGATCTGCGTGATCGTCGCTGTCGCGTTGGACGCAACCGCCTGGGTGACGTTCGCATCGTTCAGCTCACCGGTCTGCATGATGCTCGCCCAGCCACCATCCGTGGATTGGGTGACCGAAGCGTCATTACCCGTGCTGAGCGACGTACCGCCCGCCTGGCTGATCTCGGCGAAATTGCCGGCACCGGCCGTCTGGCTGATGCTTGCTTCGCTGTTCCAGTCAGCCTGCGTGATCTTCGCAAATCCGCCTGTCCCGCCCTGCGAGATGTCCGCATCGCCGCGACGGCTGGCATCCTGATCGACCATACCGAAATTGCCGGTGCCGCTCTGCTCGATATAGCCGTCATTGCCCAGCGCAAAGGATGATCCATCCTGCGAGATCACTGCCGCGTTGAACTGGCCGGTCTGCATGACGGTGCCTGTATTTCCGGACGCGCTCTGTGTCACCGCCGCCAAGTTGTAATTGTTCAACTGGTCGATATCCGCAGTGTTACCGATACCGCCCTGCGTGGCGAGCGCAACGTTGCCGTCACCGATCTGGTCCACATAGGCCGAATGTTGACGGTTGGACTGTGTGACGCCGGCAATATTGCCTTCGCCGGTCTGAGTGACATCCGCATAGATGCCGCTGTCACCGCCATTGGCCGCTCCGGCATCCGATTGTGCCACACCGGCCAGGTTGCCGTCGCCGGTCTGGGTCACCGCCGCCTCGAACGAATTAGACAGCTCCAGATCGTAGGTCTGGGTCACGACCGCGCCGCTGGCTCCGTCCTGGGTGACGGTGGCCAAGAGGTCCGCGTCACCGTCACCATTCATGGTCTGGGTGACATCGGCAAACGCGCCATTGTCTTGGGTGATATTTGCATCGATCCCAGTCGACCCATTGCCATAGATGGCCTGGGTGACAGTCGCCGTCGAGCCGCCATTCTGATTGATCACGGTCGAGACATCGCCTGACTCCACCGCTCCGCTGAAGGAGGTGGACGGGTTGGCCACGGTCTGCTGCACAGTCGCAGCGGATCCGCCATCCTGCGTGACTTTCGCATACAGGCCGGACGCACGATAACCGCTGGCCTCTTGCGAAATATCGGACGTGGACGCGCCCGCCTGATTTACCGTCGCAAACAGGTTCTTCGCATGCCCGTCGGTTGCCGACTGGGTCACGGCAGAGGACGAACCGTCGGACTGCGTCACGACCGCGCGCAGCGTGCCCGTGAAGTTCGGACCGGTTCCCGTCTGCGCCACGTCAGAGCTGTTGGCATTGCCATTTTGCGTGACATTGGCAACCTGGTTGAATCCGCCCCCGAGATTGGACTGCGCCACCGAGGACGTGTTGTCGTCACCGAACTGCTGGACGGTGGCTTCAGGGTCGGCATTATAGGCGTTGTCTATGCCAATGGTCCCGTTCGGAGAGTCGTCCTCCTGGGTGATAAGAGAGCTGTTGCCATTGCCGACCTGGAGGTTGTCGGCATAGGCGCCGATGCCGTTCTGCTCAACCATCGAGCTGTTGTCGTTGCCCGTCTGGTCGACCATGGCGAAGCCACCTTCGCCTTGCTGCTCGACAGACGCATTGTTCGACGCGCCAGTCTGGGTGACCGATGCAATGTCGGCCACGCCACCCTGGGTCACCATCGCCGAGTTGTCGGCCCCGCCCTGGGTCACTTCGGCCAGCTCGCCACCTTCATCAGCGTCCAGATCCTGACCCTGCTGAACGGTCGCGGAGTTACCCGAGCCGCCAACCTGGGTCACACTCGCTGTCTGGGCGGCAACCCCTGCGGTGTACTGATCGATATCCACCGTGTTCGGCGCCGATCCGACATTGGTGTCCGAATACTGGATCACGTCGGCGTCATTGCCCACCGCCGATCCTGCTTCGCTGACCTGGTCGATATCCGCTTCATTGGTGGCGATCTGGTAATTGTCGATCCCCGGAGGGGCATGCCCCTGGCGGACGGTGGCGTCATTCTTGTCCCCGGTCTGATCCACTGTCACGAAGTTCTCATTGCTCTCCTGACCGGTTGTGACCAGGTCAGCAGCCAGGGTCTGGTCGACATCCGCCGTGTTGTCGGCGCCGCTCTGGTTCACGATCGCTTCTTCAGCGAATGCGGGACCTCCGAAACACACTGCCGCTATGGCGACAGTTGCGAGTAATTTCTTGCGCATGAGGTATCTCCTTGTCATTGCACAATCTGCCTGCCTGCTCGTTCTCGAACCGGCTTTCATACTGGCCACTCTGGAAGCATCCTGTCCCCCACATGGCTTCTGCCACGCCTCGCCGTCACCCAGCCAAAGGCATGTCCCCTCCCAGACGCTGAGCCGGTCACGGCCCGGCCTGCGTCACACTGACTGCTCCGCAGCCAGATGAAACGACGCATCCTGTCTGGTTAATCGTGTATTCCAGCGCCTGCCCCGTCTGGACGAGGATGGCGGAGAGGCCCTCCCCGTCCTGGAGAATGGCGCCCCTGTTTCCGTCTCCGTCCTGTTCGATCGATGCGCTGTTGTCCGCGCCGGTCTGTTCGATCAGGCCGTCATTGTCATTTCCGGTTTGCGTGATGGTCGCCATGTTCGCGCCGACAGCCAGCGTGCCAGGCGATACGGTTTGCGTGATTGTGCCGGAATTGCCGTTCCCGGCCTGGGTCAGGCTGGCTGTGTTCGAGAAAGTGGGGCCAAAATCGTTTGTCTGGCGCAAGTCCGCCGCATTGAAGTCGCCATCGATGGAGACGCTGGCTGAATTCTGCCCCGGACCGTTCGCCGCATTCTGTGCAATGGCGAACGTATTCCCATCGCCGACCACACGAAGTTCCGCCGTCGCGCCATCACCGGATTGGGCAATCATGTTCTCTTTCGCCGAAGCCCGGTTCATCTGCCCCTGGACATAGGCGTCGATCTTCAGGTCCTGTCCGTCCTGGACGAGCTTGACCTGATTGTCCGCGCCGGCCTGAGCAAGGCGGGCCCGTGCGAGCACGTCAGAGATCTGCTCGATATTGGCAAACGACCGTTTCACGCCGTCGTCAGCGGCCGCGTGCAGGGCGATGCCGCCCGCAAGGGCAAGCCCCGTCAGCACAGCGCCGCGCTGAAGCCCGCTGGTGATTCCACTACAGACAGGGCCCATCCCTGACGTGAACCGTCTCTTACGTGGTAACATCCACGCACCTCCCGAGTTGCCTGCCATAGCGACTGGCAGTATTCATCGGGGGATCAGCCCATATGGGCTGGTCCCCGGGGAGAGACCGGTCCGAGCGCCAACTTGAAGCTGGCCTCTCCCCACCCTGACGCTTTCGCGCCTCCTAGATCTTCGTGCCCCGGCCGGCCTTCCCGATCAGGAAGCCCGCCAGACCGTTCATCACTTGTCCCCCCATGCGGGTTTGTCTTGCAGAAGCTCCTTCGGAACGCCTTTCAGCGCTGCCTTCGGGAATTCCGTCCGGTAGTTGGTGTCATAAAATTCGAGCGCGGTCTGTCCGAGTTCCGGGTCGTCGAAGGACCAGAGGCCGGACTTCACACCCTCGATGATCAGGCCGTAAACGGCCTTCTCAAGCGCCTGGCGTACAGCAAGGTGCCGGGGCTGGTTCAGGGTGATACCCGCTTCCGCCTCGAGCAGTTCCCTGTAAGCAACATATTTGAATGCATTGGCTTGCCAGGCGACAGACGCCACCCGCTGCTCGGTCGAAACAGAGATCAGCACCTCTCCGGTCTTCACGCTGACCGCGCGGAGGTAGACCGAAACGGCATCCTCACGGTATTGCGTGTCGGCGCCGATCCCGAGATAGCGCGCGCCTGCACCGCCGGTTTGCGTGTTTGTGTCGTAGCCCGTAATGGCGCCCTCGATCAGGATACCGGCAAACAGGAGTGCCGGCAGCGCCAGTGAATCCCGCGCGGACTCGCCCAGATAGCGTTGGCGCATCTCCAGGATGATCTGGCGTTCCTTCAGCAGGTTATCGAGCTTTTCACGTTCGATGACCTTGAACCAGCTCTGGTCGCCCGCGTCCTGCAACGCCTTGATCAGGATCGGCGTTGCCCCCTGGGTCACGGCGCGTGACAGCGTCTGCACGGTGTCGCTCGGTTTGAACGCACCGGTCTCGTCGCTCACGCCGTAGACCGCCACCGGAATCTGTTCCGATGGTTTCGGCAGCCAGAGCAATGCATACTCCGTCTGCGTACGTGGATTGACGACCGGTTCGGCCATTTTCGTTGTCACCTTCGGTGGTGTGGCGCAGGACACGAGCACCACGGCCATGGCCGAAACAAGCAATCGTCCTGCAAACCGCATTTTATTACGCATCAACACTCTACTCCCCGCCCCAAAAGATCAGCCGCCTGTCGTGAAGACTGGTACGACAATCTCCGTCGTGGTCCCGGTCGTGGCATCAAAGATGGTCAGTGTGATCGAATCCAGACCCCGCTGGAATTCCACTGTCTGGTCTCCGAAAACGACCCGACCGTAATCCTGTGGATTGTCCCCGAAGATCGCATTCGACACTTCCGAAGCGAGGCCGGACAGGAGCCGGCTCTGCAGCTGACGGATGAACAGATCTGCCTGCGGATCACCGGATGAGCCGCTGGACGGAGCCTCGGTATCGTCCTGCGCATTCGCCACACCCAGCAGGTGCGCCGAATTGAAGGGATTGCCCCCAAACGACGGATTGACTGGTGTGTAGACCAGCTCCTGCGCCGCCGCAGGCGGTGTGGCCATCAGCCCAAGAACAAGCAGCAACACCGCCGGGAGGAACAAGCGGAAGCCGCCAGGGCTAATGGCCGTTTCAGGTGCCTTGCAATTCGTCATTTCATGGTCCTTTCCAACGTTTGCCATCGACGACGAGCCGCCCTGCGCGGGTCAGGCTGACATCGCCGAGTTTCACACCGCCCGTGACATGGGCCCGGGCGGCAGCACCGACGGCAATCCGGGACGTCGAGGCCGTGCCGGTCACATCCAGCGAGGAGGTGCCGTCAAGCTCCGCGGTGAGTTCATTCAGGTCGACCTGGGAGAGCGTCGCACGGCTCGTGCCCGACATGTACATACGGGCATCCCCGGTCACCTTGTCCGAGTTCAGCTTCGAGGCGTGGCCGAGACAGGCGCTCAGCAGGCGGTCGACATTCGAAATCCGGATCTGCCCGCCATTACTGGCGTCGATGTCGGCCCGCCGGGCCTTGTCGACACTGAACCGGGCAGCGCCGGTCGTTGTCAGGCGCAGCGTGTCCGTGACGCGCTCGGCGACTATATTGGCGCAACCGCCAGCCAATATTTCGAGGTTTTCGGTTTCAGTGACTTCGGCATCGCCCGCCCGCAGCATCAGCTTCACGTCGGCTGACGGCGGTACCGAGATGACAATGGTCGGGAAATCGGTGATCGGGTGAGCCGGGCCATCGTCGAACGAGATCGACAGGGCTCCGTTGGTCCGCACACAATTCATCGCAAGCGGTGCGGGCATTCCGCGCACGCGCAAACCCGACGCGCCCATCTCTTCCACCACGACCGGGCCCATGCCGGAGGCGCCTTCCTTGACCGTCACGACATTGATTGAATTCACGTCGCTTCGCACGATGCGGACGGTGCCAATGAAGTCGTCAATTTGCAGACCCACCCTATCCCCCGTCCCTTTCGGCGGCTCGCTGGCGTGAGCTGCCATGGAAAGAGAGGCCAGTGCGCCGAGCAAAATCGCCGAAATCCGTCCCCTTGACTTCCCGGCCGCCTTTTCCACCCCGACACTCCCTTTCCATGACATTCCCCACCCAGCCCAACTCGCGCATCCCCAGCGTGAGTGCAGGCATCTCTGGTCCCGTCTGCGTGGCGACTTTTCGCCAACTCACGACCTTACCAAAGCGTTAACGCCGTCAGAGTGTCATCCCTCATATGGGGGATACGGACGCAGACAGGCGAGTATTTCTTGCGGAGGCTGATTTGTGTGACCCGAGGGGCACGTTTAGTCGGCTGCTTTGAACGCGAAGCGTGACAGTTTAATGATGACTTCGGCCTGGCGCCGGGCCCCGGTCTTCATGAGGATGGACTTCATGAGCGACTTGATCGTGCTGAGGGCAACCTCACGTCCGTCCGCGATTTCAGCCAGCGTGTCGCCGGCATAAAGCCGTTCGCAGACATCGCATTCCGCTTCGGTCAAAATGAAAGCCTGCCGCAGCAGATGCCGGTCCAGGCGGTGTGGCACCAGCAGCGGATCGAGGAAAAGGATTGCATGCCCCGACCGGCCGCCGAAATTCTTCATGGGCGGCACGGGCGTGACCGAACAGATAAAGGTCCGCTCCGGACGGAGACGGGTAAACGAGAAACGCCCTCCGGCCGTTCCGTTTACGCCTTTCAGGGCGCCTGACAGGCTGGCATTGAAATCATCCGACAGCATGTCGAGCCGCCCAAAACGATCCCGCCTGACGAGCCCCGCGGACAGAAGCTTTTCAAACTGCTCGGAATAGCGCAGCAGCACGCCTTCCTTGTCGAGAATGGCAACATGGGCTTGCGGCCCGAACAGTTCCAGCAAAGACGAAGCGCGTGTGTCGACCAACTGTTCGGCCAGCTGCACGACCGGGAGAGCGCCCCGCACAATCTGGGAAAACCTCCGGATGACAGCCTCTTCAAACGGCCCGTCTTCATAGGGTCGCGCGATGGCAAGACCAACGATATGCCCTTCTCCCCGCGAAAGGATGGCGCCCGTGAACTGACCGATCCGCGCCGGGATCAGAAACTCCTGATATACAGGATGTGTCTTGATCGTTTCATCATCCACGATGTCGGAATCGTGGAAGATGTACCCGGTGGGCATGTTGTCGAAAACCTTGGTCCTCGGATTCAGAGGAAGGTATTCAACCTCACGATCGAACACTTCCAGATCGACCGTCCCGGCGATGGAGGAATCGAGTATCAGATTGGAGTCACTGACTGCAATCAGCTGCGCCGAACCTGACCCACAATACTGGTTCAGCCATTCCAGCGCCTCGGGGAGACACTGGCTGTCGCACATGCCCTCAAGCAGGAGTTCCTGAAAATGCCCCGGTGATCCGGGGTAGGATTGCGCCACCCGATACTTCCTCCACAGATAGAAATATAGATTAAGTGTCTGGTTTCGCAACCTTTATTCCCGAACGTTCCAACTGAACGCATAGCCCCGGAGCACCGGGGCCGGAGGTATGCTGCAGACCGCTGGGCGGTGCGCTTATGTACAGGGGCTCAAGCGGTGGGTCGGCCGTGCATGCTTTGAGCAATCATTCCGTGTCGGAATTTTCCGCCTCGAACGCCTTCATCGCCCGCAATTCATCTCGCAGGCCCAGATAGAGACTGAAACAGCACGCGAGCAGGATGAAGGTGAATGGCAAGGCCGCGGTAATCGTGCCCGCCTGCAGCGATTGCAGGACATCCGTACCGCCGCCATAGAGCAGTGCCGACGCAGTCAGCCCGAGCATGCAGGCCCAGAACACGCGCTGCAGGACCGGTGCATCTGTCTTTCCGCCACTGGTGATCGTGTCGACGACCAGCGCCCCGGAGTCGGCTGACGTGACGATGAAGACCACCAGAAGGAAAATCGCGATGATCGAGGTGATCAGCGGGAACGGAAGGTCAGCCAGCATCTCGAACAGGACAAGCGAAGCGCTGGTCATGCCGTCGGCCAGTTCCCCTGTGCCGGACTGATTGAGCGACAGGGCCGTTTCCCCGAACGCGGTGAACCAGATGACGCAGATCGTGAACGGCGCCAGCAGAACCACGCCGAAATATTCCCGGACGGTGCGCCCTTTCGAGATACGGGCGATGAACATGCCGACAAAGGGCGACCAGGAGATCCACCAGGCCCAGTAGAAGATGGTCCAGTCGTGGAACCACATGATGTCAGGGCGATCCACCCAGTTGGTGAGGGCTGGCATGTCTGTGAGATAGGCAAGGAAGTTCTGGCCCAGACCGGTAAAGATCAGAACTGTCGGACCGGCAATGACGACGAAGATCAGGAGGCCAAAAGCGATGCTCATATTGATATTGCTGAGAAGCTTCACCCCGCCATCCATGCCGCGCAGGACGGACAGAACCGCCAGTCCCGTCATGAAAGCGATCAGGGCGATCTGCAGGTAGCGGTTGGGTTCGAACCCGAAAAGATAGGCGATCCCGCTCGAGGCCTGGGTCGCGCCGATCCCGATCGTCGTGGCCAGGCCGAAAACGGTCGAGACCACCGCGAACATGTCGATGATGTGCCCGGGCCAGCCCCAGACACGTTCACCGAATACATGGTAACAGGCAGACCGGATACTCAGCGGCAGCCCCTTGTTGTGGGCAAAGAAGCCGAGCGCCAGCCCGACGATCGCGTAAATCGCCCAAGGGGCCAGCCCCCAGTGGAAAATGGTGGCGCTGAAAGCAAGCCGCTCAGCCGTGGGCGTTTCAGGGACAGCGTTCAGCGGCGTACCGTACCAGTCGGTGTAATAGGCAAGCGGCTCTGCCGCGCCATAGAACATGAAGCCCACGCCCACGCCGGCCGCGAACAGCATGGCGACCCAGGAATGGGTCTTGAATTCCGGTTCGGCAGACGCGCCGCCCAGACGGATTTTTCCAAGGGGGCTGAAAGTCAGGTAAAGCGCAAAGGCGAAGACGATCAGCGGGGTCACCGCGAACAGCCAGTCTGCCCGCTGCAGCGTCCATGTCTTGGCGGCTGTAAGGTATTGCGTCGCCGCTTCCGGGAACAGCAGGCTCATCGCCGAAAACAGCACGATCAGGCCGGCACTCAGGAAGAAAACCGGGTTGTGGACGTCCAGACCCGCTATTTCGACATTGTCCTGACCGACTTCATAATCGGTCTCATATACAAACAGAGTTTCCTCTTCGGACATCTCTGCTTCGGCAGCATGAACATCCGGGGCGTTCGTTTCGAAATCTTGAGCCATATGCGGCTATTGCCGTAATTACGACGATAGTCAAATTATCGAACTTCAGAGAACCGCCTGCTAAGCCATGAAATGTGGACTTTGTGTAACAGATTTCACCTAATCCCGAGTTATATTCAGCTCCAGCCCTTTAGATTATCGAAATAACCCGTTACTTCGGGCCCTATCGAGCAGCCATGATTCGAATGCTGCGCGCCTGTTGTTGTGCGCGCTACGGCTGGAGCTGACCCAAGGGGAAGATAATGAAGAAGTTTAAGTACGGCGCTTCGCTTATCGCGATCGCCGGCATTGCCGCATCGCATGCACAAGCCCAGGAAGCCGCACCGGCTGAGCCGGCTGCAAAAGTCAAGCGCCTTCAGGCGGTCACCGTGACGGCCACCAAGCGCACCGAAAGCGCCCAGAGCATTCCTGTTGCCGTGACAGCGCTCGGCGAGCAGGAACTCAAAGCGCTCGGCGTGAAAAGCTTCAATGACTATCTGATCCAGCTGCCGGGCGTGACCGCCGGCGGTGCTGGCCCCGGCCAGAACACGATCTATATCCGCGGCCTCGCTTCGACGACGCCGAACCTGACGGTCGCCGGCGTTGCGGGCCTTGCGCCGAACGTCAGCTTCTATCTCGACGAACAGCCGCTGGCCCAGCCGGGCCGTAACCTCGACGTCTACGCTGCCGATATCGAGCGCGTGGAAGTCCTCTCCGGTCCGCAGGGCACGCTCTTCGGAGCCAGCTCGCAGGCCGGTACGGTCCGCATGATCACCAACAAGCCGTCGCTGAACGGCTTTGACGCAGGCTTCAGCGCGTCCACCTCGTTCACCGATGGCGGTGAGATGAGCAATAGTGTCGAAGCGATGATAAATCTGCCGGTCAGCGACAAGTTCGCTGTCCGCGGCGTTGTCTACACCGACACACAGGGCGGCTATATCGACAATGTCGGGGGGACACTGACCGCGGAAGAATCCGCCCGTTTCCGCTCAGCCGGAACGGTCCGCGCCAATGGCGTTCCCGTCAGCCGCCAACGTGATGGCTTCCAATCTGCAACTCAGGTTGCAGACAATCTGGCGGACAATGACCCAACAAATGACAACCCTCTTCTGGCAGACCTGTCCAACGTCAATTTCATTGCTGCCGATAACGGCACCATTGCCGAAAACGACATCAATGATGTGACCTACAAAGGCTTCCGCCTGAGCGGTCTGTATGAAATCAACGAGGACTGGGACATCCTGCTCCAGCACTCACAGCAGCAGATCGATGCCGAAGGCGTGTTCTCCGCCGATCCGGAACTGGACGATTACGACATCGTCCGCTTCACGCCGGAAAGCACCGAGGACAAGTTCCACAACACCGCCTGGACGGTGAACGGCCGCCTCGGCGCGCTGGAGGCCGTTTACACGGGCGCGTACACGGAACGGACAACAGACCAGGTTGTCGATTATTCCGACTATCTGTTCGTCGGCCAGTACCTGCCCTACTATATCTGCGACGGCTCGGTGACCTATCCGTCCGGCGCGCCGACAGGCACCTGCTACGCCCCGAACCTTTATGTCACATCACACAGCGAAACGAAGGTGCAGACGCACGAACTGCGCTTTAACACGCCGGAACAATACCGCTGGCGCGCAACGTTCGGCGGCTTCTTCAGCGACCTTGAGCTCGCCGAACGCAACGACTTCGTCTATCCGGGCTCGACCATGGTTCAGGGCTTTGGAACGCTGACCGGCTTTGCCCCGAACTATCCGCTGACCAATACAGATGTGACCGGTGAGATCGGCAAGGCTTATCCGGGCTATTACAGCGACCCGGGCCCCTTCCCGGCAGGCGTCATCTTCCGGAACGACGTCAAGCGGACGGACAAACAGTTCGGTATCTTTGGCGAAACCAGTTTCGACATCACCGACCAGTTCTCCCTGACATTGGGCGCGCGTTACTATGATGTTGAGGTGGACATGGAAGGCAGCGCGAACTCATCCTTCTATAATCTCGGCACAGACACAGACGCACAGCGGGCTGGCACCAACATCTCCTACATCTACGGCCCCAACAGACCGGCGGGGAACCCGGACAAGGCGGCAACTGACGGCTTCATCTACAAGGTCACGGGTGAGTGGACGCCGACAGCCGACCTGTTGTTCTATGCGACCTATTCGGAAGGCTTCCGGGCCGGCCTGCTGAATCGCCCGGGCGGCACGCAGGGCCCCGGCGGCTACGTCGTACCGTATGCTGTGGATACGGACGAAGTGAAGAACTATGAACTCGGCTGGAAAACCGAGCTCTTCGACAACTCGCTCCGCTTCAACGGTTCTGCCTTCTTCGTCAAAGTCGACGGCCTGCAGACCACGATCTTCGATCCGTCGATCGTGAACCTGTTCTTCTCGGACAACGCAGCCAACGCGGAAATCAAAGGTGTCGAAGGCGACTTCACCTGGGCCCCGGCTTCCATTGACGGCCTCACCGTCGCGGGTGCCTTCTCCTTCCTGGATACGGAGATCACGGAAGTCCTGGTGCCGACCAATGATGTTGTCAAAGGATCGGACCTGGCCTTCGCGCCGTCCTATCAGGGTAACCTGCGCGTCCGCTACGAGTGGGACCTTGAGCAGCAGATTGCCGGCCAGTCGCTTCGCGCCCACGTGATGCCACAGGTCATCATCTCCGATGACTCGTTCACCGATGTGATCGAGATCAACAAGATGAAGCTCGACGGTTACACCACGCTCGGCGCCTCCGCTGGTGTGACGGGCGACAACTGGACGGCTGAACTCTTCGCCAGTAACCTGACGAATGAGTATGCAGCCCTCAGCGGCAGCTTTGTCTATGACCGCGAACGCATCACGCCGATGCGTCCGAGAACGATCGGTTTCCGCTTCTCCTACGACTACTAGGACAGCCCAAGACTTGATCCTGAAGCAGCGCCCTGACACTTTCAGGGCGCTGTTTTCTTATTGAAGGAATACCCGACGTATGACCGACCTGGCCGCCCCGGAAAACGCCCTGCAGCAGGCGCAGAAAGCCATTCAGGCTGGCGATTTCCAGGCCGCGTCGAAAATCACCGACGACATTCTGGCAAAGCAGCCGCAGAACCGCGACGCGCTCTACATGGCGGCTGTCTGCGCCCGGTATCAGAACCGGCATGACGACGCCTTCGCGCGCCTTGCGGAACTGAAAGCGGCCTCGCCGGATTATGGCCGGGCCTGGCAGGAAGAAGGCCACCTGCGCAGTAAACTGGGAGACTCTGCCGGTGCCCTGACAGCATTTGAGCGCGCGACCCGGTACAACCCGTCCCTCATCGCCAGCTGGAACGCGCAGGCCGACCTGCTCACCGCAGCCGGAAATCCTGTTGCCGCGAGCAATGCCAGGGCTCAGGCCCAGCGGCTGCAAGCCCTGCCCCGCGAACTTCTGGCGGTCACCAATCATATCCATGAAGGCCGCATCTTCCGGGCGGAGGAAATCGCCCGCGCCTTCCTCCAGCGCAATCCGACCCATGTGGAAGGCATGCGCCTGCTAGCCGATATCGGCTCCAGGCTGGGTGTTCAGGAAGATGCCGACTTCCTGCTGGAAAGCGCCGTAGAACTGGCGCCCGACAATATCCAGCTGCGGCTCGACTATATTCAGGTCCTGCGCAAGCGGCAGAAATTCGCTGCAGCCCTGGAGCAGGCTCAGATCCTCATGGACCGCGATCCGGACAATCCGGTCTTCCAGTCCCACTATGCGATTGAGAGCATGCAGGCCGGGGACTATGAGACAGCGCTCGATTACTTCGAACGTGTCCTGAGAGTGCTGCCAGATGATCCTGCCACGCTCGTGTCTCGCGGCCACGCCCTGAAGACCTATGGCCGGACAGACGACGCCATCACCTCCTATCGCCGCGCGGCCGAAGTCGCTCCGGGGCATGGCGATGCCTGGTACGGCCTGGCCAATCTCAAGACCTATCGTTTCAGCGACGCCGAATTGACTGCCATGGAAGCGGCTGCGGCCTCTCCTGACCTGGATCATGCTTCGCGCATTCATATCGCCTTCGCCCTCGGCAAGGCCCGCGAAGACCGCAAGGACTACGACAAGGCATTTGAGGCCTATGCCAGCGGCAATGCCCTGAAACACCAGACCGTACGATATACGACCGAACAGATGCAGGCGGAACTGTCAGCACAGAAGACGCACTGCACGCAGGACCTGTTTGAAAAACAGTCCGGCAAGGGCTGCCAGGCTCCGGACCCGATCTTTATCGTGGGCCTGCCGCGTGCAGGGTCCACGCTGATCGAGCAAATCCTGGCCTCACACCCGCAAGTCGATGGCACGCTGGAACTCCCCAACATTCTCTCGCTGGCCCACCGTCTGCGCGGCCGGAGCCAGATCACGGACCGGGACCGTTATCCGCGCATCCTGCACGATATGAGCCAGGAAGAGCTCTGCGCGCTTGGCGAGGACTATATAGAAAATACGCGCATCCACCGGCAGGGCGCGCCTTTCTTCACAGACAAGATGCCGAACAATTTCCGGCATATCGGTCTGATCCATCTGATCCTGCCGAATGCGAAAATCATCGATGCGCGCCGCAACCCGATGGATTGCTGCTGGTCGGGCTACAAGCAACTCTTCGCCGAGGGCCAGGAATTCACCTACAGCCTGGAAGATATCGGCCATTACTACCGCGCCTATGTCGACCTGATGGAACACTGGGACTCTGTCCTGCCGCCGGAGCGCATATTGCGGGTCCAGCATGAAGACGTTCTGGATGACCTTGAAGGCCAGGTGCACAGGCTGCTCGATTATTGCGGCCTGCCCTTTGATGAGCGGTGTGTGAACTTCCACCGGACGGAACGCGCCGTCAGGACGGCCAGCTCTGAACAGGTCCGACGCCCGATCAACAAGGCAGGACTTGAACAATGGCGCCCATATGAGGCACATCTTGGCCCTCTGAAATCTGCGCTGGGCCCGGGTCTCGCGCCCCTTTAGGTTCAAGACCATTGAACACACGATCTGAAGACGCGCTGATCGCCCTGCGTAGAATCCAGCGGATGACGGAGCTGGCATCCAAGCGCCTCGCCCGGACGGCGGGATTGACGCCTTCACAGCTGAGCGTGCTGCGCATCCTCACGGAATTTCCCGAAGTGTCGGCGGGCTATCTTGCCCAGGCCACGCAATTGAAACACGCCACCATCACAAGCCTGATCGACAAGCTCGAAGCACGCGGCCTCATCTCACGCCGCAGGAGCGATGAAGACAAACGCCGCGTCTGGTTGCGTCTCCTGCCGGCAGGCAAGGCAGCCCTGGCGGATGCACCCGACCCGTTGCACCAGATATTCTCTGAACGCTTCAATGCCCTGCCGGACTGGCAACAGGCCATGCTGATTGCCTCACTGGAGCAAGTGACCAATTTGCTGGATGCAGAAAATCTGGACGCAGCGCCGGTTCTCCATGTCGGCGAACTCGACAAGGAACCCCTATAGGCCCTAGCAGATGGACCAGGGCGACCGCGTCCCGGAAGGAGCTGTACTGCGCCGGACGGGTCTCCCGTCCCCATGACGCTGCCCGCGACTTGCCTTTTGGCAAGGCGCAGCCGGTTATTCCGGAGACCTGACCGCCCTCAAACCTAACTATTCAAGCTGCCGGACTTGACGCGGCCGCCGGGATGCCAAGTCTGCGGATTGAACCGTCCGGGAGACACTGGCGTTAAGATGCTGAACAAGCTTTTCGATCTCGATGCCCGTGGGACGACGGCCCGAACGGAAATCGTAGCAGGCATCACGACCTTTCTGGCGATGTCCTACATCATCTTCGTGAACCCCGACATTCTGACGAATGCCGGCATGGACAAGGGCGCCGTGTTCGTAGCGACCTGTCTGTCTGCCGCAATCGGCTCCGCCATCATGGGGCTTTATGCAAACTACCCGATCGCCATTGCGCCGGGCATGGGGCTGAACGCCTATTTCACCTATGGCGTGGTGATCGGCATGGGCCTGACCTGGCAAGTCGCGCTGGCGGCTGTGTTCATGTCAGGCATCATCTTTGTCGCACTCAGCTTACTGCCGATCCGCGAATGGATCATCAACGCCATTCCTATGGAATTGAAGATGGCAATCTCCGCCGGCATCGGGCTGTTCCTGATCATCATCGGACTGAGCGGTGTTGGCATAATCGTATCCCACCCGGCGACAATCGTCAGCCTCGGCGATCTGGGTCAGACACCTGCGCTTCTGGCGATCATGTGCTTCTTCCTCATCGGAATATTAGAGGCACGGAAGGTGCCCGGAGGCATTCTGATCAGCATTCTGGTGACGACGATTGCGGGCGTTCTGATCGGCGCAGCACCTCCGCCGGGACTGGTCTCCCTGCCCCCCTCCATTGCGCCAACGCTGTTTGCACTCGACTGGTCTCAGGCGCTGGAAGTGGGTATCGCGGTAGTCGTGATCTCCTTTCTCTTTGTGGACATGTTCGACACGGCAGGCACGCTTGTCTCTGTCGCGCACAAGGCGGGCCTGCTGGACGAGAAAGGGCACGTCATCAACCTTCGCAAAGCCTTGATAGCGGACAGTACGGCGACTGTGGCAGGCGCAGCGCTGGGGACCTCCTCTGCGACCAGCTACATTGAGAGCATTGCGGGCGTGAAAGCCGGTGGCCGGACGGGGCTGACCGCTTTGACGGTCGCAGGCCTGTTTTGCCTTGCCCTGTTTTTCGCGCCGCTGGCCAGCGCGGTGCAGCCCTACGCCACCATGCCTGCGCTTGTATATGTCGGATGCCTCATGACTGGCGGCCTGACACATGTGAACTGGTCAGAGCCGACATCGTTCATGCCCGCTGTCATCACAGCCGTCGCCATGCCGCTCACCTATTCCATCGCAAACGGCATCGGTCTCGGCATCATTGTCTATGTCGTTCTGAAAGCAGGCGCGGGCCGATGGAAAGAGATCAGCCCCGGTGCGCTCGTCCTGGCCGCCGCCTTCCTGGCCAAGTTCATCTTTCTCCACTCCGTCTGATCAGAAAGGCGGCATCCCATGTTGCGCTCTTTTTACGGCAAGCTTGCTTCAGTTCTGATACTCGTGACCGTCAGCCTCGCGGGGGCCTGCGCGACGCCGCCATCCCTGACAACTTCCGAACCGGCAGCGACCGCCGTCCGGATCTCTCCGGATGCACGTGAACGGATCGCTATCGCCACAGCTTATAGTCCGGAATTCCGGGTGCTCCTGCCCTCACTTGAACAGGCTGAGGAACATAGGATTCAAGGCGTTTCCTATTGGACCGGAGAGTTGGAGGGTCAACCGGTCGTCTTGTTCAAAACCGGGGTGAGCATCGTCAATGCCACCATGAACACCCAGCGGCTGGTGGACGAATTCAACATCACGCACATCGTGGTCAGCGGCGTTGCCGGAAGCATCGATCCTGACCTCTCCATTGGCGACGTGATCGTGCCGGAACGCTGGGCTAAATATGATGAAGCGACATATCTGAGGGAAATCGGACCGGGCGTCTTCAAAGCCCCATTCCCCGGCGTCGCACCCATGGCACCCCCATTTGGCTTTATGGGCACACGCGGCGTACGCATCGCCACCCCCGAAGACGCGGCACCGGAACCGCGTCTGTGGTTCAGCGCAGACCCCGGCCTGTTAAGGATCGCCGCCGCGGCATCTTCGGCAGCACAGCTCACGCGCTGTGATGGGCAAAGCCTGTGTCTTCCGTCCGCGCCTGTCATCCGGATAGGCGGCGCAGGCCTTTCAGGTTCCGTCTTCATGGACAACAGAACCTACAGGGACTACCTGCACGAGACGTTTGAGGCGCAGGTCGTTGAAATGGAAACCGCCGCCATTGCCATGGTCGCCTATGCCAATGGTATTCCCTTCATCGCCTTCCGCAGCGTTTCAGACCTCGCCGGTGGCGGAGAGGCCAGCCAGAACGAAATACGCGCCTTCGAACATCTCGCCGCGCAAAACTCAGCAGCATTGGTGTCCGCATTCCTGCGTCAGCTTGCCAGCCCTATAAGTCCCGCAAACAATTAGGACTTCCGGCGTCCGCTCGTCGGAATGGCCGCGCCGCAAAGGCAGAGAAGCGAATTTTCCTCACAGGCCTCAGGAATAGTGCGGCTTCCGCTTTTCGAAAAAGGCCGCAACTCCCTCGGCGAAATTCGGATCGTTGGCCGTGAGCATCTGGTTCCGGTCCTCAATTGCCATCGCGGCTTCCAGGCCGGACACATCGACCGCGATATTCAGCCCGTCTTTTGTCAGGCGCAGGCCAAGCGGTGTCGCATGCAGCATGTCCTCGGCAAAAGCCTCCGCCTCCTTGCGCAATTCACTGCCATGCACCACCCGATTTGCCAGACCGATCTCCATGGCGCGCTGCGCGGAGATAAATCGCCCGGTCAGCATGTACTCGCTCGCAAGAGACATCCCGACCATACGAGGGAGGAAGTAGGACACGCCCATGTCGCAGGATGAAAGACCGATCCGGATGAAGGCGGCATTCATCCGCGCATCTTCTGCGAGGATGCGGATATCCGATGCCAGCGCAAGCGCAAAACCGCCGCCGCTGGCCGCGCCCTGCACAAGGCTGATAATCGGCTGCGGGCATCTCCGCATCGCAACATAAATCTCGGCTATGGACCGCTGGTTATCCAGGCCCTGCTCGATACTTCTCTCCCCCTGGTTACCTGAAGGCTCCTTGAGGTCCAACCCTGCGCAGAATGCCCGCCCGGCGCCTTCCAGAATGACCACACGAACGGACCTGTCGAAATACAGCGACTGGAACACCTCCCTGAGTTCTGAAACCAGTTGAGGATTCAACGCGTTCAGCCGGTCCGGACGGTTCATCCTGATTGTCAGGACCTCACCAGCCTGCTCAAGAACCAGAGCTTGATAGTCAGATTTCATGGTCTTTCACCTTCGCATTTCCTTCCTGCGATAGTGAAATGACCCGCCCGGCCCAAGCAAGACCTGCCCTAACGGAATGACCCTCCGTAGGCCTACTATTCCAATGAAAAGCTGCCCCGGAAGCATTCCCCGACGGCAAGGTCCACCAGTTATTTCGGATCCCGAAAAAGCACTCTAAAAAGCTTGTGATTTGGGACAGATACCTCGTAACTTCGCGTCTGCCCCGACCTGTCGAAAGACAGGGCCCACTGCACGAACAAGAGACGATGAGCCTGATGACCAGCACGACGACCAAATACCCGAACCTTTTTCCCCGCTCCGGATCGGCTCCGTGACGGTCAAGAACCGGGCGATCATGGGGTCGATGCATACCGGGCTGGAAGAGCAGGAAGACGGGCATATCCGTATGGCGGAATTCTTCGCTGAACGCGCCCGCGGCGGTGTCGGCCTGATCATAACCGGAGGCATCTCGCCGAATGAAGAAGGCGGGTTGGGGGCCAAGCTCTCCAACGCCGAAGAAGTCGCCCGGCACCGCGTCATCACCGATGCGGTTCATGCAGTAGATCCGGACGTGCGCATCTGCATGCAGATCCTGCATGCCGGACCGATCGCACCGCATGACAAATGCGTCGCCCCCTCTCCCGTCAGGTCGCGTATCTCCCGGTTTGTTCCCAACGAACTGGACGAAGCGGGGATCGAGAAGCAGATCGCGGACTTCGCCAATTGCACAAAGTGCGCCCAGGAGGCCGGCTATGACGGGGTCGAGATTATCGGCTCTGCCGGCTACCTGCTCTCGACCTTCCTGGTCGAGAAGACCAATCTCCGCACAGACCGTTGGGGAGGCTCCTTCGAGAACCGCATGCGGTTCCCGCTGGAGATTGTCCGCCGTTGCCGGGCAGCGGTTGGCGATGACTTCATCATCATCTTCCGCATCGCCGCCATGGACATGCTTCAGGGCGGCATGTCGTGGGAGGAAGTCGTGCAACTCGCCCACGAGTTGGAGAAGGCCGGCGTTTCGGTCATCTCGACCCACTTCACCTGGCACGAATCCGCCGTGCCCACGATTGC
Organism: uncultured Hyphomonas sp.; assembly: GCF_963678195.1. Taxonomy (NCBI): domain Bacteria; kingdom Pseudomonadati; phylum Pseudomonadota; class Alphaproteobacteria; order Hyphomonadales; family Hyphomonadaceae; genus Hyphomonas; species uncultured Hyphomonas sp. The sequence continues at coordinate 2,547,379 of NZ_OY782759.1, forward strand.
CACAATGGTCCCGCGCGCAGCCTTCACCAGCGTGACCGGGCGTCTGAAAAAGCAGGTCTCCGTTCCGGTCATCACGAGCAACCGGATCAATATGCCGGATGTGGCAGAAGCCGTGCTGGAGCGCGGAGACGCAGACCTGGTCTCAATGGCCCGCCCGATGCTCGCCGACTCCCAGTTCATGAACAAGGCGGCCGAAGGCCGCGAGGATGAAATCAATACCTGCATCGCCTGTAACCAGGCCTGCCTGGATCATACTTTCGGCGGCAATCAGGAAGTAAGCTGTCTGGTAAACCCGCGCGCGTGCCATGAGACACAGCTTGCCTACAAACCCACGAACGCCCCGAAACGCATCGCCGTTGTCGGAGCCGGCCCGGCCGGACTAGCCTATTCTACAATCGCCGCCGAACGCGGACACAAAGTGGACCTGTTCGATCAGTCCCCTGAGATCGGCGGCCAGTTCAATCTGGCCAAGAGAATTCCGGGAAAAGAGGAATTTTTCGAAACGCTTCGCTACTTCAAGCGCCAGATCGAAGTGACCGGCGTGAATGCCAAACTCGGAAAACGGGTAGATGCGGATTTTCTCAAATCCGGCGCATATGATGAAATTGTTCTGGCAACCGGCATCGCCCCACGCACTCCCGGGATCAAGGGCATCGATCACCCGAGCGTGGTTGGCTACATCGACGCCATTCTGGGCAACAAACCGATCGGCAAACGCGTCGCCATTATCGGCGCCGGCGGTATTGGGTTCGATGTGGCAGAACTGATCACGCATGTGGGCAAGTCATCTGCGCTCGACATCGATAAATTTGCCAAGGAGTGGGGCATCGATTTCGAGAACCATCCCCGCGGCGGCGTCACCGGCGTTGAGCCGGTTATCGAAGAATCTCCCCGGGAAGTCTGGCTCCTGCAGCGTAAGAACACTGCGGTCGGCAAAGGACTGGGAAAGACAACAGGATGGACCCACCGCCTGACGCTTAACCGGAAAGGCGTAAAAATGATTCCAGGCGTTACTTATGAAAGTATCGATGACGCCGGACTCCATTGCCTGGTCGATGGCGCCCCGATGACTCTGGAGGTGGACACGATCATCCTTTGCGCCGGCCAGGAACCTCTACGGGACGTGTACGACGCTTTTGAAGGTTCCGCAGAGAATGTGTCTCTCGTTGGCGGCGCTTACGAAGCTGCCGAGCTCGACGCCAAGCGCGCCATCAATCAGGCGGCGAGACTGGCTGCACAGGTCTGACGGGCCTGACTGCCCGGCATTAAAGGCCATGCTCTCTGTACGGCTTTCCCGGGCGCGATGGTTTTGCGGCTGAGCAGCCTCCAAGCACTGGCATCATTTTTTGGGTGAAACCAATCGCGCCAGTTTGTGCCCTGCCCGGCCAATTCACCTCGTGAAGGGTTGAGCCCAGCCCAAAACGCCCTAAGGGAGTAGCAGGTGACCAACCGGGCTGAGTGGGCCAGCGCATGCGGAATTGGGGAACATGACATACGTCCTTGCGATGTTTGTGAAGAAAATGATCGACCAGGCGCCCGCGTCGCTGGATCGATCAGCTCTGTTCGCAAGTACGGGCATCACGGAGGCCGAAGCCGCAAACCCGGCTACAATGGTGCGCGACACCGCTTACTATACTCTACTTGAAACCATTGCGGCTGCAGAAGCCCCTGACATCGGCTTCCACCTGCGAACGTCCGCCGCCATGAGTTGCGCGGACTTTGGCGCAGTCGGACTTGCCTGGAAGTCTGCGCCGACCCTGCGCCGTTCTTTCCGGCGCATGGACCGCTATGTGCGGGCCTTCAATACGACCGCCACTTTCCGGCTCGTCGAGCAAGACGGGATCTGCATGTGGACCCACCAGCGTACGGAACCCAAACGGCTGGGCATGTATCTCTCAACCGAGGGAACGCTGGGCACCTATGTCGCGATGTGCCGCGAAACGACCTTTCCGGAAAACAAGCCACAAGCCGTCCAGTTTCGACACGCCGAACCTGCCGGGTCCCGGGCCGCCCTGGAGGCCTATTTCCGGTGCCCCGTCTCCTTTGGCGCAGACATTGATGCAATCATCCTGCCCGAAGAGCGACTGGACCGTCCGAATGCCATCGGAGATGAAAGCATCTGGCGGTTCCTGACATCCCATATCGAAGAAACGCTTGCAGAAGAACCGGCCGAAGACGCACTCGACCGCCGGGTCATTCTTCAGATCGCGAACATGCTGAGCGAAGGTATCCCCACCCTCGCCGACATCGCCTCATCCCTTGGAATGAGCGCGAGGACCCTGCAGCGCCGCCTTTCTGAACAGGGATATACATTTCAGGCGCTCGTCGATGAGGCCCGCCGGCAGATGGCGGAAAAATTCCTCGCTGATACGCGCTACTCCATCGCCGAAGTGGCCTTCCTGACCGGCTTTTCAGAACAAAGCGCTTTTACACGCGCTTTCAAACGCTGGGCCGGTCAAACGCCGGGCTCCTTTCGCGATGGAACACAGGAGCGCAGGATCTGAGCCCTGCTCAGAGGACATAGTGATCGCCTGATGCCCTTACCGTGATATCGCCGATGGACACACCTTTCGGCTGATTGATCGAGTATATGATCTGATCGGCGATGAATTCAGGGTCCAGCACAACATAATTCATCTGCTCGGGATCAACATTGGATGCGTCCAGGGCTCCTTCCTGGTACTGTCCGATAAGCTCCACAAATTCCCCGGCATTCTGGCCAACGATGCCTATGACGGCAGCAGGATTGACGACACCGGCGCCAAGCCCAGTCCCGGGCACACCAGTCGGCTTCACGATCGTCACCTTGATCTTGCCCCGCGCCTCGATCCTCAGCGATTCCGATAGGAAGTTCACAGCGGATTTGGTCGCGCCATAGACTGCTGCGCCATACGTAGGAAAATTGCCATAGATCGACGAGACGTTGATGACGTGCCCTTCTCCTTGCGCCATCATCTGGTCGAAAACAGACACGATGCCGTTGAGCACGCCCTTGAAGTTGATGTCGATACAGCGGTTCCATTTTTCAAGCGCCGCCTGATGGTCAGCATAGAGAGCGAGCGGCATGATACCGGCATTGTTGAGCATGACATCGATCCGCCCATAGGCGCTGGTTGCGGCGCGGGCCAAGGCGTTCATCTGCTCGATGCTGGTGACGTCTGCAGGAACTGCCTGCGCGGTCCCGCCTGCAGTGCAGATTTCCGCAACGCTTTTTTCCAGCGCTGCTTCGTCAATATCTGCACAGGTGACCTTGGCACCGAGAGCGGCAGCCTTGGCGCTGACCAGTTGGCCGAATCCACCAGCCGCGCCCGTGACGATAATCGATTTGCCTTCGACGTAATTCTTCTTGTCCATGTGTCCCTCCTGCTGAGCCAACGCCGATTTGCGATCGGTCACGAGGTCATATCAATTCACCATCCCAGGCCGCAGACCAAGAGGTGCCCTCGCGGCACAAGCCGCGTAACTTCCGTTCAGGAACGGAGACCTGAGCGCTCGCGCCCCCCAATATTAAAAATTTTGGGCCGCCGGGGAGTGCAATACCGAAACGATTGGCATAGTCTTCTCCCAAGGGAACAGTGTCAGGAAGTCGGAGCAAGAAATGGCTACTCTCAAGATCAACGGACAAGTGATGACGGTTGACGTTGACGAGTCGACCCCTTTGCTCTGGGTCCTGCGGGAACAACTTGGCCTGACCGGGACCAAATATGGCTGCGGAATCGCTGAGTGCGGCGCCTGCACCATCCATATCGATGGTCAGGCCGTCCGGTCCTGCGTCTATCCCGTGGGCGCGCTCGCCGGCGATGAGGAGATCACAACGATCGAGGGGCTTTCCGAAGACGGAAGCCACCCGGTCCAGCAAGCCTGGGTCGAACTTGATGTGCCGCAATGCGGCTATTGCCAGCCAGGCATGATCATGGCCGCTGCAGGCCTGCTGAATGAAAACCCGGACGCAACCGACGAAGACATCGACGCCACCATCACCAATATCTGCCGGTGCGGGACCTTCACACGCGTCCGCAAGGGCATTCATCTGGCCAAAACCAAGAAAGCCTGAGGAGGGAACGGTCCATGACGTCTATAACAGGCATCTCCCGCCGCGGATTTATCGTCGGCACCGGCGCCACCGGCCTGACAATTGGCATTCTTTCAGCTTGCGCACCGGGCGATAAGGACACGCTGGCGGACGCTGGCCCGCCACCACCGGAAGTGAATGCATGGGTCCATATCGGCACCGACGATGTGGTCACAATCCGTATCGCCCGCTCGGAAATGGGTCAGGGCACGCTGACCGGCCTGGCGCAGCTGGTCGCCGAAGAGCTCGAATGCGATTGGGACTATGTGAAGACCGAATATCCGACACCGGGTGAGAATCTCGCGCGTGACCGGGTGTGGGGCGACTTCCTGACGGGTGGCAGCCGGGGGATCCGCACCAGCCAGGACTATGTACGCGAAGGCGGCGCCGCTGCCCGCATGATGCTCATTCAGGCGGCCGCCAACCGCTGGGGCGTGCCCGTCGAAGAATGCTCCGCCGCCAAGAGCATCATCACCCACGATCCGACCGGCAAGACCTTGCGATTCGGCGAAGTCGTAACAGACGCAGCAGAACTGCCCGCACCGGAAACTGTCCCGCTGAAGGATCCTTCCGAATGGGAGCTGATCGGCAAGCCGGTGAAGCGGCTGGATACGGTCGACAAAGTCACCGGGAAACAGCTCTACACCACTGACATGAAGATGGACGGCATGCTGAACGCGGCCGTCAAAGCGGCGCCGAAACGCGGCGGAACGCTGAAATCATTCGATGCAGAGGCTGTCAGCTCCATGCCCGGGGTGAAAGCGGTGGTGAAGGTCGATGACACCGCCGTCGCCGTAGTGGCCGACTATTGGTGGCAGGCAAAGACGGCGCTCGATGCGCTGCCTATCGAATGGGAAGCCGGCGAAGGCTCCGACTTCTCAAGCTCCGCCTTCGAGGCGGACCTGATTGAGGGGCTAACGGCCAGCGAAGCCTTTGTGGGCAACAAGGTGGGCGATGTCGATGCAGCCTTTGACGGGGCTGCTCAGGTCATTGAAGCCCGCTACAACGCGCCCCATCAGAACCATGCCTGCATGGAACCCATGAACGCCATCGCGCTCTGGACCGAAGACAAGTGCGAGGTCTGGTGCCCGACGCAGAATGGCGAAGCCGCACTGGCCGCCACTTCGGAAGCGGCAGACCTGCCGATCCAGCAATGCGAAGTCTATAAACAGCTTCTGGGCGGTGGTTTTGGGCGCAAAGGTGCCACGGATTACATCTCGCAAACCGTCAAAATCGCAAAGCAGATGCCGGGGACTCCGATCAAATTGCTCTGGTCCCGTGAAGAAGACATGGAACAAGGCTTCTACCATCCGACCACCAAGGCCCGTTGTCAGGGCGCGCTGGATGCGGACGGCAATCTCCTTGGCCTGAAAATCCGGATCTCCGGCCAGTCCATCCTGGCGGGCATCATGCCTCAGGCTCTGGTGGACGGCATGGACATCGTCGTGTTCCAGGGGCTGCTGCCCTCCGGCATCGACCCTCGCGTCGAAGACCAGACGATGAAGTACACTTTCCCGTCGATTCTGGTGGACCATGCGATGCGCAACCCACCTGTCCGGCCGGGTTTCTGGCGCGGTGTGAACGCCAACCAGAATGCCATCTATCTGGAATGCTTCATGGACGAGCTTGCCCACGCCGCAGGCCGCGATCCGTTGGAGTTCAGGCTTGCGCACCTCAAGGACAGCCCGAAAATGGCGGCCGTCCTGCAGGCGGTGGCTGACAAGTCCGGATGGGGCGCCGATGACGGATTGTCCCGCGGGCTCTGTGGCTTCTACTCCTTCGGCAGCTATACCGCGGCCTGTGCAGAAGTGACCGTCGACGATGACGGCGTCCTGAAGATGCACCGCATCGTCGCGGCGACCGACCCCGGCTATGCCGTGAACCCGCAGCAGATCGAAGCACAGGTCTTCGGCTCGTTCGTCTACGGTCTTTCAGCAATGCTGCACGAGGAAATCACCTTCGAAGACGGCGAGACGCAGCAGAAGAATTTCAACACCTACAATTCGATGCGGATCGCCGAAATGCCAGACGTTGAAACCCTGGTCATGCCGTCGGGCGGATTCTGGGGCGGTGTGGGCGAACCCACAATCGCCGCCGCACCGCCAGCCGTGCTGAACGCAATCTTCGCTGCGACCGGAAAGCGGATCCGGCAATTGCCCATCAAGGACCAGGCGCTGAGATAGAAATGGTCAAGCCGTCAGGAAAGCTGACCGCCTTCGCTTTGCTCACGCTTCTTGTCTGCGCCTGTGAGTCGGCGCCGGCCGGAACGCAGACTGAAGACGCCTCCCGCGAGGCTGCCGATCTCGGCGCGCCTGCCATCCTAGCGCTCTCCTGCTCCGGCTGTCACGGGCCGGACGGCGGTGCGATTGCCAGTCTCGACGGACGGACGTCCGACCAAATCCGCCTGTCCCTGCTCCGGTACAAGAACGACAACAACGGCGGCAGCGTCATGCACCGCATGATGCGCGGCTATAGCGAAGCAGATATCGACGCCATCAGCATCTATCTTGCGGAAACGGTTGCGGAATGACGGACGCTTTCCTGAACAGGCGCGATCTCCTGCTGTCGCTCTCCGGACTGACAGCCCTTGCGGCGTTGCCCTTTCCGGCCGCAGCACAAGTCCGCGCCCGCCTTGTGATTGTCGGAGGCGGCTTCGGCGGTGCCACGGCGGCCCGCTTCCTGAAGCGCACCATGCCGGCCGCATCGGTGACACTGATAGGACCGAACACGGATTACTATGCCTGCCCCTTCAGCAATCTGGTAATCGCTGGCCTGCGTGACCTTTCAGAGCAACGCTTCGGCTATGACACGCTGAAAGCCGAAGGTATCGACGTCGTTCCGGATATGGCCGTCGATGTAGACCCCGTCGCTCGGACAGTTTCCGTGAAATCCGGGGACACTTTCTCCTACGACAAACTCATCCTGTCGCCGGGAATCGATTTCCGCTGGGGCGCGATTGAAGGCTATGACCAGGCCGCTGCCGAACTGATGCCGCACGCCTGGAAGGCCGGTCCTCAGACCGTGTTGCTTCGCAAACAGCTTGAAGCCATGGAAGATGGCGGCCTTGTTGTCATCTCTGTCCCGCCTGCCCCTTTCCGCTGCCCGCCGGGCCCTTATGAGCGCGCCAGCCTGATTGCCAACTATCTGAAGGCCCACAAGCCGAACTCCAGGCTTCTCATTCTGGACGCACAGGACAAGTTTTCGAAGCAACCCTTGTTCGAACAGGCCTGGGCTGATCTTTACCCGGACATCATTGAGCGATACGGCGCAGATGAATTCGGCCGCGTCGTTTCGGTCGCGCCCACATCCGGCATTCTGTCGACAGAGTTCGAAGATGTCCGCGCCGATGTCGCCAACGTCATTCCACCCCAGCAAGCTGGCGCAATCGCCCACAAGGCCGGCGTCGCTGACAGGACGGGCTGGTGCCCGATCGATCCCTTGTCGTTCAGCTCGACGCTGCAGCCTGACATTCACGTCATCGGCGACGCGACGATTGCCTCGCCCATGCCGAAGTCTGCCTTCTCGGCCAATCTACAGGCCAAGCTGTGCGCCTTGCAGATTGCGGCAATCCTCTCAGGCCGGACACCTGAACCGACAACCCTGACCAATACCTGCTATTCCTACCTTTCCGGCGACACCGCCGTTTCCATCACCGGTGTCTACACAAATGCGGATGGCGCGCTGCAATCGGTAGCCGGATCCGGAGGCCTCAGCCCGTTGATGGCTGACGACATTGTCAGGCGGAATGAAGCACTGCAGGCCAGAACCTGGTTCCACACGATTACAGGGCAGACCTTTGGATGAGACCGGCCGCTGCAGCCGCCTTGCTGTGCCTCCTTGTCCCGTCTGCCTGCAGCCAGGCTTCGAGCGACCGGCTGGCCAGTCCGGTCACGATTGTCGGAGACGCCGTTCCTGCCCCCCTTGAAGGCCGTCAGGGTGACGCACAGCGCGGGCAGCAGGTCTTCACATCGCGGGACAGCGGGCATTGTCTGCTTTGCCACCAGCTGGCCAGCCTCGAGGCAGAGTTTCAGGGCAATGTCGGGCCGCCCCTGACCGGTATCGGCGCCCGGCTGGACGCCGGCCAGATCCGCTACCGCATCATTGACGCCCAAACCATTTGGCCGGACACTGTGATGCCATCCTATTATCGGACAGACGGGCTCCGCCAGGTCGGCGAAGCGTACAGGGGCGCCCCGGCGCTCAGCGCGCAGGAGATTGAAGACCTGGTCGCTTTTTTGGAAACGCAGACAGACTGATGCAGACAGGCAATGAGAAACAGACAAGGCGGTTCCTGACACGCCGCGATGTGCTTGCATCGACCGCTGCGAGCGCCGTTGCGGCTTTCCTTGCCCCAGCCGCCTTCGCGACGCCGGAAGATGCGGATCAGGCCATCCGCGAGCTTTTCGGCGACCGCCCCATCAATGAAGGCCGGGTTACCGTCACCCTTCCGCCGATTGCAGAGAACGGCAATTCGGTGCCGGTGGGGGTCACCGTCACCAGCCCCATGAGCGAAGACGATTATGTGAAGCAGATCGTCATCCTGTCTCCGCGAAATCCCATCGCAACCATCGCCCGGTTTCAGTTAGGTCCGCACGCCGGCCGCGCCGACATCTCTACCCGCGTGCGAATGGCGGGGACCCAGACCCTGCGGGTCGTTGCCGAGATGAGCGATGGCACGCTGTGGTCAGGGACAGGCAGCACCTATGTCACGCTCGCAGCGTGCATCATCGGCTGAGGGAGGCTGCGCAGACATGATCCGCATATCCGCACCCGACACGGCCACCGCCGGCGAAATCATCGAACTGAAGGCGATGATCCAGCACCCGATGGAAACGGGCTACCGCCGCGACTCCAAGGGCGAAACCATCCCGCGGAACATTATCAAGCAGTTCCGCTGCACTTATGACGGCAATATTATCTTTGAAGGCGAGTTCTTTCCCGGCATCGCAGCCAACCCTTTCCTCACCTTCCACGCCCGCGCGACCCGCACGGCCATGATCGAATTCAGCTGGACAGACCAGCATGGCGAGCGCTGGAGCGAAGAACGGCTGTTGACGGTGTCATGAGGCAGCTTTGCCTTCTCGCGTTTTTCCTTGCGGCCTGTAGCGGACAGAAGGCGGAATACGCTCCGCAGAGCCAGCTCACGCCGGAGACCATCCAATCCGGCTACGCCTTCCTCCAGCCGGAGACCCAGGCCTTGCAGGATGACGATTTCGCCAATCCCGGTTTCCTGTGGGTGGACAAGGGCGAGACCTTGTTCAACCAAATCCCGGAGACCGGCGCGCCTGCCTGTGCTTCCTGCCATGCAACTGACAGTCGCCCGCTCTCAGGCGTCGCGGCGCACTATCCGGCGGTGGATGAGGAAACAGGGAAACTGATGAACATCGAAGCACGCATCAATGTCTGCCGCGATCGTTATCAGAACCTTGCCCCGCTCGACTATGAAAGCGATGCGCTTCTGGGGCTGACCGCCTATGTCGCAAGTCTCGCGCGAGGCGTGCCCATATCCGTGAACATCGATGGTCCGGCCAAAGATTATTACGAGGCAGGTGAAGACTATTTCTTCCTTCGCAAGGGGCAGTTCAACCTCGCCTGCAGCCAATGCCACAATGACAATTGGGGAAAGAAGCTGCGCGGCGACACAATCAGCCAGGGCCATGGCAACGCCTTTCCAGCCTACCGCATGGAATGGCAGACCTTCGGCTCGCTTCACCGCCGCTTGCGCGATTGCGATTCCGGCATCCGTGCTGAGCCACTGGACTATGGATCCGAGACCTATACAGCTGTGGAACTCTACCTCGCAAAACGGGCGGGGGGGCTAGCCATGGAATCCCCGGGACTCAGACGGTGACAGCGAAGAACAAACCCGGCCTCAGCATCCGGATAGACCTGCCCGGCGGCGGGCGCTTCGGCCCGGGCAAGGCCGCCCTGCTCGACGCGATTGCGGAACTCGGTTCTCTCAACAAAGCCGCCAGTCAGCTGGGCATGTCTTATCCGAGGGCGCGCAAACTGGTCGAGGAAATGAACCGGGACTTCCAAACGCCTCTCGTTCTTTCCAGCCAGGGCGGCGCGGACGGCGGCGGCTCCCGGCTATCCGATGCAGGCCAGGAGTTGCGGGATCTGTACCACCAGCTGTGCAACCGGTCGCTCGCACACAATGAAACGCTACTCGCGCGGATCGGCCAGGGAACAAATCGGAGACCAGTGCCGAAATAGGGCTGTCGCATTATAAACGACCATTTATAATGCCTGATATGGCCGGATCCGCTCCCCTCTATGCTGAACATCCGCAGGATGTGCTTGGCCAGTGGCTTGCCTGGCGGCAAGCAGGGCCTGTTGCGCTTGTCGTGGTCGCCGCGACAGAAGGCGGCAGCGTCCGCTCGCCGGGCGCATTGATGGCCGTGTCGGCATCGGGCCAGAAGTGCGGCTATATTTCCGGCGGTTGCGTGGACGCAGATGTCGCCCTGCAGGCCCGGCAATCCATCGAAGAGGGCAAGCCCCGGTCGCTCCGCTATGGCACCGGGTCGCCGTTCATCGACATGCCCCTGCCCTGCGGCGGCGCGATCGACATCATGATCCTGCCGGATGCGGATGCTACAGAAATTCAACGCTGCCACGACGCCTTGTCTGCGCGCCAGCGGGTTTATCTCTCTCTGCCCGGTCTGGACGCACCCTTCTGCTACACACCAAAGCTCCGCATCCGGATCGCCGGGCGCGGTGCGGATGCCCTCGCTCTGGCACGTCTCGTCCGGGCCAGCGGCTATGGTCTTTCGCTTCAATTGCGCGATGGGGAAGACGTCGACGAGGCACGGCGGGACGGGTTCATGGATGCCGTCGCCTTGCAATCGCCGGACAGTCTGCCGGACCTCTCAGATGATCCCTGGACGGCCTTCATCCTGATGTTCCACGATCCGGACTGGGAGGTAGCCCTGCTGAAACAGGCGCTCGCCGGGAAAGCGTTCTATGTCGGCGCAGTCGGCAGCCGCCGGACACAGGAGCGCCGGCGGGCACGCCTCGCCGAGGAAGGTCTCCCCACCACCAGCATAGACCGTGTTCGAGGCCCCATCGGGCTGATCCCCTCCATGAGGGACGCGTCCATGCTCGCCGTCTCCGCACTTGCCGAAATCATAGCGGCCTACAAGGAGACACAGCACAATCCGTTCGCGGAAACCGCGGTTCTCCTCCTCGCCGCGGGGCAATCTGCGCGCTTCTCCAGCGGAGACAAGCTTCAGGCTGACCTGGGCGGACGGCCCATTCTTGGCCATGCTGCAAGCCTGCTTCAGAACACGCCGGCCGCAGCGCGGATTGCGGTCATCGGGCCCGGTCAGGAAGGCCGCGGGCGCCTGCTGAAGACCAAAGACTGGCAGATCGTGGAGAACCCGGACAGCGCAGCCGGGCAATCGACCAGTCTGAAGGCCGGTATCGCCGCCATCCGCGAAATGCCGGGAATCGAGCGGGTCCTCATCCTTCTGGCCGACATGCCTTTTGTCTCCGAGGCGCATCTCCTTGCATTGAGCAGCGCCATGGCGCCTGAAACAAATGCCGTCATGTCAAGCATGGGAGACGTCCTGTGTCCGCCGGCAATGTTCTCGGCCCGCACATTTGATCAGTTATCGAACGTCAGCGGCGACGCAGGCGCGAAAAAGGTTTTCAACGCGCTGGACAACACAGAAAGGGTATCCATTCCCGATAGCGAAGCCATCGATATCGACACGATTGAAGACCTGGCCCGCGCCGCCAGCACCCAGCCCGCATAGGAAGGTATATTTTGGTCTACCTTCTTCCCCTCATCTTCTTCGTGACAGCGGCCCTCTACGCCAGCGTCGGGTTCGGCGGCGGCTCAACCTATAATGCCGTCCTGATCCTTTCCGGTGCGGACTTCCGGATCGTTCCGTTGATCGCATTGGCGTGCAACATCCTTGTCGTCTCCGGCAACACGATCCGGTACGCGATGACAGGCAATCTCGACTGGCGGGCCCTTCTGCCTGCGCTCGCCCTATCCGTTCCGCTCGCCTGGCTTGGCGGACGCGTGCCGGTCAGTGAGTTTGTATTTTCCGCCCTGCTTGGGATCACACTCCTTCTGACCGGCCTGTCGATGCTGTTCCAGCGCCGCTGGAAACGCCCGGCGGATGCGCCTGTCGCTTCGCGTGCGCTCGTCCTGATGCCGGTGGGCGCGGCGACGGGTTTCCTGGCCGGTCTCGTCGGGATTGGCGGCGGCATCTTTCTCGCACCGGTTCTCTACTGGATCCGGTGGAGCCATGAGAAAGCCATTGCCGCGGCGTGCAGCCTGTTTATCCTGCTGAACTCCATGTCTGGCCTCGCCGGGCAGGCCGCCAAGCACAGCAGCGTCGGAACGCTGCAGCTGGCCAAACCTTACCTGCCGCTTCTTCCCGCGGTGCTGATCGGGGGCTGGCTCGGCAACCGCTTTGGTGTTCTGAAAATGCAGCCTGATCATCTTCGTCAGGGAACAGCCATTCTTATTCTGATCGTGGCAATCCGGCTGCTTTATAAAGTGTGGAGGACGACCTAGCCCAATGACATCGCCCTCCCCGCCCCCGTTGCTCGACAAGTTTGGCCGACAGGTCACCTATCTCCGGCTATCGGTCACAGACCGGTGCGATCTGCGCTGCAAATACTGCATGGCCGAAGCCATGACATTCCTTCCGAAAAAAGAGCTTCTGACGCTCGAAGAACTGGAATTCGTGACACAGGCATTCATCCGCCGCGGAGTCCGCAAGGTCCGGATCACAGGCGGAGAACCGCTTGTCCGGAAAGGCATCATGACTCTCTTCAGCCAGCTCGGCGCACAGCTCGGGCAAGGCCTTGAAGAGTTGACCCTGACGACCAATGCGACCCACCTCTCACAATATGCAGGCGATCTCGCCCGGGCCGGTGTGCACAAGGTGAATGTCTCCCTCGATACGCTGGATCCGGCGCGCTTTGTCGATATCACGCGCCGAGACCAACTGGGTCAGGTTCTGGATGGCATCGCTGCGGCCAAAGCGGCAGGCCTGAAAGTGAAGATCAATACGGTCGCGCTCAAACACCAGAACATGGATGAAATCCCGGACATCATCGCCTGGGCCCATGGCGAAGGGCACGATATCTCCCTGATCGAAGTCATGCCGCTTGGCGACACCGGAGAAGACCGGTTCGACCAGTATGTTCCGCTCGATATGATCCAGCAGCAGCTTGAGCAGCGCTGGACCCTGAAACAGGAAACGGAGCGGGATCCGCTGGCCGGCCCGTCGCGCTATTTCCGCATCCGGGAAACCGGCGGCCGGGTTGGATTTATCACGCCACTGACGAACAATTTCTGCGCCGGATGCAACCGGGTCCGCGTCACCTGCACCGGGCGAATCTACATGTGCCTCGGTCAGAACGATCATATCGACCTGCGCGCACCACTTCGGGAATCTGACAATCCGGCAAGAGCCCTGGACGAGGCACTGGACACAGCATTGTTTGCCAAACCGGAAAAGCACGACTTCTCAATCCGCTCCCCTGGCGAGGCGCCGACCCTGCCGCGGCACATGTCTGTGACAGGAGGTTAGCGATGGCGCGCATCCTCTATTTCGGAAAACTATCCAGCATTTACGGAGAGCTGTCGGAGACAGCAGAGCTTCCCGCCTCCGTCTCCGACACCACGGCGCTCCGTTCCTGGATCGACCAGACCCGGGGATTTGACGGCGCGCTTTTGCACCCGAGCGTCCGGATCGCGGTAAACAATGAGATAGTCGACGATCCCTCGCCGGTATCTGATGCGGACGAAATCGCCTTCATGCCCCCGGTCGGAGGTGGCTGAACATGATCCGGGTGACAGACCAGCCCTTCCGGATTTCCGATGCCGCCGCTGAATTTGAAGCGCAAGCGGCTGGTGCCGGCGCGATCGTCACCTTTTCCGGCCTCGTCCGCCCTCAGGCGGAAGGCGAAGAGGTCAGCACCCTCCACCTGCAGGCCTATTCCCCCATGACGGAGAACGGCATCCGCAAAGCCGTCACCCGGGCGCAGGACAAGTGGCCGCTGACGGCCGTTCAGATCATACATCGGATCGGCGACATGTCGCCCGGCGACGCAATTGTCTTTGTGGCCACCGCCTCCGCCCATCGCCGCGCGGCGTTTGAGGCAGCCGATTTCCTGATGGACTATCTGAAGACCGACGCAGTTTTCTGGAAGAAAGAAGTCACGCCATCGGGCGCGCACTGGATTGAACCGCGTGCGGAAGACTACCGCGACCGGGAAAGATGGAATGAAGAAAAAGGAAGCTGACCCTCATGCATGGCATCAATGAAAGCCTCGAATTCAAGCCGGTGCGGATTGCTGTCCTCGTCGTCAGCGACACCCGCACGCTCGACACCGATACATCAGGCGCCACCCTGGTGCAGCGGCTTGAAGCGGCCGGCCACGTTCTGGCAGACCGGAAAATCCTGCCGGACGACAAAGCCACGATCCGGGCGCAGGTCTCCGCCTGGATCGCCGATCCGGAAGTCGACGTCGTGATCTCCAGCGGCGGCACAGGGCTGACTGGCCGGGATGTGACACCGGAAGCCATCACGCCGCTGTTCGACAAGACGATCGAAGGCTTTTCCGTGATCTTCCATCAGGTCAGTTTCCAGAGCGTTGGCCTGTCGACGCTCCAGTCCCGCGCCGTTGCGGGGCTCGCTTCCGGTACATTCATCTTCTGCCTGCCCGGCTCCACCGGCGCGGTGAAGGATGGCTGGGACAAGGTCATCTCCTACCAGCTCGACAGCCGCCACAAGCCCTGCAATCTGGTGGAGCTGATGCCGCGCCTCATGGAGCATGAAGCATGAGCGAGCTCACCCATATTGGCCCCGACGGGCATGCCCGGATGGTCGACATCGGGGCCAAGCAGGTGACCGAGCGGGTGGCCGTTGCCCGTGGGCGGATCACCATGTCTGCCGCCACAAGGTCGCTGGCCCTGAACCGCGAGACAAAGAAAGGCGATCCGATCGCCATCGCCGAACTCGCCGGCATCATGGCCGCCAAGAAGACGGCAGACCTGATCCCGCTTTGCCATCCCTTGCCGCTGACGAATGTCGAAGTCAGGATCGGCGCTGCAGAGCCGGACGCGCTTGAAGCCACGGCGACCGTCCGCACCACCGGGAAGACCGGCGTGGAGATGGAGGCCCTCACGGCGGTCTCGGCGGCCTGTCTCACGCTCTACGACATGCTGAAGGCCGTGGACAAAGCCATGGTCATTTCCGGCATCGAACTCCTCAGCAAAACCGGCGGCAAGTCCGGCGATTATCACAAGGCCAGCGAATGAGCAGCCTCATCAGTGTTGACGATGCCCTCCGGGCGCTTGCCCCGCATGCCCTGGATGCGGGCGAGGAGACGATTGGCACAGGCGAAGCGCTGGGCCGCATACTGTCGCGCGATGTCCTGGCCGGAACCACAGCTCCGCCAGCGGATGTTTCTGCGATGGACGGTTATGCCGTCCGCCTGGCCGACACGACAGAAGCTGGCAGCCAGCTGCATGTGACCGGCGAGATCCCTGCGGGCACATTGCCGGCCCATGCGATCGGCCCCGGCGAAGCGATGCGCATTTTCACCGGCGCGCCATTGCCGGAGGGCGCAGATCACATCCTTATCCAGGAAGAGGCAGACCGCTCGGGCGACGAGATCCGGGTGACGGTCCCGCAAACGGCGCACCAGCATATCCGCAAGGCCGGGCGGGATTTTTCGGCGGACGACAGTCTCGTTTCGGCCGGCACCTGTCTCACCCCGGCGGACCTTGGCCTGGCCGCTGCGGGCAACAATGCCACCGTGACGGTGCGCCGCCGGCCCATCGTCGCCATCCTCCCCGGCGGAGATGAATTGCTGCCGCCCGGCAGTGCGCTTTCTCCGGGCAAGATCATCGACTCCAATTCCACAGCGCTTGCCGCGCTGGTGCGCAGCTGGGGCGGAGAGGCGCTCACGCCCGGCATTGCCGGGGATTCCGTGGCCGCCATCCGGGCGGTGGTCGATGCCGTAAAAGACGCAGATCTGATCCTGCCGGTGGGCGGCGCCTCTGTCGGCGACTATGACTATATGAAAGCCGCCTTTGCCGAGGCCGGTGCGGAGATCCTGTTTTCCGGCATTGCCGTTCGCCCCGGAAAGCCGACCTGGTTTGCCCGGCTGGGCCAGCAACGCGTTCTGGGCCTTCCCGGAAACCCCGCGTCCGCTTTTGTTTGCGCGCAACTATTCCTCCGAGCTCTGATGGTGAAGACGGCTGGTCCGGCAAACGTCTTCAAAGCGGCACTCGAAACCGGCCTGCCAAAGGCGGGGTTCCGGGAGACTTATCTACGTGCCGTCTCCCGGCCGCAGGATGGCCAGACGAAGGTCGCACCGCTTGCCGATCAGGACAGTTCGCTTTTACGTCCCTTGCAGACAGCGAACTGTCTGATCCGGCGCATGCCGAACGCCCCGGCCTGCGAGGCGGGTGCGCCGGTGGAATGCGTGAAACTGGATTGAGCCAGCACGTCCGCCCGGACACGCGTATCGCGTTCCGGCAAAAACCCTGATTGTACCGCAGGTTCAGCTCGTGTCCTCAACGGGCCAGTCGCGCAGGGCTTGGGTCAGTTGCACGGTGAGCCCGCCCGAGACGATGCCGAGCGCGGCCGGCATGGCGTGGGTTCTAGGTATCGGCGTGACGTACGGCCGGGCTTCGCCTTCGGCTTTCCAGCGCTGGATCGTGCGGGCGAGGCATTTCGCGCGGCGCCTGGCGTGTTTCAGCGTGTCGAGCATCGCTTCCCAGCGGGCGATGAGCGGGGCAGCGGGCACGGGCCCGCGTGTCGGCACCGTAATCGGCCCGCGCAGGAAATCCGGCGCTTCGCCCGCAGGCACAGGCAGCACGGAAAAGAACGCCTTGCGCGCTTTCGGTTCGCCTTCGCTCTTTTCAAAATAATTGCTGCCCGTGCGGGTCTTCACCGGCGCCAGTTCCACCTGCAGGGCCATCAGGAAGATCAGACGGCGGAGCAGTACGGCGAGCCGTTTCAGCTCTGCCGAGACGCGGCGCTTCAGGGATTGCGAGATCAGTTCCGGCTGCTTGAACAGATCCGCATTCACGCCCGCTTCCGCCACGGCGCGGGCAATCGTCTTAAAAGCGTGCGTGATGAAATCGGTGAGGTCTGTCATGGCGGAGAGTGTGACATGGGCGCCTCTCCGGTTGGATAGGATGCGCCCTCACCTCCCACCGCCTGCGGCGGCGGGCCCCTCCTCTCCCGCAGGCGGGAGAGGGGTTTTCTTTCGTCACCGCAACAGAGTCGAGGCGGCGCCGGGTTCGCCCCTCTCCCTCCGGGAGAGGAGGGACCCGAGCCCGCAAGGGCGTGGGAGGTGAGGGATTGGTGTGGACTTATCCGCGAAGCCTCCAGTCATGACGAGAGGCGGACCAGAGCTGACCAGATCATGACTATGCATGACCTGTCATGACGATACCGGACTATGCCGGACTATAGCATATCAGCGCTCCGGCCTCAGGTTTCCGCCAGAAGTGACCGCAGCGCCCGCACAAGCTGAAAACACTGGTCCGGCGTATTGTAGAGCGTCGGCGTCACGCGCACACAGGCGCCCTTGCTGACGCCATCACGGTGCACGGTGAAGATACCATGCTTGTCCACCAATGCCTTCACGATGGCCTTGTTGTCATCGACGGTGGTTTTGCCCCTGAACCGGAAGGACGTAATCCCCGCATGCAGGCGCGGGTCTGATGGCGTGAGGATTTCGATCCGGTCGTCGCCGCGCATTTCTTCGGCCCAGAGGTCCCGCAGGTAAGCCACGCGGGCGGCCTTGTGCGCCGGGCCGACGAGCTCATGGAAATCGAGCGCATCCTTCAGTGTCAGGAAGGTCGCGAAATTCGTGGTGCCCGTATGGATGCGATGATAGATGGTGCCGACGCCTTCCGGGCGTTCGGAGATGTCCGGAGAGATATCCGCCAGCCGGTCCTTGCGGATATAGATGAGGCCCGCGCCGATTGGGGCCCCGATCCATTTGTGCAGATTGAAGCCGACAAAATCCGCGCCAAGGTCCTCCATCCGGAAATCCGTCTGGCCCCAGGAATGGGCCGCATCGACGATACAGTCGACATCGAAGCCGCGCGCCATCTCGACAATCTCGCGTACGGGGATCATCAGGCCGGTGCGATGGCTGATATGGGTCAGCAGCAGGAGGCGAACTTTCGGGTTCGCCGTGAGGGCCTGCCGGTAGGTCTCGATCAGTTCGTCATGGGTGACGGGCTCCGGGATCGTGATGCGGACGACCGAGGCGCCTTCCCGTTCGGCTTTCGTGTCCATCGCAGTCTGGATGGAGTCATAGTCGAGATCGGCATACATGACCGCGTCGCCGGGCGTCAGGCGGTTGTAGCCGCCGACCAGTGCCTGCAGGGATTCGGTGGCATTGCGGGTGAAGACGATCTCATCCGGCCCCGCGCCGAGGAATGCCGCGATGCGCGCATGGATGGGCTGGATTTCGGCGTAATAGTCGCGCCGGGCATACCAGGAATTGTTGCGGTTCACCTTTTCGGTGTTCCGGATGAAGGCCTCCATGACCGGCTTTGCCATCAGGCCCCAATAGCCATTCTCGAAATTCACGACGTCCGGCGTGACATCATACTGCGCCACAATCGGGCGCCAGAAGGCTTCATCTTTCGCGATGTCTTGCACCGGCCGCTCCTCTGTTCCTGCGGGCACCGGCGCGGCGGTGCAGGCAGTCTGTGTTGTTGCCGACGCTGCCGCGACCGCAGCGCCCTTCATGACCAGTCGTCTGGTAAAGTCCATCTATCGCCCCGGGATCTGAAACGGCCTTCCGGCTCACCTTTAGAGGCATTGGCGCCATGCGTAAGCCCCCGCTCACCGCAAAAGCGGCGGCGGGGGCGAGACGCCTGAAAATCGGTCAGCCGGGGCAGATCAGGGCAGCGTAGCGAGCTGTTGTTCCAGTTCCGAGGACAGGGACAGGAGGCGCGCTTCGGCGATCTGCAGCTGGGTTGCCGCACGATAGCGGGCAATCTGCGAGTCGCGGAATTCATTCTCCGCATCCAGAGCATCGACCAGCGTACGGATGCCGGCCTGCTGCTCTTTCTGGGCCCCTTCGGCTGCAAGCTCTGCGGCCTTCTCGGCCCGCTCGGCTGCTGCCAGCGACAGGCGGCGGGCTTCGATGTCGCCCCAGAGACCGGCCACAGCTTCGTGCAGCTGCAGCTCTGCCGCGCGGACATTGGCGGTTGCGGCACTGCGCCCGGCAATCGCTTCGCGCTTTGACGCGTTGCGCAGGCCGCCGGTCAGCAGCGGGACTTCGACGCGCACAAAGGCGCCGACATCGCTGATCTGGTCCTCGAAGAAGAAGTAGACGTCTTCCCCGGTCGTGGCGCGGGCCCGCAGCGAGACTTTCGGACCGAATTTGCCTTTGGCCTCGGTCACCTTGTGCCCGGCGGAGATTTCAGCGGCGCGGGCGGCGGCAAGGTCAGGATTCCGGGACATGACACGCGACAGGGCGGCCTGCATGTCCCCGCCGACGATTTCACCGAGGGCGGGCGGTTCCTGGGTGACGGCATGGTCAACGCCGGTCAGGCGGGCAAGGCGTGCCCAGGCCCCGGACAGCGCTGCGCGGGCGGCTTCCCGCTCAGCCTGTGCGGAGGCCAGGCGTGCTTCGGTGAGGGCGATGTCGGTGCGGGTCACCTGGCCCTGATCGAAGCGGGCCTGCGTCTCGTCGAGGCGGATGCGGAAGGTTGCAACCCGGGCTTCGGCGACTTCGACCGTCCGCTCGGCCAGCCAGGCATTGGCATAGGCTTCGAACGTGTCGAGGATCAGTCTCTCGCGCGCGCCGAGCAGCTGGTAGCCGGCCGCTTCGCGCTGGGCCCTGGCCGCGTCGACGGCGGCGCCGAGGGCACCGGACTGGAACACGGTCCATTCGGCCTGAAGGCCAGCCGAGCGTGGCACCTGGGAGAGGCGGTCCTGCGTGAAGTCCGTCTCCACCGCGCCGACCTCTGCCTGAAATCCGGCCTGGAGACCGCGGCCTGCGCGGGCAGCGTCGACCCCGGCGCGGCTGCGTTCAACGCCAGCTTCGGCCTGCTCCAGCGACGGGTCATGACCCAGGGCCTGTTGCACGGCATCGCGCAGCGAGATCGGCTGAGCCAGCGCAACCGGTGCGGCGAGCGCCAGCAGGCTGACGGAGAGCCGGCGGACAAATGTCATGCTCATTTGAACGCGTTACCCGGCTTCAGGCCAAGCGCCTTGAAAATCAGCGCGGCCGGGCAGAAGCCCGTGAACGCCGCCTGGAACATGTTCAGCCCGGCAAACGCCGTCAGCAGGAACCAGTAAGGCGATACGAAATAGCCAAGCGCCAGGCTCAGCGAAACAACGACGCCAGCGAAAGCAAAAACAGCACGATCGACATTCATCTTGAACATCCTCTGAGTTGCATCAGGCACTCAGCCTGAATGGGTTGGGATCAGGCGGTCAGCCTGAAGGTTGACTGGATCCACCGGGCGAGGCCTTCGCCCGTCTGGGCGCCTGCCTGGTTGGCGATGAGGCTTCCATCCTCCCAGGCCAGCAGGGTCGGGATGCCCCGGATACCGAGCTTGCCGGCAGCCTCCTGGTTCTTGTCGGAATTCAGCTTGAAGAAACGGACCTGATCAGCAAAGCGCGTGGCGGCGGCTTCATAAGCGGGGGCCATCATCCGGCACGGGCCGCACCAGGGCGCCCAGACGTCCAGCACGAAGGCACCGGTGTCGCGGGCGATGAGGCGTTCCAGCATGGCGCCGTCAATGTCCACCGGTGTCTGCGTGGCCAGAGGCTGGCTGCACTTGCCGCATTTGCCTGCGGAGAGCGGCTTGCCGGCCGCGACGCGATTGGGCGCGCCGCAACTGGTACAGATGGCAATGCGGTCTTTGACGGTTGTGTCCACCATGACGGACTCCTCTGCGGATTACTTCAGCTTGTAGGTTTTCAGCAGGTTGAGGGCCGCATTCTCGTAGAAGGTTTCCGAGCGGCCGGCCTTGATCTTGCCAAGGAAGTATTTCTCGAACCCGACCTTTGCGGTGTGCACCCAGCCGCCGGAGACGGACCAGTTCACATTGCGCGGCGGGATCTGCGGCTGGGCAACAAAGGCCACACCGCCGTCACCGAAGTCGGCAATGCAGATGGCGTTCCAGCTCGCTTCGTGGGTCGGTTCCTTCCCGCGCAGGATCTGGCCGAGATTCTCTGCGATCGCTGTGACCATGGATTCGATCATGAAGCCCGTCTTCGGCACGCCCACCGGCACCGGCGTCTTGCCGACCGGAGGAATGGCGATGCAAACGCCAAGGCCCAGGACTTCCGGGTATTTCGGATTGCGCTGGTGCTTGTCGGTGATGACGAAGCCACGCGGATTGACGAGGCCGTCGATGTCCCGCACCGCCGGCACGCCGCGGAACGGCGGCAGCATCATCGAATACTTCATCGGAAGCTCGTGGATCTCCTTGGTGGAGCCGTCCTCGTTGACTTCCTCGACAATCATCTTGTCGGCTTCGACCTTCTGGACCTTTGCGTTGCAGATCCACTTGATGTGCCGCTCGCGCATTTCGCTTTCGAGCAGGCCCTTGGTGTCGCCCACCCCGTCGAGGCCCAGATGGCCGATATAGGGTTCGGAGGTCACAAAGGTCATCGGCACCTGGTCGCGGATCTTCCGCTTGCGCAGTTCCGTCTCGATGATCATCGCGGTTTCATAGGCCGGGCCGTAACAGGAGGCGCCCTGAACCGCGCCCACAATGACGGGCCCCGGATCTTTGCAGAATTCTTCGAATGCCTTGTAACCGGCTTCGGCATGATCGATGTGGCAGACAGATTGCGTGAACCCGCCATCCGGACCAAGGCCTTCGATTTCGTCGAACGCCAGTTCCGGGCCGGTCGCGATGACAAGATAGTCGTAGTCAACGAAGGAGCCGTCCGCCATGCGCAGGCGCTTGTTTTCCGGCTCGACTTTCTCTGCGGCGCCGACGACCAGTTGCACGCGGCGCTTTTTCATCGGCTTTTCAAGGTCGACGATAATGTCTTCACGGTCTCGCCAGCCGACCAGAACCCAGGGGTTCGAAGGCACGAACTGGTAGAAGTCCGTCTCGTTGACGGCGATCACTTCATCCTGCCGCCGCACAGTCTTGCGAATCTCATAAGCGGCGATGACGCCGCCCAGTCCTGCACCCAACACTACAATCTTTGCCATGGCCCTACTCCCTGTGGGATTAATTCTTTGTATGCGTTATCTCTTATATTCGTGTTTTATAAAATGCGCATTATGTCGCATGTTTAATCTGCCCGCGCGACTGTATTCCGGATGAAAAGAACAGGCGTGCGCGCATGCGCAAAGAAAAGGAGTCCTCTATGGCTGATCCCCGCGACCTTTCCCCTGCAACCGTTTGCGATAGCCTCAAGGCCAATGAGATCATGCTCGTGGATGTGCGGGAGCCGAACGAATTTGCGTTCGAGCGTATTCACGGCGCGCTGCTCCACCCGCTCTCGACCTTCGAACCGAAAGCCATCCCGACCGACCCCGGCCGCAAGATCGTGTTTCATTGCGGCTCCGGCAAACGCTCACGCGCTGCGCTTGATGCCTTCATGGCCGCGACAGGCGCCGACGCCGCCCATATGGCTGGCGGAATCATGAAGTGGAAGGCCGATGGGCTTCCCTGCGTCCAGATCAATCCCGCAACCGGCAAGGTGGAAGACCATGGCCGTTACTAGAACGCTCTTTCTCAGTGCGGCCTTTGCCGCCCTCTCCCTTCCGGTGTCCGCCCAGGTCATGACCGTCGAGGAATCGGTGGTGATGGATTACCGTCCGGCCGTCGCACGGATCGAGGCGGCGGACTCTGCCACCGCCCGTTCACGGCTGCAGGGCGTCATCTCCCGCCTGTCCATCGATGAAGGCGATGTCGTGGACGCCGGCGAGCTGGTGGCCGTTGTAACGGACGCCACCATCGCACCCAGCATCTCTGCGCTCGCCTCCCGTATCCAGGGCCTGCAGGCACAGATCCGACAGGCCGAGGAAGACCTGACCCGGAATGAGGCTCTGTTTGAACAAGGCTTCTTCCCCAAGGCGCGCCTTGATGAACAGCGCACAAATCTGGACGTCCTGAAACGAAACCTCTCTTCAGCGCAGTCTGAACGCAACGCGCTCGGCGCCCGGCAAGCCGAAGGCCGCATTCTTGCGCCCGCCAATGCCAAGGTCACCGGTGTGAATGTGGTCGAAGGCTCGGTCGTTTCGCCTGGCGAAGTGATCGCGACCTTTGCCACCGTAAACGGCGTGGTGCGTCTCTCCCTGCCGGAACGGCACGCGGCCCAGATCAGTGAAGGTGAGACCTTCGCCCTGCGCCTGCCGACCCGCGGCGACGACGTGCGCACCGCGACCATCGTCAAAGTCTATCCCGAACTGCGCAACGGCGAACTGATTGCCGACGCCACCGTGCCCGGCGGGCTGGATGCCCTGGTCGGCGAACGGGTCGATGTGCTGGCCCCGGTCGGTGAACGCCGCGCCATCCTCGTGCCGAAGGACTATGTCTCGACCCGCTATGGCGTGGACTTCGTCCGTGTGCAGGTGGGTGACCGGTTCGTCGATGCGCCAATCGCGCTCGCCGCGCCGCTGGCTGACACCGAAGGCAAATATGAAGTGCTCACCGGTCTGAAGCCCGGGGACAAAATCGAAAAGCCGGAGTAACCGCGCATGAAACCGGACGTCTCGGGTTCCATCACACGGTCGACCATCCGGTCGCCGCTGACACCGCTCTTCCTGCTGACGGCGCTCGCGGTCGGCCTTGTTGCATTGCTCTCCATCCCGCGGGAGGAAGAGCCGCAGATTTCCGTTCCCATGGTCGACATGATCGTGCAGGCGCCGGGCCTGAAAGCGCCGGACGTGGTGGAACAGGTCACCGAACCCCTGGAAAACATCATCAAGGCCATTCCGGACGTCGAACACGTCTACTCGCAGAGCCGCGATGACGGCGCGATGGTCACGGCCCGTTTCAATGTCGGCACCGATGCCGATGACGCGATCCTCCGCGTGCATGAAAAGATCCGCGCGAACATGGACCGGATCCCGCCGGATGTGCCCATGCCGCTGGTCGTGGGCCGGGGGATCAATGACGTCTCCATCGTCACGCTGACCCTGTCGCCGGAGGAATGGACCGGGGACGTCTGGACAGACACCACGCTGCGCATGCTCGCAGAAGAGCTGCAGTCCGAACTCATCAAGATCGACGATGTCGGCCTGACCACGATCATCGGCGGCCGCCCGCTGGAATTGCGCGTGGAGCCGGACATTCAGGCGATGGCCGCCTATGGCGTGCCGCTGCAGACGCTGGTCCAGTCCGTCGGACAAGCCGCAGCCGCAATGCCGGTCGGCTCTGCCCGCCAGGATGGCGACACGTTGCTGGTTCAGGCAGGCGACCGGATTGATGCGGTCGGCGAACTGGAGCGTCTTGAGATCCCGGGCGCCGATGGCCGCACGGTTTACCTCTCCGATGTCGCCACGATCCGCGTGGCCGGCGCGGAAAGCGACTCCCGCGTCTGGACGCTCGACCGCCGCGCAGATGGCGAAGGCTTTGCCGCGCGTCCGGCTGTAACCCTCTCCCTCGCCAAGCGCCCCGGCGCCAATGCCGTGAACGTGGCCGAAGCCATCCTGCACCGGGTCGACCTTCTGAAAGGCGGCCTGATCCCGGAAGGCGTGCGCGTCGAGGTCACCCGCGACTATGGCGAGACGGCGAACCACAAGGCCAATGAACTCCTGTTCCACCTCGGCCTCGCCACCATTTCCATCGTGATCCTGATCGCCTTTGCGATTGGCTGGCGCGAAGCGCTGGTGACCCTCATCGTGATCCCGACCACCATCCTGCTGACGCTCTTTGCGTCGCTGATGATGGGCTACACGATCAACCGCGTGTCCCTGTTCGCCCTGATCTTCTCCATCGGTATCCTCGTGGACGATGCCATCGTCATCATTGAGAATATCGCCCGCCACTGGGCCATGAAGGACGGACGTTCCCGCGTGGCTGGCGCCATTGATGCGGTTTCCGAAGTCGGCAACCCGACGATCATCGCCACGCTGACCGTGATCGCGGCCCTCCTGCCGATGATGTTCGTGTCCGGATTGATGGGGCCTTACATGGCGCCGATCCCGGCGAATGCTTCGGCCGCCATGCTGTTCTCATTCTTCGTCGCCGTCGGGGTCGCGCCATGGCTGATGATGAAGATTGCCGGCAAGGCCCCGCTGCATGGCCACGGCGCCAGCGGCGAGGAAGACCATCCCGAAGGCGCCGAAGCGACCCGTCTCGCCGCCTTCTATACGAAGGTCGCCAGCCCGATCATCTCCTCACGCAGGAATTCGTGGATCTTCCTGATCGCCGTCGGCATTGCCACGCTCGCCTCGCTCAGCCTGTTCTATTTCAAGGTCGTGCCGGTGAAGCTGCTGCCGTTCGACAACAAGTCGGAAATCCAGGTCGTGGTCGACCTGCCGGAAGGCGCCTCGGTCGAGGATACGGAACGCGCCCTCTTCGCACTCGCCGATGCGATCCGCGACGTCGATGAAGTCGAGACCATTCAGGCCTATGCCGGGACAGCCGCGCCCTTCAACTTCAACGGCCTCGTGCGCCATTACTTCCTGCGCGCTGCGCCGGAACTCGGCGACCTGCAGGTGAACCTCTCCGAGAAGTCCCACCGCAAGCGGGCGAGCCATCCGATCGCGCTCGACATCCGTGAGCGCCTGCTCGCCTTGCCCATGCCGGAAGGCACCAGCGTGAAAGTGGTCGAGGTTCCGCCCGGCCCGCCAGTGCTCTCCACGCTGCTGGCCGAGATCTACGGTCCGACGCCGGAAGCCCGCCGCGAGACGGCCGCTATCGTCGAGCAATTCTTCAATGACACCGACTTTATCGTCGACGTCGACAATTCCATCGGCGATCCGGCCCCGCGCCTGACCGTCTCGGTGGATGAACCCCGCGCCGCAGATTATGGCGTCCAGCAACAGGATATTCTCGATACGATTGCCCTCACCTTTGCGGGCCAGACGGTTGGCGTCAGCCCCCGCAGCGAAGGCCGTGATCCGCTCGACATCCGCATCCGCCTGCCGAAGTCGGAACGCAACTGGTCCCAGGAGATCGCCACCATTCCGGTGCCGGCCCGCCTCGCTGGCCCGAACGCGCCGCCCGTCGAACTGGGCGCGCTGGTCGATGTCTCGGAGGAATTCGGTTCCCCGGTCATCTTCCGCCGCGATGGCTATTTCGCCGACATGGTGATGGGCGAACTGGCCGGCCGGTTCGAAGCACCGATCTACGGCATGTTCGAAATTCAGGACAAAGTGAAAGCGTTCGACTGGGCCGCTGCTGGCCTCACCGCGCCAGCTGTGCGCATGTATGGCCAGCCGGCGGACGATACCCAGCCGACCCTGCTCTGGGACGGCGAATGGGAGATCACCTATGTCACCTTCCGCGACATGGGCGCAGCCTTCGCGGTGGCCCTGCTGGCGATCTATATCCTCGTCGTCGGGCAGTTCGGGACGTTCCGCGTGCCCCTGATCATCCTGACGCCGGTGCCGCTGACGCTGATCGGCATCATGATCGGCCACTGGCTGTTCGGGGCGCCGTTCACGGCGACGTCGATGATCGGCTTCATCGCGCTTGCCGGGATTATCGTGCGCAACTCGATCCTGCTGGTGGACTTCATCCGCCATCTCGAAGACGGCAAGACACCGCTGAAGGAAGTGCTGCTGCACGCTGGCGCCATCCGCTTCAAGCCGATCCTGCTGACCGCCCTGGCGGCCATGATCGGGGCAGCGGTGATCCTGACGGACCCGATTTTCCAGGGTCTGGCCATCTCACTGCTGTTCGGACTGGCCTCTTCGACAGCGCTGACCGTATTGGTGATTCCCGCGATCTACGTCGCTCTGCGCGGCCCCGACTGGCTGCCCGAGAAAAGAGGCACGGAATCTGCTGACACAGCAGGAACCGTTAAGGAGGTACACAGCTGATGGCCGCAAGAAAGATAGCCGCCAACGACGCCTATGAGGTGGTTTCGGACAGCATTCATGAGGCATCCGAAGTCATGAAGGCGATGTCGAGCGAGACCCGCCTGAAGATCCTTTGTGCGCTCAGCGAGGGGGGCGAGTTGCCGGTTGGCGAGCTCGCCAACCTGACCGAACAGTCGCACTCGGCGGTCTCCCAGCACCTTGCAAAGCTGCGCGCCGCAAATCTGGTCGAATCGCGCCGGGATGCACAGACGATCTACTATCGCTGCAGCGGCGGCGTCGGCCGCGCGCTGATCAACACGCTCTGCGATTATTACCGGTAAAAACGCTGGCCCTTACCAGCCGCCGCCAATCGCCTTCACATAGGCAATCTGAGCTGTGGCATAGGTCAGCTGTGCCTCGGCAAAAGCGGACTCGCTGCTCGCCAGTCCGGCCTCCACGGTGAGCAGGTCTGAGAGATCGATCGCGCCATCAAGATACTCGCCCCGACTGATCTCTGCGGCCGACTGCGCCGCCGTCAGGGCTTCTTTGGCCAGGTCGAGGGCCGCTTTGCCATTGTTGACGCCGACCAGCGCATTTTCGACATCAAGCAGTGCCTGCAGGAGGGTTTGCTTGTACGAAACAAGCGCCGCACGCTCGGCCCCCTTCGCCTGATCAATCGCCGCATTCAGTTGGCCGAAATCAAGGATCTTCCAACTAAGTGACGGGCCAATCGAGAATCCGACGAACCGGCCCTCCAGCAGGTCTGAAAGGCTCCGCACCTGGCCCTGCGCTCCCGGCCCGGGCTCTGTCAGACTCGCATTGAGCGTGATCTGAGGAAAATACTGCGCTCGGGCGGTGGCCGTGTTCGCTTCGCTTGCCTCAAGCTGGTTTTGCGCCGCAATGATGTCAGGACGGCGGGACAAGAGATCCTCCGGGGTGCCTGCCGCAGGAAGGTCTGCAAATAGCACAATGGGCTTTTGCTCAGTAAGCTCGGCATTGACGTCCCCCGGCGGCAAACCCGCAAGCACCGCAAGCTGGTTTTTTGTGTTCGCCAATTGGGTCTGAAGCCCAGGCAGCGGTGCCTCAACCGCCGCAAGCTGGCTGTTGGCACGTGCCATGTCGAGCTTGCTGGCTGCTCCGTATTCAAGCCGGGCGCCGACGATATCGCGGATCTTTTGTTGTGCCTTGATCTGCCGCTGCTGAATGGCGACCCTGTCCTGCAAGGACCGCACGGAATCATAGGTCTGGGCGATCTGCGCTGCCAGCGAAACGCGTGTCGCGAAATAGTTCGCTTCCGCTGCGCGCAGACCCGCCTGTTTTGATTTCCGCGCCAGGAGGCCGCCCCCGAAAAGCGGGATCTCCCAGCTTGAATCAAAGCTCGCCGAATAAGTGGGGGCAGAAGCGCTCGTTGACCCAACGCGCAGGGCTGAACTGCTCAGAACAGCCGACGGCAAAAGATCTGCTGTCGCCTGACCGAGACCTGCACGTGCCTGCGCGATCTGCGCTTCAGCTGCCTGAAGTGACAGACCGCGTTTCATGGCGATGGCCATGATTTTATCCAGGTCTTCATCTTTCAGGGCGAGCCACCAGTCGGATTGCCGGGCAGCACTGTCCGTCGGCACCTCTGTGATCGATGTCGAATAAGCTGCCGGTGTTTCGATCGGCATCGGATCCGGCAAGGGCCGGACCGCACAGGCCGAGAGAGACCAGATGGCAATGGCCGAACATGCCGCACACCGCGTAATAGACGTCATGACAGAGCCTCATCTGTTGGACCAGGGGGCGGCGTTCTGGCCTGAGCCGTCAGATTACCGAGGGCGCCCCGTACCCTGACGGCGAGATCATCCATCACCGAGTAGACGCTCGGCACAATGATCAGGGACAAGAGAGTCGATACGATCAGCCCGCCAATCACCGCAACTGCCATGGGAGAGCGGAACTCGCCGCCCGTGCCGAGGGCAAAGGCGCTCGGCAGCATGCCCGCAACCATCGCAATCGTCGTCATCACGATCGGACGTGCCCGCTTGCGTCCTGCATCGACAATGGCTTCGTGGCGGGCCAGGCCCTGCCCGCGCGCGAGGATGACGAAGTCGACCAGCATGATCGCATTCTTGGTGACAATGCCCATCAGCATGAGAATCCCGATCACGACCGGCATGCTGACCGCATCATCTGTCAGGAAGAGCGCAGCGACGACCCCAATGATTGCCAGCGGCAGAGACAGGAGGATGGTGAACGGTTGCAGGAAGCTCGAAAACAGGAGCACCAGAACGGCATAGACAAGAAGCAGGCCGATGGTCATGGCAAACGCAAACCCGGAGAAAACCTCCGTCATGTCTTCTGCATCTCCCCCCGGAACAAGCTGGAGGCCGGACGGCAGATTTTTGACAGCATCAAGCGACATAATACCGGCCGTCGCCTGGCCCAGCGCGGCCTTCCCGGCCAGGTCGGCTTCGATGGCAATCTGCCGGCGCCGGTCATACCGGGTGATGGCCACCGGACCATTGCCATAAGAAAAGCTCGCAACCGCACTGAGCGGGACGGCCTTTCCGCTGGCTGTCTGGACCTGCAAATTGGACAGGGTGGCAAGATCAGACCGCGCGCTGATGGGCAGGGCGACCAGGATCGGAACAAGACGGTCACCTGCATTTAACTTCGGCAAAGCGGCTTCGACATCTCCCTGTGTCGCAACCCTGATGGTATTCGCGATGGCCTTGGCCGTTACACCCAGATCGGCCGCAACCGGAAGCGGGGTAACGCGCAGTTCGGGCGATACAAGGGCCGCAGACGACGTCGGATTAGCGATGACAGGCAAGCCCTTCATCCCGGCAATAATCGCGTTGGCCGCTTTCTGCAGGGCGGCATCATCATCGCCGGTAAGATTATAGGACACTGCGCGTCCTCCAAACCCTGATGTCAGCGTGATCCGCGCATCCGGGACACTGGCGAGATCACGCATGAACGCTTGCTCGATCTCTGCCTGCGAACGGGAGCGCCTGGATTTAGGCGTCATGTTCGCCGTGAGGACCGCCTTGCGGATATCACCTGCCTGCTGCACGCCGCCGCTGATGAAGACCGAGACGATCTCGGGCTGCTGCGCAATCACGGCCGCAACCTTGTCCGCAACACGCTGTGTTTCGGCGAGTTCGGTACCTGGCGGAAGTTCAAGATTGACGACACTCCGCGCCTCATCCTCAGTCGGGATGAACCCTGTGGGCAGTTTGCCAATAGCAAACAGAGCCGCGCCGAACATCAGAAACGCTGCCAGTATGGTCAGTAGCCTGTGGCGCAGGGTTATGCGCACCAAGTGCCCATAGGTGGAAAGGAGCCAGCCTTCACGTTCTGGTTCAGCAGGACGGGAGCGCAGGAAGTAGGCCGCCAGGATGGGCGTGATCAATCTTGCCACAAGCAGTGATGCAAATACGGCCGCAGCGACTGTCAGTCCAAACTGCTTGAAAAACTGCCCTGAAATACCGCCCATGAAACTCACCGGCACGAAGACAGCAATGATGGTGAGACTGATCGCGATAACCGCCAGACCAATCTCCTGAGTTGCTTCCATGGCGGCGTCCCATGCCGACCGGCCCTGGCGAATATGGCGGACGATATTTTCAATCTCGACAATCGCGTCATCGACCAGAATGCCCGTCACCAGCGTCACCGCAAGAAGGGAAATCGAGTTCAGCGAAAAGCCCATGATATATATGATCGCGAAGGCAGGAATGATCGACAGCGGCAAGGCGATCCCTGCAATGATTGTGGCGCGCCAGTCTCTCAGGAAAAGAAAAACCACCAGAACAGCCAGGATCGCGCCTTCATAAAGCGAGGACATGCTGTCGCGGTAATTTCCCTCCGTGTGCGTCACGGACGTGTCAACAAGCTCCACTTTGAGGCCTGGATAGTCGGACTGCAGCGTCTGGATGGCATTCGCGACCTGTTTGGCCACGTCGACATCGCTGGCGCCGCTCGCGCGCTTGATTGCTACGGCGACAACAGCGCGTCCGCCAAGCCGGGCAAAGGATTTAAGTTCGGCATGCCCATCCGACACCTGTGCAAGCTGGTCGAGGCGCATCAACCGTCCGCCAGGCAGGCTGATGGATGTTGCGGCAAGGTCCGCAAGGGATTTGGCATCGCCCAGCGTCCGGATCGTCTCCCGCTCTGCACCAAGATCAGCGATGCCGCCTGTCGCGTCCGTATTTGTCTGTGCAAGCTGCTGGCTTATGGCCTCTGCAGTCAGTCCCAGCCCCGCCAGACGGACAGGGTCCAGGTCGACACGAATTTCACGGTCGACCCCGCCAACACGCGAAACCGCACCGACCCCCGGCAGGCCTTGCAGGCGCTGGGCGACCGTCGTGTCGATGAAATAGGATAATTCTTCGACCGTCATGTCCGGCGCGCTGAGCGTATAGGTAAGGATCGGGGATCCGATCACATCAACGCGCGAAACAACAGGCGCCTGAATGGATCCCGGCAGGTTGGGACGGACCTGGTCGACCTTGTCCTTCACATCGTTGACGGCGCGGTAGACATCGGTCCCGAATTCAAATTCCAGGACTGTAGATGAAACGGACTCACTGACAGTTGAGGTAATATGCTTGAGACCCGAGACCCCCGCCACGGCGTCCTCGACAGGCTTTGTCACTTGCGTCTCAAGTTCGCTCGGCGCGGCGCCGGGTTCAGTGATCGTTATGCTCACGACCGGCATATCCACATTCGGCAATTGTGTGATGGGAAGCTTGCCGAAGCTGATCAAGCCCATCAGCACCATAAAGGCAAAAAGCAGGATCGGCGGGATGGGGTTACGGATCGCCCAGCCGGAAATGTTGAAATTCATTTCGGGGCATCCTGCTTCGGCGGATCGATCGATACCGGCGTAACAGGATCACCATCGGCGACAAAGCCGCCCGCCTTGGCGATCACGACATCACCTTTTGAGAGCCCCTTGAGGATGCCGATATAATTGCCATCCGACGGACCGGTGGTCACAGATTTTGAGACGACCTTCCCATCGACGACTGCTTTTACGATGGATCCGGTTTGAGTATGCGCCACCGCACGAAACGGCACCGATGGAAGAGACTGGCGTGAGACTTCCACACTGCCCTGAACATAGGCCCCGACGATCAGGCGCGGGTCCACAGGAAAGGCAAGCCGCACATGGCCAAGGCCAGTTGATGTGTCGATTTCACTGCCGACAAGGCGGACCTTGCCCGAAATCTCAGACCCATCGGGCAGGACAATCGATGCCGGCTGGCCAGCTCGCATGCGCTGTAGCTGATAGGCGGGTGAAACAGCGTCGAGTTCTATCATGCCGTCCCGGCTGATGCTGAAAAGTGGCGTCCCGCTCATTGCGGCTGGCTGACCTACGACAGCCCCCCGCTGATAGATGGTGCCCGCTTCCGGTGCCCGCAAAGAAGTCTGATCAAGGACGGTTGCCGATTGCTGATACTGGGCCGACGCTTCCTTGACGGCCGCATCCGCCGATACCGTCGCCTCGCGCGCAGCCTCAAGGGCGTCGGCGGCTGAATCATGATTGGCCTGCTGCTGATCTACCACCAACTGGGAGACAGCGCCGCGCGCCAAAAGCGCCTTGTTGCGTGCGAGTTCTTTCTCTGCCTCGTCAAATGCTGTTTGAGCTTTCGCGAGTTGGGCACTGGCTTCGGCGGCGGCGGCGCGCCTCTGGTCAAGGGCGGCGTTTGCCTGAAGGACCTGCTCCCCCAGTGTACTACGTGTCAGCGTGGCAAGCACCTGCCCCTTGCTGACCTTGTCTCCTGTCTCTGCCTTGATGCTCGCGACACGCAGGCCCTGCGTGTCCGGCACCACCTCAACCGGATCGCGCGCAACCAGCTCGCCCGAAACCGGCAGGACTTCAACAATCTCCCTGACCGCCACACTGGTCGTCGAGACCGCAGGCGGTTGCGGCGCCGTCGTAATTTTTGCCGAAGATGGATGATTGAGTGCGATGGCAATGATGGTGGCGCCGATGACGCCAGCCGTGCCCAGCGCAAGAAACCTGGAGGAGAGTCGCTGCATTCCGCCCTGACCTGATTGAGCCCCGTATCAAGTCTGGACAATGCCGCAGGGGCAGTCCATTTGCAATTGTAAGCCCTGCTGATTTCGGAAGGCCCCGCTAGTGCTTTGCCGGCGGGTTTTAGCGAAGAGGCCATGCCGCCTCGATTGATCAGGAAAGCCATCGACTCTTATGCCTGAGTCCGAATCTCATGCTCGCACCCACCGCGGCGCAGACCTGACACACGGCCCTATTCTGCCAGCGCTGGTTCTGTTCGCCGTGCCAACCCTCATCTCATCGGTCCTGCAATCGCTGAACGGGTCGATCAATGCGATATGGATCGGCCGCTTTCTGGGTGAGGCCGGACTGACGGCGACTTCCAACTCAAACCTGGTCATGTTCCTTCTGCTGGGGACCGTATTTGGCTTTGGCATGTCCGCGACCATACTTGTCGGCCAATCGATCGGCAGAGGGAATGTCGACGATGCGCGCCGGGCAGTCGGTGTGACAGCCTTCTGGTTCGCACTGGTCTCCATCCTCGTGGCAATTTTGGGTTATATCTTCACCCCTGAGATGCTCAGCCTGATGGACACGCCCGCTGCTGCTGCCAGCCTGGCGACTTCTTATCTCCGCGTGATTTTCCTGGCGATCCCGGGCATGTTCTTTCTCAACTTCCTGATGATGGCGCTGCGGGGATCCGGCGACTCGGTCACACCGATGATTTTCATGGGCATCGCAGCGCTGATGGATGTCGGGCTCAATCCCATTCTCATCCTCGGGCTTGGCCCTGCCCCACGCCTTGGCATTGCCGGCTCGGCCACAGCCACGCTGATTGCACAGTATACGGGTCTCGGCCTTATGCTCGTCTACATCTACTGGAAGGACCTTTCCATCCGCCTGCGCGGCGCCGAGTGGAAATATGTGAGACCAGCAAAGGCGCTTTCAGCCAGTATTCTGGTAAAGGGCCTGCCAATGGGACTGCAGATGCTGGTCGTGTCGGGATCGGCCATTTTGATGATCAGCTTCGTCAACAGGTATGGCATCACGACATCCGCAGCCTACGGCGTTTCGGCCCAGCTCTGGAACTATATCCAGATGCCGGCCATGGCCCTCGGCGCAGCAACCTCCGCCATGGCGGCCCAGAACATCGGAGCCGGGAACTGGAAGAGAGTCGACGCGATTACCCGGTCAGGAATTATTGCCAATGTGGCGATGACGGGCGCGCTGGTCGGTCTGGTTTATTTTGCAGACCGCGCCGCGCTCAGCCTGTTCCTCGGCAATCAAACCGCAACCATCGACATCGCACAGCACATCAATGCGGTGGTCAGTTGGGGGTTCGTGATGTTTGGCGTCATGATGGTGATATTTGGTACGGTTCGCGCAACCGGCGCCGTTATCCCGCCTTTGATCATCGTCACACTGTCTCTGGTCGGTGTCCGCGTCGGCATCACCGCCTTCCTCGAGCCGACCCTGGGACAGGAAGCGATCTGGTGGTCCTACCCAATCAGTTCAGCGGTCTCCATGGTGCTGGCAATCGGCTATTACCGGTTCGGCAAATGGCGCGAGGCAACCATGTTGGCAGGGCCTCAACCGGCCCGCACCTCTCAACCCGAAGCCGAACATGCTTCCAGCCCGTCAAAACCCAGCTGGATTGGTGTTGACTGACACAGAAAAATCCTGCCCCGCCTCGGCCCGGGAAGAATAGAACACACTCGGGATCAAAGCGCCAAAAAGCGCCATCAGACTGACAAACAGAATCGACATCGCGTGATGCGTGTTCACATGCGACGTTGCGCTGCGATCAATCCGGAAGGAAGAGTGACCAATACAGATACTAACCCGGTCAACACCAAAGCGATTTGGACAAACCCGATCAAAAAGCTCTGTTCTGCCGTCATTGCGCCACGCGCCAGCTGAACCATAACGCAGCGCGCGAGCAGCGGACCGAAGACTTCCGTTTTCTATTCTTTAGGTTACCGGAAGTCCATTTCGAGAAAATGGCGCGAGTGACGGGGCTCGAACCCGCGACCTCCGGCGTGACAGGCCGGCACTCTAACCAGCTGAGCTACACCCGCGCATTTTCCGGGCCGCGTTGCGGCGAGCCGCCTCTTTATGCGCGGGCGAAGATGGGGTCAAGCGGGGAACTTCATGCGGAATCAGCTATTTCGTTTTTTCAACAGCCATTCCTCCGACATAATGCCCATGTAGTATGTCGACACAGACTCCAAGGCGACCAAAATGAAGCGCATTTTACTGATACTGGCCGGTATTTTCGGCCTCCTCCTCGTTGCAGCCCTGACCGTTCCGTTTTTCGTGCCGAAATCGGTCTACAAGACGCAGATCGAAAAGGCCGCGACGGGCGCTCTCAATCGCGATGTCGTCCTGACGGGCGATGTCAGCGTTTCAGTCTTCCCGCGAATCTCCGCCAGCGTGGGCGGCGTGACGGTGGCCAACCCGGATGGCTTCTCAGCCCCGAACATGATCGAAGCGGGTGAACTGCGCGGCTCGGTGAAATGGATGCCGTTGCTGTCCCGCCGGGTGGAAGTGCAGGAGCTTTCCTTCGTCGATGCGAACGTCCAGCTGGAGAAGCTCGCGGACGGGCGGACAAACTGGGACTTCGGCTCAGGCGAAGCGGAACACCCCGCCCCTGCCGGCGACGGCGGCGGAGTCAGCGCAAGTATCGCAAAGGCCAGCCTGAAGAACGCCTCCCTCACCTATAGCGACCGGGAGGCAGGCACCGAATACGCCCTGACGGACCTGAACCTCGACGCGTCCATGCAGGGGGTCGACAAGCCACTGAAAGCCCGGGCCGACGGGATCTTCCAGGACCAGGCATTCGACATCGACCTGGCTGTCGACACTCCGGAGCTGCTGCAAAGCGGCCAACCGGCAAAGATCGACGCGACGTTTGATTCGAAACTGGCCAAGGGCAAGTTCGGCGGATCCGTCACCCTCGGCGATACCCCGGCGCTTGATGGCACGTTCAGCCTGAACGCGCCTGATCTGGCAGCCGTCGCCGATTTCGCCTCGCTGGACCTCCCTGTGAACCTCGCCCCGCTCGGCGCAGGCGACATGTCCGGCACCGTCTCCGGCCCCTTCGACGCGCTGTTGATCAGGTTCGACGGGCTCGACCTGAAAAGCGATCTGCTGGATCTCGGCTTCACGGGCTCGGTCGAGCTGAAGGAGACCCCGGTCGTGGAGGGCCAGCTTCAGGCGGCCGCCTCCAACACCGGCGAATTGCTCAAGCAAATGGGCATCGAAGTTCCCGCGGAAGACACGCTTGAAAAAGTGAACATCGCCGGCAAGGTCAGCGGACCGACCGATGCGCTCTCCCTGACCGGCCTCGACATCAAGCACAGCGGCGCCCTGCTGAACGCCTCCTACAAGGGACAGGCGTCTCTGGCGGGTGACGGCAGCCTCAAGGGCACAATCGATGCTTCGAGCAATGAACTGCGCGCCCTGCTGAAGGCTGCAGATGTGGAGCTGCCGGACGGCGACACGATGAAGACCTTCTCCACTGCCGGAGACATTTCCGGTTCGTTCAAGAAGCTCTCCATCTCCAATCTGAACTTCGCGCTCGATGACATCCGCGCCACCGGTACGGCCGGGCTGAACCTTGGCGGGGCAAAGCCGCTGCTGACAGGCGATCTCGACATGGGCGAGCTGGACCTGTCGCCTTTCCTCGCCGCGGAGGACCAGGAGAAAAAGCCGCAGCAGCCGATGCAGGGCTGGAGCAAGGAACCGCTGGACCTGGCCGGTCTCAACGCCGTGGATGCAAACCTGAAGATCAAGACGACCACCCTGACGCTCGGCAATGTCGTGCTGAAGGATGCGCGCCTGGACGTGGTTCTGAAGAACGGCAAGCTGAAAGCCGACCTGCCCGCCTTCAACGCATTCGGCGGCAGCTGGGGCGGCAAGATGAGCCTCGACGCTTCTGCGGCCAAACCTGCCCTGTCGCTCGACATGACGGGTGACAGCGTCGGCGTTTCGTCCCTGCTGGGTACGCTGGCGGGATTCGACAAGCTGACCGGCACTGGTTCATTCGCGGTTTCGGCGACCTCCACCGGCACTTCGATCGACGAGATCATGAAAGGGCTGAACGGGGAGCTCAGCACGAAACTGAATGACGGTGCGATCAAGGGCCTGAACGTGGCCCAGCTGGTCCGCAGCAAGGACTCCCTGCTGCAGGCTGTGACGTCAGGCAAGTTGCAGAACCTCGACTTTGCCTCCGCCCTGTCTCCGGAAGCCCAGACGGACTTCTCCAGCTTCGACACCGTCCTGTCGGTGAAGAACGGTGTTGCGACTGTCGATCTGATGAAACTCCTCAGCCCTGTGCTTGGCATCGACGGGACGGGCAACATCAATCTCGGCGGACAGACGCTTGACCTGCGCCTCGCGACCAGCATCGACAAGAAGGGTCAGGGCTCCGGCAGTGTCGTTCAGCTCAATGGCATTCCTGTGCCGATCCGCCTGTCTGGCAGCTGGAGCAAGCCGAAAGTGACCCCGGACCTGTCGGGCGTCACCAATCAGCTGAAGCAGGACCTGACCGGCCAGCTTCTGGAAAGCATCACCGGCAAGTCCGGCAGCAGTGGCGGAGCCAATCCGCTGGCGGATATTCTCGGCACGTCTGGCAGCACCAAATCCGACACGTCTTCTGCAGACGACGCGGGCGACACCGCCGCGGAGGAACAATCCCCGGAAGACCTGGCGGAGCAAGCCGCCCGGGAGGCCATTGGCGGCCTGCTGTTCGGCAAGAAGAAGACCGAGGACAAGCCGGACGAATAGCCCGGCAGGCCTGAAACTCAGGACACTTTGGCCGCCCGGTCCGCCGCGTCGTCGGGCTCCACAAGGCGGAGCTTCGGACGGGGCGCCTGTGCGGTGTCTTCTGCGCCGGTCTCTTTCAGTTCGACAAGATGCCTCAGCTTGTCGAGCGGCTGAGCCCGGCTGATGAAGAAGCCCTGCAGATTGTTGCAGCCATTCTCCCTCAGGAAATCGGACTGGTAGCCGGTCTCCACGCCCTCAGCGGTACAGCTCATGCCGAGCGACCGCGCGAGGTCCAGCGTGGCAATTGCAATCGCGCGATTGTCGGCGCGGCTTTCGAGGTCAGACACGAAGCTCTTGTCGATCTTGATCTTGTCGAACGGGAAGCTGCGCAGATAGCTCAGCGAGGAGAAGCCCGTGCCGAAGTCGTCAAGCGCAATCCGTACACCAATCTTCTTGATCTGATGCAGACGCTGGAGCGTAAACTCGGTATCCGACATCAGCACGCTTTCGGTAATCTCCAGTTCCAGCCGTTCCGGCGCGATATTGTTCGCCGCGATCGCCTGCATGATCGTCGGCACCAGGCTCTGGGAATGGATCTGTAGCGGTGAGATATTCACCGAGATGCCGATATGGTCCGGCAGGCGCCGGGCCTCGGCCATCGCCGCCCTGATCACCCAGTCACCGATCCGCGTAATCAGGCCGATGTCTTCGGCGTGCTCGATGAATTCCCCCGGATAGACCAGGCCACGCGTCGGGTGTTCCCAGCGCAGCAGGGTCTCGAACCCCGACACGTCCAGCGTTTCGGCATCCACGACCGGCTGGAAGAAGACCCGCAATTCCTTATTGTCGAGCGCGCGGTAGAGGTCCGTCTCGATCTGCTGGCGCGCGCGGGCTTTTTCATCCAGCTCATCGGTGAACATGCACCAGTTGCCCTTGCCCAGCTTCTTGGCCTGATAAAGGGCAAGGTCGGCATGTTTCAGCATGACGCGCGCGTCGGAGGTGAAGGAATCGAACAGGCGCACGCCGACAGAGGCCGAGCAATTCGCGGTCGAGCCCCAGATGTCATAAGGCTCCGACATCCGCTCCACCAGATCGTCGAGGAAGTCTTCAAGCCGCTCCCAGTCCGGCCGCTCGACGATCAGGGCGAACTCATCCCCGCTGATACGGGAGACAATATCGTCATCCCGGCAAATGCCGGTCAGCCGCCCGGAAACCTGCCGCAGCAATTCATCGCCCGCCGGATGACCCAGCGTGTCGTTGACCCATTTGAAATTGTCGAGATCCATCCAGACCAGTGCCCGGCTGGCTTTGGGCGGCAGTGGCATACGCACTGCTTTTTCGAGGTGCTCCTGCATCGTGATCCGGTTCGGCAGGCCGGTCAGACCGTCATAGTGTGCCATGTAGGCAATGCGGTCTTCGATCTCTTTCGACTGGGTGATGTCGGTCGCCACGCCGCGAAAGCCGCGGAACTTCCCGCTCTCGAAGATCGGCTTGCCGGTGACAGACCACCAGCACTCATGCCCCAGCTCCGGGGTCTTGACCTGAAGGGCCAGGTCCCGGAAGGCCTGGCGGCGCAACAGGCTGGTTTTAAGAATGTGATGAACGTCATCTTCCACGAACATGTCCAGC
Source organism: uncultured Hyphomonas sp. (assembly GCF_963678195.1). Lineage (NCBI taxonomy): Bacteria > Pseudomonadati > Pseudomonadota > Alphaproteobacteria > Hyphomonadales > Hyphomonadaceae > Hyphomonas > uncultured Hyphomonas sp. Next base: position 2,586,810 of record NZ_OY782759.1, read on the forward strand.
AAGGGCTCGCCCTTGCGCATCACGCCGTCAGCACCTTTCAGGCCTTCAAACACGAGCGGAATGTCCTGCAGCCGGCCTTCGGCATTTGTCTGCCAGAGCCAGTCGGATGTGCTTTCCTCAAAGTCGCGCAGCAATAACCCGATCAGCTGGGATTGTTCGGTGACCGCACACTCGCTGAGGTGCTGTTCGACGAATTGCTTGTAGGACCAGCTGACCGCGAGGATGAGCGCGCAGACATACGCCAGCGAAAGCAGGGAAATGAACTGATAGGTCTGGTCGTTGAGCAGCTGCATGGCCGCGACCACGCCCGCCCCGACCGGCAGCAGGAAGGAAATCGCTGCAGCGGGCGTCCGCGCCATCAGGAAGGTCCCCGCGAACATCATGCCGGCGACGATCACACCCAGGATCATCTGCTCCTGAGGCGCCGCCGCATTCATGACGATGAAAGGAACAATCCCCCAAAGAATGCCATTCAGCAGCGAGCCCCGGGTAAAATTGTCCAGCGCGGTCTGGGACCGCTGGTCGAGCGGGTCCATGTCTCGCGGATTGAAGAACTGGGTCCCGACCGACACCATGCTCGAGACGAGGATCGCCGCGCCCCAGACATAGAGCAAATCGCTTGCCGCTGTGCCATGGAAACAGATGACGACGATGCAGGCATTCATGAGGTTCGCAAGGATCATGACGAACGTGATCCGGCGCACCATGTCCAACTGTCTGGCCCGCAGGCTGGCTGAATGCTTATCAGGTACAGCAGCGCGCTTCATGAATCCGGTCAATGTCTGATCCCCATCACATTGCCCGGCACGCCGGGCAGCGCCCGTATTCCTCCTTCCCACCGGAAGAATCTCGGGACGAGGCGTTTTTACAAAATCCGGATGAACGGGGTGGAAGCCAGATCGATGAAATTTCATCTATCTGGTGGCCGGAAAGGCAGATCGCCCGTCCGGGTCAGCGCCAGTAAGGCTCTTCCAGAATATAATCGATTGCCTGCCCGCGTGCAGAAAACGACAGTTTCAGCCAGCGGCCGACATCGTCATACCAGAGCGTCACATCGATATCGGAATCGAGAAAAAACTTGTTCGCTTCGACGGTTTCCCCGGCAATCGTCAGCGTTTCACGGCCAACCGGCTGGACGGAGACGTCAATCAGCTGCCCGTTTTCAGACGACAACAGGATATCCTGCTCCATGCCGGCGATGTTCCAGTGGCTGGCCGGAATGGTGGTTGCGGGGACCTCGCCGCGATACGCGGTGCCATCGACTTCAATGATGCCGTCTTCCGCCTCGGCAGTGACCGAGCCTTTGTTGCCGTCCTTGTAGACTTCACCTTCGAGCTCCACCAGACGGCCGCCCTGCCAGCGTTCGGTCGCCTTCAGATCATACCGGTAAAGGGGGATCGGGCCGAAGCCGGCGCGCAGTTTCACGTCGGTATGTGCCTCGATCGTCCCGTCCGGCAGGACATCGAACCGAACCTCATGCGTGCCGAACGGCTTACCCTGACGGCGCACGTCGAAGCGGATGACGTCCCCGTCGTCCGGGGTCCAGACCAGCCCCGGGGCGCTGCCGGTCTGAGTTGGGGCATTGTCGGCGGTTGCCGGTCCTGACAGGGCCAGTCCCAGCACGGTCAAAAGAACGGAAAAGCGAAAGGAGAGTGTCTGCATACCGTGTTTACGCAACAGGACAGGTGATGGATCAGTTTAGGGGAAGCCCATGCAGGGACGGTTGTCCTGCGGCGCAGGGCACCCTAGCTTCGCGGTTTACCCGGAAACCGCCCTGGAACCGCCCTCATGCAAACCTACCGATCCGTCATCGACCTCATTGGAAACACACCGCTTCTCCGCCTGAACAAGGTTTCGGACGAGACCGGTTGCGAAATCCTCGGCAAATGTGAATTCCTGAACCCCGGCCAGTCGGTAAAAGACCGACCGGCCCTCGGCATTGTGCGCGATGCGGAAGCAGCGGGAGACCTGAAACCCGGCGGCACCATCGTGGAAGGCACTGCAGGCAATACCGGCATTGGCCTCGCACTGGTTGGCGCTGCGCTCGGTTACCGCGTCGTCATCGTGATGCCGCGCACGCAGAGCCAGGAAAAGAAAGACGCGATCCGCCTGCTCGGCGCTGAGCTGATTGAAGTGGACGCCGTGCCTTACGCCAATCCGAACAACTACCAGCACTATTCCCGCCGGCTTGCGGAAGACCTCGCCAGGAGCGAGCCCAACGGCGCGATCTGGGCCAACCAGTTCGACAATGTCTCGAACCGCAAGGCGCACTACAACACGACCGGACAGGAGATCTGGAGCCAGACAGACGGCAAGCTCGACGCCTTTATCTGCGCGGTCGGCTCAGGCGGGACGCTCGGCGGTGTTTCCCTGGCGCTCAAGGAGAAGCGGGAATCGGTCCAGATCGGACTCGCCGATCCGGGGGGCGCAGCGATGTACGAGTACTTCACCAATGGCGAACTGAAGTCGGAAGGCACCTCCATCACCGAAGGCATCGGTCAGGGCCGGATCACGGCAAATCTTGAAAACATCGTGGTCGACCGCGCCTATCGTTGCTCCGACGAAGAGGCCCTGAATGTGCTGTTCGACCTGGTCCAGCATGAGGGCCTGTGCCTCGGTGGCTCATCTGGCATCAACATCGCCGGCGCAGTAAAAATGGCGAAGGACCTTGGCCCCGGCCACACGATTGTTACGATACTCTGCGACTACGGCAATCGCTATCAGTCGAAACTATTCAATCCGGAATTCCTGCGGTCGAAAGATTTGCCGGTTCCGCCATGGATCAAAGGGTAAGGCATGGAAACGGGCGATCCCCTCGTCACAGCAGACTGGTTGAAACAGAACATCTCGGCACCCGACATTCGCATAGTCGATGCCACCTGGTTCGCCCCTTTCATGAACCCGGAAAAGTCCGGCCGGGAGGCCTGGGCCGAGGCGCATATTCCCGGCGCGGTCTATTTCGACATCGATGCCATCAAGGCGGGTGGAACAGACCTGCCTCACATGTTGCCCGACCCGATCATGTTCTCGTCCCGTGTCCGCAAGCTGGGCATTGGCGACGGCAACCGGGTGGTCGTCTATGACAACAATAATTACTGCGCCGCCGCCCGTGTCTGGTGGATGCTGCGCGTGATGGGCCACAATGATGTGAAAGTGCTCGATGGCGGGCTCGCCGCATGGAACGCTGAAGGCGGAGATCTGGAAGACATGCCGCCCGTCGCCGTGGAGCGCCACTTTACCGCCCGAGTCCGCAGCGACCTCGTAAAGGACTCCGCGCAAGTCACGGCAGCCTCCGGAAACCGTTCGCATACAATCGTGGACGCCCGCGCCGCCGGCCGCTTCACCGGCGAGGCGCCGGAGCCGCGCGAAGGCCTCGCCTCCGGTCATATCCCCGGCAGCTTCAACGCGCCGTCCGCCGATCTGATCAATGCCGATGGCTCTCTGAAATCTGCCAGCGAGCTGAAGACCCTGCTGCCCGAACACAATGCGCCTGTCATCACGACCTGCGGGTCGGGTGTGACGGCGGCCATCCTCGCGCTCGGTTATGCCCGGCTCGGCAACTGGGACGTCGCGGTCTATGATGGCTCATGGACCGAATGGGCGTCTGACCCTTCCCGTCCCGTCGCGACAGGCGCGGCATGAAACGGCCTGAAACGCGGATTATTCACACGCGCGGCGCGCGGCTCGGCACCGTTACGGTGAACCCGCCGGTGGAGCGTGCCTCCACGGTCCTCTTCAAAACGGAAAAGGCCCTCTACGATTCCAAACCGGGCTATGGCCGGATGGGCCTGTCGGTGCACCGGGAACTGGAAGCTGCGCTCAGCGAACTGGAAGGCGGCAGCCATGTACGTCTGGCGTCCAACGGGCTTCAGGCCTGTGCGCTGGCCATCGCATCCTGCATCGAGACCGGCGGGCACATCCTGATCCCCGACAGCGCCTATGGTCCGACAGCACGCTTCTGCGAACGCCGCCTGAAATATATGGGCGTCTCGGCCACCCGCTACGACCCGCGTATCGGGGCTGGGATCGCGGACCTGATCCGCCCGGAAACGCAGGCGATCTTCATGGAGTCGCCGGGCTCCCTCACCTTCGAAATTTCCGACATCCCGGCGATCACAGCCGTGGCCCGCGAACACGGCGTCACCACGATTGCCGACAACACCTGGGGCGCGGGGTACTTCCACAAGCCACTGGCCCTTGGCGCCGACATCGTCGTCCAGGCGATGACGAAATATATCGTTGGCCATGCAGACGGCTTCGGCGGCGCCGTCATCACGTCTGACGAGCGGCTCTACAATCGTATCGGCATGGCGTCGGAGGATTTCGGCATCAGCCTCGCACCGGATGATGCCTATCTCTGCCTGCGCGGCATGCGGACCCTGCACACGCGCCTCCGGGCACATGAAGCCGCCGCGCTGGACCTGGCAGCCTGGCTGGCTGAGCGCTCGGAAGTGTCCGAAGTGCTGCACCCGGCCCTGCCCTCCAACCCGGATCACGCCCTCTGGAAGCGCGACTTTACCGGCTCCAGCGGCCTGTTCGGTGTTGTCCTGAATGCCATTCCGGAAGGCGGGATGGACCGTTTTCTGGGCGCTTTGCACTTGTTTGGCATGGGTTTTTCATGGGGCGGCTATGAAAGCCTGCTGATTCCGTGTGACCACCAGCTGACCCGTTCCAAGGACAGCTGGACCGCATCCCGCGCAGGTCCGCTGCTTCGTATCCATGTCGGCCTGGAGGCCGTCTCAGACCTCAAGGCAGAGCTCGACTCCGCCTTCGCCGCCCTGAAAGGCCCTGCATGACGCTCTCGCACCGGACGATCGGCCTCATCCTCGGGATTGTTCTTCCGGCGCTTATGCTTCTCGCAGGCCCGCCCGCTGGCCTGTCCTGGCCTGCCTGGCTGACCGGTTGCCTGCTTGTCCTGATGGCGACCTGGTGGGCGACCGAAGCGATCCCGATTCCGGCGACGTCCCTGCTGCCGCTGATCGTGCTGCCATTTGGTGCGGCGATCATCGGCCATGGCGAACATGCTGACGCCATAGGTGTGGCCGCCCTGTCTCCACGTTCCATCAGCAGCAGCTACATGGATCCGATTGTCCTCCTGCTGCTTGGCGGGTTCATCATCGCGCTGGGGGTTGAGCGCTGGCACCTGCACAAGCGTATCGCCCTCAACATCGTCGACCGCGTCGGCACCTCCCCCAAGGCCCTGATCTTCGGTTTCATGCTGGCAACAGCGGTCCTCTCCATGTGGATCTCCAACACGGCGACGTCGCTGATGATGGTGCCCATCGCCATATCGGCGGCTGCCGCGTTGCAGGACAAGGAAGGCAAGTTCACCACCGCCATCCTGCTCGGCGTCTGCTATTCCGCTTCCATTGGCGGCGTGGCGACACCCATCGGAACGCCGACCAACCTGATTGCGCTGAAATGGCTGCAGGAAGAGACGGGCGAAGGCATTGGCTTCGGCCAGTGGATGTCGTTTGGCATCCCGACTGCCACGCTCCTGATTCCAGCCGCCTGGTGGGCCGTGACCCGCGGCCTGCCAAAATACCAGCACGGGGAGTCGATGGCGGCCTCGGTGCACCACGACCTGCTTGAGCTCGGCCCGATCAAGACACCAGAGCAGCGCATCGCCATCGTGTTTGGCATCATCGCATCGATGTGGGTGCTGCGCCTGCCGGTCACCAAGCTGCTGACCTCCATGGGTTACCCTCTGCTGGAAGCCTATGGCGGACAGACCGACATGATGATCGCCCTGTTCGGCGCCGTGCTCGTCTTCCTCGTGCCCGCAGGCGGGGAGGAACGCCGCGCCCTGATGACCTGGGAGGAAGCGGTCAAACTTCCCTGGGGCGTCATCGTCCTCTTCGGCGGCGGCATCTCGCTCGGCAAGGCGATGCACGCCACCGGCCTGTCCGACTGGATCGGCACGCAGATGCAGATGCTGAGCATCTTCCCGCCAATACTGATCGTGGGCATCATGGTCCTGCTAGTCATCTTCCTCACCGAAGTGACATCGAACGTGGCGACCATGACGACCCTGTCGCCGATCATCGGATCGCTCGCCATCGCCGTGGGCGCCGCGCCGCAATCCCTGTTTGCGCCGGCCGCCGTGGCCGCGAGCTGTGCCTTCATGTTGCCGGTGGCAACGGCCCCCAATGCCGTGATCTATGCGACCGGCAAAGTGCCGATCAGCCAAATGATCAAGCAGGGTTTCCGCATCAACCTGATGGGCGTCGTGATCATCACGATTGTCGGCTTCTGGATCGCGCCAGCGGTGCTCTAGTCGTGATGTCCGCGCCGTGACGGGAGTTCATCCAGTGACGGTTCGCGCAGCCAGCAATCGCAGGCGCCATCATACTGATAGGCTTCGCCATAGTCATTGACCCGGACAGGAGGCGTAACCGGCACATAGGCAACCGGCGCGACATCATAGGCGTCCGCATAGCGGTCCGCGAAGCCATCTCCCGTGTCGTCGCACACCAAATCACCGTCGACATTGTAGTCGCAACCAAAGCTCGGCACGGCGGTCAGTGTGACGGCCATTTCGTCAGATGCCTGCGCCATTGCATCGGCAAACATCGCCATGTCTTCGCTGGTGCACCCCGCCAGGACAATCAGCCCCGCCCCGGCGATGGCCGCACCGGCCAATTTCAGCCGCCTTGCGTGCATCTTGTCCCCTTCCAGCCAATTCGCTTGTAATAACAACGCATTGTAATTGAACGAGGGATGAACAGCCACGCGATCAGGCCGGCGGCGGGCTACATTCGACGACGAGTTTGCCGAGATTCTTGCCTTCGAACAGGCGCGACAGGCTGGACGGCGCGTTCTCGAAACCCTTCACCACATCCGTCTCGAACTTCAGTTTCCCTTCCATCAGCCACTGAGCCATCTGCTGGATGCCTTCCGGGAAGCGCGGGAAATAGTCGATGACAATGAAGCCCTTCACCAGTGTGCGCCGCATCAGCAGGTTCGAGAAATTGTAAGGGCCCGGCACGGGATCGGTCGCGTTGTACGTGCTAATCAGGCCGCAGAGCGGCATACGCGAGAAATCGTTCAGGCGCGCGATCACTTCATCCATGATCTGCCCACCAACATTCTCGAAATTGATGTCGATCCCGTCCGGGCAATGCTTGTCCAGCGCCGCGCCGACATCTTCAGTCTTGTAGTTGATGGCTGCATCGAAGCCAGCCGTCTCTGTCAGCCATTTGCACTTGTCGTCGCTGCCCGCGATACCGACCACGCGGCAGCCCTGAATCTTCGCAATCTGCCCCACCATGGAGCCGACCGCCCCCGCCGCCGCGGAGACGACCACCGTCTCGCCCGCCTTCGGCTTGCCGATATCCATCAGGCCGAAATAGGCCGTCATACCGGTCGCGCCCAGCGGGCCCATATAAGCCGTCAACGGCACGCCCGGCAGAATTGGCAGCTTGGCAAGGCCTTCCCCCTGCAGCGTGGGATACATGGTCCAGGTGCCGAGGCCGGTGTTGACCACGTCGCCCTGCTGGAAGCCGTCATGCTTGCTTTCCACCACCACAGCGAGGCCGCCGCCCCGCATCGCATCGCCAATGCCGACAGGGGGCAGATAGGCGTCGACGTCGCTCATCCAGATGCGGTTGGTCGGGTCGAGCGAAAGGTAGACGGTCTTCGCCCGCACCTCGCCGTCTTTCAGGGGCTCAAGCGGCGTCTCGACGAGTTCGAGATCGCCCTCCTTGATATCGCCTACAGGCCGCTGGCGCAGCACCCAGGTCTGGTTCATCTCACTCATCTGTCTCTCCCTTTTGGGAGAGGCTAGAGCCTTGCGGCGTCAGCGCAAGACTTCCCGGCGCGACAACCACCGGGCATAGAGCGCCAGCAGCGCGATGATCACGAGAATGACGAGCGACGCTATCATCTGGCCCTCCATGGTCGGCGCATCCTTGTCAGTCAGGCTCCGGCCCATGCTGATCAGCGCGGCCAGAAAGGATGCCGCGAACAGCGGATAGGCGAATTTCCGGCGCAACAACAAAGCAATGCTGCCCAAAAGGCTGCCGAACACGCCGATGGCCCAGATCGCCCAGACCCAGACCGGCATATCCATCCAATACTCGCGAAGTTCCCGCGGATACGGCTCCAGATAAGCGGCATTGTTGGTGGCCGTCATGGTGAAGTCGAAACAGCCGAACCCATTCCACAGAAGGCTAAGTCCGCCGACGACCCACAAATGCCACGGCGTCTTGATGTTCAGTTCGCTCATAAATTGCCCTCCCCGGCACGTTTTCCGGAAAGTTTACCCTAGGGAATGTAATCCACAAGCAGAATCGTTCTCCGGTTTTCCGGCGGGTGACGCGCCCCGCTCTGGCGGCTAAACCATGGCCCAGAAAAGGATTCCCGCCCATGGCCACTGCCCCCGTCACCAAGGACAGCCACCTCTATCTGGTCGATGCCAGCGCCTACATCTTCCGGGCGTTCCATGCCCTGCCGCCGCTGACGCGCGCATCGGATGACCTGCCGATCGGTGCGGTCAGCGGGTTCTGCAACATGTTGTTCAAGCTGCTGGAAGATCTGAAAGGCGATGACCGCCCGACCCATTTTGCCTGCATCTTTGACGCTTCGTCCCACACATTCCGGAACGATCTGTACGACCAGTACAAGGCGAACCGCGACGAGCCGCCCGAAGAGTTACGCCCGCAATTCCCGCTCGTGCGCAGGGCTGCCGAAGCCTTCGCCGCCCACGCCATCGAGATGGAAGGCTTCGAAGCCGACGACCTGATTGCCACCTATGCCCGCCAGGCCGAGGCCAAGGGCGCGCGCGTCACAATCGTCTCATCCGACAAGGATCTGATGCAGCTGGTCACTGACAAGATCGTCATGCTCGACACGATGAAGAACAAGACGATGGGCCGGGACGAAGTGTTCGAGAAATTCGGCGTCGGCCCGGAGAAAGTCGTGGACGTCCAGTCGCTGGCCGGTGACAGCGTCGACAACGTCCCCGGCGCCCCCGGCATCGGCGTGAAGACGGCCGCGACGCTGCTGGGCGAATATGGCGATCTCGACACGCTGCTGGCGCGCGCCGAGGAAATCAAACAGCCCAAGCGCCGCGAAACGCTGATCAATTTCGCCGACCAGATCCGTCTCTCCCGCGATCTCGTGACTCTCAAGGACGACGTCCCGCTGGAGATCTCTCTGGAAGACCTCGCCGTCCAGGACCCCGAACCGGACACCCTGCTCGGTTTCCTGGAGGAGATGGAATTCAAGACCATCACCCGCCGCGTGCGCGAAATGATGGAGAAGGAAGGCGCGCTGGAGGCTGCTCCGCCTGCGGAAGACCCGATCGACCGAACGAAGTATGCCTGCGTGCGTGACTTCAAGGAGCTCGAAGACTGGATCGCCCGGGCAAAGAAACAGGGCTACGTCGCCGTCGATACCGAGACCGACAGTCTCGACTCCGTCACGGCAAATCTTGTCGGTGTATCGCTGGCGCTCGCCCCGAACGAAGCCTGCTACATCCCGCTCGCCCACGTCGATCCGAACGATAGTGGCGATGGCGACATGTTCGGCGCCGACCCGCCGCGGCAAGTGCGGATGAAGGATGCCATCAAGGCCCTGAAGCCGCTGCTGGAGGATGATGCGGTCCTCAAGATCGGCCAGAACATCAAGTATGATCTGAACATCTTCGCCCAGCACGGTATCCAGGTTGCGCCGGTCGATGACACTATGCTGCTCTCCTATGTGCTGAATGCCGGCAAGCATGGGCACGGCATGGACCTGTTGTCGGAGAAATATCTCGGCCACACGCCGCTCTCCTTCAAGGATGTCGCCGGTTCCGGGAAATCGCAGGTCACCTTTGACCGGGTCGCGCTGGACAAGGCGACCGAATACGCCGCCGAGGATGCCGACGTCACTTTGCGCCTGTGGCAGACCTTCAAACCTCTTCTGCACACGGAGAAAGTCACCACCGTCTATGAGACGGAGGAGCGCCCGCTGGTGCCCGTGCTTGCCGCGATGGAGCGCGAAGGCATCAAGGTGGACAGGGACAAGCTCTCGCGCCTGTCGTCCGACTTCTCCCAGCGCATGGCCGCGCTGGAGGCTGAAGCCTACGAGCAGGCCGGCGAGGAATTCAAGATTTCGAGCCCCAAACAGCTGGGTGAGATCCTGTTCGACAAGATGGGCATCGAAGGCGGCAAGAAGACCAAGACCGGCGCCTGGGTGACGGATGCCGATGTGCTGGAGGGTCTCGCAGCCGAAGGCCACGAACTGCCCCGCACGATTGTCGACTGGCGGACATTGTCGAAGTTGCGCTCGACCTATACCGAAGCGCTGCAGGCCGCGATCAACAAGGAGACCGGCCGCGTTCATACCAGCTTCTCCATGGCGGTCGCCCAGACCGGGCGCCTCTCGTCCTCGGATCCGAACCTGCAGAACATCCCGGTGCGGACAGAGGAAGGCCGCAAGATCCGTGAAGCGTTCATCGCGGATGAAGGCAATGTGCTGGTCAGCGCGGACTACAGCCAGATCGAACTGCGCGTGCTGGCCCATATGGCCGACATCGACGCGCTGAAATCTGCCTTCAGGGAAGGCCTCGACATTCACGCGATGACAGCGAGTGAAATGTTCGGCGTGCCCATCGAGGGCATGGACCCGATGGTGCGCCGTCAGGCCAAGGCGATCAATTTCGGTATCATCTACGGCATTTCCGGTTTCGGCCTCGCGCGCCAGCTCGGCATCCCGCAGTCGGAAGCAGCGGACTATATCAAGACATACTTCAAGCGCTTCCCCGGGATCCGCGCCTATATGGACGAGACAAAAGCCTTCGCGAAAGAGCATGGCTTTGTGCAGACCGCCTTCGGCCGGAAAGTGCACCTCGCCGGGATCAAGTCGAAGGGGCCGCAGAAGGCTTTCGCGGAGCGCCAAGCCATCAATGCGCCCATTCAGGGTTCTGCCGCCGACATCATCAAACGCGCCATGATCCGCATGCCGGAGGCCCTGGCGAAAGCGAAGCTGAAGGCCCGGATGCTGCTTCAGGTGCACGACGAACTCGTCTTCGAATGTCCCGAAGGCGAAGCGGAAAAGCTGATTCAGGTGGCAAAAGAGACCATGCAGTCGGCTGCCGGCCCCGCCATGGACCTGTCAGTCCCGCTGGAAGTTGACGCCCGCGCGGCCTCCAACTGGGCGGATGCCCACTAGCTTGCCCATTGGGCTGTCTGCTTCTTCGGCGCCGGTGCTGCGCGGGAAGGCATACAAATTTGCAATGTTGCCAGACGCAGTTGTCACATTTGCGCAAGCGATTCGGCCTGCTAGCTATGCGGAATTGCGAAACGCAGACCGAGGCAGGCTTATGCCCTTTTCTACCGCCGTCGCCAGCTGTCCCTTCAAAATCGGCCACACGCCCCTGACCGCCTACCAGGTCAAGGTTGGCAATCTCACGCATGAATTGCTGGTGAAGGAAGAGCGTTGCAACGAATTCGGCTCCGTCAAGGACCGCGTGGCCTGGTACATCCTGTCGAAGACGATCGAGAAGATGGGCCCGGTCAAATCCGTGGTCGATGCCTCCTCCGGCAATTACGGCAACGCGCTCGCCTGCATCTGCCAGCGTCTGGGCATCGGCGCGACCATTGTGTCGTCGGCTTCGATCAGCGCCCATAATGCCGCCCAGATCAAAGCAGCCGGCGCCCGCCTCGTGATCGCAGAGCCGAACCCTGGCGAAACCTCCAACGCGGCCCGCATGCGCCTCGCTGGTGAGATCGCCGCGCAGGATGGCTCTGTCTTCCTCGACCAGTATTCCAACCCGCTGAACCCGGCCTCCCACCAGAACTGGACTGCGCCGGAACTGTTCGCCGATGGCCCGTTCGATGCGGTGTTCATGACCTCTTCGTCCGGCGGCACATCGCGCGGCTTCGCCGACTATCTGGAGGCCCATCCCGGCCCGACCCAGCTCTGCCTGGTCGAGCCGGAAAGCTCCTGCGCCTTCCTCGACAGCCCATCGGGCTGCACCGACAAGCTGAAAATCCCCGCCTTCGGCAGCCAGCGGCGCTCCTCTTTTGCCGGGATGAAGCCCGATCCGGGCATGATCCGCATGGATGAGGCCGACACGCTTGCCGCCTTCACCCTGCTGCACGAGCACCAGCTCTCCAAGGTTGGCCTGTCCAGCACCGGCGTCATCCTCGGCGCGCTCGACTGGCTGGCCCGGCAGGACACGCCGGCCCGTGTGGCCTGTGTCTGCGCTGATGGCGATGAGCGCTATCTGGACGAGATCCAGTCCCGCTACATTCCTTCGGTCGGCCAGACGGCTTATGAGGCGGCCCTCCAGCGCCTCGCGCCTGCGATGGCCGGCATTCAGTGCCTGGGCCCGGTCAACGCCGACGCAAAAGCCGCCGCGCACTAGCGCCGCCGCCTCGCCCGGCAACAGATGGGGGCTGGCCGTTCCCCCTTCGTCATGATTGATAATCGCCCGCCCGGCAGGTAATCCCCTGCCGAACACCGTAAAAGAGGCACAAAGTGGCAATACTCTACCGTTCCCGCACGTCGACCCACGGCCGCAACATGGCCGGCGCCCGCGGCCTGTGGCGCGCAACAGGCATGAAAGACAGCGATTTCGGCAAGCCGATTATCGCGGTGGTGAACTCCTTTACCCAATTCGTGCCCGGCCACGTGCACCTGAAAGACCTCGGCCAGCTGGTCGCCAGCGAGATCGTTGCGGCGGGCGGCGTTGCCAAGGAATTCAACACGATCGCGGTCGATGACGGCATCGCGATGGGCCATGACGGCATGCTGTATTCCCTGCCGAGCCGCGAAGTGATCGCTGACAGTGTCGAGTACATGGTCAATGCCCACTGCGCCGACGCGATGGTCTGCATCTCCAATTGCGACAAGATCACCCCCGGCATGATGATGGCGGCGCTGCGCCTAGACATCCCGGTCGTCTTCATCTCCGGCGGCCCGATGGAGGCCGGCAAGGTCAACATCGACGGCGAGCTGAAAGCGGTCGACCTGATCGATGCCATGATCGAAGCGGCAAACCCGGAACGCACCGACGCCGAAGTGCTGGCCTATGAAGAAGCCGCCTGCCCGACCTGCGGCTCGTGCAGCGGCATGTTCACGGCGAACTCGATGAACTGCCTCGCCGAAGCCATGGGCCTCGGCCTGCCGGGCAATGGCTCGACGCTCGCCACCCATGCTGACCGAGAAGGCCTGTTCCGCCGCGCCGGTCAGCGCATCGTGGAACTGGCTAAGGCCTATTACGAGGGCGGCGACAAATCCGTCTCCGCGCGCGGTATCGCCACCAAGGCAGCGTTCGAGAACGCCATGACGCTGGACATCGCCATGGGCGGCTCCACCAACACGATCCTCCATCTGCTGGCCATTGCCCGCGAAGGCGAGGTGGACTTCACGCTGGACGACATCGACCGGCTGAGCCGCTCGACGCCGTGCCTCTGCAAGGTCGCCCCGGCGGTTGCCAACGTCCATATGGAAGACGTTCACCGCGCCGGCGGCATCTTCGGTATCCTCGGAGAGCTGGACCGCGCCGGGAAGCTCGACACGTCCGTGCGCACCATCCACTCCGACACATTGGGCGAGGCGATCACCAAATGGGACATCACCGTCACCAATGATCCGGCGGCGCAGGAACTGTTCCTGGCCGCGCCAGGCGGCGTGCGGACGACCGAGGCCTTCAGCCAGTCGCGCCGCTACAAGGAACTCGACACCGACCGGGAGAAAGGCGTCATCCGCTCGGCGGATCACGCCTTTTCGCAGGATGGCGGCCTGGCCGTTCTGTTCGGCAACATTGCCGAGCAAGGCTGTGTGGTGAAAACCGCCGGCGTCGATGACAGTATCCTGAAATTCTCCGGCCCGGCCGTCGTCTGTGACAGCCAGGAAGACGCCTGCAAGCGCATACTGAACAAGGGCGTGAAAGCGGGCGATGTCGTCATCATCCGCCATGAAGGCCCGCGCGGCGGCCCCGGCATGCAGGAAATGCTGTACCCGACCTCCTATCTGAAATCGATGAAGCTCGGCAAAGCCTGCGCCCTGATCACCGACGGGCGTTTCTCCGGCGGCACGTCCGGCCTTTCCATCGGCCATGTCAGCCCGGAAGCGGCCGAAGGCGGCCTGATCGGCCTGATCGAGGAAGGCGACATCATCGAGATCGACATCCCGAACCGCACCATCCACGCCAAGCTGACGGACGAAGAAATCGCGTCCCGCCGCGCCGCGATGGAAGCCAAGGGCGACAAGGCCTGGAAACCAGCCGAAGACCGCCCCCGCAAGGTCAGCCGTGCCCTGAAGGTCTACGCGGCCCATGTAGGGAACGCGTCTCAGGGCGCGGTGCGTCTGGATCCGTAAGCGTCAAAATAGACTATTCAATGAAGAGTAGAGCGTCCTAGCTCGTCCGCCCCACGACGAGCGCCCTCGACACCCCCTAAGATTGCCGGTTGTTTATATTTATAAGCGATGGCATCATCAAAAGAGAAGAGGGTCGGGGGGCAATACTGGTGAAGATTTTATGGGGTGCGCTAGGCACGATAACTGGCGCTATGTCAGTTTCTTCGTTCTTATCTCAGTACAGCGACCTGTCGCTTGATGGATTCATTCTTGAATTAGTAGAATACTATCAAGGCCTGTCGTCTTTTACATTTGGCTTCATCCCGTCGCTTGTCAGCATTCACGTGCCGCAATGGCTTTGCGATGCATGGACATTGAGCTTCGTTCTCACGGCGGCAACCTTCAGGATGATCCGTTATGATTACAGCTCGCGCGGAATCCTGGCATATTATCACCGTCCACCAATCCTGTTGTACATTGTACAATCCCTGACATTCATCGGGGTTTTCAACGCACTTTTTTACTGCATTCCGATAGTAAAGCGTCATCCGATAAAACGTACAGACCCCAGAACAGAGCGGAAAGTCGAAGCCCCCTGCTACAGGCTTCTGGGATTTTATGTCCTGAAGGCTGATGTTTACTGGTATACCAGCCTCCTCTCTATAGCAGGCACCGTATGCCTGTTCTTTATATTATCTGCCTACGGACCCTGACGATACTTTCACCGAACGGGAAAACGCAACTCCTCACACCAATCAGATACGAGAGCCTCCAATGCCCAACACTATCGACACCTACGTCACCGTCCAAACAGGTTCGACCAAAGATGAAGTTTTCGACACTATATGCGGCATTTTCAGAGATTCATTTGCCCGCCGTATAATCTTTGCAAACTATATGGGGCCACGCATTGTTGGCGATGCAGAGTTGGCTCGCGGGGTCAGAATTGAAGCCTTCGTCCAGCATGAGAAGGGAGACCTATGGACCGAGGGCGAGATTGCCGGTTTCGGAAAAGATATCCAGGCAATCCGGTTTTTCTTTGATAGCACAGCCTACCACAAAGGTGGAGACATAACCCGGCCAACTGTTGAGAAAAACCGAAAGGCCGAGTTTATTTTCCTTTGCAAAGACGGAGCAAATGGGCTCTGCGACCTCGAAATCGGAGTCCATCTGGACAAGAAAATGTTCGGTGGCGCCACTCCGCAGCAAATGATCCATGAAATTATCACATTTCTGAATTCCCAAGAAATTACAACGAGCGATCTACCGCGCTTTTTCTAACCACGGCACAGACATCATCCATTCAGAGACAACCTGCCAAAAGCAGAACTTACGACGCCCGTGAAGGCGCTTTGTGGGTGAGCTGAATTTTCAGATCAGGTCCGGCTTCAGGTTTCCGGCAGAGGCAGGTTCAGGATGCAGGTTCGCGCAATCCGGCGAACGGCAGGCGCAATCGCGACATCATGAGGCTCGGCACACAGTGCGGTGTAAGCGGGCATGAAGAACCGCCCATCGCACGCAGCGGCGAGACGATCACTGGAATGCTCGCGTGGCTTCAGCCAGTCGCGGCCGGCCTTCTGCCCCGGTATCCAGTCGATGCTGACAAGGTAGACGCGAAGATTGTCCGTCACGCTCCAATGGTATTTCACGCCCCGCCCATAAGCGGCCCGGATCTGCGCGCGCAGCATCAGCACCTGGACCCAGATCAGGGGCCAGAGGAAGGCAAGCTGCGGCGGAAAGCCCGGCGGAGGGTTAAAGAGTGACATGGCGAGCACTATACGTCAGGCCACGGAGGTGTCGGATAAGTTTGTTTTTGTGGCAATGATTGCGGCAGGATGGGCCGTGTCAGCTGGTGGATAAGCTCTCTCCACGTGTCATCCCGGATAAGCGCTACGCACTTTCCGGGATGACAGAGTCATGTGCGGGGATGATCTCTGCCGGACAAGAACCGTCTACGCCATGACTTTGCATGATCAGCCATGACTATACCGGACTATGGGTGACTATGGCAGACCAGCGTGGAGCTTCCGTCATACGCAGCGAGGCTGAAAACCTGCACATATCGTTTCGGACTACAAAATCTCCGCAACGATCGGATACGGCCCCAAACCGTCGACCATACCGCTTCCGGTCAGCATACCGCCGGGACCAAGCCGGAGATCAATTGCTACAGGATCACAGCACCCATAAGTGCCTTCAATCCTGATCGAATCCGCTGTTGTCGTAATCTTGGCTTGATGGTCCTTGCCAAATTTGCCGTAACCGTTTTTGGTCATCCAATCTGTTGTCGTGTCCTCAACAGACACTTTGTATTGTTTGAAGCTGAAAGATCCACCAAGCTCATTGTGCTGCTTTATTGTGCTGCGCCAACTGACATCAAGGGCTTCAACTTCATCGGGCCCTTCCTCCTTCGCAGCGGCAAGCGCCTTCTGGTACTCGACCGGCATGTCGAAAGGAAAGCTGAGCACCTCAGTCATCGCCAGCGCAGCGCGGAGTCCGAGCGCGCGGGCATCGGGATCATCGCTTTTCAGCGCTTCGCGCACGCAGAGACGCGCAACTGTCGCGCCCTGATTCACGACTGCATCCTCGACATAGGCAAGACGCAGCTCCGGATCATCCTGCGAGCAGTCCGCTTTCCATTGCTTCAGCGCAGCAGCGCGCTCCGCCGCGCCCTGAGCGAAAGCACACGGCGACAGCATCAAAGCCGCAACAGCAAGTAATCCATACTTCATATCAGTTCTCCCATGTGATTTCCTAAACGGTCGATCCGATCATCTGACCAGCACCGGAATCGCAAATCGGTTTATGTGTTTCAGAGCGTTGAAATCCACGCCTTCAGGCTCCAGCGCAGTATACCTGTCCAGGAGCACGGCCGACCCGAATGAATTCCGGGATAGCCCCGCCGAAACAAGCGCTTCTTCCAACGCGTCTGCACGCCCGGAACACAGCTCGACCGAGCGCTCTACCAGATCGCAACCGGCAATAATCCGTATACTGCCGGGGCCTCTCGCCATCCGGTGCGGCAAGGCGGTATTGGCCACATAAGCCTGTAGACGCGCCATGGATTGCGAACTTATTTCAGACGAGTCCTGGTCGAAGAAAACCGGCGGCCCGGTCTCTGCCGGCCCTTTAAAGGCGGACTGCACTTTCTCCGACCGCGCCAGGGCGCCGGTCAGCATTCCTGAATATGGCGCCTGCGCGATCAGCTTTTGTGCCGGCCTTTCCGCATCAGGCGCCGGCTTGTTCGCGGTCAACTGATCGATCCGGACCTCAACCAGAGACCGGCTGCGTGATTGCGGGAACGTGTCCAGAAAGGCCTGAAGCAGCGGAACCTCTTCTGTCTGAAACGCTGCCAGCAGCGCCTGGCCCTCAACGGCCGCCTCTGCAGGCTGTTTGCATCCTGCGAAGCAATAATCCTGCTCTCCGCGCAACCCGCTTTCGATCCATGGCTGTTGCCGTTGTGAGGTCATTTTCTCTACGCGCGTCGCCACGCGCCGGAACAGGCCCTCCGCCGGCAACCCCGGCTGAGGCAGGTATTGCGACAGTGCCAGAGAGAACGGGCTGTTTCCCTGCTGACCGTCCTCTGCAACCGTGCCGGGGGCAGTTGCATAGGCAATCAATGTCCCCCGAACCCTGGAACTTGGCGCCAGTCCGCCCCCTGCCGACCGGACAGCGGACGGCAAAGGATTGTTTCGGCACGCGTCCAGAACAATGAAATTGGTCGCGTTCTTCGCCGCATCCAGATCGCGCATGAGCAATCCCAGATTGGGTGCCTGCCGCCACACGTCGGCTTCATTGTAAGCCTCTGCATCGACAGGAATAAGATAATTCAGCCCCTGTGACTGAATGCCATGTCCGGCGAAGTAAAAGAAACCTGTCGCGTCCGGGCCGGCCTCTGTCAGCCGTTCCCGCATGCGGCCGAACGCATCATTCATTTGCTCCAGCGTGGCATTCTCGAGAATCTCGACATCGAAGCCGAGACCATCAAGAGACGCCGCAATGAGTCTGGCGTCGTTCTCAGGATTCTCCAGCTGCCAGCCGGGTGTCTGATATTTGCTGTTGCCAATCACGAGCGCCACTTTGGGCTCAGCAAAGGCTATCAAAGGCAATGACAGGCCCGATATCAGGCCCAGCATCAGGAGTGTTAAAAATCTCATCAAACCATCCCAAAGGTTGGTTAACCGACCAGATCAGTCAACCGGAGGTATCTGGAAAATGCAAGCCGTGCCGAGTGCCTGCCGCCCGCACGCCCGCTTTTGCCGCAATTGACCTCCAAAGCGCCTTAATGTGAGCAAGCGCTCGCCCGGTTCACTGCGTTTCATTGCAAGTGTACCTAAGGGAGGCTATTTCCATGACGCGAACCATGTTTCACTCCACAGCTGACCGGCCCCAGACAGGGCCGAAACTGGCGGACAAGGACCGGACTATGACAACTCTCGCGCTTGTGGACGATGACGAGAACATCGTCGCCTCTCTCAAGATGTTCTTCGAGGCGGAAGGCTACAATGTCCGCACCTATCATGATGGTGAGGCCGCCCTGCCCGCGCTGACCGAGAACCCGCCGGATATCGCCATCCTCGATGTGAAGATGCCGAAGATGGACGGCATGGAACTGCTGCGCCGCCTGCGCCAGACCAGCGAACTGCCGGTGATCTTCCTGACATCGAAGGACGAAGAGATCGACGAGGTGATCGGCTTCAACATCGGCGCCGACGATTTCGTGCGCAAGCCGTGCTCCAACCGCCTGCTTGCAGAGCGGGTGAAAGCTGTGCTGCGCCGCGCCCGCGGTGGCCAGGCCGGCCCGGAGGAAGGTGACCACAAGCCGATCGTTCGCGGCAAGCTGACCCTGGACCCGAATCGCCACGCCTGTAACTGGGACGGCCATCCGGTGCGCCTGACGGTGACGGAATTCCTGATCCTGCAGGCCCTGGCCCAGCGCCCGGGTTACGTCAAAAGCCGCGACCAGCTGATGGATGCCGCCTATGACGACCAGATCTATGTCGACGACCGCACCATCGACAGCCACATCAAGCGGCTTCGCAAGAAGTTCCGCGAAGTGTCGGAAGAATTCGACGCGATCGAAACGCTCTACGGCGTCGGCTACCGCTACACTGAATAGAGCCTAGCCCAGCAGGCCCAGGCGCCAGCTCCAATAGGGCAGCGCCAGGGTCAGCAGGGCAAAGCCGATCCCGATCAGGAAGATCAGCGGCGAGTAGAAGCGCCGGTTCAGCGACAGAAAGGGCTGTTCCGGCAGCGCCTGCTCGAACGCCGGCAGTACGCCCAGTATGCCCCGCCCCATGAAAATCAGCGCGGCCCCGGCCCCGGCGGCGGCAACCAGCCACTTCGACACCGGCACGTGCGCATATCCCCCGAGCACCAGCGCCAGAAAGGCGAAGGCAAACAGGCTGGCCGCCACGAACAGGCAAGCCATCGTGGAGGGCATTTTCGTGATTCCGCGCCGGCCAACGACCATGCGGGCCAATTGCTGCGCATTGGCGGCCGGAAAGGTCACGCCCATGCCCCAAAGGGCATGCAACAGACCTGTAATTGCCAGAATTCCGGCGATAACAATCGACAATATGGGTGCGATCATGAGGTCCTCAGACGTCGCGCGACTTCCTGCCCGGCCGGCACATTCCTGCCGCACGGGCTTGCCGCAATGGGCTTCATTCAATAGCCAGTCTGTAGATTAGCACAAGGAACAGGAACTCCCATGGCCGACCCTGAAAACACGATCCTCCTCGAAACCTCCCAAGGCAGCGTCACGATTGAGCTGCGCCCGGACCTGGCCCCCGGCCATGTTGAGCGGATCAAGGAACTTGCCCGTGAAGGCTTTTATGACGGTATCGTCTTCCACCGCGTGATTCCGGGCTTCATGGCCCAGGTCGGCTGTCCGAAAGGCACCGGCATGGGCGGCTCCGACAAGCCGGACCTGAAAGCCGAGTTCAATGCAGAGCCGCATGTTCGCGGCACCTGCTCCATGGCCCGCACCTCGGCGCCGCATTCGGCCAACAGCCAGTTCTTCATCTGCTTCGACGATGCCAGCTTCCTCAACGGGCAATACACCGTCTGGGGCAAGGTGACTGAAGGCATGGACGTGGTCGACCAGCTGGCCAAGGGCGAGCCGCCGCGCAATCCGGACAAGATCGTCTCCATGCGCGTCGCTGCCGACGCCTGATCTGGCGCAAGCCTGAAAGATCCGCATGGCCGGTAAGGACAAGACACGTAAGACACCGCGCGCCGGACTGAACAGTTCGGTCGTGTTCGGCAGCCGTATCGCGCGGCTGATTTTCGCGTCGAACCTTGCCGGCCTTGCCATTCTCATCATCGGGGCGATGGTCCTGAACGAGATGCGGGCGGGCTTCGTCGTCTCGAAGAAGCAGGACCTTGTCGCCCAGGCGCAGATCTTCACCAGCCTGCTGGGCGACGATGCCACCACACCCCAGCCTGCGCTGGACGTGGACGCCGCCCGGCAAACCATCGTCCGCCTGAACCTGCCTGAACGGGTACGCGCGCGCATCTACCTGCCCGACGGCGAAATGGTGGGCGACAGCTTCTACCTTTCCGAACGGGTGGATGTGGACGCCCTGCCGCCGCTACGCGAGCCCGGCCGGGTGGCCCGCTGGGGGCGGAACCTGTCGGAATGGGCGAGCCATGTGTTCGGCCCGATCATGCCGCGCCGCTCTTCCGATGCGGTCCGCACACAGACCTTCGAGGAAGAGTTCGACACGGCCGTCGAGGGCGGCGAAGCGGCGAGCCAGCGCTTCAACGACCGCGGCCAGCGCATCATTTCCGTGTCCATGCCCATCCAGCGCGTCTCTGCTGTGGTCGGCGTGCTGACGCTGGAATCCTCTGACATCGACGAGATCATCCGCGCCGAGCGGGCGGCGCTGCTACCCTTTATCGGCGTCGCGGTGCTGGTCGCCTTCATCACCTCCGTCCTGCTGACGCTGGGCATCGCGCGGCCGCTGCGCCGGCTGGCGGTGGCGGCAGACCGTATCCGCGCAGGCGCCTCGGAACGGATCAACGTGCCAGCCCTGTCCGCCCGAAAGGATGAGATCGGCGACCTTGCCACCTCCATGCAGGGCATGACCGAGGCGCTGATCGAACGCATCCAGGCCAATGAGCAATTCGCCGCCGATGTGGCGCACGAACTGAAAAACCCGCTGACCTCCATCCGCTCCGCCATCGAAACGCTGGAGAGCGTGAAGGAAAACCCGGAACTGACGGAGAAGCTACGCGGCGTCATCGCGCAGGATGTGAAGCGCCTCGACCGCCTGATCACCGACATCTCCAATGCCTCCCGTCTCGAAGCGGAAATGACCCGCGTGCCGAACGAGCAGATCGACATTGCCCGCTTCGTTCAGGATGTGGTCAGCACCTATGACTCGCTGGCCATCGATGAGGGGGCGGTGACCGTCTCCTTCCATGACGCGACCATGGGCGGGCGCCTGCTGGTGCAGGGCCGTGAGGGGCCGCTCGGCCAGGTGATCCGGAACCTGATCGACAATGCCCGCTCCTTCTCGCCGCCGCGCGCGGTGGTGGACGTGACGCTGGACCAGACCAATGACGGCCCGCAAACCATCGCCCGCATCAAAGTGGAAGACACCGGCCCCGGCATCCCGCCCGACAAGCTGGAAACGATCTTCAGCCGCTTCTACACAGACCGCCCGAAAGGCACCGCCTTCGGCAACAATTCCGGCCTCGGCCTCTCCATCGTGAAACAGATCATCGCCACCCATCGCGGCAAGGTCTGGGCCGAAAACCGCGACGGCGGCGGGGCACGGTTCTGCGTGGATTTGCCGGCGATCTGAGGCAACAAAAAAGCCCCCGCAATCGCAGGGGCTTTTCTTTATCCGATCAGAGCTGTGTCAGCCGCGATTCTGCCGGTTCTCAATCAGATCATCGACGACTTCCGGCTCCGCCAGCGTGGACGTGTCGCCGAGGTTCGAGAATTCATTCTCGGCGATCTTGCGCAGGATGCGGCGCATGATCTTGCCCGAACGGGTCTTCGGCAGGCCCGGCGAGAACTGGATCAGGTCCGGCGATGCGATGGGGCCGATTTCGGCGCGCACATGCTGGACGAGGTTCTTGCGTAGCGCCTCGTCGGCCTCCACGCCCTGCACCAGCGTGACATAGGCATAGATGCCCTGCCCCTTGATGTCGTGCGGATAGCCGACCACAGCCGCCTCTGCGACGGCGTCATGGCTGACGAGGGCGCTTTCGACCTCGGCCGTGCCCATGCGGTGGCCGGACACGTTGATCACATCGTCCACGCGGCCGGTGATCCAGTAGAAGCCGTCTTCGTCGCGGCGGCAGCCATCCCCGGTGAAATAATTGCCCGGATAGGCCGTGAAGTAGGTGTCGATGAAACGCTGGTGGTCACCATAGACCGTGCGCATCTGGCCGGGCCAGCTGTCGGTGATCAGGAGGTTGCCTTCCGTCGCCCCCGGCAGTTCCGTGCCGTCGGCATCCACCAGAGCCGGCTTGATACCGAAGAACGGGTGGCTGGCCGCGCCGGGCTTCAGGTCTGTCGTGCCGGGCAGCGGCACCATCATGGTCGCGCCGGTCTCGGTCTGCCACCAGGTGTCGACGATCGGGCAACGCGCCTCGCCCACAACATGGAAGTACCAGTCCCAGGCTTCCGGATTGATCGGCTCGCCCACCGTACCGAGCAGGCGGATGGATTTGCGGGACGTCGCGTTCACGGGGCCTTCGCCTTCGCGCATCAGCGAGCGGATCGCGGTCGGCGCGGTGTAGAAGATGCTGACGCCGTGCTTATCGCATTCCTGCCAGAAACGGCTGGCGTCCGGATAGGTCGGGATGCCCTCGAACATCACGGTCGTGGTGCCGTTCGCCAAAGGTCCGTACACGATATAGGAGTGGCCGGTCACCCAGCCCACATCCGCCGAGCACCAGTAAACATCGTCTTCCTTCAGGTCGAACACATATTCATGCGTCATCGAGGCCCAGACGAGATAGCCGCCGGTCGTGTGCATCACGCCTTTCGGCTTGCCGGTGGAGCCCGACGTATAGAGGATGAAGAGCGGGTCTTCGGCGTTCATCGGTTCCGGCGGGCAGTCGGACGAGACATCCTCAGCGGCTTCGTGTAGCCAGTGGTCCCGGCCTTCGACCATGTTAATGTCGGCGCCGGTGCGCTTGACCACCAGCATCTTTTTCAGCGTGCTGTTGGAGAGGTCCGCCGCCTTGTCGGCATTCACCTTGAGCGGCACCTTGCGGCCGCCGCGCACGCCTTCATCGGCGGTGATCAGGACGCCGGAGTCGCAGTCGGTGATCCGGCCGGCCAGCGCTTCGGGGCTGAAGCCGCCGAACACGACCGAGTGCACCGCGCCAATCCGGGCACAGGCCAGCATGGCGTAGGCCGCTTCCAGGATCATCGGCATGTAGATGGTGACGCGGTCGCCTTTCTTGACGCCAAGCTTCTTCAGGACGTTGGCAAAGCGGCAGACGGCGGCGTGCAGCTCCTTGTAGCTGACCTTGTGGCTCTCGTCCGGATCATCGCCGATCCAGATGAAGGCCGTCTTGTCGCCGCGCGTGGCCAGGTGGCGGTCGATGCAGTTGGCGGTGACGTTCAGCTCGCCATCGGCATACCAGCGGATATGCAGGTCGCCGGTCTCCCAGGAGACGTCCTTCACCGTGGTGTAGGGCTTGATCCAGTCGAGCCGTTTGCCCTGTTCACCCCAGAACGCTTCCGGATCCGCGATAGAGGCGTCGTACATTTCCTTGTACTTTTCCGGCGTCAGGTTCGCCTTCGCCGCGAATTCCTCGGGAACGGGGTAGATTTTTGCCTGATCGCTCATGGTCGTTTCCTCGTAGGGCATGAAATTTCGTCCTGATGTCAGAATGCATATTTGGTGGAGAAGGTGAAGCGGCTGATCGACCCATCCGCCCCCGATTCCACTTCACGAATGCCGTGAAGCAGCTCGACACCGACGGTCACTTTCGGGGCAATGTCCCACAAAACAGCGCCATAAGCCGACTGGACGGACTTTGTCGTGACGTTCGCCGGGAGGTAGTTCGGATTGTCGACGAAGAGGCCCGAATAACCGACATTGAAGCGCGCCGTTTCGCCGAACGGATGGCGCCAGGCGATCAGGCCGCCATAGCTGGGGATCGCTTCCAGCTTGCCGTTCGGATCGAGCGCCGTGGAGCGGCTGGCCGCCAGACCGACATAGCGTCCGATCCCCTCGCCGCCGACAAGATTGAAGCGGATATCGTCTTTCTCGCCGGCTTTCACCTTGCCCGAAACGCTGACGCCATAACCGAAGGTCTCATCCTCCGACGCGCCGAAATCCGCGCGCAGCTGGCGGGCGATGCCGGCCACGGAGACATTGCCGTAATCGCCGGTGAAATTGTAGCGGGCGACAATGTCCGGAATGAGGTTCTCATCCCGCGAGCCGGCGTTCAGCGTGGTCGTGTTCGGGTTCTCCAGGGCGAACATCCAGTTGCCCTTGGTGTAGCGGATCTGAGGCTGGCGGATGAACACCATGCCGTCCGACAGGATCAGGAAGCTCGCGCTCTCCGGAATGGCGGATGTGTTCTGAAAGGTCGACCATTCCTGGCCTGCCAGCCAGTTGCCATACTTCACAAAGGCCCGGCGCAGTCGCGGCGAATAGGAATTAGAAACCAGCTCATTGCCCTGGCCGGAGCCGAGGAAATCAAGTTCGATATAGCCCTGAACCGTGTCCTCTCCCACAGGCTTCGAGGCTGAGAGGAAGAAGCGGGAGGATTCGGCTGTGAAGTCGGTAAAGTCGGTCCCCTCCCCGCCGATCGGCGTGGCGCCCGGAATGTAGAAGTCCCGCGCGATAGACCCCGACGCGATCCCCCCATCGCTGAGCGATGTCGCGTGAACATCGAGGTCGACGATGCCGCCGAATTTGAGCGTCGTATCGCCGACGAGGAAACCGTCCGTCTTCGGAGCCGCTGCTGCAGGCGCGGCCTGTACCGCCACCGTCTCGATCCGGACGATATCGGCATCTGTGTCCGCTTTTTCGGCGGCAAGCTCTGCTTTCAGGTCGGCGACCATGGCCTCCAGCGCGGCGATACGTTCCTCGACTGTCTGCTCTGCATTTGCCGCCAGCGCCATGACTGCAACGGACGCCGTCAGAAATAAACCTTTAATTGACCTTGGCATTAGTTTCCTCCCATGCCTTATTATTTCCAGGGAGTATCCTTCCGGCGGGCAGAGGCCGCTATTGGCCATTGGTGCTACGACAAAAGTCTAATGCTGCTCGACATCCCTTTCCGCTGGGGTATGGTTCTCCCGACAAGTCGCAGACTGCGGATCAGGAAATCCGCGGCGCCGGGGAGGCTGAAGTATGGGACTGGTTCCGACCGTCCTGATCGTGGACGATCACCCATTGTTCCGTGACGCGCTCGAAGCAGCGCTGGGCACGGCATTTCCCGATGGCGCGACAGCGCACCACGCCAGCAGCCTGGCCGAGGCGCTTTCCCGGATAAAGGAACAGTCCTTCGACCTGATCCTTCTGGACCTGACCCTTGGCGATACGCAGGAATTCGACGGGCTGACGCGGATGATGGCTGCCGGGCCGGGCTGTCCGATCGTCGTCGTGTCGGCAACGGACGCGCCGCAGGCCTTTGGCACGGCCCGGGTGCTGGGCGCAGCAGGCTACCTGCCCAAGAGCATGTCGATGGAAGACCTCTCCGCCGCCCTCGCCACGGCGCTGGATGGCGGGCAATGGTTCCCGCCTGACGATCCCGCCGCCAATGCCGGGCGGGAGGAACTCCTGGCTCGTGTGGCCGACCTGACCCCTGCCCAGCGCAAGGTCCTCTCCGGGCTCAATGACGGCCTGCTGAACAAGCAAATCGCCTATGAGATGGATATTTCGGTCGCCACGGTGAAAGCGCACATGACGGCGATCTTCCGCAAACTGGGCGCCAACAACCGGACCCAGGCGCTGCTGATCTTTAAGGAAGCCACATCGCTCTGAGCCTGCGCTCAGGCGGAAACGTTCTGCGCCAACCCCTCCAGGAAACGGCGGATATCGTCCGGCGCGGCAGGTTTGCGCAACATGGCGACCCCGTCGATGCCGGCCTGCATCCGCACCGCGTCGTTCGATGCGGCGGTCAGCAGAAGCACATTGCCCGGCGCTGACAGTTTCGACCGGCTCATGGCGATCAGGTCAAAGCCATCGACAGCGTCCTGCAGGTTGAGGTCCGCGATCAGCGCATCGAACGGCTCGGCACCCAGCCAGGCCTGTGCCTCGGCAGCAGAGCGCGCGCCGCGCACCTGACAGCCCCATCCGGTGAGCAATGCGGTCATGCCATCCACGATGGCGGCTTCATCGTCCACCACCAGAACTTTCAGATTGGCAAGGCTGACCGGCTTCGGCGCAGCGCTCTTCGGAACGGTGCGCTTGCGCTTGCCGGACTTGGCCGCCAGCGGAACCGTCACGGAAAAGACGCTGCCACGGCCGGGCACCGAACGGATATTGATGTCAGCCTCCATCAGGTCGGCAAGGCGTTTGGACACCGGCAGGCCGAGGCCCGCGCCCCGGATGCCTGTATTGTCGGTATCCTCGAAGCGCCGGAACTCCTCGAACACCAGCGGCAAACTGTCTGCGGGAATGCCCGGCCCCGTATCCCACACCTCGATCCGCGCCATGTTTCCACGCCGCCGCGCCCCGACCAGCACCGCGCCTTCGCGCGTATAGCGCCGGGCGTTGGAGATGAAGTTGCGCAGGATGCTCTTCAGGAAGTCCGGGTCTGCCTCCACGACAAGGCTGGTGGGCGCAATGCGGATGCCGATCCCTGCCTGCTCTGCCATCGGCATGGCCTCTTCCACCAGATCCTCCAGCAAGGGGCCAATGGGCAGCTGCGCTGGCTTCGGCGCAATGCTGCCATGGTCGAGACGGGATATGTCCAGCAGGCCGCGGATCAGCTCGTCCGCAGACTGAATGGCTTTGTCCGCACGGGAGACGAGCCCCTGCCCCTGATCGTCCGCCCGGATGGAGCCAAGGAACAGGCGCGCGGCGTTCAGCGGCTGCAGCAGATCGTGGCTCGCCGCCGCCAGGAAACGTGTCTTGGAAGCATTCGCCCCTTCGGCATCGCGGCGGGCAAGATCCAGATCCTGCGCCATGTCTTCAAGGTCCTGCGTGCGTTCGCGAACCCGTGTCTCCAGCGTTTCGTTTGCCTCGATCAGGGCGCGTTCGCGCAGCTTGTCTTCCGTGATGTCGGTGAAGGTCGTGACATAGCCGCCGCCCGGCGTCGGGTTGCCGACGATACGCAGGAAGCGCCCATCGGGATTGCGCCGTTCATAAGTGTGCTGGCGCCCCGCCTTCATGTGCGCCACACGGCGATGGGCCTCTTCTGCCGGATCGCCATCGATCCAGCCGGACTTCAGATTGTGTTCAATCAGTTTCGACACCGGCGTGCCGACGGCCACGAGATCGTTCGGGTAATGGAACAGGTCCAGATAAGCGGTGTTCCACGCGACAAGGCGCTGGTCTGAATCCACCACCGATATCCCCTGCGAGATATTCTCCAGCATGGATTGCAGCATGTGCCGGTCGAACCGCTCGGCCTGGGTCTTGTGGTCCAGCATGGAGAGCACATCGCGCAGGGCGACCTGGTTGCCACCGATGGCGGAGGCCAGCACGACCCGGGCCGACGAAGCGCCCAGCGCCGAGGCGAGCAACCGTTCCGTCCGCTGAACAAGCCCCCAGTCCGCCGGGCCATCACCGGATGCGGGCACGCCGGAGACCCGCCCGAAATCCGCAAAAGCGTGTTCCACGGCTTCAGGGTTCAGGAAACGTGAGGCCAGCGTCTTCAGCCCGTTAGGTGTTACCGCCGCAACAGGGTCAGCCGAGCCGGGATCCGTCTGGCCGCGCGGCTCCGGGTCACCGACAAAGACAGAGGACTGGACCCGGTCGCGCAGACGCTCGCGCGCGCGCAGCGACAGGATGATATAGGCGGCGATATTGGCACCAAGGCTCCACACGACGCCATGGATCAGGCTGTCATCGAAACGCGCCCCCAGCAGGGCATGCGGATCCAGCCAGCCCGGCACGGCGGCCGCCATCGGGTCATGCTGCAGGATCGCCGGCAGGAACAGCGTATAGGCCCAGAGCCCCATCCCGAGCACCAGCCCCCAGACGACCCCTGCCCGCCGACCGCTGCGCCAGTAGACGCCGCCGATCAGGCCCGGCGCGAACTGGGCCGCCGCAGCAAAGGAGAGGAGGCCGATCTGCGCCAGCGCTTCGCCCGTCCCGGCCAGCCGGTAATAGCCATAGGCGCAGAGCACGATGACGATGATCACGCCCCGGCGGATCATCGTCAGGCGCGCGCCGGAATTGCCACCCAGACTGGAGAAGCGGCCGGTCTGCATCACCGCCGGCACGATCAGGTCATTCGTCACCATGGTGGAGAGCGCCACGCTGGAGACGATCACCATGCCGGTCGCCGCCGAGAAACCGCCCAGGAAGACGAACAGGGCCAGCAAACCATTGTCATGCGCCAGCGGCAGGTCGAGCACGAAGAGGTCCGGCGGGACGTCACCGCCCAAAGTCGACAGGCCCGCGATCGTGATCGGGATCACCACCGCGCTGGTCAGGGCGAGATAGGCCACGAACACGATCCGCGCGGTCTTCACCTCGCGCCGGTCCCGCCGCTCGATCACCGCGACGTGGAACTGGCGCGGCAGGCAGATAATCGCGCACATGGACAGGATCGTGGTCGTGATCATCCGCTGTGACAGGACGCCCCCCGAAAAAGGCTCGGTCGCATGCGCCGGCACCTGGATGTCCGGCGATGTGATCAGCGACAGGGAGAGCGCGGCAACGGCCACCAGGGCGACGATCTTGATGACCGCCTCCAGCGCCAGCACCTGCATCAGACCGGCATTGCGGCGTGTCGCGTCTGACTGGCGTGCGCCAAACAGGATGGCGAACACGCCCATGGCGAGCGCCGTGAACAGCACGGTCTGGCTGGCCGGGCGGCCACCGGCATTCTCCGCGCCATAGGCCAGCGCCTGAAAGCTCATCCCCACCGATTTCAGCTGAAGGGCGATATAAGGCAGGCTGCCGGCCACTGCCGCCAGCGCCGCCAGGGCCCCGACGCCGCGGCTCTTGCCATATCGGGCCGACAGGAAATCCGACAGCGACGAGATGCTCTCCCGCTGGGCAACATCCCCGATCCGGCGGATCAGGTCCGGCAGGAACAGGAAGACCAGCGCCGGGCCAAGGTAAATCGCGAAATAGTCCCAGCCATTCGTGGCCGACGTGCCGACCGCGCCGAAAAAGGTCCAGGAGGTACAATATACTGCCAACGCCAGGGCATAGATGTACGGGCTGTGGGTTGCCGACGGCTCCAGCGCCCGCCGGTCGCCGCGCCAGGCGATGGCAAACAAGCCGAGCACATAAAGCCCCGTTGCCCCAACAATCAGCCAGACCGGCATGGACAAAACTCCTCAAGCGCTGATCTTCGCCCGGCAAACGCCCGTCTGGCAAGTTCTCCCATGGTCGGGGGCCAGAACATGAAACCGGAGATGAAAAAGGGCGGTCCGCTGCCTCGGACCGCCCAGTTCAGGAAGGTTGCAGGCGGCTGCCGTCTAGTCGGGCAGCATCTCCGCATCGGCAATGCCGTGTGCCGTTCTGGTTCCGGGCACGCGGATGTCTTCCACCAGGTCCTGGATGTCCTGCGGTGGCGGGGCGGTTATCAGGGCAACCACGACACCGACAGCCAGCGACAGGAACATGAAGACGAAGCCGATCCCTTCCGGAGAGACACCCAGCCACCAGTGCGAGGAGTCGGTGTCCACGAACTTGAAGTGATAGATGTACCAGAAGGTGGTGATGAGACCGGTCAGCATCGACGCAATCGCGCCTTCCCGGTTCATCCGTTTCCAGAAGATGCCAAGCACAATGACCGGGAACAGCGACGCCGCCGCGAGGCCGAAGGCGAAGGCCACCACCTGCGCCACAAAGCCGAGAGCGGACGTGTTCATCCCCATGATCCCGGCGAGGATCACCGCGCCTGCGGCGGCCCCCCGTGCAGTCAGCAATTCCTGCTTGTCGGTCATGCCCTTGAAGAAGGTCCGCCGGCAAAGGTCGTGGCTGACTGCGGATGAGATCACCATCAGGAGGCCGGCCGCCGTCGACAGAGCCGCCGCAAGGCCGCCCGCGATGACAAGCCCGATCACCCAGGCCGGAAGGCCCGCAATGGAGGGGTTGGCCGTCACGATGATGTCGCGGTCGAGCTTGGTGACTTCATTGTCGTCCCCTGCCCGGTATTGCACGACGCCGTCGCCATTCTTGTCGGTGACTTCCAGCAGGCCGATCTTTTCCCAGTCCTTGAACCATTTCGGGATCGGCTTGCCGCCATCGGCAATGATCGTGGCCGCTTCGGCATCATAATCGGCATCGCTGGCAATATAGGTCGCCTCATTCACCGTATCGATGAAGTTGAGACGGGCCAGCGATGCAACAGCCGGAGCGGTCGTGTAGAGCAGCGCGATGAACACCAGCGCCCAGCCGGCCGACACGCGGGCCGCACCAGCGCTCGACACGGTGAAGAAGCGGATGATCACGTGCGGCAGACCCGCCGTGCCGAACATCAGCGCGCCGGTAATGGCGAACATGTCGATCATGGACTTGTCCGTCTGCGTGTACTCCATGAAGCCGAGATCCGTCACGACGGTGTTCAGCTTCTCCAGCATGGAGATGTCTTCGCCCTTCACATTGGAGATGAAGCCCAGCTGCGGGATCGGATTGCCGGTAACGATCAGCGACATGAAGATCGCCGGGACGGTATAGGCAAAGATCAGCACACAGTATTGCGCCACCTGGGTGTAGGTCACGCCTTTCATGCCGCCGAGCACCGCGTAGACGAAAACGATCGCCATGCCGACCATGATGCCGGTGTTGAACTCAACGCCAAGGAAGCCCGAGAAGGCCACGCCCACGCCTTTCATCTGTCCGGCGATATAGGTGAACGAGACAAACAGGGCACAGACGACCGCGATCAGGCGGGCCGTGGTCGAGTAATACCGGTCGCCCACAAAGTCCGGCACGGTAAACTTGCCGAACTCGCGCAGGAATGGCGCCAGCAACAAAGCTAGCAGGACATAGCCGCCGGTCCAGCCCATCAGGTAGACCGAGCCGCCATACCCCATAAAGGCAATCAGGCCCGCCATCGACAGGAAGGAGGCCGCCGACATCCAGTCGGCCGCCGTGGCCATGCCGTTGACCATGGGGTGAACATCATGTCCGGCGACATAGAAGTCGTCGGTCGAACCGGCCCGCGCCCAGAGCGCAATGCCGATATAGGTCCCGAAAGTCAGGATGACCCAGAAATAGGTCCAGAATTCCTCGCCGCCCATCGTCTCAGGCCTCCACGCCGTATTTCTTCTCCAGGCGGTTCATTGCCCGGCAGTAGTAGAAAATCAGCCCCACGAAGACGTAGATGGATCCGTTCTGTGCGAACCAGAATCCCAGGGGCGCGCCGCCAATCGATACCTGGTCGAGCACCGTCCGGAACAGGATGCCTGCGCCGTATGAGACCACGAACCAGATGGCGAGAAGGCTCAGGGTCAGCTTGACGACGTCGCGCCAATACCCCTTCGCATCAATCTCTTTGATATTGTGAGTCATTGTTTCCGTTTCCTCCCTTTGACCTTTGTTGGAGCCCCTTACCGGGCCTTGCTGGCCAATGCCGTGTCCGGCTTCTGTGGCCGTTCTTCTTGTCTGGGTGCGGCAGCCGCGATTTGTACGCTGACGCAAAAGGGCCGCCTCAGACAGCCCCACTTTGGTCTTAGCTTTCCTGCCGGATCCGCCTGGCATAGCGGCGTTCTTTCCAGCCGCTCCACAGCAGTGCCCCGGCCAGCCCCAGACCACCGATCAGGTAAGCCTCGCCGAGGCCAAACCCGTCCGACAGGCTGAAGCCCGACGCCAGACGCACCGCATAGATCGCGGCCATCAACAGGCCAAAGGCCATCATCACATGCGCTTTCAGCATCTTTTCCTCCCGTATTCTTTTCACCAGTTTACGCGATTTCGGCTGGCGGCCACCCCAGACCTTGGTCGGAGGATGGAACCGGGGAGGTTCCGCCCTTGGTCGGGGAATGCGCCACATGTCCGAAAGCCTTGCCAATACAGGGCTTATGGGCTACCTGCGCGCCTTCAGAAACGGCGGCGCGAGGCCGTGCGTGTCAGCTTCTCACCCCAGCGGAACGGCGGGGCGGAGTCGAGGGCGAAAGGAAAAATAATGTCAAAACAACAGATTAGCTTCAATGTCGAACTGCGTGAGCGCATCGGCTCCGGCGGCGCCCGTGCGGCCCGCAAGCAAGGCCTGGTGCCGGGCGTCCTCTATGGCGGCGGCCAGGATCCGGTGGCGATCAGCCTGAAGCGCAACGAAGTTCAGAAGGCCATCGAAACCGGCCACTTCCTGTCTTCGACCGCGACGCTGGTCCACAAGGGCGAGAAACAGCTGGTGATCCCGCAGGCGATCCAGCTGCACCCGGTCTCCGACCAGCCGATGCACGTGGACCTGTTCCGCGTCGACGCCAAGCAGCAGATCAAGGTCGAAGTGCAGGTTCACTTCGTCGGTGAAGAGGTCTCCCCGGGCCTCAAAAAGGGCGGCACGCTCAACGTGGTGCGCCACACGGTCGAACTGCTGGTTCCGGCCGGCCACATTCCGGAATCGCTCGAAGCCGATGTTTCCGAACTGGAAATCGGCGACAACGTGAAGATCTCCAACATCACGCTGCCGTCGGATGCAGAGCCGACCATCACCGACCGCGACTTCACCATCGCCACGATCGCCGGCCGCACGGCCAAGGTCGAGGAAGCCACCGACGAAGAGGCGGCAGAGGAAGAAGGCGCTGAAGAAGAAGGCGGCGAAGAGAAAGAAGACTAAGACTTCTTCCCTTCCATCCTTTAACGTGCGGCCCGCCTGTCCTATGTTGCCAGGCGGGCCGCTCACTTTTACCCCTAAGCCCCGGCAGGAGGCGCATTCCTCATGTTGATCCTTTCCGGACAGGGAAACCCCACCGACCGCTATGCAAAGAACCGGCACAATGCCGGATTCATCCTGCTGGACGCACTACATGCGCGGTACAATTTCGGGCCGTGGCGTTCGAAATTCGAAAGCCTGATCGCGGAAGGCAATGTCGGCGGGCAGAAAGTCCTGCTGGTCAAACCGCAGACCTATTATAACGAAACCGGCCGCGCGCTCTCCAAGATCCTGCAATTCTACAAACGCCCCGCCGATGACGTGACCGTCTTCTATGACGAGATCGACCTTGCGCCCGGGCGCCTTCGCGTGAAGCGCGGCGGCGGGCATTCGGGTAATAATGGCGTGCGCTCGATGATGGCGCATCTCGGTGAAAGCTTCCGCCGTGTGCGGATCGGTATCGGTCATCCCGGCGACAAGGCCATGGTCATGCCGCACGTCCTGTCGGACTTCACCAAGGCAGACCTGCAATGGTTCGAACCGATGATCGACGCAATCGGCAGCGCCCTGCCCTTCCTGCTGGATGGTGATGATGAGCGTTTCCAGACCGAAGTCATGCGTCTCGCCCCGGCCCCGAAGCATGATCCGAAACAGGCCGCCCGGCGCGGCGACGCCTGATCAGGCGTCGATCTTTGCCAGAATGTCGGCTTCGGCGGCTTCCGCCATCGCGACCGCTCCGACCGTCCCATGCGCCGGAACCGGGCTGCGGGCGAGGCCGAGACAGGCGGCATAGAAGCCTTCATCGGCAGCGCCCAGCGGATCGGGCAGTTCGGCGGAGATGTCGACCTTGATCGCGTAAGGCGTCGAGTTCTCCACCTTACGGGTAAGGAAGTCGATGGAGATTTCGCCCGATGGATAAACGACATGCATGCTGCGCTGGCGCTCGCTGGCGGCGCGGCTGGCCGTCAGGCGGGCTTTGCCGCCCGCGGCATAGGTGAACTCTGCCGTCGCCTCATCGATATGGGCCGAGTGGACGCGGCGCCCTGTGGCGCTCACGCCGGTGAACTCATTGCCCAGCATCATCGCCGCGAGGTCCAGGTCGTGGATCATCAGATCCCAGATGACCGACACATCGCCCGCGCGATTGTCCGGTGCAGGCGGACCGGAGCGGACCGATTCCAGCAGAAGCGGCGCTTCCTCAATCGCCAGCACGCCCATCGCCCTGGCGACGAAACGTTCCTGATGCCCCACCTGGAGGATACGGCCATGCGCGGCGGCCTCGTCTGCGAGGAAACGCGCGGCCTTGCCGGTCAGCGCCAGCGGCTTTTCGCACAGAACATGTCGGTGCGCCTCGATCGCCTGACGGGCCAGAGCCTCGTGCCAGGTGGCGGGCACGGCAATCACAACCGCATCGCACGCGTCCAGGAAGGCGGCATAGTCGTCGAAGCCCTTCGCGCCGAACTGCTCAGCGATACGCGTCGCGCGAGGCAGGTCGATGTCATAGACACCGATCAGATCGGTCCGGACCGATGCGGCAGCCTTCTGCGCGTGATAGTTTCCGAACACTCCGGCGCCCGCGACGCCCACTTTCAGCTTCGTCATATCCTAGCCCTCTGTCCCCTCCGGCATGGCACCCAACTGCCGAAGCATCAAGGCTGTGGCACAGCCCTGCCGCAGTCGCTTTCTTGTCAGTTGCCCCTTCACAGCGCCGGTATTCACGCCCAACTAGGGCCCAAGACAAACATAAGAAACCAAGCAGGAGGAATCACGAATGGCTACACTTACATCAACGGAATGGGGCCTCGCCCGCCGCCCGGTCGGCCTGCCAGAGCAGGCAGACTTCGAGAAGAAAACGGTCGAGATCGGCGAGCCGGGCCCCGGTGAAATCCAGGTGCAGAATTCCTGGATGTCGGTCGACCCGTATATGCGCGGCCGCATGTATGACCGCGAAAGCTATGTCCCGCCCTTCCAGATCGGCGAAACCATGACCGGCGGCGCCGTCGGCCGGGTGACAGCCTCCAACAATCCGGACTTCCAGGTCGGAGACCTCGTCCAGTCGATGAATGGCTGGCGTACGGCCTGGGTCGGCGATCCGGCAAGTGCCATGGCGGTGAAGCTGCCCAGCGATACCGGCCTGCCCGACAGTGCCTTCCTCGGCGTCGCGGGCATGCCGGGCCTGACCGCCTATGCCGGCATCCTGCGGGTCGCTGAACTGAAAGAAGGCGACACGGTCTTCGTCTCCGGCGCAGCCGGCGCAGTCGGCTCTACCGTGGTGCAGATCGCCAAGATCAAGAACTGCACCGTCATCGGCTCGGCTGGCGGACCGGACAAGTGCGCCTTCGTGAAGTCGCTCGGCGCCGATCATGTGATCGACTACAAACAGGCCAAGGGCCTTGA
The DNA here is from genome assembly GCF_963678195.1 of uncultured Hyphomonas sp. NCBI lineage: Bacteria > Pseudomonadati > Pseudomonadota > Alphaproteobacteria > Hyphomonadales > Hyphomonadaceae > Hyphomonas > uncultured Hyphomonas sp. The sequence continues at coordinate 2,622,429 of NZ_OY782759.1, forward strand.
AGGGCTCGTCGCCGCCCTGAAGGAAGCCGCACCAAAAGGCATCGACGTCTATTTCGACAATGTAGGCGGCGATCACCTGACCGCTGCCATCGAAGTCGCCCGCCCAATGGCACGCTTCGCCGAATGCGGGATGATCGCCCAGTACAATGAGACCGGCACGCCAGTTGGCCCGCCCAACATCATTCAGGTCGTCGGCAAACAGCTGAAGATCCAGGGCTTCATCGTCTCCACGCATGCCGACATGCAGCCAGCCTTCCTTGCGGATATGGCCAAATGGATCGCGGCAGGGCAGATGAAATTCCAGGAAACGGTGATGGAGGGAATCGACAAGGCGCCGGACGCCTTTATCGGTCTCTTCAGCGGTGCCAACACCGGCAAGATGCTTGTTAAACTGGGATAGTCATGGCGGCTCTCTTCGACGCATATATCATGGTGGACTGGAGCGCGGCGTCAAAGCCCGTGACCGGGGCCAATTCGATCTGGATTGGCATCCTGGCCAAGGATGCACGCCTCAAGCTGCAGTTCCGCGCCGTGAATATTGAAACGCGTCTGAAGGCCCGCGAATTCCTGGAGGACATGGTCGGCAAGCTGACGAAGCGCGGCGACCGTGTCCTTCTGGGATTTGACTTCTCGCTCGGCTATCCGGCCGGCACGGCGGAGGCCCTCGGCCTGAAGCTGGACGGCAAGGCGCCATGGCAGGCGATGCACGAACATCTCGCTTCCAAGCTCAAGGACAAGCCGGACAATTCCAACGCCCGCTACGCCATCGCAGCCGGCATGAACTATGCCGTCTCGAAAGGGCCGTATCCGTTTTGGGGCGCCCCGGCGCGCGATGTGGTCTCCACGCTGGGCAGTACGAAGCCTGACTTCGGCGACGCCTCCTTGCCGGAATACCGGCTCGTCGAGGCCTATCTGCGCGACAACAAATTGGGCCAGCCGAAATCGGTCTGGCAGCTCGCCTATACAGGCAGCGTCGGCAGCCAGTCCCTGACCGGGATTCCGCATGTCCATGCCCTGCGCGAAGCCTGGCCGGGCGCCCGGATCTGGCCGTTCGAATTCGACCCGGCAGAGCCCATGACTGAGGAAACGCTCACTGATGTGAGCGTGGTCATGACCGAGATTTACCCCTCATTGACCAAGGCAAAGCCCGAATCCGGCGAAACGCTGGATGCGGCCCAGGTTCGCGAAATTGCGCATTTCTATGCGTCTCTCGACCAAAAAGGGGCGCTTTCAGCTGCATTTTCCACAGCCAAAAGCCTGGAACCGGCAGAAAACACGAAAATTAAGGCCGAAGAGGGCTGGATTCCGGGCGTATAGCCCGTGTTTATTGGGAATCCGGCGTGTTCAGGGTTTCCGAATCGTGGACTAGTCGAACCAACGGCGGGGCATCGCCGTTTAACTCAGAGGAGAACCCGTATGAACAAGGGTGAACTTACGAAGGCAGTGGCCGCTGCTTCTGGTCTGTCGCAAAGCGACGCCGGCAAGGCCGTTGATGCTGTATTCGACACGATCGCTGACGCGGTGAAATCGCGTAAGCAGGTCGCCATCGCAGGCTTCGGCACATTCGCGCCGAAAACCCGCAATGCCCGCACCGGCCGCAACCCGGCAACCGGTGAACCGATCAAGATCCCGGAGAAGACATCGGCTTCCTTCAAGCCGGCCTCCGCAATGAAGGATCTCTAGAACCGGTCATCCGTTACCGGAACAAGTAGAGAATTCAGGCGGCGTGTCCCTTCAGGGGACGCGCCGCTTTCAATTCCAGCATCAGGGTCTGCAGCGTACCCGCCACGAACACACCGATCAGGGCGCCTTCCATCATGCCTTTCGCCCCGTGCCCCTGCACGATGCCGAACCAGTAACAGGACGGCAGCATCACCAGGAAGAACGAGCCGATATGGATCAGGCTCGGCGACCAGACGATCTCCTGCGCCCGCAGCGCGAAGGACGCCGTGGCCTGAAGCCCGTCAAACAGGGTCATCACGGCGGCCAGGAACAGAAGCGACGCAATCGCCGGTGCGATCTGCACCCCATCGATCACGGCATCATGCTTCACCAGCAGCACGGACAGCGGATGGTTGAAGATCACGAGACCAAGCCCGAGCGTCACACCCGTCAGGATCGTGGCCGCCACACCGAGCCGTCCCGCATTGACCACCTCTTCCCGGTTGCCACGCCCGAAGGCTTCCGCAACCCGGACACTCGTGGCCGAAGCGATACCCATGTAAAACATGAAGCAGAAGCCGACGAGCTGGATCGTGTATCCGTACACGGTGTTGGCGGCCAGGCTGATCCAGGTCGCGATCGTGAAGGTCAGGTTGAACCCGCCCCATTCGGCCACGTTGGAAATGGCCGAACCGATACCGACCTCGAACTGGCGCAGCGCTTCGCCCGGCTCCGCTTTCGGCGATGCCCGGAAAGCCGGGGTCAGGAAGATGACGGCAATGAACATCGCCACGGCGATCGCATAGCGCGAGCCGGTCGTCGCGATGGCAACGCCTTCCGCGCCCATCTGAGGCAAGCCCCAGAAGCCGCCGACATAGGCAAGGTCCAGAACGATGTTCAACAGAACACCGCCATAGCTGATGATCGCCACCAGCGTGGGGCGGCGCAGCGCTTCCAGGTAGAGACCGCACACGGTCGAAATAGTGAAGCCCGGGAGGGCCAACGCCATAATGTGCGTAACCGACGCCGTCGATGCCGCGACATATTCAGGATTGGCGAGGTCGGTCGACTCCGAGACAGGCGCAATCTCGACGAACAGCCAATAGAACAAGGGGTCTGCAATCAGAACCACCAGTCCCAGCAGCGCGACGCCCAGCACAACGGCCGCAACCAGCCCCCGGCGAAAGATCCGTCCGGACTGGGCATGCCGTCCGACGCCCAGCATTTCGGACGTCAGGACCTGCACCCCGATCAGAATGCCCATGCTGAAGCCCAGCGTGACGCCCATGGGCAGCCAGGAGTTCAGCACGAACGGCAGCTCGCCGGGTGCAAACTGTCCCAGCACAACCGCGTCCGTCATGCTCATCAGCATCATCGCCATCCGGGAGATCGCGATGGGCACCGACAGGCGCAACAAATCAATAATGTCCCCAAGCCGGACCCAGGCCGGCCAGTTCATGCTCCGCATTGGAATACCCTCTGCCCGGCGTCATACGCCGGGCCGTGTGTCTTGTTGAATTATGGTGTGCGAAGCAAGGCCGGATCAGTTCCGGCCTTGTAAAATTTCCGTCTCCTGAAGGAGATGGATTGGGCTGTCGCACCCGGCTTTTCAGCCGGTAAAATAGGGTGCGTCAGCCAGCCTTGCGGGCCGAGTCCTTGCCGTTGCCGAGCGCCTGAAGCTTCTCTGCCACCAGGAAGGCCAGCTCCAGCGCCTGCTCACCGTTCAGTCGCGGATCGCAGTGCGTGTGGTAGCGGCTGGAAAGGTCGTCCTCGGAGATCGCCTGAGCGCCGCCGATACATTCGGTGACATTCTGGCCGGTCATCTCAAAATGGACCCCGCCTGGGTAACAGCCTTCGGCATTCATGACGTCGATGAACTGGCGCACCTCGGAGAGAATGCGATCCACCGGGCGTGTCTTGAAGCCGGAGTCGGTCTTCAGCGTGTTGCCGTGCATCGGATCGCAGGACCACACCACCGTCCGGCCACTTGCCTTCACGGCACGCGCCAGCGGCGGCAGTCCCTGCTCCACGCCCTCGGAGCCAAAGCGCGAGATCAGCGTGATCCGGCCGGCTTCGTCTGTCGGGTTGATCGTCTCGATCAGGCGGACAAGCTCGTCCGGCTCCATGCCGGGGCCGCACTTGATGCCGATCGGGTTCTTGATCCCCTTGCAGAAATTGACGTGGGCATGATCCACCTGACGGGTCCGGTGGCCGATCCACAGCATGTGGGCCGACGTGTCGTACCAGTCGCCAGACGTGGAATCGATGCGGGTCAGCGCTTCCTCATAGCCGAGCAGAAGGGCTTCGTGGCTGGTGTAGAACTCTACCTGCGCCATCTGGGGCACGGTTTCGGCATTCAGGCCGACCGCTTCCATGAAGCGCAGAGAGGCAGAGATCTGGTCCGCCAGCTTCTCATAGCGTTCGCCCTGAGAGCTGCGGTCCACAAAGCCAAGCATCCAGCGGTGCACATTGGCGAGGCTGGCATAGCCACCCTGGCTGAATGCGCGCAGCAGGTTCAGCGTCGCTGCCGACTGGGAGTAGGCCTGGATCAGGCGATCCGGGTCGGGAATGCGGGCTTCCGGCGTGAAATCCATGCCGTTGATATTGTCGCCCCGGTAGGACGGCAGCGTGACGCCATCGATCGTCTCGATCGGGGCAGAGCGCGGCTTGCCGAACTGGCCGGCAATCCGGCCCACTTTCACCACAGGCTTTGCGGCGGCGAAGGTCAGCACGACGGCCATCTGCAGAATCACGCGGAACGTGTCGCGGATGTTGTCCGGATGGAATTCCTTGAAGCTTTCCGCGCAATCGCCGCCCTGCAACAGGAAGGCATCGCCCGCGGCCACTTCGGCCAGGCGGGTTTTCAGGCGTCGGGCTTCCCCGGCAAAAACCAGCGGCGGAAATGAGCGCAGACGGGCCTCTGCTGCAGCAAGTGCTGCAGTATCCGGGTAATCCTCCGGGATGTGCTTCGCCGGCAGTTCGCGCCAGTCGGAAGGGGTCCAGTTGCTCATCTTACGCTCCATTGATGGCCGCATTAATCACATGGCAGGCGATCGCTCAAGTTTCACCACAATTTGACAGCACAACGCTGGCGGAATCACCGTGTCACGCCTTAGGTAGTCAGGACCTGAGGCAAGCCTGAAGGGACCGCCGCGAGATCATGTCTCACGTCTACATCGCCCACTCCACGCTGGACCTCGACGACCTGCTGAAGCTTCACGAAGCGATGCGGGCGGAGTCGATCCCGGTGAAATTCGCGCCGGACGACGATAACGACCGCGATCGTAACAATCGCGACATCGATGATGCCTTCGCGATGATTGTGCTGGTTTCGGCCACATCGGTGCGCTCAAAAGCCGTCCGGCAGGATATCGAGCGCGCCAAGGCCCGGGGCCTGCCGTTGATCCCTTACCAGATCGACAAGGCGCGGATGAACGGCTTCTTCAAACAGGAAGTCCAGCCACATCTGCGCCTGTCCAGCACCACGCCGGACGGTCTGACGCAGCTGGTTCAGGAGACCCTGGACGCCTACAAGAAGAAATGCCCGGTCATCGCGGTGATGAACCTCAAGGGCGGGGTCGGCAAGACGACGGTTTCCGCTCAGGTGTTCGGCACGTGGCACGCCATGTCGGGCGGGCGGATCCTGCTGATCGACCTCGATCCGCAATACAATCTCACTCAGACCTTCTATGAAATGGATGTCGCGGATGAGAGCGCGGCGGCGGACCGGTCGGTCATTTCCCTCTTCGAACGCTCGCGCCTGCACACGCGGAATGCAGAAAGCCCGGCCGAACACTGGCTGAGCCTGTCGACGGAACCTTTTGCGCCGGTGGCGCGCGATTATCTGGTCCATGACCTGATGGCAGACGGCAACAGCCCGCCCGGCCGGTTCGACATCATCTCGGGCCAGTTTGAAATCTCGAAATATGCCTTTGCCACCGACAATGACGCGCTGGAACAGATCAAGCGCCACTTCCTGCGCCAGGTGGACTTCTATCGCAGCGAATACGACCTGATCGTGTTTGACACGAACCCCAACGCGACATTTCTCACCCGCTGCGCGCTGGAGGCGGCAGACCGTGTGCTGGCGCCAATGCACACCGACGTCTACTCCCTGCGCGGGGTGAAGCTGCTGAACCAGGTCGTGCGCACGCAGATCCCGGTCGGCAAGCGGCCTGCCCTGTCGGTTCTCTTCAATGCGGTCAGCCGGTCGGAACAGTCGACCTTCGAGGCCGATGCCCGCAATGGCGCGTTCGATGAAGCCGCCGGCTTCCCGCTTTCCAAAGCGCTGCTGAAGTCCGCCCTGCCCCGGTCAAAGCATTTTGCCGTGAAGCCACCGCAGGAGGGCCAGCCGCCCTGGAAGCAGCTGGTGATCCATTCCGGCCGCGGCGGGGGGTTGAAACAGATCCGCGAGAGCCTGAAAACGATTGCGCTGGAACTGAAGACGCTCTGCGACGAGACGCACTAAAGCAAGTAAGGAGCAATCGGCTTCGATTGCGAACGGATACTTGCGCGACAAAACCACATGACGCGTTACCGCGTCAGGCGTTGGTCGCCACCTCCGGCACCCATTTCGTGCGCATCGTCACCAGTTCCTCGGCCACCGACGGATGGACCGCGCAGGTACGGTCGAAGTCCGGCTTGGTGACGCCCATCTTGATGGCGATGCCGATGGCCTGGATGATCTCGGCGGCATCATCGCCGACCATGTGGACGCCCAGAACTTTCTCATCCGACGCGCGCACGACCAGCTTCATCAGCACACGGCTGGTGTCGCCGTTCAGCGCATTTTTCATCGGCTTGAAGTTCGTCTTGTAAATATCGATGTCCGCGCCATGGGCTTTGCGGGCATCGGCTTCGCTGAGGCCGACCGTGCCAACTTCCGGCTGTGAGAAGACCGCCGTCGCAATGTCCGAATGATCGAAATGCCAGGGATTACCACCAAACTCCGTGTCGGCGAAGGCGTGGCCTTCCCGAATGGCCACCGGCGTCAGTGCGACGCGGTCGGTCACGTCGCCGACAGCCCAGACATTGTCGACATTGGTCTTTGACCATTCGTCGACTTTGACGGCGCCATTGTCATCCAGTTCGATCCCGGCCGCCTCACAGCCAAGCCCCTCCGTGTTCGGGCGGCGTCCAACGGCCATCAGCACAACATCGGCATCGATATGATTGCCACTGGAAAGCGTGATGTGAAGCGGCAGGTCTTCGCCGTCGCGCTTTTCGATCTTGTCGAGCACCGCGCCGGTTACAACGCGTACGCCCGCTTCTTTCAGGCCTTCATGTACAGCGGTGCGCACATCGGCATCGAAGCCGCGCAGCACTTCCTCACCGCGATAGACCAGGCAGGTCGGCACGCCGAGCCCGGCAAAAATGTGCGCAAACTCGACCGCGATATAGCCGCCGCCAGCGATGACGACATGTTTCGGCAGGTCTTCCAGATGGAAGACTTCATTGGAGGTAATCGTGTGCTCAATACCCGGCAGCTCTTCCTCGGATGGGCGCCACGGGGCACCGCCCACAGCGATGAGTATCTTTTCTGCGGTGATCGTCTTGCCGCTATTTTTCAGGCGGACGGTGTGCGCATCCACGAACTCGGCGCGCTGCTCGAAAATTTCCACGCCGGCATTTTTGAGGTTGCGGAAATAGATGCCCGACAGGCGGTCCACTTCGGCATGCATCGCCGCAGCAAATGTTCCGTGATCGTACGAGACATCCCCCACGCGCCAGCCATAGCCGGCCGACTTCTCGATGTCCTTCCCATACTGGCTGGCATAGACCATGAATTTCTTCGGCACACAGCCGCGGATCACGCAGGTGCCGCCCATCCGGTATTCTTCTGCAAGGCCGACACGCGCGCCGGCGATGGCTGCGATGCGCGCCGCGCGCACTCCGCCGGAGCCGCCTCCGATCACAAACAGGTCGAAGTCGTAAGCGTGCTCAGCCATGGTCGTATCCTTGAAAGTCGTGTGCGTGTCTGCGGGCGCATATGGGCGCGCAGGGTCAGAATTCAAACACCGTGGCCCCGGCTTCATTGCCGATAATGACCGTCCGGGCGATGCCGATAAACAATCCGTGTTCGACGACACCCGGCACGCTGGAGAGGCGCGCAGCCATCGATTCCGCGTCCGGAATCCGCTGGCAGTGGCAGTCCAGGATGTAGTTTCCGCCATCGGTCATGACGAGCCGGCCGCCCGGCTGGGCCCGTAATTCCACGCGCGGACGGTCGATCCCGCTTGAGCAGAGCGCATCGTAAACTTTCTTCGCGGTGATCGTGTAGCCGAAAGGCGTCACCTCCACCGGCAAGGGGAACTTGCCGAGCCGCTCGACCTGTTTCGACGGATCGGCAATCACGACCATGTGATCGCTGGCATTCGCGATAATCTTCTCGCGCAGCAGCGCCGCGCCGCCCCCCTTGATGAGAAAACCATGCTCATCGACCTCATCGGCGCCATCGACGGTGAGGTGGATACGCTCGATCTGTTCGGACGGGATCAGCGGCACGCCAAGGCTCTCGGCCAGCCGGCGGGTCTGTTCACTGGTTTCGATACAGCGCACGACCAGACCGTCGGCAATTTCCTCGGCGAGCATCTGGACGAAATATTTCGCGGTTGAGCCGGTGCCGAGGCCGATGGTCATGCCGTCTTCGACGAATTCCATCGCCGCGGCCGCCGCGTTCTGCTTCTCCAGCTCGTTTGCCATGCTCAGCCCTTTTTCCTTGCAGCCTTTCGCGCCGCCATTTTCTCCCGGAACGCGGTCGCCCAGCCCTTGCGTTCCTCTTGTTTTCCTCGGGCCACCGCAAGCGAACCGGCTTCGACATCCCTTGTGATGACACTGCCGCTGCCAACGATGACGCCTTCCCCGATCTTCACCGGCGCCACAAGCGCCGAATTGGACCCGATGAAGGCCCCGTCCCCGATGATCGTTCGATGTTTGAAGAAGCCATCATAGTTACAGAAGATCGTGCCCGCGCCGATATTCGCACCGGCACCGACCTCGCCATCGCCCAGATAGGACAAATGGCTCGCCTTGGCCCCTTCGGCCATGTGCACATTCTTCACCTCGACGAAATTGCCGACAAATGCCGCTTCATCCAGAACTGCGCCCGGCCGCAGCCGCGCAAACGGGCCGACGGAGGCATGGTGTCCGACCTGCGCGCCTTCGAGATGGCTGAACGCCCGGATCTGCGCGCCGGACTTCACGGTCACGCCGGGGCCGAACACCACATTCGGCTCGACCACCACATCATGCTCGATCACTGTGTCATAGGAGAAGTAGACGGTTTCCGGCGCGATCAGCGTCACCCCGGCTTCCAGCGCCTGTTTGCGGCGGCGTGCCTGGAAGACCGCCTCGGCTTCGGCAAGGTCAGCCTTGGAATCACAGCCGATCATGTCTTCTTCAGCGCACCGCACGGCTTGGCAGCGATGGCCCTCTGCGCGGGCGAGACCGACAAGGTCTGTCAGATAATATTCGCCTTTGACATTGTCGTTGGTGACCTCTTCCAGAAGGCGGAACATGTCGCCGGCTCCGGCGGCCATGACGCCGGAATTGCAGAGCGTGACCAGCAGCTGCTCGGGCGTCGCCTCGCGCGCCTCGACAATGGCTTCCAACTCGCCATGGCCTGACGTGATGAGACGGCCATAGAGCCCCGGCTCATGCGTGTCGAAGCCGAGCACGCCGACGGCAGCGCCTTCTTCCAGCGACGCAAACAATTCCTCGATGGCGTCCACCGGAACCAGCGGGGAGTCGCCGTAAAGCACGACAAGATCACCCTTAAATCCGCTAAGCGCATCGGCTGCGCATCGTACAGCATGGCCTGTGCCCATGGGCGGGTCCTGGAAAACGACCGGGATATCGCCCGGCAGGCTGGCGATGTGTTCGATCAGCAGGCCCTGAGAGGGATGCGCCACAACGACGATCTGCGAGCAGCCTGCCTGTCGCGCCAGGTCTATCGACCACTCGACCATAGGCCGACCGCCCACCGGGTGCATCACCTTGGGCAGGCTCGACTTCATCCGCGTGCCCTTGCCAGCGGCGAGGATCACTGCCGCGCGGGGTCTGGATGTCTGGCTCATGACAGGGCCCTCTCGCTTTCTTATGCCCATTCGCCTAGATCAAAGGCCGATTCAAGGCGAGGGGCGAGCGGGAATTGGAGCAATCATGACAGGATGGCTGAACGGCTGGAGCGTGGTGTTCGATCTCGACGGGACGCTGGTGGACACCGCGCCCGACCTGCTGAACGCGCTGAACCATGTCCTGGACCATGCCGGGCTTGAAACGGTGGACCTTCAGACGGTCGCCGGAATGATCGGCCATGGCGCCAAGGCGATGATCCGGAAAGGCATGTCACATCAGGGCCTGACGCCCTCGGAGCCTGATCTGGATGCCCTCTTCGATCGCTTCCTTGTGTACTATTCAGAACACATCGCGATCGGTTCACGGCCGTTCGACCAGGCGCCGGAAATTCTGGATGGCCTGGCCGCAGACGGCGCCATCCTTTCGGTCTGCACCAACAAGAAGCAGGACCTTTCCGACAAGCTGCTGGACGCGCTGGGGCTTGCGCCGCGATTTGCCGCCATCATCGGCGCCGACAGCGTACCGTCCAAAAAGCCGGACGGAGACCATATCGTGCGCACCATCCATGCCGCCGGGGGCGATCCGGCCCGCGCCATCATGGTCGGGGATAGCCGCACAGACGAAAGGGCAGCCCGGAATGCCGGACTGCCCTTCGTATTTGTGCCATTTGGCTATGAAGCGGAGTCAGTGGAAGCGATTGGGGCAGATGCCGTCGTCTCGCACTATTCCCAGCTGCCTGCGGCGCTCTCGCGCCTGATCAGTTAGGCAATCGCTTCAGCGCGCGGACGGTAGCTCGGACGAGCCGCCGACGCATCCGGATTGATCCGGCGGCGGGGCATGCCGTTCACCATGTTGCTGCGCACGTCGGTCCGGGCGCTGCGCATGGCAGGCACAAAGCCAGCGTCGACCAGGTCGACATCCACTTCGTAGCCACGCTCGGCCCAATAGGCAGCAATTTTCTCACGCAGGCGCTTCGCGCCTTCTTCGTCACACCAGTCTTTCATTTTCTCTCTCTCCAGGCGTTTTTGTTATTCAGGCTTGTTAGAGCCCGTGCCTGTCCTTCTTAGGGTCTACTTTTCGCGAACCGTGATCGGCTCGTCGTCTGTGACTGCAAAATGACAATGTTGGCGCGCAATCTCAAGACTTATTTCGAATGAAACCAATGTAATCTTTCCAGATGAACAGATGTTCATACTGAACATCTGTTCATCTTCGTGTTTGGCGCCTGCAATGTTTACAGTGTTCCTGCTAAAAACAGTAAACCCCTTATACCACGCCTGTCCCGCATATGGGTGACAGCCTTGCTTTCGCCGCAATTCCCCAGGGAAACACAGGGCCTCAAACCATGCATTGCAGCATATCTTTGCATAGCAGCCATGACTCGCATGTCACACAACTCCCCGGAGATTGTAGCCTGATCGGGGGACAGAAACCGGTTACACCCGCTTCGGCTTTCCCTGCTTGACCTCGCGACTCAGTCAGATTAACCCCGCTTTTTTTCCGGAACGGGCGATTAGCTCAGTGGTAGAGCACTGCCTTCACACGGCAGGGGTCACAAGTTCGAACCTTGTATCGCCCACCATTCCTGTTCCGCGCCACCTGCCACAATGCGTGGTTCCTCCTGAAAAGCACGCTATAAGCCGCGCGATGAAATCGCTGTTTCGTTCCCCTGCCGTGTCCGCCATCCTCGGCCGCCTGATCTGGGCATGGATGGCCCTGGTGACCCACACGGTGCGCTGGACAGTCGAAGTGGACCCTGCCGCCCGCGAAGCGTGGCGCCAGAATGACGGCATTGTCGTGGCCTCCTGGCACTCCCGCATCATGATCCTCCCTGTCGGCTGGATCCGCTTCATCCGTAATTGGAAAGACCGGGTGAACCGCGCCGCCATGCTGGTTTCGCTCTCGCCGGACGGTGAAGCGGTGGCTCGCGCCATTGACCACCTTCATCTCCAAGCGATCAGGGGCTCTGCGGCCAACAAGAGGAAGCGCAAGGACAAGGGTGGTGCCCGCGCCATCGCCGAAGCCACGCGCCTGCTGAAGAATGGCAGCGCGGTCTGCATTACCCCTGATGGTCCCCGAGGCCCGGCCGAACAGGTCAGCCCCGGCGCGATCATGATCGCTCAGCGGGCCGGCGCGCCGATCGTCCCCTATGCCCTGTCTGTCACACCCTGCTGGCGGCTGAAGACGTGGGACCGCTTTATCATCCCCTTTCCCTTCACGAAGGGCGCCATCATATTGGGGCCACCGATAGCGGCCCCGCGCTCCGCAGACCCTGACGCCCTGCGCGCGGAATTGCAGGCACGACTTGATGAAGCGACCCGCCGGGCTGATATGCTGTGCGGCCGCAAATCGGAAACAGCTACGGACCCTTCCCCCAAATGACCTTTGCACTCCATGTGTATCGCGTCCTGACCAGCGCGCTTTCGCCTTTCCTAGGCTTCGTGCTGAGTGCGCGGGTCAAACAGGGCAAGGAAGACTTCTCGCGCCGGAACGAGCGGATGGCCCGGCACCTGCCGGTGCTGCGCAATAATGGCGCGCTGGTCTGGCTGCATGGCGCGAGCGTCGGCGAAAGCCGCCTGCTGCTGGAACTCGGCAACCGTTTGCTGGACGAGCGGCCGGATCTGATGCTGCTGTTCACCAGCCAGACGCAGACCTCTGCCAGGCTGATGGGACCGATGCTGCCGGACAATGCCGTCTACACAATGGCCCCGGTAGACACGCCCGCCGCGGCCCGCCGGTTCATCCGTCACTGGAGGCCCAGCCTCTGCATCTTCGGCGAGGGGGAAGTCTGGCCCAATCTGATCCTGGAAGCGGAAAAGGCCGGCGCGAAGCGTGCGCTGGTGAATGCGCGCATGACCGAGAAATCGGCCCAGGGCTGGCAACGCTTTCACCAGACCTTCCGCGCGCTGGTCGGCCGGTTCGACGCCGTCCTTGCCGCCGACGAGGATACCGCCCGGCGGCTGGCCAATCTGATGGGCAAGCCGGTGGTCTGCGCCGGCAACCTGAAATCCGCCCTGCCCCCGCCGTCCGCCAATGATGTTGAATTGCGCCGGATGCATGAGGGCTTCAAAGGCCTGCGTAAATGCTACCTCGCCGCCTCGACGCATGACGGTGAAGAAGCCCTGTTTCTGGACGCGATGAAGGCAGCGCCGGACGCCGCCCTGATTATCGCCCCGCGCCATCCCGAACGCGGCCTGGCCATCGAAGACCTGCTGCGAACCCGCAATATTCCCTTCGCACGCCGTTCCCGCGGGGATGTGCCGAACATGAACACGCGGGTCCTGCTGGCCGACACGATGGGCGAGATGGGCATCTGGTTCCGGCTGGCCGATGCCGTCTATCTGGGCGGTGGGCACACGCCGCAGGTGGGCGGGCACAATCCGCTGGAACCGATCCGCCTCGGTAAGCCGGTCGTCTCCGGCCCGGACGTGTTCAATTTCGCCGACATGATGGAAGACCTGTCGGAGCGCGGTCTGATCCGCCTGCTCAAGACGCCGAAGGCGATCGGCCGGGCGCTGGTGACGATGGCACCGCCATCCGGTTCCTCGCTGGATCTGCTGGAATATGAAGCCGACGCACCCATGCAGGTCACGCTGGAGGCGATCCGCCCGTTGCTGCCGGAAAAAGGGCTTCTGGAATGAAGGCGCCGCATTTCTGGTCGGCCGGTCTCGATCCGCGATCCCGGGAAGCTGCTCCGCTGACCCGCCTGCTGCTGACGCCGCTGGCGGCGCTGTATACGTTCGGCATTCGACGCAAGCTGGCGGCCGCAGAACCGGAGACAATCCCGGTGCGGATTGTCTGCGTTGGCAATCTCACGGTCGGTGGCGTCGGAAAAACACCCATCGTCGAGGCGATCCGGCGCAAGGCAAGCGATGCCGGCCTGCGCGCGGCCAGCCTTTCACGCGGCTATGGCGGCACGATGGAAGGCCCGCTGAAGGTTGACCCTGCCCTCCACTCATCCGCTGAGGTCGGCGATGAACCGCTGATGCTGGCCGCCACGGGAGAAAGCTGGATAGGCAAGGACCGTTCAGACGCGGCCCGGGCGATGGCCGCCGACGGGGTGGACCTGATTGTCATGGATGACGGGCACCAGAATCCCTCCGTCGCGAAAGACCTGTCCCTGATCGTGATCGATGCTGCCGCGCCTTTCGGCAATGGCCATGTCCTGCCCAAAGGCCCACTGCGCGAACCCGTCGCCGATGGTCTCGCCCGCGCAGACGGCGTGATCCTCATGGGCGAAGGCAAGGAACTAACGGCGGTGCAGAAATCCCGCCTGCCTGTCGTGCGTGCCGGGCTCGCCCCTGCCGGCGATGTGCCGGACGGCCCGCTCGTCGCCTTTGCCGGCATCGGGCGCCCGGTGAAATTCTTCGACAGCCTGACAGAGGCCGGCGCCGACCTGCAGGACAGCGTGCCCTATGGCGACCATCACGCCTACACGGCCAGCGATCTGAAATTCCTGCACGAGCTCGCCACCCGCCGCGGGGCGCGTCTGATCACCACGTCAAAAGACCATGTCCGCTTGCCTGCGGAAGAACGGGCGCGCATTCTTGTGTTTCCCGTCGAAGCCCGCTTTGAAGATGAGGCAGCGCTCACCGCGCTTCTCGCCCCAGTTCTCGCCCTTGGTCTCACGCCGGATGAAGCATGAGCGATACGCAGCAGAAAACCGGATATGTCCGCCCGAAGGACATCGATAACCGCGCCAGCTTCTGGCAGCGGGTCCAGTGGCGACTGGAAACGATTGCCTGGGACCTGATCTACTGGGCGCCGGTCAAAGCAATGGGGCCGGACCGCGCATCGAACTTCGGCGCCTGGCTGCTGCGCCGGATCGGCCCGCGCCTGTCGCAGCACAAGACCATGCGCCGGAACCTGAAAATGGCGTTTCCCGACTGGACCGAGGAACAGGTCGAAGAGACGGCCCTCGCCGCCTGGGAGTCGGCTGGCCGCACGGCCGGAGAGCTGCCACATCTGCCGAGCATCGATCCGTACACGTCTGGCCGGGTGGAGATTGTGGGTCTCGACATCCTCGACCGCATCCGTGACAGCGGAAAGGGCGCCGTCTTCATTTCGGGCCACTTTGCCAATTGGGAAATCATGCCCGCCGCCATCACCAAGCGTATCCCGCATGCGGTGATGACCTACCGTGCGCTCAATAATCCACACATTGACCGGCGCATTTCGAAGCTGCGCCATGACTACGGCACGGCGATCAATGCCCCGAAAGGGATCGGCACACGGGAACTGATGCGCGCGCTGGCCAAGGGGTCTCCCATCGCACTGATGAACGATCAGAAGTTCAATGAAGGCGTCGCCGTGCCCTTCTTCGGCCGCGACGCCATGACCGCGCCGGGCCCAACCCGGCTGGCCCTGAAATACAAGGTTCCGATCGTCCCCGTCTCGACGGTGCGTACCGGCCCTGCCCGGTTCCGCATCGAATTTCATGAGCCTTTTGTGCCTGAAGACACCGGCAATACCGACGCCGACATTCTGCACTCGGTCACGCGGATCAACAATTTCCTGGAAGCCCAGGTGCGTGCCCATCCCGGCCAGTGGTTCTGGCAGCACCGCCGCTGGCCCAAGGAAGCCTGGAAAGACGCCGGCGTCACCTGAGGCCCCGAGCTTGTCCTGGCGTATCATGGTTTCCAAGTCGGCAACTCTCGACTCTGAATTCCGCCGTTTCCGGCACCGCTTGCTTAAAATTAGCTAATTAGGTTCGCCCGGTAACTGCCAGGACGGCAGGGGGATTCACTTAAGACCAGGCGCTCGCCGGGAGGGCACTGATGAACGCATTCCAACTCGACCCATCCATGCTAAAAGGTCCGTCGGAGAGTTCGCCGCAGATCATTGAATCGTCCCTCAGGGCGATCCGCGAACACCTCGACATGCCGGTGGCGTATCTTTCGCAATTCGTGAACGGCCGCGTTGTCTACCGCCATGTCGACGCGCCGGGCTATGAACACCTGATCCGCGCAGGCGCCAGCCGCAGCATGGATGAAGGCTATTGCGGCCTCATCGTCGCCGGCCGCCTGCCGCAGATGATCCCGGACACGTCCGAGAACCAGCTGGCCTCGTCCCTGCCGATCACCCGTACGCTGCCGATCGGCTCGCACATCGCCATTCCGATCCATCTGGAAGATGGCACGACCTATGGCATGTTCGCCTGCCTCAGCCCGAAGCCGAACACCAGCCTCAACTCGCGTGACCTGGAAACGATGCGCCTGTTCGCAAATCTCGCGACGCAGCAGATTCACGCCAATCACCGCACCGAGCGCATCATGCGCGAGAAGCGCATCCGCATCGAATCCGTGCTGGAAGAGAAAGCCTTCGAAATCGCCTACCAGCCCATCGTGGATCTCGGCGACATGCAGCCAAAAGGCTTCGAGGCCCTGTCCCGCTTCTCGGCTGAGCCTTACCGGACGCCGGACATCTGGTTCGCAGAGGCCGCTGAAGTCGGTCTCGCCGCCGAACTGGAACTGGCTGCGATCCGCCATGCCGTACGGGCGCTGAACGTGCTGCCGGCCGACCAGTATGTGTCGGTGAATGCCTCGCCGCAGACCGTCATCAACCCGGCCTTTGCGCCTGCCTTCGCGGGGCTTCCGCTGTCGCGCATCGTGCTTGAGATCACCGAACATGCGATCATTGAGGACTATGACCTGTTCACGAAATGCCTCGCCCCGCTGCGCAAGCGCGGTCTGCGCATCGCGGTGGACGATGCCGGGGCGGGCCACTCGTCGCTGCGCCATATCATCCAGCTGAGCCCGGATTTCGTGAAAGTGGACATCAGCCTGACGCGTAATGTCGATGCAGACCTTGCCCGCCGCGCGCTGATTTCCGCCCTGCTGCACTACACGCGCGAAACCAGCGCCCAGATCGTTGCCGAAGGCATCGAGACCGAGGCCGAGCTTCGCACGCTGAAACTGCTCGGCGTCCGCCGCGGTCAGGGTTACTTCCTCGGCCGGCCCAGCATCAATGCATTTGGCGACCTGAAAGCCGAAGCGCGCAAAGCCTGATCCATCCCCGCAAGCAAACTCTCCAGCGCCGGCCTGAATGGGCCGGCGTTTTTTTATGCGCCAGCCAGCAGACTGAAGACAGGATTAGACACGCGCGAAAAGCCATCTAATGTCCGGTCTGCTGAGAGGACGAACTTGCATGCATTACGGACAGATCATTTCCTGCGTCGCCCTGGCATCCGGAGCGGCCATGGGGCTGGGCGCCCTGATTTCCCCGCGCTGGGCGTCCGGCGTGGTGCGACTTGTCGAAGACCCGGACCCTGCCCGACCCGGCGGTTATTCGGAATTTCGCGCCACCTATGGCGGCCTGTTCCTGATGGCCCACCTGTCCGCCCTGCTGATCGCGCTGAACCTGCCAGCCATCTATGCCGGGTTTGCCGCTCTGCCATTAGCGCTTGGCTGGATCGGGGCAGGCATCGGGCGGCTGATCTCCCTGTTTGCGGACCGCGACCGGAACCGGGCGAAAGGCCTCATACCGGTCTGGATCCCGCTCGAAATCATCATCGGCCTGGCAATCGGTGCCAACCTCATTCAGATCTACGACATCATCCGGACCTTCACGAAATGAAACACAAATTCCTCTCCAGCCTCGCCGCCCTTCTTCTTGTCGGCTGTGTCTCCGCGCCGACCGCGGCAAGCGCCGAACAGGTCGATGTCGACAAGGCGACTGAAATCCTCGGCCAGTCCGTCGCGTTCGACACCGTCGCGGGACGCGGCCAGGTCCCGGCCTATGCCGAATATCTGGCCGGTGAACTGGAGGCCGGTGGCTTCGCGAAAGAGGACATCGAGATTGTCCCGCTCGGCGAGACCGCCACGCTGATCGCCACCTATCACGGCAAGAGCCCGGACTCCCCGATCCTGCTGAACGCGCACATGGACGTTGTGGAGGCAGACCCGGCCGACTGGGAACGCGCCCCGTTCACGATGGAAACGGATGGCACCTATTATTACGGGCGCGGCGTGCTGGACGACAAATTCGGCCTGACCATGCTGGTCACCACCCTGCTGCGCCTGAAGCGGGAAGGGTTCGAACCGGAAAATGACATCATCCTTATCCTGACGGGTGATGAGGAAACCGCACAGAAGACCGCCGAGACAATCGCCCCGCTCTACCGGAATGCGCGTTACGTGCTGAATGCCGATGGCGGCGGCGGCACACTGAATGAAGATGGCACCTACGCCTTCTACAGCCTGCAGGCCGGTGAGAAGACCTATGCCGACTTCAAGATCACCATCACCAATCCCGGCGGCCATTCCAGCCGCCCGACCGCGCACAATGCGATTGTTGACATGGCCGGCGTGCTGGAACGGATCGGCGCCTACAAATTCCCGGTGGAGACAAGCGAGCTGACGCTCGCCTTCTTCGCCGAGACGGCAAAGCGCACGGAGGGGGACCTCGGCGAAGCGATGGCCCGTTTCGCCGCTGACCCGGCGGATATGGCCGCCGCCGACCGGATCGGGCAGGAATCTGAATTCGTGGGCATCACGCGTACGACCTGCGTGCCGACCGAGATCACAGGCGGCCACGCGCCGAACGCCCTGCCGCAAAGCGTGGTGGCAAACATCAATTGCCGCATCTTCCCCGGTATCCCGCCGCACGACGTGATGGCGAAACTGCAGGAACTGGCCGGCGATGGCGCAGACGTGACCTTCCCGGAGGAATTCCCGCAGTCCGAAACCTCGCCGCTGCACCCGGAAGTCATGGCCGCACTGCGCAAGGCGGTGGATGCCCAGGCGCCCGGTCTGCCGATCATCCCATCCATGTCTGCCGGCACAACGGACGGCCTCTTCTTCCGCAAGGAAGGCATCGACACCTATGGCGTCACCGGCATCTTCATGAGGCCTTCGGACCAGTATGCCCACGGCCTGAACGAGCGCGTTCCGGTCGCCTCCATCCCTGGTGCGCTGGACCATTGGTACGTGCTGATCACGGAACTGTCGAAGTAGGTGACGGCCAAAATCCCTTGCATCGGAGGCCCGGATGACGGATTCGGGCCTCTGACATTGAAAGGAAGCCATCATGACGGAGCGTCGAGAGACGGGCCGCCCGCGCCGCAAAACTGCGGGCGCGAAAGGCAAACCGGGCGGCAGGCCCGCCCCCGGACACAAATCCCTCAAAGCACGCGGCCCTGCCGCTGAGCCTGACTGGAGCGAAGGCGAGCGCATCGCGAAATATCTCGCGCGGGCCGGCGTCGCCTCCCGCCGTGAAGTCGAACGCCTGATCGAGGAAGGCAAAGTCAGCGTTGACGGCAAGAAGCTGACCTCTCCCGCCTTCAAGGTGACCGGCAAGGAACTGATCCGCGTCGGCCGCCGCATCATCTCGGCGCCGGAAGCGACCCGCGTCTGGCGCTATCACAAGCCCTCCGGCCTGATCACAACCAATGTGGACCCGGAAGGCCGGCGAACCATCTTCGACGAGCTGCCGCGCACCCTGCCCCGCGTGGTGACCGTTGGCCGTCTCGACCTCACCACCGAAGGCCTGCTGCTGCTCACCAATGATGGCGCACTCGCGAGGGCTCTGGAGCTACCTTCGAGCGGGCTGGAGCGGACTTACCGCGTGCGTGCCCATGGCACCGTGACACCGGAAAAGATCGAAAAGCTCGCCCAGGGCATCACGGTCGAAGGCGTGAAGTACCAGCCAATCCAAGCGGTGCTGGACCGGGAGACGGGCGCCAATAACTGGCTGACCGTCACGCTCGCCGAGGGCAAGAAGCGTGAGGTGCGCCGCGCACTGGAATCGCTGGACCTGATGGTCAACCGGCTGATCCGCATTTCCTATGGTCCGTTCGAACTGGCCGACCTGAAGCCCGGCCAGGTGGACGAAGTGCCGCCGGACCTGCTCGCTGAAGCGATCGGGCATCTCTATGACGGCGTCAAAGACGCTGCCCCAGCGCGCCCTGGCCCCGGCAAGACAACCGGCAAACCTGCCCCGCGTGGCGGCAGGACCGGTCCGAAACCGCCACCCAAGCCACGCAGCAAAAAGGGCCGGAAGCCGGACGAGGAATGGTCGACCAGCGCCAAGCCGCCGTCTCCGAAATCTTCCCCCCAGCGTCCTTCCGCCAAGTCACGACTTGGCAGCAAGCCGCCTTCCGGTAAGCTGTCCGGCAACAGGAAACGCAGCAAGCCACGCTGAGACGGCGCACAAATGCCGCCCGTGGTCATCGCCATAAGGGAGGCATTGCATGACGCTTCAGAATGTAACCGACACGTACCAGCAGGAAGTCCCGCCACAGGCGCCTTCCAACGCGCCCGTGTTCGATCTCGCTCCGCCGGTGAACCTTACCGATCCGGAAGTGTTTTCCAGTCATGGCGGCTACACGCATGAGGCTTTCGCCCTGATGCGGGAGAAGGCCCCGGTCATGTGGCACCCGGAAGAGGCCGCCGCCGGCTTCTGGGCGGTCACTTCCTATGATCTGGTCAAGACAGTGGAGCTGGACCCGGCGACATATTCGTCCCAACGCGGCGGCATCCTGATGACCTATGGCCTGCCGGACCAGCCGCGCCATCCGCTGCTCCATTCTTCCAGCCTCAACAGCCTGATCAATCTGGACCGGCCCTATCACACGCCGCTTCGCATGGAGCACATGCACTTCTTCCGCCCCGGCTTCGTCGCCGAATTGCGCAAGCGCGTCGATGCCTATGTGACCGAACTGCTCGACGCGATGGAGAAACAGGGCCCGGTGGTCGACATGGTCGAGATGTTCTCCGCCGAACTGCCACTGTTCACGCTGTGCGAAATCCTGGGCGTCCCGGCGGCCGACCGGCCGAAACTGGTCCACTGGATGCACTTCCTGGAAACCTCGCAATACCGGGCCCAGCAGGAAGGCCTCGGCAATGTGACGCCGGAAGAGATGATGGAGTTCGTGGGCGAAATCCAGGCGATGTTCGACTTCGGGCGCCACCTGCTGGCCGAACGCCGGAAGGCGCCGAAAGAGGACCTGCTCTCCGCCATCGCCAATGTCGAGATCGACGGCAAACCGCTGAGCCCGGAATTCCTGGACGGGTCGTGGCTGCTGATCGTGTTTGCGGGCAATGATACGACGCGCAATTCCCTGTCCGGAACGATGCGCCTGCTGACGGAATTTCCGGATCAGAAGGCGAAGCTGCAGGCCAATCCGGACCTGTTCCCGAACTTCGTCCACGAAGCGATCCGCATGGTCTCACCGGTGACCTATATGCGGCGCACGGTCACGACGGATACCGAACTCGGCGGCCAGCCCATCGCGGAAGGCGACAAGGTGGTCATGTACTACGCCGCCGCCAATCGGGACCCGTCTAAATTCCCGGCCCCGAACCGGTTCGACATCACCCGTGAAAATGCGAAAGAGCACCTCGCCTTCGGGCATGGACCTCATGTCTGCCTGGGGCAGCGTGTTGCCAACATGCAGCTGGAAGCGGCCTACCGGCAGATCCTGTCACGCTTCCCAGATGTAAAATGGACCGGCGAGCAGACCATCGCACCGAACAATTTCGTTCACGCAATCTCCAGCCTCATGGTGGACCTTGGAACATGACTGACGCGCTCGTTACCCGCCAGGACAAGGATGGCTGCGCCATTCTTACCCTCAATCGCCCGGACAAGCTGAACGCCCTGACCGTTGGCATGTTCCGCGAACTCCGCGCGCATGTGTCCGATCTCTACAAGGACGACACGATCGGCTGCGTTGTCCTGCGCGGCGCTGGCAAATGCTTCTCTGCCGGGCACGACCTGGCTGACATCGCCGAGGGCGAAGCGGTGCCATCGCGCGGCTGGCATTCCGAAACGCTGCGCCTGATGGAGCGTCTGCCAAAGCCGGTGATCGCGGCCGTGCACGGGCATTGCTATACCGGCGCACTGGAAGTCGCCCTGGCGGCGGACTTCATCATCGCCGCCGAAAGCGCGCGTTTCGGTGACACGCACGCCAAATGGGCGCTGACCCCGATCTGGGGCA
Source organism: uncultured Hyphomonas sp. (assembly GCF_963678195.1). NCBI lineage: Bacteria > Pseudomonadati > Pseudomonadota > Alphaproteobacteria > Hyphomonadales > Hyphomonadaceae > Hyphomonas > uncultured Hyphomonas sp. The sequence goes on from NZ_OY782759.1 coordinate 2,644,105, forward strand.
TGAGCCAGCGCCTGCCCCGCCGGGTCGGCATCGCGACGGCCAAGCGTCTGATGTTCACAGCGGAAATGATCCGCGCAGACGAAGCTTTCCGTATTGGTCTGGCTGAAATGGTGATACCGAACGAAGAGTTCGACGCAGCGATCGGAAAGCTGGCCGGGCAGATCACGGAAAACTCTGCCTTTTCACACGCCGCCAACAAGCGCCTTCTGGAAGCGACCGATGCACGCGATATGGACAGCGGCCTGCAATGGGAGGTACTCAACAGTGAGGGCGTGGGGCCTGACATGCAGGCTCGAATCGGGGCCTTTACAGGGAAGTCACCGAAAGCGAAAAAATGAGCGATTTTCTCATCCGCCGCGACGATCTGCGCGACGTCAAATGGACCGACCAGCCGACCGCGCCACTGGCCGATGGCTGCGCACGGCTGAAGGTCGAAGCGTTTGCCCTGACCGCCAACAATGTGACCTACGCCACCTTCGGCGACGCCATGAAATACTGGGATTTTTTCCCGGCTGCCGACCCGGCTTTCGGGCGCGTCCCGGTCTGGGGCTTTGCGACCGTTGAAGAGTCCAAGGCAGAGGGCGTCTCCGCCGGCCAGCGTGTCTATGGTTACCTTCCGATCTCTGACCGCTTTGACGTAATACCCGCCAAAGTGGGCAAGGCGAGTTTTGTCGACGGCGCCGAACACCGCCGACCCATGGCCGCGATTTACAACACCTATATCTTTACGGCTGCCGACCCGTCCTACGACAAGGCGTTCGAAGCGCAGCAGATGCTGTTCCGCCCGCTGTTCACCACCGGATGGATGATCGACGACTCGCTGATGGAAACGGGAGACCCTATTCCCGAAACGGTCGTCATCTCCTCCGCCTCCTCCAAGACGGCGATGGCGCTGGCGCACTGTCTGAAGGAGCGCGGCAATGTGGACACCGTGGCGCTGACATCAAAAGGCAACAAGGCGTTCGTGGAATCCACCAAGCTTTATGGCCGGGTGCGCACCTACGCTGATGTGGACCGCCTGCACGCGCGCGGCCTGACCGCCTTTGTCGACTTCCTCGGACGGCCGACGCTGACGGCGGACGTCCACAATGCGCTGAAGGACCGGCTGGTGCGCAGCCTCGTCATCGGTGTGACGGACTGGGAAGGCAATCGCGCGCCGATCCAGCTGCCCGATCCGCAACCGGAATTCTTCTTTGTGCCGACCTATGCCGCTGAACGCACCAAGCAGATGGGCGCAGCAGCCCTCAACGCCAAACTCGGCCAGTCGCTGCTCAGCTTCTACAAGGCGTCACGCAAGTTCGTGAAACCGAAACAGAGTAAAGGGCATGAGGCGATTTCGTCTGCATGGTTGAAGACGCTGGATGCCGAAGTCAGCCCTTCCTCGGGCCTGATCCTCACGCCGTGAGCCGCGTGTGACGGCCTTAACGGATCTGCTTCGCAACCTGAGGGCCGCCACAGACGGCCAACCACGCATCTACGTCCCCGGCGGCCCCGCTGAACCGGCCTGCCTCGCCGATGCTTTGCGTACTGCACCGGACCTTGCCGATGGCGCCACATTCATCGGCCACTGGCTGCCCGGCATCAACCGGACGGCCTGGACGGGCTTCCATCCGGGCGCCCAGGCGGAAGGCACGTTCCTTTATTCCGAATACCGTTCAAGTTTCGAGGACGGCCGCTACCGCCTCATCCCCATCCACTATTCGATGGCTTATGACTGGCTGAAGACGGTGCCGTTGGATGCCGCCTTCATTACCGTATCTGCGCCAAACAAGCGGGGTGAGGTATCGCTCAGCCTTGGTACGGACATGTCGCCCGCCCTTGTGGAGAGAAAACAAGTGCGCCTGATCGCGGTCATCCGGCCTGACATGCCATTTCCGGCGACGGCGCCGCACATGCCGCTCTCCGATTTCGCAAATGTCATTGAAGACGACGCACCGCTGATTACGCTGGCTGACCCTCCGCTATCGGATGAGGTAAAAGCCATCGCCGCGAACGTCGCCACACTGTTGGGGGACGGTTTCACCGTTCAGTCAGGCATTGGCAGCGTGCAGCAGATCGCCATGGCCGCAGCGGCGCACCACAAGCACATCCGTATCCACACCGGCATGATCACCGATGCCGCACTGGAGGCTGTGAATGCCGGTGCCATCAGTTCAGCGCCGGGCGCCATCCTGACCGGCACGGCCATCGGAACGGCGCCGCTTTACGACGCCGCCGGACGCGATCCGCGCTTCAATTTCCAGCCTGCCAGCATCACCCATTCCGTACCGGTCATGGCGTCCATTCCCCGGCTTGCCGCCATCAATGGCGGGGTGGAAGTGGACCTGTTCGGCCAGCTGAATTCCGAATGGGTGAAAGGCCGGCAGGTCGCCTCGACCGGCGGGCTCGGCAATTTCGTGCGCGGGGCCGGGCTTTCCGCAGGCGGACGCAGCATCATCGCCCTGCCCGCCACCGCACGCGCCGGGACACTGTCCCGGATCGTGGTCCAGCTCGCCTCGCCGACGGTCACGCTTCCCCGTGCCGAAGCAGGTTATGTCGTGACCGAATATGGCGTGGCGGACCTGGCAAGCGCGGATGTTGACCAGCGCGCCGAGCGGCTGATCGCCGTCGCCGCACCGGCCATCCGTGACAGTCTCGCCAATGACTGGGCGAAGCTGCGCGCCAGCCTCTAGCCGCGCGCGCCTTCCAGCTTCCGCTTCTTGCCACCGCGGCTGCGGCCACCCTGCTTACCGCCGGGCTTGCCTGCACCGCCCTGCGGCTTGGCTTTGGCTTGCGGACGGCGCTGGCCACCACGGCCGCCACCACCCGAACGACCACCGCCGTTTCCACGGGCCGGGCCTTTCGGCTTGTAGAGGCGTTCGTTCGGATCCGGCGTCGGCAGCAGGTCGACCTTTGTGTCTTCCGGGGCCTTCAGCACGTCAACTTCCATGCCGATCGTTTTCTCGATGTCACGCAGGTAATAGCGCTCGTCTTCTGCCACGAAGGACACGGCAAGGCCGGTCCGGCCGGCACGCGCGGTGCGTCCGATACGGTGCACATATTGCTCCGGTACGTTCGGCACTTCGAAGTTCACGACATGGCTGATGCCGTCGATGTCGATGCCGCGGGCGGCGATGTCAGTCGCCACCAGCACCTTGCAGGTGCCGTTCTTGAAGGCGTCGAGCGCCTTCAGGCGCTGCGGCTGGGATTTATTGCCATGGATGGCTTTCGCATCCAGGCCTTTTGCGAGCAGCTTGCGCACCACCTTGTCGGCGCCATGCTTCGTCCGGGTAAAGACGAGAGCCCGGTCGATTTCCGGATTGTTCAGGACATCGAACAGGAGTTCGAGTTTGTCATTGTTGGACACGTGGTAGACGCCCTGGTCCACACGTTCGGCCGTGGTGGACGGCGGCGTCACGGAGACGCGGACAGGATTGTCGAGGAATTGCTGCGCAAGATCGGAAATCAGCTTCGGCATGGTGGCCGAGAACAGCAGCGTCTGCCGGTCTTTCGGCACCTGGGCGACGATCTTCTTCAGGTCGTGGATAAAGCCCATGTCCAGCATCTGGTCGGCTTCGTCGAGGATCAGGACTTCGACTTCCTGCAGGCTGACAGCTTTCTGGCCGACAAGGTCGAGCAGACGGCCAGGCGTGGCCACCAGCACGTCGGCGCCGCCCTGAAGAGCGCGGCGCTGCGCATTGATGTTCACGCCGCCGAACACGGTCTGCACATTGCAGTCCATGTGGCGCGAATAGGTGCGGAAGCTGTCGGCGATCTGGCCGGCGAGTTCGCGGGTTGGCGCGAGCACCAGAACGCGCGCGCTCCGTGCCCGGCGTTTCTGCGGAAACTCCAGCATGAAGTCGAGCGTCGGCAGCGCGAAGGCCGCCGTCTTGCCGGTGCCGGTCTGGGCGATGCCCAGAAGGTCTTTGTCTTCCAGCAGCAGCGGGATGGCCTGTGCCTGAATCGGGGTCGGCGTCTCATAGCCTTCTTCCGCGATGGCTTTCATAAGAAGCGGGTTCAGGCCGAGGTCTGAAAACTTGGTCATAAATAGTCTTTCATTCGAGCGGACGCGCGGCATGCCTGCGCGCAGAACGCCCTGAAGGGTTTGATTGTGTGGAAGCCCCGCGCGATCAGGGACAACGGCATTGATTGAATGCCTGAAGGGGCCGGCCGGTCGCGGCGGGCTCACCCGCTGCACGTTTCACGCTGCCTGCCCCATGCGCCTGTTCCGGCGCTGCGACACGGGCCACATGGCCCTGTTTGAATGAACAGTCAATGAAGGGAATGAGAAAATCCGTTTCCGGCCTGTTGTATCAGCGGGCGGTGACGATGATCTCGGTCCGTTCATTCCGGTCACGCGCCTCTGCGGAATTGCCGCTGTCGACCGGCTGGGATTCGCCATAACCCTTGGCCGTCAGTACGGCTTCGTCCACGCCGCGCTCAACCATGTAGTCACGGATGGCTTTGGCCCGCTGGCGGGAAAGCTGGAGGTTGTAGCTGTCCGATCCGCGCGAGTCCGTATGTTCGGCGATCTCGATATTATGAGCGGAGCAAAGCCGTGCGATGCCGGTCACCATATCGGCCACAGGCAGTTCAGCCGCACTCAGCTCGGCCATGTTGACCGGGAAATCGATGTCGTCGACGCGCAGGGTCTGATTAAAGGCATCCTGGCAGTCATTGACGGTCAGGTCGCTCATCATGAGGCGGCTCAGGCCCGCGCCAAGGCGCTCTTCGATGCCTTCCACGCCCATCGCATTGACGATCAGATCCACCTTCTCAGAGCCTTCCGGGTCGTTCTCGATCGCGGATTTTGCGGTGATGAAGCTCACATCCCGGGCAGCGAGCCCCGGGGCCGTGCCGATCACAGCGGCAACGCCGTCGCGCACCTGCAGGCCAAGCCAGGAATACTGGCCCGTTGCGAAAGATTGTTCGAGCTTTGCCGCCCAGCCGACAGCGCCTGCCGGCAGATCCGGGATCGGGGCCGGTTCCGGCACAGCCGACGCGTCTGTGCGCATGACGAGGATCTTGCCGTCACGGATCTGATAGGTGCCGTCCGCAATCGGGATACAGTCCGCTTCGGCCGCACTGGCCGTCGGTTGTGCCGTTTGGGCACTGTCCTGCCCCGAACAGGCGGCCAGCGCCAGGACTGCCGCAGCACCGGTAACCATTCGTGTCGCCAGAGCCATATGTCTTTCCTTATGCCTTCAGGATCCGTGTTTCTCACAGCCCCATGCATGTTCCGGGCCGGTTGGCCCCGGAGCCACGCACAGCATCCGGCGTTCGCTCCGCCTTGTCAAAACCCTTCGCGGGCCGGGCGAAGCGCCGCCGGCAGGCGCGGTCAGTCTTCGTTCTTGTAGACCACGCCGCCTTTCATCACGAAATCCACGTCTTCAAGTTCCGTGATGTCTTTCAGCGGATCAGCCGTGACAGCAATGATGTCCGCATATTTGCCCGGCGTGATCGTGCCGATATCGGCATCCATCTCGACATGTTCGGACGCGAGGACCGTCGCCGCGCGGATGGCCTCTTCCGGCGTGAAGCCAGCGCCCACCATCAGGGCGAATTCCTGGGCATTGTCGCCATGCTTCGAGACGCCTGTATCGGTGCCGAAGGCCACGTTCACACCGCCCTCATGGGCCCGGCGCAGCATGTCCTGCATCAGCGGGCCGACAATGGCGGCTTTCTGGCGGCTTGCTTCCGGGAACCAGGCCTCGTCTACCCAGCCGCTGACCGTTGCGCCTGCCAGAACAGTCGGCACCAGCGTTGCGTTGTGTTCCCTGAACAGGGCGATGGTTTCGTCGTCCAGATAGGTGCCGTGCTCGATGGAATCGATCCCGGCACGCAGGGCTGATTCAATCCCGCCCTTGCCATGCGCGTGCGCCGTCACCTGGCGGCCCATGGAGTGCGCCGTCTCGACGATGGCGACGAGCTCGTCATCGGTGAACTGCTGTTCCAGACCGGCCTTGGTGTTGGACATCACGCCGCCCGTTGCGGTGATCTTGATGACGTCTGCGCCTTCCTTCACCTGCTGGCGGACCGCCCGGCGGCAATCGTCAGCTCCGTTGCAGATGTTCGTGCCGGTGAACAGCGCCATCACGTCAGGTGCATAGCCGTTGATGTCACCATGACCGCCCGTGACGGACACGGCCTGACCGGCCGCCCGCATGCGCGGCCCGGGCACCAGTCCCTTGGCGATCGCATCGCGCAGGCCAAACACAGAATCGTTCGATCCACCGACGTCCTGCACCGTGGTGAACCCCGCCAGCAGCGTCTTGTGGGCGTAGCCTGCCCCGTCAAACGCCTGGTCGACCGTGGTTTCCTCGAAAGCCCGGATCCGCTCACCGGGGCCGGATTCGCTGGTGATGTGGACATGGCTGTCGATCAGGCCCGGCAGCACATAGGCATCGCGCAAATTGATGACCGGCACGCCTTTCGGTCCCGGCTTGTAGCCTGCTTCGACCGAAACGATCCGGCCGTCTTCCACAACAATGGTCTGCTTGCGCAGATAGCCGTCTCCCGGTGTCGCCAGCAGGTAACCTGCGTGGATCACCGCGTCCTGCGCAGTTGCAATGCCTGCGAATGCCACAGCCGCGAGCGCGGCCAGACCGAACCTTTTCATGAGAGTCTCCCTCTAAGTTGCCGGCACCCTAGCCCCCTCGCCAGATCACCGCAATCAATGTGATTAGTCGTCTGTCAGCCGGCCGGTCTCATCGCGTATTTCCGGTCCGAAGACGCGGGCGCGCCCATCGCCGAACGCCGCATCGCGTGCTCTCAGCGTGGCTTTCAAGCCCTTCTCGGCAACACTCGCCCGGAAGCCGTCCGCTGCGCGGGTGTTATGTCCGCGCACGTCGTTTTCGACAGCGAGCCGCTGCAGCGTCCGCGCGCCCATCAGCTCCATAGCAAGGTTCACGATCCGCTTGTTGGCAGACAACAGGTCCGGGTCGATCTTGGCCATCCGCCCGGCAAGGCCAACGACTTCATCTTCCAGATGCTCGCCCGGCACGGCTTTCAGGATCAGGCCGATGGCCTGCGCCTCTGTGCCGGTGACCGTGTCTCCGGTCAGCAGCAGGCGCTTCGCCCATTGCGGCCCGCAATTATAGACCCAGAAATTATTCGGCAGGGCGCCAAGGTCCCGCGCGGGCGGAAAGCCGAAAGTCGCATCTTCGGCGGCGATCACCATGTCCGCCAGCAGCGCCAGGTCGCACCCGCCTGCCAGGCAATAGCCGTGCACTTTCGCGATCACCGGCTTGTGCATGTCGAACAACGCCATCCGCCAACGTTGCTGGCGTTCCAGCTGCCAGGCATCGTCATCAATGCTGCGATGGCCGCGATAGGATCTGGCCTCCCTGTCCTCTACCGGAGAGACCGGCACGTCGCCGTCTGCACCGGAGAGGTCATAGCCCGCGCAGAAAGCCCGGCCGGCGCCTTCCAGGATCACACAGTGCACATCCCGGTCATTGTCCGCTTCCCAGAGGGCGGCGGAGAGTTCTGCCTGCATGACGAAAGAGAGCGCGTTCAGCTTGTCCGGCCGGTTCAGCGTGATGCGCGCATGCCCGTCCTGCACCGAATAGAGAAGCGTCTCAAATCCGTTCACGGTCAGTCCTTCTTCCAAGGGACATCCAGCCTCGGCTGGTCGCGGAACTCATCCGTGGTGTCCGGATCCCATGGGAAGAGCCCATCGTCGCCCGGCCAGAACACCTGGATCATGCCGCCGAGCGGCGGCCGCCCGGTTTCGCGGCGGATCATGATATTGATCGCGCCCACTTCGCCGAGGTGTTCCGGATGGACCGGGCGCAGCTCGACATCGGCTTCGTTCAGCACACCGTCCATTCGCAACGGCTCGCCAGTCCACTTCTTCTCTTTCACCAGCTTGGCGGCGACATTGTGCACCATGCCGTCAGCCGTTTCGGGATTCAGGCCGAAGATGACAAGTTCCGGCAGGCCGAACTTTTCCTGCATGCCGACCGTCACCGTGAACAGGAGACGCGAATTCGGATCTGCCGGGTCTTTCTGAACATAAACCTTGGTCCAGCCATCGCGGTCGACATTGTTGGCCACGGCCTGCAATTCGGGGGAAAGCGCCATATTCGTCTCCTCAGGCGGGCAGCTTGTCTGCGGGATAGTTCGGATAGCTCGCCTTCATCACACCGTGATTGAGCAGCATTTCGGCGATCTGCTTATCGCCGGTCTTGTCGAAGAATTTGGTGCGGATCCAGTAATTCTCGACCCGTCGGCTTTGCGACAGGGCGACGACTTCGCGGCGCAGGATATAGGTTTCACCCACCAGGAGCGGGCCGTTGACCATGCGCACTTCAAGGTCTGCGAACAGGCCGATGGCCGGCTGCTTGACCGGGAACTTCGCCGTGCGGCTGGAATAATTGCCCAGCACACTGACCATTTCCAGCGGCACGATCGGCTGCCCCCACGGGCCTGCAGCAGCGTCGCTATAAACCGCCATCGGCTCCGTGATGACCTTCAGCTTGTCGGCCAGAGAGAAGGGATAGAGGCTGCCCATATTCTGGTCCATGCCCATGGTCACGGTTTCGTCCGCGATCCCGGTCATGCCGACTTTCATGTCTTCCAGGATGACGAGGTCGCCCGCCGGGCGCAGCTTCTTCATCCGGCCTTCCAGCAGGGTCTCGCCATGGTCCGGGCCGATGGAGGCGCTGGCTTCCAGAACCGGCGTGCCGTCTTCCTTGAAGGCGCGGCACATTGTGCGGGTCTCGCCGGGTGCCGGCCGGTCGACCTCGACGCGGACCTTCTCGCCCTCGAACACCATGTTCAGGAAGTGGCTGGAGAAGCAGCCGCGCTCGAACCAGTCATTGCCCCAGATGTCAGCCAGGTAGGGCACGAATTGCGAAAAATGAGTCGGGCCTTCGATGGGGCCCGCCTTGATGCCGAGTCGCTCGGCTTCGCTGTCATCATGCAGGCTCTTGTGCCCGTCATAGGATTGTTCCTGCAGCATTTGCACGGGCGCGCGCAGCGGCCCCTTGATCGTCTCGGTCATAGTGTTTCCTTTTCTTGAAGTTTGCCATTTTCATGGCCGCGCGTCACCCTTCCGCGGCGCTCCGGTCCGAACCACCAGCCCAGGAAAGACAGCGTCATCAACAGGGCAGACAGGCAGAGCGTCAGCGTGGTCGTGCCGTGCCAGCCGGCATGTTCATAGGCAAAGGTCGCGCCCCAGCTGGCCAGCCCGCCGCCGATGAACATCAGCACGATGTAGACCGTCATCAGGCGGGTGCGCACATCTGCCGGCAGGCTTAGGAAGGTCATCCGCCCGGTGATGTCGATCAACGGCCCGACGACGTTCATCATCATGATCGGAATCAGCAGCAGCCACAGGCTGTGGCCGAGCAGGCCCAGCAGGCAGACCGCGCAGAACTGGATCATGGAAACGAACACCCGTGCCTTGCGCGGCCCCACCCGGTCGGCAATAGCCCCCAGGAACGGCGTGGTCAGCAGGTTCAGCAGCGACACCGCCGCAAGATAGCCCACCGTGTCGGCGCCATAGCCCATGGCCGGGCTCGTCAGGTAGAGGCCGAGGCCCAGCCAGACCGACAGGAAGATGCCGAAGCCCAGTCCCTGGATTGTGCCGGACAGCAGCACTTCCGGATGCTTCCGGATGATCGGAAAGACCGACAGGACGAGGCCGACATAATTGTGTTTGGGCGCATCCTTCTCGGACTTTTCCCGCTCATCCATGATCCGGGGCAGCATGAAGGTGACCGCCGCCATCACCGTCGCGGCGATGAAATAAACCGTTCGCCAGCCGAGATGTTCACCCACCCAGCCTGCCCCGACACGCGCCAGCAGGATGCCGCCGATGACGCCCGTGGTCAGCGTCGCCGTCACCTGACCGAGCCGCTCCGGCGCCACACGCTTGGAGGCGTAAGCCGGCAAGAGGTAAGGCGTGATGGTGGAGAAGCCGAGAAAGGTGGAGCCTGCCACGAAGACCCGGAAATCGGTCGCCAGCGCCATGACGATCAGGCCCGCCAGCTGGCCGGTTGCGAAGATCGTCGCCAGCTTGCGGTTCGACACCCGGTCGCCGAGCGGCAGCAACAGCAGGATGCCCAGCGCCAGCGCAATCTGGTTCAGAGCTGGCACCAGCCCGATCTCGGACGGCGTGACGCCGAAATCCTTCGCCACAAGCGCAATGATCGGATGGATGTAATAGGCGTTGGCCGTCACCACGGCGCCCGCCAGGGTCAGCAGGATCAGGTCTCGCCGACCGAGGCGTTGCGTGTGCTGAGGCGGGCCGTGCCCGTCACCGGATGGGTCAGATGTCACCCCGGCATCCCGGCGCGGCGGGCATAGTCGGCGGCAAACTTGGCCAGCGGCACGACGCGCGCGGCGTTGCTTTCAGCGTTCGCGCTGTTGGCGGTGCCGTCACGCACCCGGCCGATAATGCCCTGCAGGATGCCTGCGAGACGGAAGCCATTATAAGCGAAGTAATAGTCGAGCTCCGGCAGGCCATCGCGGCCGGTGTGCTTACAGTAGAGGTCGACATATTCTTCCATGGTCGGAATGCCCCAGGCCTTGAGATCGTCAATCGCCATGATCGATCCGCGCGACGAGTCGCCCGGCGGCATCACCCAGTTCATCAGGTGATAGGAAAAGTCCGCCAGCGGATCACCCAGCGTGCACAGTTCCCAGTCCAGCACGGCGATGACTTTCGGCTCGGTCGGATGCAGCACCATATTGTCGAGGCGGTAGTCGCCATGGACGATCGTCGTCCGGTCGCCGGGCGGGATGTTCTTCGGCAGCCACTCGATCAGCTGTTCCATCTCCGGAATGTGCTGGGTCTCTGAGGCTTTGTACTGTTTCGTCCAGCGGTGGATCTGGCGGGCGACATAGTCGCCCTCCTTGCCGAAGCCTTCCAGGCCCGCTTTTTTCCAGTCGACATTGTGGAGGTCGGCGAAGGTCTTCACCTTCGCCTCATAGATCTTGCGGCGCATGGCCGGCTCATAGTCCGGCAGCGTGCCGTCCCACAGAATGCGGCCTTCCACCATGTCCATGACATAGAACATCGTGCCGACCACGCTCTCGTCGGTGCACAGGCCATAGGGCCGGGCGACCGGATAGCCGAGCGGGTAGAGCGCCGAAATCACGCGGTATTCCCGGTCAACGGCATGGGCGCTCGGCAACAGCTTGCCCGGCGGCTTGCGGCGCATCACATATTTCTTGTTCGGGGTGACGAGCTGGTAGGTCGGGTTGGACTGGCCGCCCTTGAACTGGCGGACTTCCAGCGGGCCTTCATAGCCCTCGACATTTTCTTCCATCCAGGCGGCCAGAGCGGCCTCGTCGAATTTGTGCGTCTCCGCCACCTCTTTGGTGCCGGTAAACAGATCGCTAGCTTTCGGCGCGTCGGCCATTTTCCTGCCCTCATTTCCGCAATTTTTCAGAAGATACAATACTCACGGGCCACGCTGCGCCAAGGCCTTCCGCGACGTCCGCGTGACCTGCCCGGCAAGGAAAGGCACGCGCCATGCTCCAGATCAAAACGCTCATCACGGCCCTCACCCTTATTACCATAGCCAGCGTATGCCTGGCGGGGCTTGTCACGTTCATGATCTGGCGAGAAGCTGGGCGTATGCTACATCATGGAAAGGTAGCTTCCCTAACGGCAAAGACAGCCCGGCTCGCTGCACCTGTGAGGCGTGAAAAGGCACCATGAGACGTTTTCTGGCCAGTACGGGTGTCAGCCTTACCGCCCTTTGTCTCGCTGCCCTGCCCGCCGCGGCGATTCCCGTCGATCCGCAGGGGCTGATCCGGCCGGAACTGCTGGGCGAGGCCCTGGCTTCCCTGAAAGCCCACAGCGACGCGGCCGATCCGTCTCACCTTGTGATTGTGGACTATGCCCGCCGGTCCAGCGAGCCGCGGGCCTATATCATCAATCTGGAAACCGGCCTGGTGGAAGACACCTTCCGCGCCGCCCATGGCTCAGGCTCGGACCCTGACCATGACGGCTTCCTCGACGAATTCTCCGACGTGCCCGGCTCCTCCGCCAGCCCGAAGGGCGCCTACCTGCTGGCTGAGCAATATGTCGGCAAGCATGGCAAGTCTCTCCGCCTCGACGGCCTCGACCCGACCAATGCCAACGCCCGCGCCCGGGCGATTGTCATCCACGCCGCCGACTATGCCGAACCGTCCTTCCTCAAGAAGTGGGGCAAACTCGGCCGCTCGAATGGCTGCATCGTCTTCTCGAAGAAAGACCTCGCCACCTTCCTGAAAGACGTCCCCCGCCGCACGCTGATTTACGTCGGCAAGTGACAGCCCGGCTGACATTTTGTTGTCAGCCCCTCAAAACCGCTTAGGGTAACCTCAAGCCATAGAGCTTGGGGGGACAATCAATATGCGGCTCATTCCATCCGCGCCAGAGGATTCCCGATGATCCTCCAGCGCCTCGCCACTTCAATCCGCAAACAGGACTGGTTTACCGTCCTGATAGAGACGCTGATTGTGGTCTTCGGTGTGTTCATCGGTCTGCAGGTCAACAACTGGAACGAGGCGCGACAGCATCGGATTGAGGCGGAGACCTCGCGTGAACGACTGATTGCCGATTTGCGCGCTGATCTTGATGCCTTTGCGGTTCGTCGGCAGTGGTACGAGGAAGTCGTGGCAGCCGCCCTGCGCGTTGATGGCGCTCTGCGGTCCGATCCGCCCGAAACGGTCGAAGAGACGTGGCGGTTTGTCCTCGACAGCTGGATCGCCGGCGGCGAATGGCCGTTCGCACCGTCGGCGCAGATCTACAAAGAACTTCAGAATGCTGGCGATCTGGACCTTATCGCCAGCGGATCGATGCAACGCCGGCTGCGCGACTATTATGAAGACTCTGCCAACGAGATTGAAATATCACTGACATTCAGATCCGCCTATACCGACCTGGCGCGCCAATTGATCGAAGGCCGCGTCGGTATGCACATCGCTGACTGTCTGTCAGCGGCCAGTTTCGAGCCCAGCCTGCCAGGTACAAACCCCACGAATTTCTACAAAGACTGTCCGCTGCCAGAAGATTTTGAGCTCGTTATGCGCTCAGCCGCAAGCCTCCGGGAGTCGGCAGCGCTCCGCCCCCAATTGAACGCGCGTCTGAGCAATCTTTCGGGGCTCCGGTCACTGCTTGAGTATCTTAACCGACAGGCGGCGTCACTGGTGTCTGATCTGGAGGCAACACGATGATCCTCCGCCGTCTCACCACCGCGCTGCGCAAGCAGGACTGGTTCACCGTGGTGATCGAAACGCTGATCGTGGTGTTCGGCGTTTTCATCGGTCTGCAGGTCAATAACTGGAACGCGGCGCGAGTTGAGCGAAACAGCGAGCAGGTTCTGCTCTTGCGCCTGCAGGAGGAGACCCGCTCACTTCTGGACACACAGAAAAAAGAGCTGGCCGCACAAAGCCCTCGCATTGGGCTGCTCTCAGACGCGAATTCCGTCATGTTCTCGCTCGCGCCGTCACGGCCACTGACCGATGATGAGTGCTGGGCTCTGCTCGTCTCACACTGGTTACCCTCGCCCACCGAAGCATTGTCGAGCCTTGATGAGCTCATTTCATCCGGCCGGTTTGACCTGATTTCCAGCCCTTCCGTGAAGGCGGCCCTCCGCGACTATGCTGTTGTGCAGGAACGTTCCCGTACTGCGCGGGCAGAAGCGGTCAGCGAACTCTTCCGGCTTCACACCCGGCATCCGGACGCCGTCTGGCTCGAAGTGGGGCGTGCTGAAGATGCAGACTACGTTCGTCCAAATGTGTCCCCTGATGACGACGAAGGCCTGGTGTGGCGATATCGATGCGACATTGACCAGATACGCGGGAATAAGGGCCTCCTCAGCGAGTACAGCGACAACATCGCACGCTTGGAGTCATTCCTCGACCGGTACGAAGACCGCATTGCGGTCCTGACCGTGCTGGATGCTGAACTGGCCAAGGAACTGGGCACGTCAGGCTCGCGCCGCGAGAGCGATGCCGCGCCATGATCCTCCGCCGCATCACCGTCGCGTTCCCGTCATTCCCTGAAAGCCGGACAACTGACCTGATCACGGAATTGGAGCCACAATGACTCTTGAGCAAATCGCCTATATCGCCCAGATCGCCGGCGTACTCGTCGTCGCTGCGACCCTGATCTTCCTCGCCCTGCAAGTGCGGCAAGGCACTGATCTTCTGCGGTCTGACGCGCGGCAGACCCAGCTGACGAACGACCAGACCGGTGTCTACAAATTCGTCGAGTTCCCGGAACTCGGCCGCATCCTGTCACAGGTCGAAACACCGAGTTTCGAAGAAAAGACAAAAGTGATCTTCTGGATGATCGGCCAGATGCGCGCCCGCGAATATGAGTGGCTGCAATACAAGGCTGGCGCGATGGACAAGGAGTCGTGGGAATCCTATCGCGGTGTCATCTATTTCGTGCTCGGCACCGAACGGGCCCGCGCGCTGTGGGGCCTGACCTCCGGCTATTTCAATGCCGGATTCACGGCCATGGTCGAAGAGATGATCCGCGACGTTCCACCCATCGAATACTGGGACGATCTGCAAGCGATCAAGTAAGCGGCGGTGTCGCCGCGACCTTCAGATTAAACTTCCGCCACGATTGAGATTCCTGCGACGGGAAGCACAGCGTACTACGTTTGACCTATAAGCGGTTCGCCGCAACCGGTCCCGTTCGCTGTCGCATCCTCCCCTGAAAATGACACAGCGAACCGCCCGCCATACTGTCTGCCTTACCCCCCTGAGCCCCAACAGACAGCATGGCGGGCACCTCCATTTCTGAGGCGCTTTTCGGCCTGAGATTCCTTACCGGAATTTCACCTCTCACGAACGCGTGAGGGTCATGGACACCGGCCCCTCTCTCCCCATATCAGTTACACGAGAGAGGTCCCGTTCGAAGCGTTTCTTCCCCCCCTGGAAACCGAACGGCGAACCGCCCGCCATGTCATCCTGTCCTTCCCCCCCCCCGCGATAGATGACATGGCGGGTTTTTCTCCCGCCCCCGACAAATTTGGATAAACCTGCGCATAGCAGCGTCATGGAAATGAGTTCCGTTCGCGACGACAGCCCCTGAAACAGTCAGACGCGAACCGCCCGCCGCGCCGATGCCCCTTGCTCCGGCCCGGCGGGCGCCTCAATTTCCGCGCCGCTGAATTTTTCTGGATAAAGCCCCGGACCGGAACGTCTGCTCTGTGAAGTCCGCACTTTGGTCTTCTTCGCTGTGGATACCATTTCCCCATTCTCCCACCGCACTTTGGGGACAGCGAAACCGCCCGCCATGCCAGGTCCAGCCCCCCGGACCAACAGCATGGCGGGCCCCTTTTCCGGGTCTACCGCTACCTGCCCTTGCATTCATCACAGGCCCGGTTACACCCCCGCCCATGCTGACCATCACCAACCTCGATTTTCAGGTCGAAGCACGGCCCCTGTTCGAATCTGCCTCGGCGCAGATCTCGGCCGGCTGGAAAGTTGGCCTTGTCGGCCGCAACGGCACCGGCAAGTCCACCCTGCTGCGCCTGATCCGCGAGGATGTGGAACACCCGACCAATGACGCCGCGATCCGGCTGAACACCGGCGCCCGGCTCGGCTGGGTCGCGCAGGAAGTCGCGCCGACGGACGAGACCGTCCTCGATGTCGTCCTCGCCGCCGACAAAGAGCGCCACGCCCTGATGCAGGAAGCCGAGACCGCGACCGATCCGAACCGGATCGGCGAGATCCATGAACGCCTGGTCGACATCGACGCCTGGTCGGCAGAGGCGCGCGCCGCCGAAGTGCTGCATGGGCTCGGCTTTTCAGACGAAGACCTCTCCCGCGCCACAAAGGAATTTTCCGGCGGCTGGCGCATGCGCGCGGCCATCGCTGGCGTCCTCTTCTCGCAGCCGGACTTCCTGCTGCTGGACGAGCCGACCAATTATCTGGACCTTGAAGGCGCCGCCTGGCTCGAAACCTATATCCGGAAATATCCGTATACGGTCCTGATCGTCAGCCACGACCGCGAAATGCTGAACCGCTGTGTGACGCACACAATGGCGCTGGAGCACAAGAAGCTCTCGATCACGCCGGGTGGTTATGACGACTGGCTGAAACTGCGCGCGGCCAAGCTCGCCCAGCTGGAATCCCAGCAGGCGAAACAGGCCAAGGAACGCGCCCACCTGCAGAGCTTTGTCGACCGGTTCCGCGCCAAAGCCTCCAAGGCCCGGCAGGCGCAATCCCGCATCAAGATGCTGGAGAAGATGCAGGACATCTCCATCCCCGTCGCCGACCGCACGACGCCGTTCCACTTTCCGCCGCCGGCCGACAAGCTGGCCCCGCCCATGCTGGAACTGAAGGACGCCGATCTCGGCTATGGCGAAGACGCGCGTATCCTGTCGAAGGTGAATTTGCGCCTCGACCCGGACGACCGCATCGCCATTGTCGGTGCCAACGGACAGGGCAAGACGACTCTGGTGAAATCCATTGCCGAACGCCTGCCCCTGATGGCAGGCAAGCGCGTCACGCCGAAAGCCGTGCGCATCGGCTATTTCTCGCAGGATCAGCTGGACGAGCTGTCCGAAGGCGACAGCGTGCTGGACCATGTCCGCCGCCTGCTGCCACCCGACACGCCGCCGGCGAAAGTCCGCGCCGCCGCGGCGGCCATGGGTTTCTCGGCGGAGAAGGTGGAAACCAAGGTCGAGAAACTCTCGGGCGGTGAGAAGGTTCGCCTCCTGCTGGGCCTCATGTCCCACAGCGCACCGCACATCCTGATCCTCGACGAACCGACCTCGCACCTCGACATCGACAGCCGCGAGGCACTGATCTACGCGCTGAACGACTTCCCCGGCGCCGTCCTGCTGATCACCCACGACGTCTATCTCGCCGAAGCAACGGCGGACCGGCTATGGCTGGTCAAAGATGGCCGCGCCACGATGTATGACGGGGACCTCGAAGACTATCGCGCCCTCGTCATGAAAGCCGACCGCGCCGAAGGGAAAGCCGCGAAAGCGAAAGAGGCAAAGCCGAAACAGGCCGCGCCAAAGCCCGCCGCCTCTCCGGAAGACAAGAAACGCCTCTCCGCCCTCAAGAAGCGCGCCCGAGACGCCGAAGAGCGCATGGAAAAGGCCAACGCCGCCATCGCAAAGATCGACGCGAAACTGGCCGAAGCCACGCCGCCGCCGGACGAGCTGGAAAAGCTGCTGAAAACCCGCGCCGCCCAAGCCGAAACGGCCGAGGAAGCCGAGATGGAATGGCTCGAAGCGGCAGAAGCGTTGGAAGCAGAAGCCTAGGCCCTCACCTCCCACGCAGCAGAGCTGCGCGGTTAAGCCCGGTTCGCCAGCATCCGGTCGCAGAATGCCTGGTGCGACGCGCGGATTTCCTCCAGCGCGTGGTGGATGATCTGCCGGTCCGGATCGAACATCAGCTCCAGCGTCATGCCGCGCAGCGACAGGATCAGCATGCGCGCATGCACCACCAGCGCTTCGACATCGTTTACACCGGCTTCAACGCCCCGGCGCCGGGTCTCCCGGTCGAGTTCGATCTCGATCTCTTTCGTGACCCGGCCCAGCATGGCGGCAAGGTCTGTGTCCCAGCGGGCCGCCAGCAGAACTTCCGTCACCGCGACAGACCGGGGCAGGCTCTGAGTCTCCCAATAGATATCGCAAAGGCGGCGCAGGCGCTCGACCGGATCGGAAATCCGCGCGAACCGCGCGCTCGTATCGGCCATCATGGTACGCATGGCGGCTTCGATCGTGGCAGTCATCAGGTCCAGCCGCGTCGGGAACTGGTTCAGCACCGAGCCGCGGCTGATGCCCGCTTTCGACATGACCGCTTCGATGGAGGTGCCGGCATAGCCGCGTTCATTGAGGCAATCGATGCAGGCGTCGATCAGTTGCCTGCGGGTTTCCTCTCCGCGGCGAGTGCGCCGGCGGCCTGAACGCTCTTTTGTTTCGGTCATTCCGTTTGATATTTCCTGCCCTGCCCGGCGGGGATAATGGCCAGCGGCCCGGCCGCGTCAACCACGCCGGCCATTACTAGTCAGTATTGACTATTTTCCTTTTTCCACTAGCGTCACCTCTGAAGGCAGACACGGCAACAGACCGGTCGCCAGCCAGAAAGGCCCGAAAGAGGCCATCGGGAGGAAAAGACATGAGCGACGCAAGCGTCACCGAAAAACCGTCCAGCGTGGCGGGTTACCAGATTTTCCGCACCTCCGAAGCGCCCTCTCTTGACGAAACCGCGCATATGGAAGTTGCGGACATGACGCCGGACCTCGAAGCCGGCATCGGCGCCGCGCTGGAAGCCGGTTTCGCCGAAGGCAATGTGGTCAAGACCCTCTTCTCCCAGCCGGGCTTCAGCCTCACCTATGCCTGGTTCAAGAGCGGCTTCCCGCTCCCTCTTCATACGCACAATTCCGATTGTCTCTACTATATCGTCGCAGGCAGCCTCCAACTGGGCACAGATACGCTGGGCCCAGGCGACGGTTTCTTTCTGGGTGCGGGCAAGGCCTACCGCTACACGCCCGGCCCCGACGGCGTGGAAGTGCTTGAATTCCGCACCCAGGAAGACTTCGACATCAAGTTTCTCGCGAAGACGCTGCCGGCCTGGCAGAAAATTTCGGGGGTTATCTCCGAGCGCCGCTCCGCATGGGCAGACGAGCAACCTCCCAGCTCAGTCCTGTCCTGACGGAGCGGCAAACGGATGACAAAACGATTTCAAGGCAGGGTCGCCGTCATCACGGGTGCAGCCTCTGGCATCGGTGCGGCAACCGCAAGACTGATGGCTGGTGAAGGCGCAAAGGTCGTGCTCGCCGACATTTCCGGAGACGCGGCAAATGCCCTTGCCGCGGCGCTCGGTCCGGATGCCATGGCGGTGACCTGCGATGTCTCGAAAGAGGCAGACGTCGCCGCCCTCATCAAGGCCGCGGCGGACGCACACGGACGGATCGACATTCTCTTCAACAATGCCGGCATCGGTAGTTTCGGCAACACGGTGGAACTGCCGCCAGACCAGTGGGAACAGGTGATCGCGGTCGATCTGCACAGTGTCTATTATGCCTGCCACCATGCCATTCCACACATGCCGCGTGGCAGCGCCATCGTGAACACAGCTTCGATTTCAGGCCTGGGTGGGGACTATCGCTTCGCGGCCTACAATGCGGCCAAGGGCGCCGTGATCAACTACACGAAGGCGCTGGCGATTGACCATGCCCGCGACGGCATCCGGGTGAACGCCCTCTGCCCCGGCCTTGTCGAGACGCCGATCACCGCCGGGATGAGCCAGATGCCCGGCCTGCCGGAAGAATGGCACAAGCGCATCCCCATGGGCCGCGGCGCCCAGCCGGAGGAGATGGCGAACGTGGTCGCCTTCCTCGCCTCAGACGATGCTTCCTACATGACGGGTTCCATCGTGGTCGCCGATGGCGGCACCACGGCGCATACAGGCCAGCCGGAAGTCGCCCTCTTCGCCGGACTGCCGGAGGCCTAGATGCGTGCACTGACCCTTCAGGGCAAAACCTTCCGTATCGCAGACCTGCCCGACCCGTCCCCCGCCGCCGGCCAGCTTCTGGTCCAGCCGCTGTTCAACGGCATCTGCGGCAGCGATCTCAGCCTGCGCAAGCAGATGGCGGAGCTGGCGGATGTCACCCCGGCCGAGGCGCAACACCAGCTGCCCATGATCGTGCCCGGCCATGAATTCTCGGCCAAAATCGTCGGCATTGCTCCGGGTACGGAGACTGCGCTAAAGGTGGGCGACCGGGTGACCGGCCTGCCCTTCACACACAGCCATGACGGCCCGGCCTGTATCGGCCTCTCGCCCTTTCACAGTGGCGGCCTCGCCACCCTGTCCTGCATCGATGCCGAACGGACTTTCCGGGTGCCGGATGGCATACCGGACGACCTCGCCGCGCTGACCGAGCCGCTCTCGGTCGGCCTGCATGCGGTGAACCTCGCGAGCCGGAACAACGGCCCGAATATGGTCATAGGCTGCGGCCCGGTCGGCCTTGCCGTGATCCTGGCGCTGAAGATCGCCGGGCGCGGGCCGGTCCTTGCCGCAGACTTCTCAGCCGAACGCCGCGCCGTGGCCGCCAGCCTCGGGGCTGACGTCGTACTCGATCCGGCCACCGACAGTCCCTATGAACGCTGGGGCGATCTCGGCCACGAACCGGCGGTCATGTCCCCCCTGCTGGAGCGGGATTTCCGCGGCCAGCCGCCGGGCCTCAATATTTTCGAATGCACCGGTGTATCGGGCGTTCTCGGCCAGATCGTGAAATCGGCGCCGGCACATGCCCACATCATTATTGTCGGTGTCTGCCCGCATGAAGAGACGATCACGCCGCTGGATGGAATCACGCGGGAACTGACGCTGGAGTTCAGTTTCGCCTACCGGCCGGAAGAGTTCGGCACCGCGCTGACCCTGATCGAAGCTCATGCCGACCAGGCCGCGCGCCTGATCACCAGCCGCCAGCCGCTGGCCAGCACCGAAGCCGCCTTCGACGCGCTCGCCAGAGATCCTCATGAAATCAAGATCCTGATCGATCCGCACGCCTGACGCCTGGGCCTGACACAAAAGTTTCACCGAAAAAGCGCGTTTCCCACGACGGATTCCCGGCGCTCTCGCGTTTCAGAAACAGGACGCAACGGCGCGTCCGGCGTTTTGCCTGCCGCATTTTCCCAAATCGACCCAGCGGCAGGCAAACCGCCATTCCTGGACCGCACATCCACGGCTTGGCGGAGCGTTTCCGGCCCCTATTCCCCGGTCAGCGCGCTGAGATCGACGCCGTATTCGGCCATGCCGCCGAAAACATTGGCCATCGTCCGGTCTGCATCCTGCTCGGCCGCGCCCCGACGCAGGCCATCCAGCGCCGCCCGGTCCAGCCACTCGCCGCGATAGACGAGGCCAGCCGGTTCTGCCGCGCAGGCAATGTTCGCCAGCGGATCGCAGGGCAGCAGGACGAGGTCTGCCGTGCAGCCTGCCTCCACGCACCCATCCTGCCCGGCCGTGCCCAGCACAAGTGACGGTGTGTAAGTCGCTGTCCGCAGCACGTCATAGGGTGACAGGCCCGCACCGGTCAGCAGGACCAGTTCCTCGCCCAGCGACTTGCCGGGGATATTGGTGAAGATGCCTGCATCGGTGCCTGCCAGCAGCGTGACGCCCTCTTCCTGGAAGATCTTTGCCACACGGGCGTAGAAGGCCGCGTCTTCCGCGACAGGTGCCGGATCCTGTGCGGCCCAGAAGTCGAAATTGCCGCCCTCGGTCTGCTGCTCCACCGCATTCAGAAGCTCCGTGTCCGGACGTGTCGTCGCCGCGCCCTCCGTCTCGGCCACCAGCAGCAGGTTCCGGTGCGCCAACAGGGTCGCCGTCACCGGCACGCCTTCGGCGGCGATCTTGCGGGCAAGCTCACGCGCTGCCGCTTCATCGTGGCGATTGCGCAGGCCGTGCCAGACGACGGATTCAATGTGCTCAATCGTTTCGAAATGGTCGGCCAGAACCTCTTCGAAGCTGATATTGAAGGGCTTGTCCTGCGGCATGCCCTCCTCGCGCACACCTTCCGGCGTGTGACCGGAGACGGGCATGCCCCGCGCCGCGGCTTCCTCGATGATCGCCTCATAGGCCGGGCGGGTGAGGTTGGAATAGACCTTGATCCGGTCAAACCCCGCCTCGGCCTGCCATGCGACAGCGGCGCGCGCTTCGTCTGCCGTTTCAACCATCTGGTGGTTGATCTGGGCATTCGGGCCGGGGCTGTTGAGAATCGGCCCGGTCGTGATGAGGTGCGGCCCCATCACCTCGCCCGCCTCGATCCGCTTCACCAGCGGCAGGTGGAAGGAAAGGCCGGACATGTTGCGCACCCGCGTCACGCCCCAGGAGAGATAAGCGCCCAGCTCCGCCTCATCCCAGATATGGACGTGCATGTCGGTGAGGCCCGGCACCATCGTGCGCCCGGCGCCATCCACAGTTTCCGGCGCGGAGAGGCCTTCAGCCGTGTCGCGCACGGCGAGAATTTTCCCATCCTTCACCAGCACGAAAGCGTGCTCACGGACCGCAGGCGTCTCGCCTTCAAAGCCAATCGTCCGCACATCGCGGATCAGCAGGTCACCGCTGAGCGGTTCCGCTGCGGGGTCGGTCGCACAAGCAACCAGTGATGCAAGCGTGGCAACGGCCAGTGCCGCACTGGTCATTTTCAGCATGTGTTTCATCATGTGAACTGCGTTACGCCAGCCTAATCATAGAAGCAAAGCTCTTTCCCGTTGCCCTGATCATAGCAGCGCGGTTCATAGGATGGCGGACGGTAGGCTGGCGGTTTTCGTTTGGTCAGCTCCACCTGCCGCGCATAAGCATCGGAGGCTTTTTGTTCCTGTGCGCGCTGGGCGTCAAAGGTATTTTGCGCCCACGGCATGACCAGGTTGCATTCCGAACTATTGTTCCCGAAACGGCTGCAGATGTCATAGGCATCGCTGGAGCGCGGCAGGCCCTTCCAGCGCCGCCAATAGGTGCTGAGATACGTTCCGCCCAGCGTGCGTGCGGCGGTGTAGAAGTCCCCCCCATAGGGCACATCGGTGCCGCTCATGGCCAGGATCGCATCGGCGCTGGCCTTCAGTGTCGCGCGGGATTCCGCCTCATACCGGGCCTGCAGCACGTCCCATGGCGTCTCCAGGTATTCGCGATAGGCCTTGTTGTTTTCCCACCATTCGCGGGCTGTCGCCAGGATCAGAGGACGCTCCATGGCCATGGGATTGTCCGGGTGCGTTGCTTTCCGGTCCCGAGCCTCATAGGCCGCCCACAGTTCTTCCGGGCCGATGTCCATGCCGACATCATACCAGTCGGTCACGCCCGCGGAGCGGTTCATCGGATCCTTGAAATAGCGCGCCGCGATCCGCAGCGGCGGCTCCGGCACATCGCGGCGGTCCGCGCCTGCGAACAGGCCGTAATACTCGTCCTCGTCCATCGTGCCGATCCAGATATCGGCGAAAGGCGGATAGTTCTTGCGGCCGAGAATATAGTCCATGACGCTTGCCGGCAGCAGCTCCTGAGGCTTGCCGCGCATCAGGTCGCCGTCTACCGCGCCGCCGATCAGGCGATACCAGCGCCCATCCGCTGCCTCGTACACGATCAGCCAGCCGCGCACTCCGTCAATCTCGGGCAGGAACAGCGGCACCATGCCGATTATGTTGGGATGATCGAACGGCGTCACCGCGCCATCCTCATGACGCATCGGCAGGTAGATGCTCTCACCTGACAATATCCCGTGCCCGGACGTCATCGCCGCCACCTTCTGCACGGGCACCTGCTTGTAGTCACTACGATTGTTGCGGCTCCAATCGTCCGCCAGCGCATAGCCCACGGGCAGCGTCTCGAAATACGGGCCGACTGCTTCCATCTCCAGCGTCAGCGCATTGACGACCACGGACAGGCCCGTGCCGTCCTCGCCTTTCACCGGAAAGGCAATCTTGCCATTGCCATAGTAGTAGAAATCGTAATCCCCGCTGCCCTCGTTCACGACGCCGGTGATGCGGTGCACCTCTTTTCCCATATTATCCATCACGACCAGCGTCTTGCCTCGTTCATCCGTCGCCGTCTTGTCATGGAACATCAGCGTGAAAGGGGTTTCAGGCGTGCGGCCATAAATGAAGTAGAATTCGTAGTGCTTGAACGGCAGCTTGAAGAGGCGCGGTTTCTCCGGGTCGAGGGTCACAAAATAATATCGGTAGTCCAGCGCCATCACGAGGGCCACCTTGTCACTGATGGGCAGTACCTGGATGTATTCCGCCGGCAACAGGATCGTGCCGTCTTCGGCCGCCAGGCCCTGCAGCACGACCTGTTTGGAAATCCAGCTATAGCTGTTGCCCTTGCTCTGGCCGCCATAATCCTGCGCGTACCTTGTGAAGTCCTCACGCGGAAGATTGTACCTGTCCAGGATCACGCCCATCTGCTCGCCGTCCAATTGCGAGACCGACCACAGCCGGACCGGCATGGTGCCCGTATCCGTGCGCACATAGCGGATGTCTTTCGAAAGGCAGTTAAAGCCTTCCGGCGCGTCCTCAACGCATCTGTCCCGGCTGATATCAGCCAGAAGGCTGCCTGCGTCGCTATAAGACTTCCAAGCATGCGCATTCAGAGAAAGACAAAAGGCCGTAACGGCGAGCACAAACAAGCGCAGCAAAGCAAACTCTCCCACTCAGACACCGAGCAGGCAAGTCTTCGCCCTAGACTCAAGCAATCTGTCCTTCGCGAATCCTATCGTCTGGATTTCGCGATGACCAGTACTACCCGCGCTCCAGCGCGCGCCAGCCGATGTCGCGGCGGCAGAAGCCTTCCGGCCAGTCGATGATGTCGACACCGGCATAGGCCCGGTCGATTGCCTCGCGCAGGGTCACCCCGCTGGCGGTGACGTTCAGCACGCGCCCGCCATTCGAGGTCAGCATGCCCAGATCGTTGCGGTCGGTTCCGGCATGGAAGACGTGCACGCCCGGCAGATCGTTCGCCTTGCCGACATGCTTGATCACCGAGCCCTTCTCGACCGAGCCGGGATAGCCCGTCATCGCCATCACGATGGTCGCGGTCGGCTCGAAGCCGTCCAGTTCCAGCAGCGCTTCGAAGGCCTCTTCATTACCCTTCAGGCCGCCGGTCGCGGAAGCGAGCAGCGCCGGGACGATGTCGCCCTTCAGGCCCTTCATCAGCACCTGGCATTCCGGGTCGCCGAAGCGGGCGTTGAACTCAACCACTTTCGGGCCGTCCTCGGTCACCATGATGCCGATATAGAGCACGCCCTGATAGGGCATGCCGTCCTTCGCCATGCCGCGCAGCATCGGTTCGGCAATCTCGGCCTTCACGCGGGCCATGATCTCGTCCGTCACCACCGGCGCCGGGGCGTAGGCGCCCATGCCGCCGGTGTTCGGCCCGGTATCGCCATCGCCGACGCGCTTATGGTCCTGCGCGGCGGGCAGGTAGATCGCGCCTTCGCCATCGGTGATCACGAAGACGCTGGCTTCCTCGCCATGCATGAACTCCTCGATCACCAGCGTGGCGGAGGCCTCGCCGAACTGGCCGCCCAGCATTTCATCCACGGCGGCGTCTGCGTCATCCAGCGTTTCGGCGATCACGACGCCCTTGCCGCCAGCCAGCCCGTCCGCCTTCAGCACGTAGGGTGCCTGCATTTTGCGCAAAAAGGCTTTTGCCAGCCCAGCTTCCGTGAATTCGCCATAAGCGGCCGTCGGCACGCCATAGGCTGTCATCCGGCCCTTGGAAAAAGATTTTGAGGCTTCGAGCTGCGCCGCTTCCCGGCCCGGCCCGAAGACATCGAAACCGCGCGCCCTCAGCACATCGGCCAGGCCCTCGGCCAGCGGCGCCTCCGGCCCCACGACAACCAGGTCCGGTTCCACCTGAAGTGTAAGTTTTACAAGGTTCTCGATGTCCGCCGCGCCGACATCGAAGCACGGGCCGACTTCGTCCATGCCAGGATTTCCCGGCGTCGAATGCACCACGTCGACCAGCGGCGACTGGGCCATTTTCCAGGCCAGCGCATGCTCGCGGCCGCCCGATCCGATGAGGAGAATATTCATGCGGCGCTTGATGCGCGGCTCCGGGTCTGAGATCAAGAGGTATGAGCGGACTAAAAAACATGAGCGGACTGTGGAGCGGCGAGTACCGCTACAACCATGATGGCACCTGTGTCGCCTTCACGGCCATGCTCACCGAAGTCGACGGCAAGCTGTGCGGCACGACGCTGGAACCGGTGACGTTCGGCCCGCAGCTGGGCTATGAGCCGGAATATGACGCGACCATCCGGGGCGACCGGTGCGGCCAGCATGTCCTCCTGTCGAAACGCTATGTGCCCGAGACCGGCATCATCCAGCCGGACCTGATCTATTGCGGCGCGGTCGACGCTTCGTTCAGCCTGTTCACCGGCCGCTGGTCTTTCTCCGACGATGCGCGCATCACCGGCACCTTCTCGCTCAGCCGCGTGACGACACGGACCGGCGCCTCGCTGGCCGTACAGCTGGCCGCCGGCGCCTAGGCCGGACTGTCCTGCAGACCGTTGGTCTGGCCCATTTCCTGGTCCGTTTCCTGATCCGTTTTCTGGCCATGCCGGAACGCAGCGAGGGCGATCAGCATCACGGCCGATCCGAGGACCATGCCCACCAGCTTGCAGACGATTTTCTCGACTGCCGCCAGATGCGTTACCCAGACGGCCGCCGTTTCGGCTTCGCCATTCGTGACCGGGGACGGAAAAACCTGATGAAGCCACTCATGCAGGGGCACAAGGTTCAGCCCGGAGACCTGGATCAGATGCGCTTCGGTGAACAGGGCCGCGCCCGCATAGGCGCACAACAGGCCAAGCGTCAGCATCGCGCTGCCCTCCGCGGCCTTCACCGCGCTGGACACGACATACCAGGTCGGCCCGGCCATCAGGAGCGTCACAAGGGCGAAAGCCAGAACATGATGAACCGGCAGCGTCTCGGCGATCCCCACCATCATGGCCACCTTGACGATAAGGACAAAAGCCAGCCCGGCTGCGAAATCTCCCAGGCCTGGACGTGGTTTTTCGATAACGCGCGAGATCATTCCTTGCTCCCTGTCTGCGGCGCCCTTGTCACGCTGATTGGTTGAGACTTCGCGTAGAAACGTCGTGAGTTCACCGTCCGGTCTTTACCTTCTGTCAATCTGTACGGCTGGCAGGGGTTTACGTCTCAGGCGGCTTTCCAGCGCCGGCGCTGCTGGCGCCGCACGACCGGGTCGCGCCGGATTCTCACGCCCGCCGTATAGCGTATCAGCGCCTCCAGCCGCCGCCAGAAGCGGACACGTTCCAGAACCGGGTTCACCCAGTCTGTCAGCGTGCAGAAATTCACATTCTTCAGGTGCCGGTGATGGGCGGCATGATGCTGTGGAGACTGGATCAGGCCCATCCGCTGCAGTGCCCGCAACGGGCCCGGCAGGCTGCGTGCTTTGGCATGCGCGGCGGCATGGATCTCGTTCGACAGGAAGATGCCGGCCGACAGGGGCAGCGCAAAGGCCAGCGGCGCCCCGGCCACCAGCAGCGCCGCCAGCACGGCCAGCGCCAGGCCGATCATCCGCGCGCTGCGCGCCAGCACCGGCTTTTCCAGAAAGCCCATCGGCTTGCGGTGATGGCGGATCGTGTCGCGCACGATGCCGCCGACCAGCGGCCAGCGCGGCGAGCCATACCGGTCCTGCGCCCAGTGGATCACGCCGCTTCCGAGATCCGCCAGCAGCCATCCGGCCAGCGCCTGCCCGGCGATCACGGCGCCAGTGCTCAGCGCCCCGATCACGGCGATCGCCCCCGGCCGGACTGCCGCCAGCGTCCCGTCCACGGCCTGCATGATTGCGGGCACCACACCGCTGGGCGCCAGGATTTCGAATGCCATAAGGTTCTCCACCACGAGTTAGTTAGTAATCGCTCACTTATAATGTGGTGGTGCGAGGGTCAAGCCGTTTTCAATCCCGGAAGGAATTTCCCCGCCACCCCGGCCGCCTGTCTGGTGGAGAGATGCGCGTCTTTCCACCCTCTTTTCCCTTTGGGTTCAACAGGATACGCGGCGCTTATCCGACCGGGGCGGCGGCGCCCTCATTCTCTGCGGCATGAGCTTTCCTGTCCCGCACCGTACCCAGAGCCTGATCCGCCACTGGTGGGACACCGTGCAGAGCGCGGTGGCCGGCCTGCTGGCCCGCTATGCTCCGGCAGAAGAGACGGGCGACGACGCCGAACCGCTCCGCCTGCCGCGTGTGGAAGCCTCAGCCGTGCGCACAGCGATCGGTATTTTCGAGGCGCTGGTGCGCCGCATGCTGGTCGTGATGTGCGCCGAATATGGGCCGATGGCGCCGCTGCCGGAGGGGACGACCCTCCTCTTCCGCATCGATGAATGCCCGCCCGTGCCCGTTATCCGGCGCCTGCCTGCGGCCGATCCGGATTTTGCCTTCAGGGCCCTGCCGGCCGGTGCACCGCCCGCCGGTCAGCCTGCGGATGGCCTTGTCTCCGCCGCGCCGCTCCTGAAACGCCTCGCCGCGCTCGCCGATGTGTTCGAGCATGGCGACCTTTACCTGATGGCCATGAGTGCGCGCCTTCGCGCCCCGCTGAAACCGCTGTTGGCGCCCCAGCCCAAAGCCTTCACCGATCCGGCCCTCAGGCCGGAACAGGCCGGCAATATGCAGCACCTGCACGAGGTCGCGCTGCAGGCACAGACCTGCGATACGTCCTGATCAGCCGTCAAATCCCAGTTTGTTTTGCTCCCTCACGCCCGTGATGGGAGTCGCACCTGCTGCGTGAGGCGCTTTCCTCAGCACAAGGACATCCTGGAATTCCTGTCCGGGCTTAGGCCCGCCGCCGCTCCAATGGCCGTATTTCACCGGCGGGACCAGTTCCAGCCCGGCCTTCGCCACCCAGTCCATGAAGACTTTTTCGTCAAAGGCGATCATCGCTTCCGGCACCTTCAGGTCGCCGACATGGGCGACCTCGCCAAAGGGGTGGAATTTCACGAAGGCTTGCCCACCTTCCGCCGGGACGCGGCGCTCCGGCGTCATCAGGAAGGCGGTGACATAGGCCCGCCCGCCCGGCCGAAGGCTGCGCCCGATCTCGGCGAGATAGTTTTCGGCGTCGGACGGCAGGAGGTGCGTGAACACAGAGGTCGCGAAGGCGACATCCACGCTGCCGTCGCTGACCGGGAAGCGGTAGCTCTCCGCCCGCGCTTCGGTCTGCTGGCGGTATTCGGTGTTGAACACGTCCGCCCGCACGATGCGGAACGGCGCAGCCGCCGGCGGCAGGTAGCGGATCATCCAGGCCAGTCCGGATGCGGCCACATCAAATCCGGTATAGCAGCCTCTGGACGACAGATAGTCCGCCAGGGCAAACGCAACACGGCCCGTGCCACAGCCAATGTCCAGCACATGATCGTCCGGCGTCAGGCCCGCTTCGTTGACCAGGCTCTTCAGGATCGCCGCGCCCACGGCGTGGAACTCGCCGCCGCCGACATCATGCAGGCTGGACCAGGGGGCCGGCCGCGCGCCCGGCTTCAGGCGCGCCGGAATGCTGGCCAGGTCCCGCCCCAGGCACAACAGGCGCCGCCGCACCGGGCGCGGCAGCACGCCCGCCGCCACACGATACCACGGCCTGGAAGTCGGTTGGGTCATGAAACAGGGTCCAGATGGAGAGAATGGAATAGGCCGCTAAGCTGGTTAGGGAATCGGCCCCACAGGTCAAGCCTTGCAGCCGTCCCTTGTTCCGGCCCTTGCCCCGGCGGGCGACCGCGTTCAGAAAAGGGGGATGTCAGATGCCCCCGCCTCCAACGATCCCGCCGTCAGCGTTTCCGAGCTCGCCGCCAGCCTGAAACGGACGATCGAGACCAATTACGACCATGTCGTCGTGCGCGGGGAACTCGGCCGGGTCACCATCGCCCGCTCCGGCCACATGTATGCCGATATCAAGGACGACAAGGCCGTGCTCAACACGGTGATGTGGAAAGGCCAGGTCGACCGGCTGCCCTTCCGTCCGGAAGAAGGCCTGGAAGTGATCGCGACGGGCAAGCTGTCGATCTATGCGGGCCGCTCGAACTATCAGATGATCGCCTCGTCCATGCGCCCGGCCGGCGCCGGGGCGCTGATGGCCCTGCTGGAGGAGCGGAAGAAGAAGCTCGCCGCCGAGGGCCTGTTCGCGGCAGAGCACAAGAAGACGCTGCCCTTCCTGCCGCGCACCATCGGCGTGGTCACCAGCCCCACCGGCGCCGTGATCCGCGATATCCTGCACCGCATCCGCGACCGTTTCCCCGTGCGCGTCATCGTCTGGCCAGCCCTCGTGCAGGGGGATCAGGCCGCCGGGCAGATCACCGCCGGGATCAAGGGCTTCAACGCCATGACCGGCGCCGACCGCCCGGACGTGCTGATCGTCGCCCGCGGCGGCGGTTCCATCGAGGACCTCTGGCCCTTCAACGAAGAGAGCGTCGTCCGCGCCGCCTTCGACAGCGATATCCCGCTGATCTCCGCCGTCGGCCACGAGACCGACACGACGCTGATCGACTATGTCTCCGACGCCCGCGCCCCGACGCCGACCGGCGCCGCCGAGATCGCCGTACCCGTGCGCCAGGAATTGCTGCTGCAAACCGGCGAGGCCAGCGAGCGCCTGAAGCGCGCCCTCGCCCGCCGTACCACGCAGGCCAAGGACAAGCTGAACGCTGCCCGCCTGCCGCGTCCGGAGACCCTGCTGCAGACCAAGCGCCAGCGGCTGGACTATGCTGCCGCCACCCTGCCCCGCGCGGCCCTCGCCCTGACGCAGAAAGCGCGCGTCCGCCTCTCGCGCCTCACCATCAGCCCGGCCAGCCTGCGCAGCGAAATCCGCACCTCGAAACAACGCCTGCGCGATGTCGCCGTGCGCGCTCGCCCCGCGCTCAACCGCCTGATGCAACAGCGCGAAACCGCGCTGGCGTCTCAGGGCAAGCTGCTGGAAACGCTGTCCTACCAGGCGACGCTGAAACGCGGCTACGCCCTTGTGCGGGACGATGCCGGCAAGCTCGTCCGCTCCGCCGGCCCGGCCGCCAGCGCCGCCAGCCTGAAGATCAGTTTCGCGGATGGGGACGTGACCGCCGTGCCCGGCGGGTCTTCCGGATCACCCCCGGCGCCTGCCTCAAAACCGGCCAAGCCGAAACCAAAAGGCCAGCAGGGCTCGCTTTTCTAAGCCGCCTCCGCCTACGGACAAATACGGACTTGCCATCTCTGGCTGGACTCGCTAACCGGACTTCATGCACACGCACGTGATCACCCTGCAGCAACAGACCCGGCTCATCCAGCCGGCGCGTGCTTGTGCCTGGCGACTGCCTCACTGACCGCGCGTCTGATCAGCATTCGCCCCAACAAGCCCCGCCACCCCGGCGGGGCTTTTGTTTGGGTCCCGCCATCATTGAAGGAACTGAAAGATGAGTTTTGAAACCGATGACGATATCGCCGTGCTGCTGGAAGGCTTCCGCGGCCGGACATTGCCGAAAGAGAAATGGACCCATGCCGCTCACTGGGCCGCCGCGCTCGGCCTGATCGCGGAGGATGCCGCCGCCGCGTACCGCGACATGCCCGGCATGATCCGCGCCTATAATGAATCCATCGGCGGCCGGAACACAGAGACGGAAGGCTATCACGAGACGATTACCATCGCCTCTCTGAAGGCCGCCGAGCACGCCTGGCGTACAGCGCCGGACGGCACACCGCTACACGCCGTCCTGTCCGGCCTGCTGGCCGGCCCCTGCGGAAAGCCGGACTGGATTTTCGAGTATTGGCACCGCGACACGCTGTTCAGCGTGGAAGCCCGGCGGACATGGATTGCGCCGGACATTCGCGCCCTGCCCTATTAAGGCAGGCGCAGATGGCTGAAAAAGGACCGTTCCGGTGCCGGGACGGTCCCAATCAGCTTAGCCGTTGATGTCTTCTTCCAGGACGGTCATCTGGAACTGGTAGGAGGTCTCGCCCTCATCGACATCCTTGTAGATCACAGCAATGAACTCGGCGCCGAGATAGACTTCGACAGAATCGTCGGTCTTGTCGCGCGGCAGCAGGCGCAGGCCGGGGTTCAGCTTCTCTTTGAGATAGGCCTCAAGGCGGAGCGTTTCTTCGCGGTTCATGATCGGTGTCCTTTTCTTGCGAGGCGCAACCTAGTTGGTTTCGCTTGCGGTTCAACAGCAAGGCTGCATCAAATCCCGCCCGATTCCACAAGGCAATGCGCCGCCAGCTCGTCAACATCCGCCGAATAGGTCTGTGGCAACAGGCGCATAAGCTCGGCCTTGTCGATCTGGCCGCAATCCATCAGCGACAGCACCATGGCGGTATCGTTCTGGATGCGCTGCATTTCCCGCACCGCTTCGCGGCTGGCGCCAGTCCGTTTCAGCGCCGCCTCATTCTCTCGCGCGGCGATGTTCCGCACGGTCAGATTCCAGGCGAGCGGCAGGATATGGTCGATGTTCTCGGTATGGGAAAGCGCGGCCGGCCAGTCCTGTTCGAGGATATAGATGAACCCCATGTTTTCTTCCGTATACGCCACCCCGACGCGGGTAGAACCACGGTCGGCGCGGATCTTCGCCGCGATGCGGAGCTCAGACAGAGCCTCCTGCAGGGCAAGATTGCGGTCACGGTCCTCTGGCAGCTGAGACTGCGCGGCCAGCGCGATCAGCGTGGTGCCGACACCATGGTGTGCCATCTGGGATTGTTCCAGCGTGATGTCTTCCGGGTCGGTCTCCATCAGCTTCGCCGCCTGGCTGAACGCATTATAGGCCAGCAGCGCATCGCCGCGCTTGCGCAGGCACTGGCCTTTCCAGAGCAGCAGCATCGGCTCATTCAGGCCGCGGGCGACGGCCTGGTTCACATAGTCGACCACGGTGGAACAGCCCCGGTTCCAGCCGAGGGAATTGCCGTCTGCCTTGCGGTATTCCAGCATGGCGAGTCCCGCGGCACCAATCGCCTGATCCGGCAGGGCGGCGCTGTCGTCGAGGAGTGTCTGGAACTCGCTTCGCACCGTCGCAGACTCGACCTGCCCGCCCCAATCGTCCAGCGCGGCCTGCATCAGAATGCGCTCACCATTTGTCAGCAGGCTGACGCTGCCAGTCTGGTCGGCGCGCAGCACCATGGCCACGACCTGGGATGTCACCTCATTCATCGTCTTGCCGAGAATGTGCCCGCGCGCAATCGAGACGGCACGGTCCTTGTAGGAGGCGATCTGGCCGGGCGAACCAGCCTGTTGCAGTTCGCGCGACAGCTCGGCCTGCCGGCGGGCCGCTTCGTTCTCTTCCCGGATGGCGACGAGCTGTGCCTGCGTCGACTCCCGCTGGCGGCTCGCCTCACCGGCCACGATGCGCAGGTTCACCTCGTTCAGCTGCGCCTGCCGGGCATATTCGGCGCGCAGGCCCTGAAGCTCGAAATAGAAATAGATCACGCTGCCGACGGCGATCACGGCGGCGGTCGCCAGCAGCGCTGCAAGCGCCCGCACGAGGAAGCGGAAGGATTGCTGCTCGCCCTGCAGCTCCATCAACAGATCAAGCGATGTCACCGGCGATGTACTGTCCTGGCTGTCCCTGCTCACCACTCTGTCCCCCCTGAACCCTTCAGCTTCGTGCCGTGCCAGACATTGGCGCCGAACATCGGCTCCAGCAAAAGGCGCAGGCCGGTCTCATCTTCATTTTCCCGCAGGAACGCTTCAGCGATCAACAGCTTGATCCGTGTCTGGCGCATCCGCCACATTCTCAGCGCCGCGCCGATGGCGGTGGCGACAAAGAAGTTCGACGCGCCGAGTATGCGTTCAGGATTGTTCGAGAAGACCCGCTCGCCGACAGGCAGCGGATACTGGCCGAACAAGGTCAGCAGGAACACGCTGAACGCCGCCAGTGCCGCCAGCATGGCCCCGATCAGAATTGTCCGGTTCAGCCGGGACTGGTTTTTCAACTCGTCCCGGTGATGGCTGATCAGGGGGCTGATGGAGCGGATCATGACGGGTCGGCATCCCTCGCCACACGGAAGCCGATGGCATCGTCCCGGCCGCTGGAAGGATAGGCATCCCGAACGGCAGACCGGACATAGGACGGGATCTTTTCCCAGCCGCCACCACGCACGACGCGGGAGCATTTCTCCGCGCCCTGTTCTGCCGCGGCGTCTCCATAGCGGCCCAGATAGTCGTGGAACCAGCAATCGGCGACCCATTCGGCCGCGTTGCCATGCATGTCATAAAGGCCGAACGCGTTCGGCGGATAGGCGCCGGCCGGCATGGGCTGGCGCGGCCATTTCCCTTTCGGTCCGCCATTATACTGGCGCCCGCCGGCATTGAAGTTCGCGTCCTTGTCGGTGAGAAAGTCGCCGGTGTTGAAGGCCGTGGTCGTACCCGCCCGGGCGGCATACTCCCACTCGGCCTCGGTCAGCAGGCGGTAGGGCTCGCCCTCCACCTGTTCGTTCAGCCAGCGGATATAGTCCATCGCCTCCCACCAGGTGATGTTGATCACCGGCATGGCGCCGCGCTTCCAGCGGTCTGACCGTGTTTCGGCTTTCGCCTTGTTCCCGGCGCAGCCGCCTGACGCGATGCAAGCGTCCAGAGCGTCCCAGGTGATCTCTTTCTCAGAGGCCGCGAATATGGCGACCTGCGGCGACCATTGCGGGCCTTCTGTTTCCTTGCGCTCCGGTTCGGTCTCCGGCGAGCCCATCATGTACGTGCCAGCCGGAATGGCCACCATTTGGGGACAGTCTGTGCA
Organism: uncultured Hyphomonas sp.; assembly: GCF_963678195.1. Classification (NCBI taxonomy): domain Bacteria; kingdom Pseudomonadati; phylum Pseudomonadota; class Alphaproteobacteria; order Hyphomonadales; family Hyphomonadaceae; genus Hyphomonas; species uncultured Hyphomonas sp. The sequence continues at coordinate 2,678,247 of NZ_OY782759.1, forward strand.
ATCCCTGAACTTGCGCGCCTCGACCGGGCCGCCATTGGCCGCCGCCGCGAACGCAGCCTGACGCACCAGTGTGGAGACGGTGCCTCCGGCCGGGGACGCCGCCGGGCTTGCGGCCGCCGCGTCCTCCGTCGAAGCCGTGGAGCGCGTTCCGGCTGGCAGGCGCGTGGACGCCACGGAATCCGAAATCACCGTGGGCGCAGGGGCTGCCGCGCCGCTGCATCCGGCAAAACAGAAATCGGCACCCGTCAGGCCGGAATTGTAGAACGGGGTCTGCAGCCCGCCGGTCGCCGCATTCACATTGTCTGCCACCCGCTTGAACACCTGTTCGGCGATCAGGTTCTGCTGTTTCAGCGTCTGCGCCAGTGCCAGCGCGAAAGCGGAGTTGGTGCCGTCGCCGTCATAGGCGACATAGCCGGGCGCGGTGGAATAGGAGATCAGCAGCCCGCGCGCGGGCTTCACTTCCGCCAGCCCGCCGCCGGTGCTGCGCGTGGCGCTAGGCAGCGGATTGTCCCGGCAGGCATCGAGGATCACGAAATTGACGGCATTGCCCGCATCCTCGACATAGCGCAGCGCATCGCCGAGGCGCGGCGCCTGGCGCCAGATGTCCTGTTCGGACCGGGCATTGGCATCCACCGGCACCAGATAGTTCAGCCCCTGCGACTGCACGCCGTGCCCGGCATAATAGATCACCCCCACCGCCTGCGTGCCGCCAGCCTTCAGATGGGCCCCATGGGCGGCGAACGCCTCCTCCATCCGGTCTTCGCCGGCATTGAGGACGAGATCGACCTGAAAGCCAACATCGGCCAGCGTTTCAGCCATCAGCCGGGCGTCATTTGCGGGATTGGCGAGCTGCCATCCGCGCTGCTGATAGTCAGAATTTCCGATGACCAGCGCATAGCGCGCAGGCTTGACCGCTTGGGCCTCTGAGACCAGCACGGCAAAAAATCCTGCAATTCCAAGCAGGAACAGGCGAAGCATGGCAGGCGTCCCCTTCCCTTGAGATCGTCACCTTCATCCCCAGCACTCAATGCTACCCTAACCGCAATTCGGCGGAAGGGAAAAGGGGAAGATAAAGACGTTCCGGGAAGCGTTGATCAGCCGGCGGGATGTTTTGCGGACGTGGGCAATTTGGCGAGTTCCTTTGCCTGTTTGACCCACTCGTCCCGCTCGATCCGGCCCTTGAAATGTTCCAGCTTGTTGTCGACCCATTCGATCTCTGCCGGGCCCCATTCGGCGACCTGCCAGAAATAATAGACGCCGATCTCGTTCAGCAGCTCGCCCAGCATCGGGCCGACGCCGTTGATCTCTTCCAGATCGTCCTCATTGCCGAAGGCCGGTTCGATCAGCAAATTGGCCTTGTCACCGGGCCGCAGGGCGATTTCCAGCGGATGGGCGGTCGGCGCCGGCGCGGGCTCAGCCTCAGGGGCCGGCTCCGGCTCGGCCGGTGGTTGCGGCGGCGGAGCTTTCGGGAACACCTGATCGATCGTCGCGAAGGACTGTGGCTCAGGGCGCAAAGGCGGGGCAACCGGCTGGCGGTAGACATATTCACCCTCCCCGCGCAGATGGCCGAAATCCCGAGCGCGCAAAATGTGGTTCAACGCCGCCAGCGTGTACTCGATCGAGGCAAGGCGGCTGTCGACGCTGCCCATGTCCAGCCGCGCGTCCAGCTTGCGCATGGAGGACAGCACCGGCGATAGGTCCGGCTCGCGCAGGGCCAGCATGGAGTCCTGCAGCGCGGCCAGGCGGCGCTCCATCGGCCCGAAGTCCGGCAGGGACTGCATCTCCACCCGCAGCGAGGCCAGCGCGCTTTCGACACTGCCAAGGCGCGTCTGGATCGGCGTCAGGTCGACACCGGACCGGGCCAGCATCGACACGGTGTGCTCGACGCCCGACAGTTTGGAGTGCAGCGACGCGCTGCCGCCTTCGATGTCGGCCAGCTTGGTATGCATCACGCGCATGTCTTCCGACGGGGTGCGCAGGATGCTCTCGATATTGCGCAGCTCATTGACCATTGGCGTGAAGTCGGTTTCCGGCAGGTCGATATTTGCCACCGTCTCCTCGATCTTCACGAGGCGCTCTTTCACCGAGTCGAGGTCCGGCACGCGCAGGCCCGCCAGCGACGAGGACAGCGTCGACATGCGGATCATCAGTTCCTCGATGTCGGCCTTGCGGGCGGTGTCAATCCGGTCGGCGAATTCCGCCAGCCGCGCTTCCATGGCGGCCATATGCGTGCGCACCGGCTCCAGGTCTGTGGTCGGGAAGTCCTGATTCTCGATGGCCAGTTCCAGCCGGGCGAGACCGGAATGCACCGGGCCGAGGTCGACTTCCGGCATGGTCTGGCCACGGACCAGTTCTTCCAGCTGGGACAACCGGATCTCGACCGGGTCGAGGTCTGCGTTCTGCAGGCTGGCCACTTCGTTCGAAACGGAGAGCAGCGTGCTTTCCATATCCGACAGGCGGCCGAGCACGCTTTCCAGCGCATCGTCCGGCTGTTGCATCAGCGTTTCCATCCGGCCGAGCCGGCCTTCCAGACCGCCCATGCCGGTTTCGCGCACTTCGGTCAGCAGGCCGCGCATCTCGGTGAAGTGGTCATTGATCGCGCCGAGGCCGGCGCTGCCGGTCAGCGACAGGGCGCTCTCGATCTTCGCAAGACGCTCATGAACGGGCGACAGGTCCGGCGGGGCGAGGCTGGCAAGGCGCTCTGTCAACTCCGCCTGCAGCTCTTCCTTCGTCACCGGCTCGGGCTGTTCCTTCGCCGCCGCGGTCACGAGTTCCTCGTGATAGACGGTGACATCCTCATAGTTCCGGCGGAACCACCACCAGGCAAGGCCCGCCCCGCACAGGGCGGCGAGGACCATCAGCAGGAAAATCTGGAGCAGCAGGAACAGCATGGACGTTACTCGTGGCGGGGGCGGGCGCCCCCAGTTGGGTTAAAATTCATTCGGACGCCCGCACGACGCGGATCTCGATCCGGCGGTTGCGCGCGCGCCCCTCCGGTGTGGTGTTTCCGGCGACCGGGTGGGAGGCGCCATAGCCTTCGGCAATCAGGCGCTCCGGGTCGACCTCGCGGGCGACCAGCGCGTTGCGGACGGCGAGTGCACGGTTGCGGCTCAGCACTTCATTTTCGTCTTCCGGGCCGGTGGAATCGGTGTGGCCTTCAATGCGCAGCGTACCGGGACAGGCCTTCACCGCCGCCGCGACCGCCTCCAGCAGCGCATTGCTGGAGGCATCGATCACGGCACTGGAGGAGTCGAATTCGATCCGCGCATTCTTCAGTAAATCGGTGAGTTCCGCCTCACAGCTGATGACCGCATCGTGCGGCAGGATGTCGATCCGGCCGACCGTGCCGAGCGGCATGGAGGCAATCGCCTCGCGGCGCACAGCGTCGGCTTCCGTGTCGGGCAGTTCGCAGCGCAGATTGAACCGTCCGCGTTCGAACCCTGCCTGCCCGGTGTCGCACTGGGCAATCGTGTTCACACCGCGCAGCGCCACATCGACATAGCCTTCCGGCGCCTCCAGCCCGGCAATATCGAGATAGTCGTTCACGCCGGTGATGCGCGGCGGATAGATCTTGTTGAAGGCATGACGCACGACCGCGTCCTTCGTTTCCTGATCCGGCATCGTGCCGTTCAGCGTCAGGACCCCATGGGTCAGTGTGAAGGTCCAGGACGGGGCGGCAATCGCAATATCGGTGACGCCCTGCAGCGGCGTTACGGGCGGGGTGGCGGCCTCTTCCGCTTCCGGCTCAGGCTGGGGGCCGTAGGGGCCTTGCGGCACCTTCACGCGGGTGGCCGGCCGGGCGAGACCGAACGGTGTGCCGGACGCGGCCTTGCGGGCGATCAGGCCGGCCCTATGCGCCTCGGCGCCGGAGGGGGCTTCGCCGGTAATGGTGACCGATTGTCCGCTGACGGATGTCTCTGCCCAGTCGATGCCATTGGCGGCCAGCGCCTCTGTGACGGCCCGCTTCGTGGCGCCCTCTACGCCCAGGGCAAACGGGATCAGCGCAATCAGGAACAGCAGACCCAGCCCGGCCAGCGGGACCAGGCCAAACGGGATGAAAGGCAGGTGACCATTTCTACGGGCAATGCGGCGCGAACGCATGACGCGCGCCTCTTCTTCCCCGTCGACGGTTTCATGGTTCACCCGACCGCCTCCTTCTGACGCGGAAGTATTTTCGAAAACATGCAGTTTTTCAGTGAGGTAAATTTAGACGAAACGCCAATGCGCAACAATATAAGCAAGCATAAACGACCCCCGAAGTGGAAAGAAAATACGCCGGGCCAGCGTTTATTCGTGCCATATACGAATTTTACTGAGCAAGAGTCCCGCCGCGAGGGAAATCCCGCCCGGCTCGGGCCGCCCGGAATCGCCCTGCCCGTCAGGCACGAAACTCGCATTCTTCCCTGGAATCGTCCCGTCCGGAGAATGGAGAAGAGAATCGTGGGATTGCGCTACCGCGTGAAACACCTGGTTTCCAGGCTGGGTTATGAGCTGGTGGAAGCCCGGCGCCAGATGCCGCCGCCAGCGGCGCCTGTGCCCCTGGACATGCCCGCCGGCCTGATCGCGCTCGACTCGCCCGAAGGCCTGCAGCGCCTGCGCGAGGCAGACGCGATTGCCGACTATGTCCCGCTCAGCATGCACTTCGTCACCCAGGACACGCCCACATTCTGCGGCCCGGCCAGCATGAGCATGGTGCTGAACGCGCTGGGTATCGCCCGTCCGGGCACGTCGCATTCAGACCAGCACGGCCTGTTCGACCAGGACAATGTCTTCACACGCGAGACCCACACTATCACCCCGCGCGCGGAGATCCGGCGCTCCGGCACACCGCTCTCCACGCTCGGCCGGTTCTTTGAGGCACACGGCGTCGACGCGAAGACGGTCTATGCCAGCACGGTGACGGCCGGCGCATTCCGCGAGACGGCGCGGCAGGTTCTCGAAACCCCGGCCGAATATCTGGTGGTGAACTATAATCGCGCTGAAGTCGGACAGCTGTCCGGCGGACACATCTCCCCCGTCGCCGCCTATCATTCGGACTCGGACATGTTCCTTATCCTGGATGTGTCGCGCTACAAATACCCGCCCTTCTGGATCGCGGCGGAGGAATTGTTCCGTGCCATGAATGTGAAGACGGGTGCGGGTATCACGCACGGTTATGTCATCGTCGGCCGGAAGCTGAACTAGGCGCGCACAGGCCTCAGTTCTCGGCAGCGTCCGGCAGCGATTGGTCCATGGTTCTCGCAGGCTCGCAGCAGGACGGGCCGGAAACAATCTTCGCCGGAACCCCTGCCACGGTGCAGTGCGCCGGAACATCCTTCAGGACGACCGACCCGGCGGCGACCTTGGCCTCGTCGCCAACATGGATGTTACCCAGAACTTTCGCCCCGACGGACACCAGCACGCCGCGGCCGATCTTCGGGTGACGGTCGCCGACTTCCTTGCCGGTGCCGCCCAGCGTCACGCCCTGCAGGATGGAGCAACCATCGCCGACCACGGTCGTCTCACCGATGGTGATGTCTGTCGCGTGGTCCAGCATCACGCCGCGCCCGATCCGGGCAGCAGGGTGAATATCGACGCCGAACAATTCGGAAGCACGGGACTGGAAGTGGAAGGCCAGCGTCTCGCGGCCCTCGCGCCACAGCACATTGGCGATGCGGTGAGTCTGCAGGGCCTGGAAGCCTTTGAAGAACAGGAAGGGCTGCAGCAGGCCGCGGCAGGCCGGGTCGCGCTCCAGAACGGCCATCATGTCGGCCTCAGCCTTGTCGACGAGTTCGTCATGGGACTCGCAGGCATCCGACAGAATATCCCGCACCTGCTGGGTGCCGATGGTGGAATCCCCGATCTTTTCGGCCAGGTGATAAGCCAGCGCATCGCACAGCGTATCATGGGCCAGGATTGCGGCATTGATATAGCCGGCCAGCGAGGGCTCATCTGCTGCCGCGGCTGCAGCTTCGAAGCGCAGGCGCTTCCAGGCGGGCGGCGGGGCGCCGATGTCGGGATTGGTGTCTGGCATTCCGGGTCCCTCTTGCTCAGGGTGTGGCACTCACATGGGGCAGCTTGCCGCAGGCATCAAGCCCCGGCGGGCTCACAATCGGGTCATTCGCCGGATGTCTCCGGCAGGGCGGGCCTGTAGCCGAACAGGCGGCGGACGGGCTTGTAGGTCATGATCCGGAAGATCGCGGGGGTGAAATACAGCGACAGCAGGGCCGATCCGGCCACACCGCCGGAGATTCCCGCCGCCAGCGGCAGCCAGAAATTATCCCCGGACAGGAGGATCGGGATGAAGCCGCCCATCGTGGTCAGCGTGGTCGCCACGATATGGCGCGTGGCATCCACGACAATCTCGCGCTGGCGGATCACATCGTCGGCCATCGCCCACGGATCCGCCTTCAGCAGGCTCAGCACCACGATCGAGGCATTGATGGAAATCCCCAGCAGGCCCAGGCTGCCGACAATCGCATTGAAGCCCATGGGCAGGTTGAACAGCCACACGCCGAAGAAAGCGAGGCCGATAGACAGGAAGCCGGTCGACAGGATCAGCACCATCATGCGGAAGGAGTTGAACACCAGCATGATCGCCCCGGCCATGACCAGGATCAGCGGGACGCCGACGCTGGCAAGGTCGGTCACCGCCTCCGCCGAGTTCTCCGCCTCCCCGCCGATCACGACGCTGTAGCCCGCCGGCACGGTGAAGCCCGCCGCGTCGAGGCGCGCCTGGTAGTCGGCCAGCACGGGCGCCGGGATCGTGTAGGGCTCCAGATAGGCGAGGATCTGGTTCATCCGCTGGCCGTCCCAGCGCGTGATCACCGCCGTCTCCGGATTGAGCGACAGCTGGCCCAGCGCTGACAGGGGCGTCCCGCCGGCCCCGGAACCGACGGTCGCCGAACGGAGGTTCGACAGTTCACGCCGGCGGCTGTCCGGCGCGATGACCATGACGGGCAGCTCCTCGGTGCCTTCCAGCACGGAGCCTGCCTGCACGCCTTCCAGTTCGGCGTTGAGGTCCGCAGCAAGATCGGTCAGGCGCTCGCCCGTCAGGGCCGCTGCCGTCTCGTCGGCATCGAGCTTCATGGTCGGCGCACCGAGTTGCAGTGAGGCGACCGTGTAGGTCACGCCCGGCGTCTGGGCGAGCACAGCGCGTGTCTCGTTGCCCAGCCGGTTCAGTGTTTCGAAATCATCCCCGAGGATGCGGAACTCCACCGGCGCATCGGCGGGCGGCCCCTGCTCATAAGGCAGCGCCAGGAAGCGCGCAGACGGGAACTCTGCCCGAACCATGCGCTGCACGTCGGCGACGGTCTGGCGTGTACGGAGATTATTGTCCAGCTGGACCCAGCCGGAGGCCAGCCCCTCCACGCCGCGTGTATTGTTGATGGCATTGTAATAGACCCGCGGGGCTGGCTCCCCCAGCACCCAGGTTACGTCCTTCACGCCTTCGATGGACCGGATCAGTTCAGTCGCCCGCCGGGTTGCCGCCTCGGTGTCGGCGAGGCTCGCTTCGGGCGGCAGTTCCAGGGTCAGCTGAAACTGGTCCCGCTCGGTCTGGGGGAAGAACTGGTTGGGCAACTGGCCAGCCAGCCAGAAGCCGAGGATCGCCGGGGTAATGCCCAGCACGATGCCCAGCGGCGGGAAACGCAGCACGGCCTCCACCGTCGCGCGGTATCCGTCTGAGATAAAATCGATGGTGATGCCGTCCCGCCACCAGCGGCGCGGACGGCTTGCCTCGCCGCGTTCCCAGCCGCGCGTCCGGTCAAACCAGCCCGCCATGGCCGGGATCACGGTCATCGAAATGAGGAAGGAGGAGCAGATCGCAAACACAACCGACAGGCCGATCATGCCGATGAACTCCCCCGCTCCGCCGGGCAGCATTGCAATCGGCGCGAAGGCCAGCGCCGTGGTCAGCGTCGAGGCGCCAAGCGGCGCGAAAAGGTGTTTCAGGCTGCGCTCAATCGCGTCCATCCGGTTCAGCCCGCGCACGCGCCACTGGTCGAAATCGTCGACCACGACGATGGCATTGTCGATCAGCAGGCCCAGCGAAATGACCAGCCCCGTCACCGACATCTGGTGCAGCGGATGGCCGAACACCTTGAACAGGATCAGCACCAGCGCCACGGTCAGCGGCAGCGCCGCCCCCACCACCAGGGCCGAACGCCAGCCCATGGTGAGGAACAGGACGCAGAACACGATCAGCGCTGAAATCAGCAGGTTCTGCGCAAGGCCGTTGAGGCGCGCATTGGTGTATTTGCTCTGGTCGAAAATGGTCCGGATCGAGAGGTCCGGCGGTGTGTCGCGGGCGAAATCCTCAACCACGGCATGCGCCGTGTCGGCCCATTTGTCGACACGCTGGCCGGGCGAGATATAGACGCCGATCAGGATCGCCCGCGCGCCATTCTCGAAGGCCATGTTCACCGGCGGATCGGCCAGCCCCTTGCGGACATCGGCAATGTCGCCAAGGCGCACCGCCGTGCCATCGCCGCGCTGGATGATGGGCACGGACCGTACGCGCGAGATGGAGTCGAACTCGCCGCCGATCTGGAACCCGACATTGCCGCCCTCCGCCCTCAGCCGCCCGGCCGGCGCCTTGGAATCGGCTGCCGCCAGCGCTGCCGCGGCCTGGCGGAAAGAGAGCCCCGTCGCGGCCAGCGCATCCGGGTCCATGACCACGCGCACCTCTTCCGATGGCAGGCCAAAAGTCTCGGTCAGCTCTGTGCCCGGAAGGCGTTCGAACCGGTCCTGCAGGTCCAGCGCGAGGCGGCGCATCACGGCCAGCGGGGGCTCGGCCTCGCTCTCCCATCGGATGCCGACCACCAGCGTGGCCGCGCCGACATATTGCTGCGTCACTTCCGGCACGGAGACGCCAGGCGGGAACTGCGCCTGCGCCTGGGTCACCTTCTGGCGGACCAGCGTCCAGGCATTGTCGACCTCGGTGGCGCCGAGATCGTCGCGGATGTCCAGCGAGATCTGAGACACACCGGCCCGGGAAGTTGAGTGAAGCTCGTTCACTTCCGGCAATTCCATCAGGGCCGATTCCAGCGGCTCGGTGACCAGCGCCTCCATCCGCTCGGCATCGGCGCCCGGCAGGAAGGCGACCACATTGCCATAGCGCTCGACCAGTGTCGGATCTTCCTGACGGCCCAGCGTCAGCATGGACCCCAGGCCGCCGATCATCATGATCAGCATCGCCAGCGCCGTCAGGCGCGGCAGGCGATAGAAGAGACTGAGCGCTTTGATCATGGCCCGTCAGTCGTCAGACAGGTCTGCCCGCTGGGATTCGCGGGGCGTCACCGGCATGCCGGGCGTGATACGCTGCAGGCCGTCGACGATCACCCGTTCACCCGGCTGGATCGGCCCGCGCACATAGGCGCGGTCGCCATCGCTGTGCACCATTTCGACCGGACGCGGCACGGCATTCCAGCCCCCTCCGGAAGGGTCGGCGACGTAAACGGTCCATAGTCCGCGGGACGCCGCCGACAGGGCTTTCACAGGCACCCAGAAGCCTTCCTCGCCGACGCTGCGGTCCAGCGCCAGCCGCACAACGGCGCCCGCATCAATCGCCTCCGGGTTCTCGATGTCGAAGATGGCCCCAACCGTGCGCTGGTTGGCATCGATCACGCCGGTGATATTGCGCAGGCGCGCCGTCACTTCGCCCGTATCGGCGACCAGTTTGTATTCCTTGCCCGGCTCCAGCAGCGCCGCACTGGCGGCCGGCAGGCCGAGGCGCGCTTCGAGATGGCTATTCTCCACCAGTTCGAGGATCGGCTGGCCCGCCGCTGCGATGGCGCCTTCATCGGACAGGCGCTGTGTCACTACCCCATCGAACGGCGCCGTGATGGCAGCAAGGTCAATCTGGACACGGAGCGTGTCGGCCTGCGCCTTGGCGGCTTCGACGCGGGCGAGCGCAGTGTTGGCCTGCGCTTCGGCCTCATCGACGCGCTGCTGCGAGACATGGCCCTGCAGTTTCAGCTGGCGCTGTCGCTGCACGGTGCTGAGCGCAAGGTCATGCGAGGCGCGGGCTTCCTGCACCTGCGCACGGGCCGAGGCGAGCTGTGCCTGCAGGCTGCGCGTATCGAGTTTTGCCAGCATGGCGCCGGTCTTCACCTTGTCGCCGACATCGGCCCGGATCTCGGCGATCCGCCCGCTGGAGGCAAAGCCCAGCATGCTGGTGCGGCGCGCTTCGGCGAGGCCGGTATAACTTTCCTTGAGGTCGAAAGCGTCCGTCCGTTCGACCGTAACCACGGCCACGGTCAGCGGGGCCGGGGCGTCATGCGCCACTTTCGGCCCTTCCGCGCTGCGCAGGCGCGTCGCGGCATAGAAAAGGCCCGCACCGATTGCGATCAGCAGGAGCAGGAAAACCAGCCCCTTGAGCACAGTGGGTTTCTTCTCCCTGACCTCATTCCCCTCATAAGGGTGCGAGTGCGTCATCAGCGTGTTCCGTTCTTGTGCGGAGGATCAGCAGGCACGGCGAGGCCGCGCATCACGATATCTGCGTGATACGCGACAAAGACGCCATCGGTTTGGGTCGGACAGGGCTGCACGTCCGGCAGGATCGGCATGTGGATCATCAACAGCGCCAGCCCGTGGGAGGACGCCCAGATGGATTTGGCCGCCTTGATCGGCTCCAGCGCCGGGTCGAACACGCCGAGCGCCTGGCCTTCCTCCACCAGGTCGACCAGGATCTTGAACGCCTGCCCCTTGGGCGTGGCGATGAAATCGTCCCAGCTGAGATGCCGGCGCGCGGCCATTTCCTCAGGCGTCGGCACGGACGAGAACGCCGCCGCATAATGGTGCGGCCGGGCGGTGGCTGTGGAGACATAAGTCGTCACGCAGGCCCGGGCCCGGTCGTGGAAATTCTGGTTGGCGGCAGAGACACCGTCCACACGGTCCAGCAGGCGCTCGAAGAAACTGTTCTTCAGCTCCTCCAGCAGCTCCTCCTTGGAGCCGAAATATTTGTAGATGGCCGACGGGGAGTAATCGATCTCCTCGGCCAGCCGCCGGATCGACAGGCCGCTTTCGCCCTCTTTCGCGAACATGCGCTCGGCCGCAGCGAGGATCGCCTCGCGCACCTTGTTGCGCCGCCGCGTCGCCGGGGTCTGCTCAAGAGGATAGTCTGAATCCATGCCGAAACCATGATCAACGTTCGAAAAGTGAACACTGTTCACCAAATAGACTGACATCACCCTCCCGGCAAGAACAGAATCTGAAAGCCCGCTTTTCGCCCGGAACAGTTCAATGTAGGGACGGCGTATGACGAAAAGGTTTCCTCCCGCCCCGCCCCTCGGTGAACCCATGCTGGCCGTCAGGCCCAGCGCAGAGGCCCGTACCCTGCTCGCGCTGCGCCGGTCCGCGAACAAGCAGTTCATGGCCGCGCCCGGCCCTTCGCCGGATGATCTGGATGAATTGCTGCAGATCGCAGCCCGCGTGCCGGACCATCGCAAGCTCGCCCCCTGGCGCTTTGTCGTGTTCGAGGGCGAGGCCCGCGCCCGTTTTGGCGAGGGGCTCGCAGACATCCGCGCCGGACGCGGCGATCCCGAACAGGAAGTCGATTCAGCGCGCAAACTGTTGCTGCGCGCGCCGGTCGTCGTCTGCGTGATTTCCTCGCCGGTGAATGACGGCCGCACGCCGGTCTGGGAACAGGAACTTTCCACCGGGGCCGTCTGCTACAATTTGCTGCTGGCCGCCAATGCCAGCGGATGGGCTGGCAACTGGCTGTCGGAATGGCCGGCCTTCGATGATGACGCCGGCAAGCTGCTGGGCCTGGAAGACGGCGAGCGCGTCGCCGGGTTCATTTATCTGGGAACAGCGACCTGCGATCCGCCTGAACGCCCCCGCGCCGACATGGCCGAAAAGATCACGCGCTGGGAGGGCTGACGCCCTAGCCCCGTCCGCGGTACGAGGCGACGCCGGTGTCCGGCACATAGAGCCCGGCCGGCACCTCGCCGGACTGCCAGAACACGTCGATCGGAATGCCGCCGCGCGGATACCAGTAGCCGCTGATGCGCAGCCATTTGGCCTCGGTGAAGTCGAAAATGCGCTTGCCGATGGAGACGGTGCAGTCTTCATGGAAGGCACCATGATTGCGGAAGCTGGTGAGGTAGAGCTTCAGGCTCTTGGATTCCACCAGCCACTCACCCGGCGCATAGTCGATCACGAGGTGCGCGAAATCCGGCTGGCCGGTCACCGGGCAGAGCGAGGTGAACTCCGGCGCCACGAAACGCGTCAGGTACAGCGTGCCGGCATGCGGGTTCGGCACGCGCTCCAGCTGAGCCTCTTCCGGGCTTTGCGGCTGAGTGGTCTGTTGGCCGAGCTGGCCGAGGTTCTGGTAGATCGGATTGTCAGACATTGGGAAGCAGCGCCGGAACAGGAATGATGTTGAACAGGAGCCCCATGTAAAGCACGTAGCCCGCGAGCAGAAGGCCCCCTTCCCAGCGCGCGATCCGCTTGCCGGTCATTCCGAACAGGAAGAGCAGGAACAGCGACAGGACCACCGCCCCGATATCGGTGGAGCTGACAATGCTCTGCCCGCCCGCCTGCATGGCCTCGCCTGCGATGTCGCCGGCATGGTTCTGCATCACGCTGAACGGATGGATCAGGGCGGTCACGCCCAGGATGCCGAGGATGTTGAAGATGTTGGAGCCGATGATGTTGCCCATCGCGACATCTGACTTGCCACTGCGGGCGGCGGCCAGCGACGTCGCCAGTTCCGGCAGGCTGGTGCCGATGGCGACGATGGACATGCCGATCACTGCCTCGCTGACGCCTATGTCACGGGCAATGCCCACAGCGCCATCGACCATAAAACGCGCGCCGAACACGATGCCCGCCAGCCCGGCGAGCGCGATCAGCAGGCCTTTCACGATGCCGTAAGGCGCCTCGACAATCTCGCCCTCACCGGCATGCATCTCGGCCTCGGGCGTGCCGCCTTTCTGGTCGGCCACCAGCGACAGGATAATGTAGAGGACCAGCGCGGTGACCAGCAGGAAGCCGCTGAGCCGGGTGAACGCGTCCAGCCAGATCAGCCAGCAGAGCGCCGCGGTCGCCACGATGACCACTGCCGCATCCCGCTTCAGCGCGCCCGGATTGGTCATGATCGGCTTCACCAGCGCAGCCGCGCCCAGCACCAGCAGGATGTTGGCAACGTTCGATCCCATGACATTGCCGATGGAGATGCCAACCGCGCCCGTATCGATGGCGCGCAGGCTGGTCACAAGCTCCGGCATCGAGGTACCGCAGCCCACCAGGGTCAGGCCGATCACGAGCTCCGAAATGTTCAGCTTTCGGGCGACTGCGACCGAACCGCGTACCAGCCCCTCACCGCCAAAAATCAGGAGGCCAAGGCCCGCCAGCACCAGAAGATAGTCCATCAAAGGGCCTTTCGGAAAACCAGCTGAACATAGTTTACGGGCACCGCCGCACAATGGTTCCGTATCATCCAACTGCCGACTAACAGGAAGTTACCGCAATTCATGTGAGATTCAGGCAATCTAAGCTCCCATATTCATGAAATACCGATGAATTTGGTCCAGAACTCGCATGGTTAAATCAATGGCCGGCCGACACATGCCTTCTCGCCCCCGTCAGACGGGTTCGGGCCTTGCCCGTCGTGCTGCCAGCCTCGCGCTGGCGGGCACCCTTTCGGCATGCACGCTTCTGGGCGGAAATGCGAGCGGCAATGGCGTGACCGGCCCCCAGTATGCCGCCGCCTCCCTGGACGGCCTGCCGGACAATCTCGCAGAACGCGCCAAAGCCGTCCTGCAGACCTACAAGACGCCGCCCGCCTCCCTGCTGGAAGCCCGCCGCCGGGCAGACAGCGCCGCCGGAACCGTCGAGGAATTCCTCGCTTCCGAAGGCTATCTCGCTGCCAGCGCCATTCCCCGGCGGATCGACAGCGCGACGACGACACCCCGCATCGACGTCATCCCCGGCAAGCGGTTCCGCATCGCCTCGGTCTCGGTCGACTATGACGGCGAGGTGGACGACAAGACCCGCGCAGAACTCAACAAGGCTCAGAAAGGCCTGCTGATCGGCGGCCCGGCGCACACAAGCTCCATCGAACGGATGGACAAGGTGCTGCTGACACATCTCAGGGATGCCGGCTATGCCTTCGCCGAAAGCGCGGATATCGATGTGCTGGCCTCGCGGCAGGACGCGACGGTGGAGGTCACCTACAAGCTGACCCCCGGTCCGCGCGTCAAACTCGGCGAGCTGGTCCTGCCGGACGAAACCAGTGTGCGCCCGCGCGCCGTCCGTGTCATGCGAAGCTGGAAGCCCGGCGACTATTACACACCCGAAAAGATCCGGACACTGAGAACCCGTCTTCGCTCGTCCAGCCTGTATGACGGCATCGGCATCGAGATCACCAAGGCACCCGATGCCGACGGCACCTATCCGGTGGAACTGAAACTGGCGGAGGCAAAACCCCGCTCCATCGGGATCGGCGCCTCCCTCTCCACGACAGAAGGCGCAGGCGTGGACGCCTTCTGGGAACGGCGCAACCTGACTGGCCGCGGAGACACATTGCGCGTGGATGGCGCCGTCGCCAATCTCAGCCGCGACCTGACCGTCAGTTACGAACTGCCGAATATCGGCCGCTATGGCCGGACGCTGGATCTGGAAACCGGCATCCGCCAGCAGGAAACGGATGCCTATGACCTCTCCGGCTTCAAAACCGGCGCCACCCTGTCCCAACCGTTCAACAAGAACTTCACCATCTCGGCCGGCGCCTTTGTCGATGTGACCCGGACCGTCGAATATGAGCTGACGCGCTCCGGCCCGTCCGACCCGATCGACCAGGTAACCTTCTTCGTGCCACTCAGCGGCACCTATGACACAGTGAAGAACAGGCTGGACCCGCAGGGCGGCAACCGGATGTTCCTGTCCCTTGAGCCCAGCACATCGAGCGGGACGGTCAATGCCGTCTACACGCGCTACCTGAGCAATGCGGCGACCTATTATTCGCTCACCCACAACCTGATCGCCGCGGCGCGTATCGAAGCCGGCGGTTTCCTCGGCGACACAGATGTGCCGGCTGACCGCCTGTTCTTCGCGGGCGGCGGCGGCACCGTGCGCGGTTATGCCTACCAGTCCCTGTCGCCGCAGAACGCAGATGGCGATTATGTCGGTGGTGAAGCCCTGTTTGACTCCTCTTTCGAGCTGCGCTGGCGCAAATCGAAACGCTGGGGCTATGCCGCCTTTGTCGATACCGGTGCGGCCTCCACGGACTTCGGTGCGGTCTTCGGCGACCTGCGCACCGCCGCTGGCCTCGGCGTGCGCTATTATCCGGGCTTCGGGCCGATCCGGCTGGACATCGCCACGCCGATCAATCCGCGTGAGGGCGACGACCCGGTTCAGGTCTATATTTCCATCGGGCAGGCCTTCTGATGTCAGCCCTCTCCAAAGCTCTTTCCCCGATCCGGAAACATCCCTGGCTGTCCGCGGCCGCTGCCCTGTTGCTGGCCGTCATCGTGACGCTGATCTCGGCACGTCTCTGGATTTCCAGCGATGGCGGCCGCGCTTGGCTGCTCTCGCAGATCGATGGCCGCAAGGCAGGCGCCTATGGCACGATCGACGCCGAAGGCCTGTCTGGCGATCCGCTGGGCAAGATGTACCTGCGGCGCCTGGCCGTGCGCGATACGGACGGCGAATGGGTCGTGGCGCAGAATGTCTCAGTCGACTGGGCCCCCATGGCGCTGGTCTCCGGCCTGGTCGATGTGAAAGCCCTGTCGGCAGGCGAGCTCAATTTCATCCGCCGCCCGGTGACGGAGAAACAGCCCCCCTCTGAAGGCGGCGGCAATCTCCGCATACAGCTCCGCAGCCTGACCATTCCGGACCTTGCCTTCCAGAAAGGCTTTGCCGGGCCGGAAGCGCATTTCAATGTCAGCGGCCGGTTCGACCAGGACGGGCGCACAATCGCCGCCCGGCTCGACGCCACGCCGCGCGACGCCGGCACGGACCGTTTCCTGATCGACCTGCGCCGGGAAGACACCGGCCCGTTCAGCCTCGATGCCGACATTCATGGCGCCCCGGACGGGGTGATCGCCAATCTGATCGGTCTCGACACCGGCACCGGCGTGTCGCTGAAAGCCGCCGCCTCCGGAACACCGGAGGCCGCCACGGGCAATGCCACGCTGACCATCGGCGACCAGCCCGCCGCGACCGCAGAACTGACGATCAAGGACAAGCGCCTCACCGCAAATGCAAATCTGGACGCCACGCGCCTGCCCATGCTGGACCGCCAGCTGGTCAAGCTGATCGGCGACAGCGCCAGCATCCGCATCGAGAGCACAACCGGGCGGCGCGAAGCGCCCTTCGGCCTGGAGACCTCGCTGCGCGCCGGAACGCTGTCCGTTCGCAGCAAGATCGACACCCGCAACTGGACACTGACCGAAGCGGCAGACCTCGACGCGGAAGTGACCGACCTCCAGCCCCTGCTGGGTGAGCCCGGCAAACTCGCCTACACCGGCATTGCAGCAAAGGACGGAAAGGACTGGCTGCTGCAGGGCAAGGCCGGGCTGGACGTCAGCGGCGACGCGGCCCTGCCTTTCAAGCGCGCGGAAGGCCCGCTGAAAGTCACCATCGGCCAGGACGACATCCGTTTCACGGGCGACCTGAAACTGACCCGCCTGCTTGGCAATGTCAGCGCCGCTGCGCCGCTTTTCGGAGAGTCCACTCTCCTCCACGCCGAAGGCTCTTACGACCGAGCCGCCCGCCGCGTCGTGTTTGAGAAGGCCGACGCCGCGCTGGCCAAAGGCCGGCTTTCAGCAAATGGCACGATCGACCTTTCCGCCCGCACGCTGGACCTGACCGGCACGCTCGCAACCGCGCTGGGCGGGCTCGCCGGCAATATGCGCGGACAAGTCTCCGGCCCGTTCTCCGTCACCGGCGGCCTGACCCGGCCGGCCGTGGAGTTCAGCCTCGCGGCAAGCGACTTTGCCGGCCTGCCCGATCCGCTGCTCCAGCTGACCGGCACCGCGCCCGAACTCGACGCGACGCTCAAGGTGAAATCCGGCGCACTGAACGTCGCCTCGGCGACGCTGACCGGGGAGCGGGCCAAAGTGACGGCGAAAGGCGACTGGGCCTGGTCCGGCACAAGTGAGTTGCGCGCAGTCATCGACCAGTCCGCCCCGGTCAGCGCAGGGGGCTGGGATGTCACGCTTAATCATGGCGTAGTCCGGATTGGTCATGGCCAGGGCCGTATAGATTATGACATCGAGACCTCCGGCGGCAGCGCATCCGGCGCCGGGCGGCAGGCTGAAGATCTGGCCCTCACCGCGAAGCTGGCCAGCGCCGGCAACCGCCTCAGCGGTCCGCTCACCTTGCGCGCCATGGCCGATGGCGAACCGGTTTCGGCAGACGCCAACCTGGTGCGTGCAGACGGCCTCACCCAGCTGACCGGCCTCACCGGCACGCTTGGCCCCGGCACATTCAGCGGCGCCGTCTCGCTGGCCGATTCCGGCGACCTGACGGGCGATATCGACGTCGACGGCACGGCCCTCTCCTGGAGCAGCGGAGAAGTCCGCGAGGCTGAAGGCAACATCCATTTCGAGCGCAAGGGCGACGACCCATTCGCCCTGAAGGCAGACCTGAACGTCACCGACCTCGCCCTCGGCCCCGGCCGGGCGCTTGTCTTCGACAAGGCAAGCGCCACGTTGCGCAACGCCCCGGAAGGCTATGACATCCGCGCCCGGCTGATTTCCGAAGTGCCGACCTATCCGACAGACCTGACCTTCATCGCCTCGGCCAGCTTCGGCGAGCCCGCCGCGACCGGCATGTTCGAACTCTCGGGCACCGCCCTCGGCGAGCCCATCGCCACCGCCGCACCGGCCCATTGGCGGCTGGGGGAGGCGCCGGAACTCGACGCCGACATTTCCCTGCTGAGCGGCCGCTTCAAGGCAGGCTTCACCGGCGGCGGGGACGAGACGCGCCTTGTCTTCGATGCGACCGGGATCGACCTCAGCCCGGTACTCGCGCTCTACGAGACCACAACCAACCGGACCCATCTTGAAGGCCATGGAGACCTGCACGTGTTCGGGGCAGACACGTCCGGCACGGTTCATGTCGTAGCGGCCAGCGATGTGCCCGGGCTCGACTCTTCCTTCATGCTGAACCTCGACGGCACGCTGAACCGCAACAGCCTCTCCATCGACCTGAAAAGCGACTATGGCGGCCGCCTCGTGCTGACAGGCAGCGCCGATGTGCCGGTGACCGCAGAAGCCGGCAAGCTCGTCGCGCCGGACCGCACAGCCGCGCTGAAAGGCCAGGCCAGCCTTACTGGCGACCTCGCCGTGCTGCGGACGGCCGCCCTCGCCTATGGCCATGACATCAGCGGCCAGATCGACGCCTCTGCCAGCCTCGCCGGGACGATCGACACCCCCGCCTACAAGGCAAAAGCGAGCCTCCGCGATGGCACGTATGAACTCGGCAGCATGGGCTTCCAGCTGTCCGCTGTCTCTGCCGATGCCGACTATGACGGAGACGTCCTGAATGTGACCGGCAAGGCCAGCGCGCCGGGCGGCGGCTCGTTCTCGCTGGACGGCCGCCTCGCCGGTGAACGCACCGATCTCGAAGCCGATTTCCAGAACCTGCTGCTCTACAATCGCGACGGCGATAATGCGCGTGGCACGGGCAAACTCGTCCTTTCCGACCGTGCCGATGCGCGAAACCTGTCCGGCGACGTGACCATCACACAGGCGCGCTATTCGCTCGACAATCTTCCCTCGTCGCGCCCGCACGCGCTGGACGTGCGCTGGACGGACGACCCGCCTGCCGAGCCGGGCACCAGCCGCCTGCGCCGGACGCTCGCCCTCGACATCGCCATCAATGCCGACCGCCGCGTCTATGTGACGGGCCGCGGCCTCGACAGCGAATGGAAGGCAGATCTCAAGCTGACCGGTACGCCAGCCGCTCCCCGCCTCAATGGCACGACGACGCTCATCCGCGGCGACCTCGACCTGGCAGGCAGGCCGTTCGTCTTCGACACCGGAACGATCACGTTCGATGGCCCGGTCAACCGCGCCCAGATCAATCTCTCGGCCGACCGCACGGTGAATGGGTTCAAGGTGCAGGCCAATGTGACCGGGTCGCCGCTGAAGCCCGTAATCGAGCTCTCCAGCTCCCCGGACCTGCCACAGGACGAAATCCTCTCCCGGCTGCTGTTCGGACGGTCTTCGATGGACCTGTCGGCCCTGGAAGCAGCCCAGCTCGCCAACACGATCGCGACCCTGTCGGGCAATTCGACGGGCTTTGACCCGGCCAGCGAGGTCCAGGCAGCACTCGGGGTCGACCGATTCACGATCGGGACGTCAGAATCAGGCAGCGCCGAGATCGGTGTTGGCCAATATCTGAGCGATGATGTGTATCTGGAACTGAAATCTGCAGGCGCTGAAGGCAGCTCTGTAGAGGTCGAATGGCAGCCCCGGCCACAGGTTTCCGTCACCTCGGAAACGACGGCGACAGGCGAGAGCAAAGTCTCTATCCGGTGGAAAAAAGACTACTGACGCCGCCCTAAAAGTCCTGTCGCGACAGCAACTTATACAAGAATAGCCCCAAAAGTAGAACGCCCGCAGCCTTCGGGATAAAGCGTGTATTTATAGATGATTAGGGTGCCCTTTTGTCCGTATTTCCAAAATATAACATTCGCTATCTTACAGCCTGACCGGTTCGGTCTTTCATTTTTTTTATAAGCACCAAAGTTGCTTCTACACCCTTAGAGAGAACACGTTGCAATCGGAAATCCGTAAACTTCTGAGGACATAGAAAAAAGTGCCAGCACGCCGACAGACTACATCCCGCGCCCCAACCGCAATCGACCAGATGGTTGGGGAAAAAATTCGCAAACTTCGTCTCGATCGAAACATGACCCTGGCCGAACTCGGCACGGAACTGGGTATTTCTCACCAACAGCTGCAGAAATACGAAACCGGTACCAACCGCCTGAGCGCCGGCATGTTGTCGAATGTCGCTGACGTGCTGCGCGTCGAGATTACCGATCTGTTCGAAGACACCAAAGCCAATGCGGGCAACGCGCCCGATCCGCTGGAAAAGGCCCGCAACGAGTGTCACTCCTGGGTCAACCGCGCCAATTCGGTGGAAAAGCTGGGCGCCATGGCCCGCGTGCTCAAGGCGCTGTCGGCAGACTGATCTGCCTCTCGGATATTCGTTGATCGCCCGGCTTTCAGGCTCGCCTAGAAAGTCCGGGCGATTTGCGATCCCGCGCCGCGTTTCACCTGTTCCGGGTGCACGAACGCATCCCGGAACCAGGCAATCCGGCGCTCGTCGAAAATCGTCCACAGCCAGTCCAGCACAGCCTGGCCCTGCGGCAGGCGGCGCACGCGTTCGGTGTAAGTCAGCCAGAACTGGATCGGGGCAATCTCTGGCAGGTTCAGCGGCTGCAGCCGACTGTCCAACTCTCCCAGATAGGATGGCAGCACCGCAATACCGCCGCCATTCGCACAGACCTCGATCATGGCCGCGGCAGAATTGGTCACCAGCGAATAATCGATCATCTTCTTTAGCTCAGCCACCCGCGGCGCCCAGCGCTCAATCTGGTGGACATAGCCCTCGTGAAGGATCGTCTTGTAGCGATAATATTCGAACAAGCTGTTCGGCAGCTGGCCGACCTCTTCCAGGTAAGCCTCAGAGGCGAAGCTCATATAATGGAGCACGCCAAGCTTGCGGCCGATGATTTCCGGCGATTTGGGCTCGGTAAACTGGATGGCAATGTCTGCCTCGCCTTCCATCAGGTCCGGCACCCGATCCACCACGCGCATCCGCAGCTGGACCTTGGGGTTCATCGCCTGAAATTGCGGCAGGCGCGGCGCGATCCAGTAAGGCCCGAGGCCGTCACCGGTGGCCAGCACGATACGGCCCTCGACATCCCGGTCGCGATGACCGGCAAGATCGAAAACTTCGTTCACCGACTCGGCCATTGCATGGATATGGCTAAGGGCGATCCGGCCGGCATCCGTCAGCTCCACTCCGCGCGTCGTCCGCACGAGCAGGGTCGTGCTGAGCTCCTTTTCCAGCTGGTCGATCTTGCGCCCGATGGTGGGGGCGGATTCCTGGAGACGGTGGGCCGCGGCATTCATGCTGCCAAGTTCCGCAACGATGCGGAACACGCGCATATTATCCCAGTCCATCCGCTCGGTCATTATCGTGCCATCTGGTTCACTCAACGCCGTCACCTCTCCCCATCTGGAACAGAAGACTACACAGGCTAGATGTAGCCAGCGCAATACTTTCGCGCATATTCGAGAAGCTTTGATCCAAGAATGCCGGGGAATTCCCATGGTGCCGGCTGCAGGACTCGAACCCGCGACCCTCTGATTACAAAGCCGGGCCCAGTCCAATAAAAACACGAGGTTATTTTGCAAACTGAGAGCTCAAAATCGGTGGTTTGCAAACCGGAAGGACACCAATGTTATCCGCTGTTAAGAGCCCCGATAGCGCTCATTCACTGCCCCTGCAATTCACCATCGAGCTCCTTAGTTTTTTGTATTTGCTCAGACGAACAACCGACCTTCATCACTTCCGAAAGCCCCGCCCAATCGGCAGCGCCAAGGTTTATCTCAGGGTCCATCAAAAGACGCTCTAGAAATCGAGAGAATGTCAGGCGCCAGGCAAACGGTGGCTTGACCGCGAGCCCCTTCAGACGATTTGTTTCCAATTTCTCTTTTGAGACGTGCCCGCCAAACCAGGCGCCTCCTGGAGGGGGCCGTCAGAGAGCGACATCTTCCCGGCGCGCCCCCCGGACAGACGCCGCGCCCACGGTCAGTCAACGAACCCCCGCTCATCGAGCCAGCCATGGATCAGATCGATTGCCTGAGCCAGTTCCTCCGGCTGATCGACATAGTAGTGGTTGGCGCCCTTCATCAGCTTGTACGTCTTGTCCTTGCTTCCGCAGGCATTGAAGAACCGCGTTGTGTGCGCGCCGGGGATCGCGTCGTCGGCAGAATTTTCAATCGCCAGCATCGGAACCGAGATGTTCGGCGCGTGCACTTCGGCATGGGCGTTCGTGTCGTCGACCGACCATTGCGACAGCCATGCGCGCGTATTTGAAAACCGGGCCACCCCCGCCGGGCTGCTGTTCGCGGTCTTCGGATCTCCCATGAAGCACCAATTGATGCGCCGGTCGTTCGGCTCGATGGCCGCATCCAGGAAAAGCGGATTGGCGAGCGTCCTGTGCGTTACCATGCAACGCTCGGTCTCGTCGGTCGTACCCGTCTTCAACAGGTCCAGGGTTTCCTTGGCCAGCGCCGTACGGCGGCGAATGCGCGCCAGCTGACTCTGGCGGAAATAGGCGAGGTAGTCGGCACTGTAGGGCGGCTTGTTGGGATTGCGCGGACTGTAGAGGTCCAGTTCGTGATCCCGGATCGCCGGATTGTGCTCGTCAACGACGGACGGATCGATGAAGTCCCGGAGAATCTCTGCACGGGACAAGTGCGCGGCGTGGAACATCATAGCGTCGCCCGGGATCATGCCGGACAGATCGACGGGATCGCCGGCTGGCGTCTCGGTGACCGTCGGGTTTTCGGCCATGGCCTGGTAGAAGGCGGTAAGCGAGCCACCGCCAGACCACCCGGCGACGACGACCTTGTCGTACCCCATCTGCTCCTTCATGTGGCGTACGTAGACACCATAATCACGCACAACATTTTCCATGATAAGGGCAGAGTCGTTCCGGTTATAGCGGCTGCCCGCGCACAGCACATGGAAGCCCAGACGCACAAGCTTCATCGGGAGCGGCAGGTGGTGCACCGTCGATGCCGGATGCATGTAAATGATCAGGGTCTTTGACGGCTTTCCTTTAGGGCGAAAGAGGAAACCGTCAAGCTGTACGTTCCCGGAGGAACTCCGGAACCCATAAACATCCCGCACAGCCATATTGTCATTGTACGCCAAACTTATAAGCGTACGATCGATTTCGAATTGTTCTTTCCCAGCCATCCGCCGTCTCCTCTAAGATTTATGTTTTGCGTTGCTAATTGCCTGCAGGCGTACCGGCCTCGCGTTGGAGTGCGCATGTTGTGCAGCTCCCTCCACGGCCTGCCCTTGGGGATCCCGAATCTTCATCCGTTCGCAGCGGCCGCCGCATTGCCCATCCTTCGTCACCACGGCGCCATCCCGCGCCTGCCTTGAGCGGGCAATCCGGGAAAATTGGCCGCTTGGGAGCCCACCCGCCCCGAACATAGCGGACCCGGCAAACGGCACGCACTGAAAGGACCCAATGTATTGAAGCACCGGACCTCCTGCAGCGCGATTCCAACCCACATGGCCTCAAATCAATTGCTAGGCCTATAAATTAATGGTAGCGTCCCACGAAACAGATGACCGGTCAAGAAACGAATCCCGACCCGACAAGGCCATCGCCAAAGAGAGGACCAATCGATGAACGACGTTGCAGAGATCAAACAGCCCAAGGCCTCCGGAAAGGCGCTCAACGCGGTGAGCTACCAGGTCGGCTTCGGCAATGAGTTCGAGACCGAGGCAGTGGCCGGCGCCCTGCCGAAAGGCCAGAACAGCCCGCAAAAAGTTCCACTTGGTCTCTATAGTGAGCTTGTAACTGGCGCGTCATTCTATGCGCCGCGGCACCTGAACCGACGCAGCTATGTCTTCCGCATCCGTCCCTCGGTTTTTAGCGGGGAATTTGAACCCTGGGACGGCGGCGACTTCCGCACGCCCCCGCTCGACATAGCCCCTTATCCAAATCGCATGCGCTGGGCCCAGCGCGAGCAGGAAGATGTGTCCGCTGATTTCCTGGAAGGTATGCTGACTTTGTGCGGCTGCGGCTCGCCCAATCTGCATGAGGGCCTGGCGGTCCATTTCTACCGCGCCACCAAGTCGATGAAGAACTGCGCCTTCAGCAATGCGGACGGCGAGTTCCTCATCGTGCCCCAGCAGGGCGATCTTCGCATTGTCACCGAATTCGGCGTTATCGAGGCCGAGCCGTGCGAGTTTGTTCTGATCCCGCGGGGGGTGAAATTCCGCGTGGAACTGAAGGGCGCGTTTGCTCGCGGCCTTGTTTATGAAAACTATGGTCATCCGTGGGTGCTGCCCGAAATGGGGCTGATGGGCTCGAACGGCAATGCCAATGCCATCGACTTCGAGGCGCCGGTCGCGAGCTTCGAGGATGAGGACGTTCAGACCCAGGTGATCCACAAGCTGGGCGGCAGATTCTGGTCGGCCTATATCGACCACTCTCCCTTCGATGTGGTGGCCTGGCGCGGCAGCCTCACGCCGTACAAGTACGACATGCGCAAGTTCGTCTCCATGGGCACAGCCACCGTAGATCACCCCGATCCTTCGATCTTCTGCGCGCTCACATCGCCCGCACACGACGTAAGCGGTTGCAATGCAGACTTCATGATCGTCCCGCCGCGCTGGATCGTGGGGGACCACACACTGCATCTGCCGGGTTTCCATCGCAACGCGGTTGCCGAAATCAGCAGTATCGTGTGCGGCATGCCCGTGACCAACGGCATCGACCTCAACGGAAGCATCGGCGTTACCAACAACTGGGGCGCACACGGACCGGATGCCAAGCCCTACGAGGCGGCCCGGGAAGCCAACCTCGATCCGCACCGGGTCAACGACCTTCTCTCCATTCTGGTCGAGACCCGCTACCCGCTGGAATTCACACGCGCTGCCATGGACATGAAGGAGCGCATAACAAACATCAATGCGGGATGGACCGGCTACAAAAAGCGCTTCCCGAACGGCTAATCGACAGACGCCCAGAACTTTGGCCCCGTCAAATGCGGCGGGGCCATTTCCTTGAGGTCAGAGGCGCGGCACGTATGAAGACGATTGGGGCGACGAGAGCACGCTGCGCCGCCCGCCAATGAAAAGGCGGGGTTAGCCGGCGCGGTTGATGGATACCTCCCCTGCGCTGATCCATAATTGTCGGCGGCCGCAACCGGTTGACTTCGGCCAGTTCCGGGAAGGTCAGGTCATCATAAATTGATAATGTGCCGGCCCATGATGTCGCCGCCGAGGCGGGCGATCATTTCAGGTGCTTCTTCGAAGCCATGCTGACCTTCAATAGGTACAGTGATTTTCCCGCTACTGACCAGCCGATCCAGATCCGCAACAGCCTGCGCCCGCTCGGCCTCTGTGCGATTGGGAAGTCCGGCCCCGATTACGGAGTAGGTCCGCCCGATCATGTCGAGCGGATTCAAAGTCTGTAAGCCTGCAGAAATTCCGATCAGGATCAGCCGCCCTCCTGTTGCGATCGCCTGGACCGCCTGATCGCTCGGTTCGCCACCGACCGGGTCAAAAATCACGTCAGCGCCATATCCGTCTGTCAATTCGCGCAGGGCTTCACCGATATGCGACGTCGTCGTATCGATGACATGATCAGCGCCCAGCGTATGACAGAATCCAGCCTTCGCCTCTCCGCGAGCAGTTGCGATGACCCGCGCCCCGAGAGCCTTTCCGAGAGATATCGCGGCCGATCCGCTGGCACCGGATCCCCCCAGGACAAGAAGCGTCTCTCCTTCGGCGAGCCTCCCTCGACTTACGAGACCGACATGAGCCGTGTGGTAGGGCACAACAAAACCTGCAGCCTGAGCGTCGTCGAGCGCATCCGGCGATGGAAATGTATCAAATGCCCGGGCAAGCGCATATTCCGCGAGTGCGCCAGCCTGGTTCTTGTACATCGTACGAGCCATGACCCGCATGCCTGGTGCGAAGGCGCTGCCGGACCCGGTAGAATCAACAATGCCAGCGAAAGAATGCCCCGGAATTGCAGGTGGGACGGTGACAAACGGATATCGTCCCTGCACCGCCATCAGATCAGGTAGTCCCAACCCGACCGCTTTCACCTTGATCAACACTTCGCCTGGCCCTGGAACAGGCTTCTCCATGTCCTTCAGCGTCAGGACATCCAGCGGCTCTCCAAATTCTCCAGCTTGCCATGCCAGCATTTCTCATCCCTCGATATAGCTTATTTTTTCTTTGATATGGGTGTAAAATAACCCATCCGCTTACGCAACTCCAATCAGGCTCCAAAGACCCCAGATCAACGCCCTCCCTGGACACGAGCGCAATTAGCCGGAACCGGATCCCGGCATGGAGAACGAAAGATGCATTCCACGCGACACACCGATCGATCATCCGTATATTAATTGACTTACCTGTCAATTTTAGTATCGATCAGCGAGCAATCGCAATAGCCGACACGTTCTGGCGATTAACAAGCATTTTAGCGATGGAAACCAATATGTTCTTTTCTGAACAGCAGTGCATGATCCGTGATTCAGCCAGAAAAATTGCACGCGACGTCCTTACCCCAACCGCTGCCGAGAGAGATAAGACCTCGACCTGGCCGACCGATGAGCTCAGGATGCTCGCTGACCAGGGGCTCCTGGGCATGGCAATTCCCGAGGAATATGGTGGATCGGAAACGGGGTTTCTCTCCTACTGTCTCGCTATCGAAGAGATCTCCGCCGCGGATGCCGGCGTTGGAACAATCGTCCACGTTCATTCCCTCGGTGCGGCGCATATCATTGCAAAACACGGCAGCGCGGAGCAGAAGGAACGGCTTCTGCCAGCAATGGCAACAGGCGAAAAAATTGGCGCCTTCCTGATGACTGAGCCACAGGCGGGATCGGATACTTCGGCACTGCGCGCCACCGCGCGCCGCGATGGCGACGATTTCGTCCTCAACGGAACCAAGCAGTTTATCTCCAACGGCGGCGAAGCCGGCGTAGCTCTCATCTTTGCACGCACCAATCCGGATGCAGGCAAGCGGGGATTTACCACATTCCTGGTCGAGCCGCCAGCTGAGGGTTATGTGATCAGCCGCGTCGAGGACAAGCTGGGCCAACGAACTGCACATGTCGCCCAGATTCAGCTCGAAGAGCTTCGCGTGCCCAAGGAGAATGTCCTGGGTACGGTTGATGGCGGTTACGGAATCGCCATGTCCGGCCTTTCCGATGGGCGGATATCTATTGCTGCGCAGTCGGTTGGCATCGCCAGGGCTGCCCTTGATGCCGCTGTACAATTTGCGCGCGAACGTGAAGTCGGGGGCAAACCGATCATGGAACTGCAAGGCGTCGGCTTCACCCTTGCCGAAATGGCGGCACAGGTCGACGTTGCCAGACAATACTATATTCACGCGGCGCGCCTCCTTGAGGCCGGCCTGCCCTGCTCCAAGGAAGCATCAATCGCCAAGCTGTTCGCGAGCGAAATGGCCGAGAAGGTGTGCTCGGAAGCGCTGCAGATCCATGGCGGGTACGGCTATCTGACAGATTTTCCCGTGGAGCGTTATTACCGCGATGTCAGGGTCTGCAAGATCTATGAGGGTACAAGCCACATTCAGAAGCTCATTATTTCCCGGAACCTCTGACCGCGGTGGAATTTGAGATCATGAACACTCGGCTGCGGGCTCAAGCGAGCAGCGCGGTGCCACGATCGATTACTTTTAGCTCTCCGCGCTCGGGCGCGACGACGCGAAAGCGGATCAGTCCGCCGCCCTCGTCCCAGAACTCGAAGCGCAGCTTGTCTCCGGGAATCACAGGTGCGGTAAATCGCACGGCCATGGAGCGCAACCGTTCGGGCGCCATGCCGGCAAACTCGCGTAGCACCCCATACCCGGCCATACCCATGGTCGCGAGACCGTGAAGGATCGGCCTCTCGAACCCCGCCACTTTCGCCACTTCAGGGTCGATATGAAGTGGATGGAGGTCGCCGGAGAGCCGGTAGATAAGAGGCTGGGCCTCCCACGACGCGATCTCAACAGACCGTTCGGGCGCGCGCGCCGGCACACAGTCCAGTGGGGCCGGCGCATCGCCCCAGTTCCCGCACCCACCGTCTCCGCGAAACATAATCGACATCATGGCGCTTGCCAGGCGCCGTCCTGTCCCAGCCTCAGCGATATCGTTCTGCTGGTGCAGCATGGCGCCTCGCACTCCATGGTCCACTATTCCAACGACAGTGTTTTGCGCGCGGATTGTGCCTGAGGCGGGAAGAGGCTCGAAGAGTTCGAGCCGCTGCTCAGCATGGAGCATCCGCCGCCAGTCAATTCCAAATCGTTCATCTGCCATCCACAGTCCCGGGTAGCCAAGGACATTTGCCATGGTCGGCGCGGCCAGCAGCCCTTCTTCATACAGGAAGGCCAGGTGAGAAGGGGCAAGCGGCTCGCTGCCGAACCCTACTCCCAGCGCGTACAAGATGGTATCGCGGGCCGAATAACTCTGCTGAATGGACGCTAAATCGGTGCCGATAACTTCTCCGACATTCATCCTGTTTTCCTCCGATCACGGTATACTCTAGAATTGGAATGCGCGATTTTCGCGTCTAAACGATTATAACGTCGAGAAGCGCGCTGCTGCTGTCGCCTTCTGGCCCTGAACGCGTTTAACGCCGGCTCAGAGCCGAACCAGAAACGAGAAACATCGGCCCCGCAAGAAGGGGCAAAGCGAGTTCCGCACGCAACGTCGTCGCGATAACGGGATCACCAAACATGATTGCTCCTGAAAATAACGAAGAGGGTGGAATATTTATTTTGAGTCCTATAAATTTCTAAGCTAAGCTAGACACTACAAAACTAATTGCCAAGGGCGCTTTCCGGGAAAGGTGCTGTCCCATTGGCACTGGAGGAAACAATGTCAGACTCAAGCGTTCTGGTAGACACGCGAGACGGCGCGGTATGGGTCACACTCAACCGCCCGGCGGCGCTCAATGCAATCACCCCCGATGTCGTCGCAGGCATTACCAAAGCTCTGGCGCTTGCTGACGATCCGACAATCAAGGCCGTGGTGCTGATCGGCACTGGACGAGCGTTCTGCGCTGGCGCCGACCTGAAATTCGTGAACGACGCATCACAGAATGACGAAACCGCCACGGCGCAGTTCCTCGACAGCATTCTCGACATGATGGCATGCCTTGAAGCCTGTCCGCGCCCCGTGATTGCGGCGGTCAATGGGTTGGCCCTGGCCGGCGGTCTGGAATTGGTGCTGTGCTGTGATCTGGTTATCGCAGCGCGATCGGCAAAACTGGGCGATGCGCATGCCAATTTCGGTCTGCTGCCAGGCGGCGGCGGTTCGGTGCGCCTGCCGCGAAAGATCGGTCCAACGCGCGCGAAATATCTGATGTTCACCGGCGAATTCTTACCGGCCGAGGACCTCGTCACCTGCGGTCTCGTCAATGAAGTGGTCGACGATTCCGAACTCATGGTTGCCGCCGAACGTCTGGTCGCCAAGCTGGGGTCGAAAAGCTCTCTGGTGCTGCGCCGGATGAAGGCGCTGGTCGACGACGGTCTCGAACAACCAAAGGACGTTGCCCTCAGGTCCGAATTGGTCATCTCCGAGGTCCATTCTCATAGCCATGACCAGAAAGAAGGGCTCGCCGCATTCGAAGAGAAGCGCAAGCCATCATTCCTCGGCCGATGATGCAAGCATCGGCGCCTTAGCTGCCCGGGGAATTGCCGCGGCGCGCTCACCAGGGGCCAGGTTACCCATGAAAGAAATAACACCGTCACGACACGCATACGCGAGCTGAATTTAGGAGCCGGAAGAATGGAAGATATTTACGTCGTTGGAGTCGGCATGACGCCGTTCGGCCGCATGCTTGATAAAGACATCAAGACCCTGACAAAGGAGGCCGTGAGCGCCGCGCTCGCCGATGCCGGGATCGAAGCGGCGGCGTTGGAAGCGGCTTATTTTGCCAATGCGTCGCAAGGCCATATGGAAAAGCAGCACATGATCCGTGGCCAGATCGCTTTGCGATCCATGGGCATCGAGCAGATCCCGGTCGTCAACGTGGAAAACGCCTGCGCCAGCGGTAGCTCTGCACTGAACCTTGCGGTCAACTTCCTGAAAGCAGGCGAAGGGGACGTCGCACTCGCGGTGGGCGCTGAGAAGATGTTCTCCAGGGACCGCGAGCTGATGTTCGGTGCCTTCGACAGCGCGTGGGACGTCAGCGACAAAGACCAAATCAGTAAACGGCTGATGGAACTCGGTGAAGGTGTCGAACCGCCGCCAGGCACAATGTCCGACAAGCCCTACAGCGTTTTTATGGACGTCTATGCGGCCTTCTCCCGCCTCCACATGGCGACGTTCGGCACCACACAGCGCCAGATTGCAGCGGTTGCCGCCAAGAATCATCAGCACTCTGTGGAAAACCCGTTGTCGCAATACCGCACGTCCTACTCCATCGATGAGGTGCTCAACGCGCCGCCGATCACCTATCCTCTGACGCTGCCGATGTGTTCGCCGGTTTCCGACGGCGGTGCCGCGGTCGTGCTGGCAACCGCTTCGGGATTGAAGCGTTACGGCATCGACCGGTCGCGTGCGATTCGGGTGCTGGCATCGGTCGTCCAGACTGGCAGCGACCGCGATTCCAAAGACTTTGTGAACCACTGCACCGCGCGTGCTGCGAGGCGCGCTTACGAGAAGGCGGGGGTAAGTCCCGGCGATATATCCGTTGCCGAGGTGCACGATGCCACCGCCATGGGTGAGATCATCCAGATCGAAAACCTGGGTCTGTGCGCACTCGGCGAAGGTGGCCCCGCGAGCGAACGCGGCGAAACTACCATCGGAGGCCGTGTGCCGGTCAATCCGTCTGGCGGGCTGGAATCGAAGGGGCATCCTGTCGGCGCCACTGGCCTTGCACAAGTCTTCGAACTCGTCGCCCAGTTACGCAATGAGGCCGGGCCCCGTCAGGTCGAAGGCGCGCGCCTGGCAATCGCGGAGAACGGCGGTGGATTGCAAGGCATTGAAGAGGCAGTCGCCTGCGTAACCATCTTGGGCAAATAACAAGCGGAAGGAAAACCCATGGAACTTCATGGCAAAGTCGCCGTCGTAACCGGGGCAGCCTCCGGACTGGGACTCGCGACGTGCAACACGCTGGCTGCTGCCGGCGCACGGATCGTTGGATTTGATCGTGACGAGGAAAAGCTGCAGGCCCTCAAGATCAACCTTGGTGACGTCTGCCTGACGCGCATCGTCGATGTTGTCGACGAGGCCAGCGTGAAGGACGGGATCGATGCAGCCGTATCTGCCTTCGGTGGTGTTCATGTCGCGGTCAATTGCGCCGGCGTCGCAGATGCTGCGAAAACGGTATCGCGGGGCGAAGCCTTCCCGCTCGCAACCTGGAACAAGGTTATTGGGATCAACCTGACCGGCACCTTCAACGTCATCCGGCTTGCCGCGCTCGCGATGAGCAAAAACGAGCCTGACGCCAAGAGCGGTGAGCGCGGCGTTATCATCAACACGGCTTCGGGAGCGGCATCTCAGGGGCAGATCGGTCAAGCCGCTTACGCTGCGAGCAAGGCCGGTGTCCTCGGGCTTACCCTTCCCGTGGCGCGCGACCTGGCACAGCACGCCATTCGCGTCGTGTCGATTTCACCGGGCCTGTTCAATACCTCAATGGTTGCCGGCATGCCGGACAACGTTTCCCAGTCCATTATCGATCGCATGATCCTGTATCCGAACCGGATGGGGCAGCCATCGGAATTCGCCAAGCTGGCGCAACACATTGTCGAGAATTCATATCTGAATGCGACGACGCTCGATCTTGATGCCGGCGCCCGCATGCAGCCGCGCTGACAACCGTTCCCATGGAGCGCGCCGCTAGTGGTGTGCAGCCCGAATTTCAAGGAGAATTCATGAGAGCAATTTGTTATACCGAGGATCGGTCGCTGGAGGTCCGTGAGGTACCGACGCTTACGGAACCTGCTCGGGGCCATGTACTTGTGAGCATGGACTCGGCGAGCATCATGCATGGGGACAAGTTCTTCCTTAGCCATCCTCTTCCCAACGGCACTTGGGCAACCGCACTTCATGACATTTATGGCTCAAACGGAGGCGGCACCATCGTTGCGATCGGAGCCGACGTGCCGGAAAGATATCTCAACCGGAAGGTGGCCATATGCAAAGCGCTCAGACCGAGCGTCGAGGCGACGGGCCTATGGTGTGAGACGGCCCAAGTTCCATTTGAAACTTGCCTCATCTTGCCAGAGAACCTGCGGGTGCGAGACTATTGTGGTTCCTTCGCGAACATACTGACCATATACTCCTTCCTGGCGCAGGCTCAAAACGAAGGGCATCGCGGCGTAATCATCACGGCGGGTTCTTCCTCAACCGGCTTGATTGCCGCTGCCTTGACGCGTCGGCAGAACACTCCGGCGATCTTCCTTGTCCGCTCGGCAGCTTCGCGTGAAAGGCTTGTCAGCCAAGGCATCGAGAATGTCTTGTTGACAACAGAAGATGACTTCGAGGAGCGATTGCGACATCTGGCGACTAGCCTTGACGCGACCGCCGTGTTCGACGGCGTAGGCGGTGAACTGCTAGGTCGCATTGTGCCGACATTGCCGACAGGGGGGACAGTCTATGTCGCCGGCATCATGAACGCATCCACGCCGACGGCATTTTCCACCATGCACATCGTGGAAAATAATCTCACCATTAAGCGCTTCTCCCTTCTCGAGACGGCGACGGTGTTGGATCCTGAAAAGCTCGCCGCCGCCAGCCGGGATATTGAAACGCTCATCGACGATCCGCTTCTCGCGACGAGAATTGGTGAGGAGTTCCGCTTTGACCAGATCGACGACGCCATGGAGTACGATTCGTCTGCAGGGTTGAGGGCCGTCCTGGTCGCCCGCTGAGGATAGCATGGGAGCGATTCTCAATGAGGTTGTAGAGTCGGTGCTCACCGCGCATACTGATGTGGCAGACATAGGCCCGTTTCGATTTCGGAAGGACCAGCGAGTGGCTCGCCCACTCCTTCAGTGGAGTTATGAATTCGAGCCCCTCGGGCAGAAAAAATACATGATCCCCCTGCGGACTATAATCCCGAACCCGGTCGCAAGTACCTTTGTCGCCATTTTCCGGGGGACTCACCCAGTTGCCGTACAAATGCTTTGTGAAATCCATAGGGCGTAGCGTACCCCAGGGCATCGGATACCTCTTTCAAAGCCATACCGCGCATGATGGCTTCAGTTGCCCATTGAATTCGCACCCCCTCTACATAGGCCATTGGCGAGTTGCCGACGAGGCGCGAAAACTGGGCGGAAAACTGTGAGCGCGATAACCCGGCTTCGCTTGCCAGCGCTTCGAGCGTCCATCGCCGCTGCGGATCGAGATGTAACGCCGTCATCGCCGCAGCAATTGATGGCGAGCCCAGGCCATTCAGCCAGCCAGACGTCCCCAGAGGACGCTTGACCACAACAGTCCGCAGCAACTCGATCAAAATCAGTTCCGCCATGCGATGTCCTGCGGCCGCATATCCACTGGGCCGCGCTTCGATCTCACTGGCAACAAATTGGCGGATCACGGTGATCAACGCCGTGAATTCAATGTCCTCTGCAACGAGGTGAAAAATCGGTGGGAGGCAATTTACGAGATTTTCCTGATAACCGCTGTTTGCTCTGAACAGCATCGTCAGAATCTGTGCGTCGGGTGGGGCGTCGGAATGGGCGTGATCACGTAGCACGATGGTTTCGACAAGCGGGTGAGCTGGATCCCATATCTGAGTCCCCGCCCGCTCGGCGATATCAACGATTGGAATGGCCTCTATGTCCGGTGACGAGCAAAGTTTGTGCTCGCTCCAGCGCGGGAGCATCAGCATGTCGCCTTCGCGCAGATGGATCGCCCCTATTTCACCGGAAGGGCAGAACCAGCATTCACCGGTCAACATGAAGTACGTCGTTATCGCCGGGTTGTCCGGAATATCGACAGACCAGGGAACGCTTGCGTCGTACCGGGCCAACATCGAACTCGAAAGCCGCATCTCCGACAATGTCAGACTGAGAAGATCCATAGATCGGATGATAGTAGTGAATTTTGTACAATACTATAGATTTTCGCCTGAACTGAGCGCGGTAATCTTGAGAAACAAGACATATAAGAAACAAGACCCAAGGGAGGGCCGATACAATGCCTGATGCAAAGGGAAGCTATCTGCGAAATGCCTGGTACGCGGCCGCCTGGTCCGATGAGATCGGTCGGGAGCCGCTTGGCCGGATATTTCTGGAAGAGCCGGTCGTCCTCTTTCGTGACACGGACGGAACGCCCAACGCATTGGCCGACCGTTGCCCCCATCGATTTGCGCCCCTCTCAAAGGGAAAGCTCGTCGGCGACGCGATCCAATGTCCGTATCATGGGTTGAGGTTCGGCGGCGATGGGAACTGTGTTCACAACTATCATGGCCCCATCCCGAAGATGGCATCGGTTCAGCGCTACCCGATCATGGAGCGATACGGGGTCGCATGGATCTGGATGGGCGACGCCGAACAGGCGCATGAAGACAAATTGCCCGATTTCGGAACCTTTATCGCTGACAGCGACTTCGCTTTTGCCCACGGCTATCTTTCTGTGACCGGCAACTACCAACTCGTCGTAGATAACCTGCTCGATCTGACCCACGGCCAGTTCCTTCATCCCGATTTCGGCGATCCTCCCTCCACGGAGTTCGATATGAAATGGGATGGTTCGACAACTGTTCTGTCTAACTACCTGTTCGATGGAGAGCCCATACCAAATGCTGTGAGGCCATTCTGGAACAGCCCGTCGGAAGTGTGCGACCGGTGGGCAGACATGCGCTGGGAAGCGCCAAGTAATCTGTATCTCGAAGTCGGTGTGAAGGAATGCGGCCATTCGCGTGACGGCGCCATTCTGTTCCCCGCCACTCATTTCCTGACGCCGGAAACCGAACACACCACTCATTACTTCTGGATGCTCGCTCGCAATCGTCTTGTTGAAGACGAAGCACTGACAGAGTTGACGCGGCAGATTACCGACAATGCGTTCCGGAACGAAGACGAGCCGATGATTGCCCTGGTCCAGGAGCGGATGGGCGACAACGACTTTGACGACCTGAAGCCCATATACCTGAAGACCGATCGTGCAGCCGGGCGAGCCAGACAGATTCTCAAAAAGCTCATCAATGCGGAACGTTCCCCGGCAGCTTCCGAGCCGAAAGCCAAATTAAAAAGGGACGTCGAGCACGCGGACAACTGAGCCGCCTCCGGATGCAACCGTCGCTACCGAACCGAATTCAACAAAGTGGACGCCTGCCAAGGCCTCCTGTTCCAATACGCCGGAACCTACTCCATCAATCCTCATTCAGTGCATGTGATCAAATCGGTCAAATTCGATATCTCCGGTCGATACCATCAGGATACGCGCACTGAGTTGATGAGGCCGAGCGAAGGTGAGCAGGCTTCCGCCGCCTTCACCGGCCCGGTCAATGTAGCCAAACGAGCCCGGCAATCGCGTCATGCCCGCTCCTGCTTCGGCTTGGTGGCGGACCGGTTACTCGAAGCGTTTCCGCAGTTCTCTCTTCAGAATTTTTCCGTAATCACTCTTGGGGAGTTCTTCGATGAAAATGTAGCTCTTGGGCCTCTTGAACCGCGCAATGTTGTCCAGGCAAAATGCGTCTAGATCGTCGTCTGCGGGTGAATGCCCCGGCCGGGGCACAACGAATGCGACCACGTCTTCGCCCCATTCGGGATGCGGACGGCCAACGACCGACACCTCAAGAACTCCGGGATGGAGGAGAAGAACCTCTTCGATCTCACGCGGGTAGATATTCATCCCGCCCGAAATGATCAGATCTTTGGAACGATCCTTTAGAGTGAGGTATCCGGCATCGCTGACGCAGCCGACATCTCCAGTGTAGAGCCAACCGTTACGCAGCGCCTCGGCTGTGGCTTCCGGATTCTCCCAATATCCTGACATGCAGACATCGCTACGGACGATGACCTCGCCAACTTCCCCGTTCGGAAGATCGTTGCCTGCGTCGTCAACGATGCGAAATTCGACACCCGTAAATGCCATGCCGACTGACGAGAGGTTTTCTTCATAACACGGATTATCGACATCGGTGTGCGCGCGTTTTGATAGGACTGATATGGAACACGGCGCTTCACCCTGGCCGTACCCGCCGACCAGTTTCGGACCGAACTTCGCCAGCGCGCGTTGCAGATCTGCGAAATACATCGGTGCTCCGCCGTAGAAAATGGTCTTGATGGCGTCGAGATCCGCATTCGCGAACGCCGGATCATCGACCAGTCGGCCAATCATGGTCGGAACTGCGAAGAAACTGATGTTTCGATAGCGATGGGTCAATTCAGCGATTTCCGCCGAATTGAAGCCGGAGCTTGCCGGAATGACGAGATGCGAGGCTTTAGCGACGTTGGGCAGCGAAAGGAGCCCTGAGGCATGCGATTGCGGACCGATTTGGAGCATACAGTCATGCTCCGATAGCGCATCGACATCGGCGAAATATCGAAGCGTCATGCCTCTCAGAGACCGATGGGTCAGAGTTGCACCCTTGGGACGGCCTGTGGTGCCGCTCGTATAGAAGATCCATGCTGGATCAAGATCCTCGACGTCCGCCATTGTCATGGGCGGCGCATCGAACAGTGCGCGATAGCCATCGCTGCCAGCGATCACGACTTGCTCCAGAGATTCCGCATCATCCGTGACCGACGATAGCTTGTTCGCCAATTCATTCGAGGTGAAGAACCAACGCGCCCCCGAATTCGTGAGCGAATAGGCGATCTCTCGCGGGTGAAGCTTCGCGTTCATTGGAACGGCGCAAAGGCCTGCATGCCAGATGCCAAACAGTATTTCGAGATATTCGGGAGCATTGCTCATCGCGATGCCAACCCGGTCTCCCTTGGCAAGCCCCTTGGCCCGAAAGGCTGCTGCGAGCCGGGCCGCGCGCTCGCCAAACTCGCCATAAGTCGCGTAAAGATCGTTCCCGAGGGAGATCGCGGGGCGGCCTGCGAATGAACGGGATGAGTTCTTCAGTAAGGCAGCGATGTTCATGCGTGAGGTCCCCTCAGGATATTGACGCGCCACCAGAGGCTCCCCCGCAACGAAGGGACTTCAGTCAGGCATTTCCTCGCGTCGGGAAGCCTTGGCCGGCCAGCAGCTTCAAGCCGGTCAAGAGAGACTCGAGGTCGGGGCGGCCACAGGACACCGAACTCTGGATGTTCAGATAAAGTTCTCCGTCAGGCTTGACCAACCAGAGCGCCGGCTCCGCGAAATACAATTCTTTCCCATCGCGGGTGAAGTGAGAAGCAAACAGCCCGCAGGCTTCGATCTGCTCTCGGGTCAATCCATAACCGGTCGAGATCTTGTCAATTCCGTTCCCTTCGGCCCAGGCTTTGGCGATGTCTTCCGGATCGACGCTGACGCCAGCCAATTCGATGTCAAGCTCCGCGAATTCCGTATTCAGAGCATTGAGCTGTTGCATAAAACGCGTGCAGAAGCCGCAAAATGCCCCCCGGTAAAACGAGATCAAATGAAGCCGAGCGCTTGAGTCCCCGCGCAGCGACCACGTGCCGCCCGACAGCAACGGAAACTCCAATACCGGAACCTTTTGCCCAGGCTTAAGCACAGGCCGTTTCCTTGCCGGCCATAATTTCTCGACCAATCATAGCGGCACTCCTCCCGAATGAACGCTGGGCGATCTCATCGCCGAACCGTCTGTATATTAATTACCTGCCCTATCAAATATAAACTGTTTTCCCTGTCAAGATCGTGATACGTAGTTCAACGGATTTCTGTGAAGACTCGGTCACGGGCTGAGGGGCCGGCGCAGGATTTGGAGACTTGATGCGCGTACAGCGATTTACTCTGATCTGCCGCCTCATGTCAGGCACTAAAAGAAGGAATATACTGCTGATGACTGCATACGTCGTTTTCACCCGCGAGCGCATTAGAAGCGTGCCGGACATGGAGGCCTATGCGCCTGCCGCCAGGGCAAGCTTCACCGGCCGTAATCTGGAGCGTCTGGCCGCCTACGGAAAATGTGAAACTCTGGAAGGAGCACCAATCGAAGGCGCCGTAATCCTCTCCTTCCCGACGATGGAAGCGGCCAAGGAATGGTACAATTCGCCCGAATATACCGAAGCGCGGCGGCACCGCTTCCTCGGGGCAGACTATCGCTGCTTCATCACTGAAGGTGTCTGACCCCCTGACGTGAGGCGGCGTCTTCCGGGCGCGACACGATCCCTTGCTATTCTATATTCCCCACCAGCGCCCCCATGCTCCGGCACTCTGGGTGCGCTTGCCCGCGCCGGCCTGCTGCACTGATGGGTCTTTACATTGAGGTTACGCGTCTTACACAGTGTTGAGGACGGGGTTAGTCGCAGTGCGCTGCGGCACCTTTTGTGTGAGACTCTACCCAATAGGATTGAGGCGTGGCTGGCAGGAAGAAGAACGGGGACGATGAAAGCAAGCCGCGCCGGTCATCAGCCAGTGGCGCAGGCCGGAAGCCAGGACGTCCGCCCGCCAATGAGAAGGGCGGGATTAGCCGGCGAGGTATCCTGCAAACGGCGCTCAAGCTCTCAAAATCGGTCGCCCTGCAGGATGTATCGATCGTCGTGGTCGCGCGGGCAATGGACGTCACCCCCGCGCTGATCCATTATTATATCGGCGGCCGCGACTGGCTGACCTCAGGCGTGATGAACCTGTTCTACAAGAGCCTGATCCGGAAGTGGCCGGAACCGACCGGCGACTGGGAGCAGGACGTTCGGAATTCGGCCAAGGCATTTTTCGATCATCTCGTGGACTATCCGGGGATCTCCGCATATCTCGTTTTGAACCACCAGTTCCGCGTTTTCCAGCTCACCGCTTTCCGCGACCGCGATTATGGCGCCGAAGTGCTCGACCGATTCGTCGGCGACGTTCGCACGGCAGGACTTTCCGCCGAGCGCACGGGCCTCCACGTCCAACTCATCCATGCCTTTGTCATCAGCACGGCCCATCTGGCTTCGCACGCCCTCCTGCCGGCTGACCATCGCCAGTTCCTTGAGGACAAACTCGCCAGCCTCGATCCGCGTCGGACGGAGAACATTATCTTCGGCAAGGTCGCTCCGCTCGAGCTCAACGCCGACAGCCTGTTCACGGAGGGAATCTCCCTGTTTCTGCTGGGCATCCAGCGGGATCGCGAGATAGAGGGCGTGTCTGCCCCGGCCAAGCGAAAAAACCCCAAGAAATAAGCGCCCCCAAATCGCCGATTACGCTCCCCCCCCCCCCTGGGGATTGACCGCTTGCGCAGGTTTTGTTACCCCTATTAAATAATGTACCGGCGGGAGGTACTCTAGGAATTGAGACCAAGCCGAAATCCGGCGAAATAACGTGGCCCAACCTCTAGACTAAGGCGGAAAAACAAATGTCAAACACGCTCGCAGAAATTCACCCTACGGCGACTACAGATGATGGGGACGTGCGCCAAAAGATCGTCCAAAGCGCTCGCGACATGATTCCCGAACTCGTGGCCCGGCAGGCTGAGACTGAAGAGCGCGGCTATTATGCGCCGGATACACACGCCGCATTCGCAGAAGCTGGCTTCTACCGTATACTGATGCCAAAGAAGTTTGGCGGCTTGGATCTGGACGTCAAGACTTACTACCAAGTGGTTATGGCGTTTGCCGCAGGATGCCCATCGACTGCCTGGCAGTTTTGTCTCGGCTCAGCTCATGCAGTGACACTCTGTGGCATGTATGATGATGCCGCACAGGGACAAATTTTTGATCTGGACGAGCCATTCATCTGTGCAACGACCACCCGCCCGCAAGGAGAAGCTCGTCGGCAGCCCAATGGCGACTGGCAACTTAATGGCGTGTTCAATTATTGCTCCGGAATCCCCTATTCCTCGCACTTCATGGGCCACACGATGGCATTCGATACCGACGGGAGCGAATTGGGCGTCGTAACGTTCGTAGCGCCGCGAAACGAATGGACCATGCTCGATGATTGGGCGGGCTCGTTTGGACTGAAAGGAAGCGGATCCAACAGCATCAGTTTCAAGGATGCCAAGATTCCAGCCGCCTATGTGCGCGAAGATGCACTGATCATGAATCACAGATTGGCGCCAAAGGGCCAGGGCGGTCCCGACTTCGACAATCCGCTATACTATGGCGGCACCCTGAGCCTTTGGTTGCTCGAGCCTGCGGCCATGATCCTCGGGATGGTCAAGGGCGGGCTGGACGAATGCGCATCTTTGATGACAACGAAAACGACCCCAGTACCGCCGATTACGCTGAAAGTGGACAATCCAGACTTTCAACGCTGGTATGGGGCCGCTGCAGCCAAGATCGCGACAGCAGAAGCGGCGTTCTATGATGCCGCCGAAAAATGGACTGAAGACGCCCGGCTTAACATGCTTGGCCTTCTGACCCCGGACACCCACCTGGAAATCTTGTCGAACGTAATATGCGGCGAGGTTATGGAAATGTGCTGGGACGCCATGCAGCCGCTGTACCGTGTGGCCGGAACATCACCCGTGTTCGACGGGCAGCGGTGGCAGAGACTTTACCGCGACATATCCACCGCCCGGTCGCATGGATTTAATACGCGGTTTGACCAAATGCATCGTGATCTGACCAATCGGTTGCTTGAGACCAACTAGAAACATTCTGACAAGTAGGGCGTGCAGGGATGAACTTTATTCAATGCACGCCCTCTTCCTTTGATGCCTCATCTGAAATCAGGTCACGAGGCGATCGCTGGCGTTCGCAAAACATATTTGCTTTGTCTTTGCTCTGAACCGGCCTCACGCCTGCGATTTGTATGGAAACCGGCCTCGGCCTGTTGTGAAAGCCCGGACGCTGTCTCGAAATTGTTCAGTCTGCCCTGAAGATCACTCGGCGCAGCACATGATCCCCGAACTCATGATCCAGCGTTCCCGACCAAACGGAACGATTTCACCCAATCTGCGTCACGTAACGTGCACGGAGTGCTTTCTTGTCGAGTTTCCCAACACTGGTCTTCTCGAGCTCATCGACAAGCCTGATCTGTTCCGGCACGCCGTAGCGCGGAATAGCACCTTCTGCTGCGGCCTCGGTAAGTACGGCACGTATTGCGTCGACATCAAGATCATAGCCGTCACGTGGCACAACCAGCGCTAGCGGCCGTTCGCCCCAGCGGGGGTCGGGCGCGGCAATCACCGCGCTCTCGGCAACGCCCTCAACCTGCGAAATCAGGCTTTCAAGCAAGAGCGACGATATCCATTCGCCACCGCTCTTGATCACATCCTTAACCCGGTCCGTGATACGAAGAGCGCCGTCTTCACCAAACTTGCCGATGTCGCCCGAATGCAGCCAGCCGCCGCGCCACAGCTCCTCCGAAGCCTCCTCGTTGCGCCAATAACCGGGAGTGAGCCAGGGACCACGGAAGACGACCTCCCCTTCTTCGCCGACCGCTGTCGCGCTAAGATCCGGCGCGGCGGTCCGTACGTTGCACAAGAGGATCGGCCGACCGGGACGGGTTCGCAAATGCAACTGCTCGTCAAGCGGGGCGGCGACTTCGGTGGCCGTCAGATGGTTGATAGTCTGAACCGCGCAGGCCTCCGACATGCCGTAGCCGCTGAAGATGTCGATGCCGTGTTCGAGAGCGGATCGGGCCAACCCTTCCGGCAACGCCCCACCGCCGATCAGCATCTTCATACGCGAAAGATCGACTGGCCGAACCTTGACCTCATCCAGTAGCATCCGCAAGACCGAGGCAACGCAATGCGAGAAGGTGACGCCCTCTTCTTCGATCAGCCTGAGCAAAGTGTCAGTCTTGTAGCGCCCAGGATAGACTTGCTTGGCCCCGAGCAGCGTCACGGCATAAGGGAAGCCCCAGGCGTGGGCATGGAACAGTGGTGTGATCGGCATGTACACGTCGTCTGCACCAAACCGGCCTTGCGCAGGCGCCGTGCCGAACGTTGCGAGCACGGACAGTGTGTGCAGGAAAAGCTGACGGTGCGAGTAATAGACGCCCTTCGGATTGCCTGTCGTGCCCGATGTGTAGAACATCGTGGCCCGGGACCGTTCATCGACGTCGGGATAATCGAAATCGGGTGCGGCGGCTTCGGTGATGGCGTAATATTCAGCCATCTCCACACCCGCCGGTGGTTCGAAGTCACCGGCATCGCCAACAACGATGATCCGCCGCAGATTCAGCTCGGGCGCACCGGCGGTGAGCAACGGCAGGAAATCGGGATGGGTGATAACTGTCGTCGCCCCGGCGTGGTCGATCGTGTAGCGGACCTGATCGCGCGATAGACGAACATTGACAGTCATCAGGACACTGCCCATTGCTGGAATGGCGTAGAAGCACTCCAAAAACCTATGGGTATCCCAGTCAAGTACGGCGACGGTGTCGCCCTGCTTCACGCCGCTGGCCGTCAGCGCTCCTGCCAGTCGGGCGACCCTTTCCTCGAACTGCGGATAGGTAAAGCGTAATCCGCCCGCATCCACGATCTCGCCGGCAACGGTCGACCGATTCGTGGTAGGCATCAGGTGGCGAACAAGCAACGGAAAATCTCCGTGCGGCATCTGACCATTGATCATTACTCTCCCCTCCTCTCGATTTTATCATTTCAATCCGAGCACCGCATTCTAGGGCTTTACAGCTTCGTGCTTCACGGTGGTCTCGGCTTTGTTATAGCGCGCCCGCGTGAGACTCCCACCGAGTTTGCCCCATGTGTCAGGCTGCGAGTGCGGCGCAGGCCAAGCCCACCGGGTCACATGACGCGGCAGACCTGGACCACTCAGGGTTATTTCATCTCGAAGTAGCCCGACTTGCCGGTCACGACGTCCGGCTGACTGTCAATCGACGCAGGGCGGATTAGTGCTGCGGTAATCTCATGTGACAGGTGCAGCGCAAATTCCCGGGTAAAAAGATTTTTCCAACGTTGCCGCGCGACGGCAGTCGTAAGCGCCCGCACTTCACGGGGCCGTGCCATAAGGTGCCGCGCCATTGCCCAGGATTTCACAAGAAGATCGGCCCGGGGCACGATGTCGGTCACGAGTCCCCAGTCCAGCGCCTGCTGTGCGGTGACGGGCTGCCCGAGATACATCGCCTTGTTCGCGCGCTTCACTCCCATCAATTCCTGCAAGATCAGGAAATTTCCATCGCCGGGCACGAGACCCAACGTGAAATGAGGTTCGACAAACGTCGTATCGGGCGTACACAGCGTAATGTCAGCCAGCAGAGGGGTCTCCGCGTGGAACCCCGGCCCGTTCATTGCGCCGATGACCGGGATATTCACGTTCCAGATGAGCTCCTCGACGATCTTGGTCCCGTCGATATGAAACGTATCGTAGATTATCTCAGTGAACGGCGGGGGCGCTTCGCCGTTCACTTCTTTGCCCACACTGGTTTCGGGGTTAACCGACTTGACCCAGTGATCGCCGGTTCCAGTGAGGATCATAACTTCGTTCTTGCGATCGGCTCCGACCGCGCGAAACATCTGAGCGAAGGCGCGATGCAGTTCGAGGCCGAACAGAGCTTCACCGCCGTTCGTATGCACGCGCACCTCGATGATGCCATCTTCGCGCTTCATCTTGAAAAAGGGAGTGAGGCGTTCGGAGTAGCTCTCGAAAGACTCGTCTGGCAGGAACGTCGCCATTTCATTATCCTTCCTAATAATTCAACAGGAATAGTGTAGGCCTCGGTAAGAGACCTAAGGCCTTTGCCCTATGCGCCGCAGCTCATTGATCGTACCAACCGCGACGGTTGCGGATCCCCTTGGCTCAAACCATGATCGACTGGCCATTTTCATATTCGATGGCCAGTCGATCATACCTATTTAGAAGTCGTACCCAAGCGTCACGCCAAAGGTACGCGGCGCAGCAGCTTGGGCAATATCCGCTCCTCCTGCGACTCCAGCTTGGAATCCGTAATAGTAAGAGTCGGTCAGATTGTTTCCCCAGACCGATACGCGCAGCCCGTTGTCACCTTCCCAGCCGAGCGATGCGGACAGCACCTCATGCTCATCGACGAAGAGGCGGTTATCCAGTTCGTTGAAAGCCTTACCGGCAAACAACAGATTACTGCTAAGCCTCACGTCTCCGCCTTCGACAGGAAGCCGGTATTCAAAGCCGATATTCCCCGATAGTTCTGGAGCATTGGGCAGGCGATTACCCTTCGCATTATATGTTGGATCACCACTATCGTTAAAGCCACTCGGCAAGCGGTTCGTATTGGGGGCGCCGGGAAAGTCGCCAATGCTCGTATGCAGGTAGCCACCATTCGCGCGCACGGTGAGTTCCGGTGTGATTCTGCCCGTCACTTCTGCTTCCAGCCCGTAGAGCTCCGCAGACGGTCCATTTACAGTCGTCACGACACCAGCGACCACACGCTGAAACTGGATGTTCTTGAAATCATAGTAGAAGGCCGACGTATTGAATTGCAGCCTTCGGTCGAGCACTTCCGTTTTCAGA
Source organism: uncultured Hyphomonas sp. (assembly GCF_963678195.1). Lineage (NCBI taxonomy): Bacteria > Pseudomonadati > Pseudomonadota > Alphaproteobacteria > Hyphomonadales > Hyphomonadaceae > Hyphomonas > uncultured Hyphomonas sp. The sequence continues at coordinate 2,722,405 of NZ_OY782759.1, forward strand.
CCGGCCTCGTAGGCATCTAGCTGCTCTGGTTCGAACCCCTGATTGAACGAAGGCGCTGTTCCGAGAGCGAAATTCCCTGATTTCACCCCGCGATTATACGAAACATAGCCCAGAATCTCGGGAGAGAACCTGTAGTCCAGAGACACCCGCCAGGTCGGCTTCGTCTTTTTCTGAACTTTGGTCTGCTCGGGGTCGATAACCACGGGCGTATCCGCAATGTTTTGGGAGCCGGTATATGTCACCTCATCCTGAGTGTATCGAAGACCCGCGGTCAGGTTAAGCTTCTCCGTCAGCGGATATGTGCCTTGAACAAAACCTGAGATCGATCGCGTCTCGTCTTTCCCGAAGAGCGATACTCCAGGAATAGAGAGAGGGGCGAAAGCAAGGCCCGTGATTTTCGTGGGTTTGATGGCGGCATCGTAATTGTAGTAGTAAGCGCCCGCGAGCCACTGAAACTTCGCGTCCGACGGAGCCAGCACATGAAACTCTTCAGATATCATGCGCGTATCGATGACAAAATCACCCCTGACGACAGGTAGCGGCGAAGCGTCCTGATCGATCACCTGAGTCGCATCGAATTTCTGATAAGCTGAGATGTTCCTTATCTGGAACCCACCGAAATCATGGGTAACCGTGAGCGATCCGCCGTAGCCCTCGCCTTTTACGAACGCATCGTCATTCCCTGCGGTCTTGTATTGCCCGAGAAACCCCTGCCCCGCCCCGGGCGGATTCTGGAGGGAAATGTTGTGGTGATCAAAATCCGTATAGTTGCCCGACAGCGTTATCTCGGTTGCATCCCCCGGCGTGAACAAAAGCTTTCCGCGCGCATTGAAATCGCGCGAGTAGAAATCGTCTGTACCCAGCGTGACATTTCTGCCCCAACCATCATTCTGGTTCTGATACTGAACAGCCAGATTTGCCGCCAGGTCTTTAGTCAGGCCACCTGAGACATAGGCTTGCCCCTTGACGGTATCGTAATTGCCATAGCTGACGTCAAAGTTCATTTCCGGCGCCGAACTCGGCGCCTTCGTGATGACCTGCACCACACCACCGGTCGCATTGCGGCCAAAAAGGGTGCCCTGCGGACCTTTCAGCACCTCGATACGCTCAACGCCATTAAACTCGAACACGTTGGCATAAACGGATGGCTGGTAGACTCCATCGACATAGATCGCTACGGAGCTCTCTGCGGCTATGTCAGCCGAAGAGGATCCGATACCACGCAGGAAGGGAGCAGCGGCACCAACCGACTTAACAACAACTAGATTTGGGACGACTGACTGAAGCTGGGACGTTCCATCGACCCCAGTATTCTTCAATGCGGCTTCACCGATCGCGCTGATTGAGATCGGCACATCCTGAATTCGCTGCTCGCGCCGCTGGGCTGTAACAATCACCTCACCCAAACGTTGGTCAGCCTCGTCAGCTGTCGCCTGAGAAGGCTCCGAAAGATTGTCCGCCTGCGCCTGAGAAGGCTGTGAAAGATCGGCTGTCTGCGCCTGCGCCGGATAAGCCAGGATCGCGAGTGCCGAAGCCCCACACAATAGAAAATTACCCCTCATTCTCGTTTCCTCCCGATTGGATTAATTGTTATTATTGTTAGGGTGACAAGGTGCAGCCTGCTCTCGTTCCCTCTCGGCGGCTCGACTACGAACTCGCAAACCAGGAGGCACTGTCTTAGTTTTTTTATGATAGGGGCATTAATTAGTCAACTGCATTCAGAGCAGGACTATAAGATTGTGTGGTGTACCAACAGATTGCGCCCGCCGCGGCCAACAATTCCTCACGTATCCCTATTATAACTGGCTATTTTCTCTAGAGCTGGCGAAGCGTTCCAACGTCATGTATTTGAACCACGTCTCGAGCCCGCCAAGCCAACACGTTGCGCTCATAGCGGGGACTTATAGAAGTTTTTGATATATGACTAAAATACGGATTTCACGGGCCGCAGCGGCGATATCGCGAGAACCGTACCTGGGCACGATGCAGGGCTCGGAAAGACGGTCAAGCGGAGTTTCCACGAGCGTTATCGACATCCATTTGCTCGATCTTGTGATAGTTTCCGCCAAAGAACAGCAACGGTGAAGCATCACGTTCTTTCTCGAGCTGTTCGACTCGCCCCACCACGAGCATGTGATCGCCGACTTCGTGAACGACCTCAGTCACGCAGTCGATCCAGGCCAGAACACCATCGAGGATGGGCTGCCCCCCGGGGCTCAAGCGGTGGCTCAGTCCGGCAAACTTGTCAGGAGACCTGGCCGCGAATCGCTTGCAGTATTCCAATTGATCGTCACCCAGAACGCTTACGCAAAAACGTCCCACTTCTTCGATCGCCAGCCAGCTCGACGATGTCTTCGTTGGGTAGAAGCCGACCAGGGGCGGATCGAGCGAGATCGATGAGAATGAACCGATGGCCATGGCGTGTTTACGTCCGTCAGCGGACTGCGCCGCAACAACGCAGACCCCAGTGGGATAGGCTGACAGAACATTTCGGAACTTGCGGGAGTCGATTACGGATTCCATGCTCATGGCACAAGCACGCTGAACCTCACTCTGGCGCCCCTCTTGGTCATCCGTAGTCACCGAAGGATGAATTGCTGCGAGCTTGTTCGACATTGGTTGTTCCGCCTAATCTAGAGTTCGACCAAGGTTTTCACCGAATCTCGACATGATCTCAAAGCGCAGAACATTTCTCATCGGCAATTCATTTAATAGGGGTAACAAATTCTGTGTACGCAATCAATCCCAAGTCAGGACTACCCCGTCCGACCGCTGCAAGCGCCGCTCTCTAACGACTTTGCCGTCGCCGCTTCGATACGACCAGCCTCGGCGGCCATACCGAGCGAACATTTGAACCAGCCTCCCAATTGTGATGTGCTTCCGACCGGGTGCCGGAAGAATTTTCCTTAAGGGCAGGATGCTAAAATTCATCCCCATCCCGCGCAATTACTACGGGTCCGGCAAACCAGTCACGCACCCCCTGAGTATAACGGCGCATGTCGGTTTCAATGTCAGACCCCGGTCCGACATGGGTGAGAACAACCATCTTCACACCGGCCTGCGCGGCGATGCGCCCTACTTCCTGTGGGGTCAAATGCTCATCGCGCATATGGTCCACGACGGGCTTCAGTTGCGCGTCCGTAGCTCCCTTAAACCCCGTCTCTTTCAGAAGCGCCATCATCGCATCCAGATCAATCACCTCACTGACCAGCACATCCGCGCCCTTTGCCAGTTCCACAACGGCGTCTGATGGCCCCGTGTCGCCGGTAAATACGACGGAACGATCAGGCGTGTCGAAACGATAGGAATAGGACCGGGCAGCGCCCAGCGGCAGGCGGTCAACAGGGATCGCACTGTAATGGGAATTTTCGACAGCAGTGACCCGAACCTTGTCGTCTTCATAAATCATAGTTGGCCCAGTAACATCGACATCATGCGCCTTGACCAGATCGGAGATCGTTGGGGACGGCGGTATCTGGGCCGTGTAAATCCCTTCGGGAATTGACAGATATTTGATCGCGTCGCTGACGAATTCACTGGTCGCGGGCGGCCCATATATGTCGATCGGTTTTCCGATACGCGCTATCCAGGAAAAGCCCAGGAGCGGGGCGAGTCCGGCTGCATGGTCGAAATGAAGGTGGGTGAGAAATATATGTTGGATCTGCACGGGTTGAACGCCCGCCACAGCCAACCGGTGTGACACCCCCGGCCCTGCGTCGATGAGATAGAATCGCGAGCCAACCTGCAACAGATTGGCAGCCCCAGATCGCTTCGCTTGAGCGATGGGGCCCGCTACGGTCCCCAATGTAATAATGCGCGTTGCTTCGGAGGCTGGAACAGCGCTTTTTTCGGCGGCCGCATCCGCATTGGAAGTAACCTCCGCCCGGACTGGAAGACATGCAATGACCATTGCGGCGAGACAAGCGGCGCCGGCAAGCCAGCGCGCACTCTTGAAACCAATTCCGGCCTTCGACTTTCGGTTCATCCTGTGCTCCTGAAACCTGACTGAAGTTTGTACGACTATAATAGGGGGTGGCTCCCCTCTCACGCTTTGCGAGAGAGGATCGTATTGCTCAGATCGCGGCCAACACCGCGTCGCCCATCTGGGTCGTGGTCAAATTGCCACCGAGGTCCGGCGTGCGAGCGCCGCTCTCCAGTGCCTTAGCCACCGCCGCTTCGATACGGTCAGCTTCAGCGGCCATGTCGAGCGAATAGCGCAGCATCATCGCGGCCGACAGGATGGTGGCAAGTGGGTTGGCCTTGCCCTGCCCAGCAATGTCAGGTGCCGAACCGTGGATCGGTTCGTACAAGCCCTTCTGGTTCGAATCGAGCGAGGCCGAAGGCAACATGCCGATCGAGCCGGCACACATCGACGCTTGATCGGACAGAATATCTCCGAACAAATTGCCGGTCACGATCACGTCGAACTGACCAGGGTCACGGACCAGCTGCATCGCGGCGTTGTCGACATACATATGGCTGAGCTCGACGTCGGGAAACTCGGCCGAGACCTCGATCACGACATCGCGCCAGAGCTGCGAGGTCTCGAGCACGTTTGCCTTGTCGACCGAGCACAGCGTGCCCCGGCGCGCGCGCGCTGTCTCAAAGCCGATACGAGCGATGCGGGAGACCTCATCCTCGTTATAGGACATGATGTCATACCCCTCGCGCCGGCCCGAAGCGGCCTTGCGCAGGCCCTTCTCGCCGAAATAAACATCTCCGTTCAGCTCACGGACGATCATCATGTCAATCGACTGCGCCACTTCCGGCCGTAGGGCGGAAGCGTCAGCGAGTTCCTTGAACAAGGTGGCCGGGCGCAGATTGGCGAACAGGCTGAGTTCCTTGCGAAGGCCCAGGATCGCCTGTTCAGGCCGGAGATGCCGCTCCAACCGATCGCAATCAGGATCGCCGACCGCGCCGAACAGGATCGCCTTGGCGCGCCGAGCGATGTCGAGGGTCTCGGGTGGCAGCGGATGCCCGGTGCTCTTGTAGGCCGCGCCACCGACCAATCCAGTTTCGTAGCTCAGCCTGTCGCCGACGACCTTGTCGAGCACGCGGACCGCCTCAACGATGACTTCGGGACCGATGCCGTCTCCGGGAAGCAAGGCAATCAACATATTGTTTTCCTTTTTCGTGTCAGATCGTTCAAAGCCAAGGTCGTTCGAGGGCCATTTCCGTCTCGAAGTCGGCAATCACCGCCTCCTCCGCCAAAGTCATCCCGACCTCGTCGAGGCCGCCCATCAGGCAATACTTTCGGAACGGATCGATTTCGAAGGTGAAGCGATCCTGAAATGGTGTCGTCACCGTCTGATTCTCCAAGTCTATGCTGAGCGGGGCCGTCCGAGCTACCTCCAGCAGCCGGTCAACTACGTCCTGCGGCAGGACCACCGTCAGTATGCCGTTTTTGAACGCATTGCCCGAAAAGATGTCCGAGAAGCTCGGTGCGATCACCGCGTCGATACCCATGTCGCTCAGCGCCCAGGCAGCATGCTCGCGGCTCGATCCGCAGCCGAAATTGTCGCCAGCGATCAGAATGTTGGCGCCTGCATATTCGGGATCGTCAAAGATGTTGCCGGGCTGCGCGCGGATCGTTTCGAACGCCCCCTTGCCCAGTCCCTTGCGGGTGATCGTCTTCAGATATTGCGCTGGGATGATCACGTCTGTGTCAACATTCTTCAGGCCAAGTGGAATCGCCCGGCCCTCGACGAATTGGATCGGCTTCATACATCTGCTCCCAATGGCTCAAGATTGCGTACGTCCGCCAGATGACCGGTCACTGCCGCAGCCGCCGCCATCGCTGGGCTGACGAGATGGGTGCGGGCGCCCGGCCCCTGACGTCCGACAAAGTTGCGGTTGGAAGTAGAGGCGCAGCGCTCGCCCGCAGGCACCTTGTCGGGGTTCATCGCCAGGCACATCGAGCAGCCCGGCTCACGCCATTCGAAGCCCGCTTCAATGAATATCCGGTCAAGGCCCTCTTCCTCGGCCTGGCGCTTGACGAGGCCGGAGCCCGGCACGATCAGCGCCTGGCTCACGTTGGCAGCAACCTTGCGGCCCTTCACCACCACCGCGGCGGCGCGCAGGTCCTCGATCCGGCTGTTGGTGCAGCTTCCGATAAAGATGTTTTCAACCGGGACGTCCTGCATCCGCGTGCCAGGGGTCAGGCCCATATACTCAAGCGACTTCTGAGCGGCGACCCGCTTGGACGGATCGCTGAAGCTCGCCGGATCGGGCACCACACCGGTGATCGGCACCACATCCTCGGGGCTGGTGCCCCAGGTCAGGCAGGGCGTGATATCGGCTGCGTCGATCAGAACGACCTTGTCGTAGCGGGCCCCGGTGTCAGTCGGCAGCAATTTCCACCACGCCAGCGCTTTGTCCCACTTCTCGCCCTTCGGCGCCATCGGCCGGCCCTGGACATAGGCAAAGGTCTTCTCGTCAGGTGCCACCAGCCCGGCGCGCGCGCCGGCTTCAATCGACATGTTGGAGACTGTCAGCCGCCCCTCGATCGACATCTCGCGGAAGACATTGCCGGTATATTCGATCACATGGCCGGTGCCGCCAGCCGCGCCGATCACGCCGATGATGTGCATGATCACGTCCTTAGGCGTCACGCCCCGGCCCAGCTGGCCTTCGACGCGCACTTCCATCGTCTTCGACGGCGCCAGCCTCAGCGTCTGGGTGGCCATGACATGCTCAATCTCGGACGTGCCGATACCGAAGGCCAGCGCACCCAGCCCGCCATGGCAGGAAGTGTGACTGTCGCCGCATACGATCGTCGTGCCGGGCAGCGAGAAGCCCTGCTCGGGTCCGACGACGTGGACGATCCCCTGCTCCGCCGCGACAGCATCGATATAGGACACGCCGAACTCCGGCGCGTTCTTCTCCAGCGCGGCGAGCTGCGTGGCGGATTGAGCATCCGCGATGGGAATGCGTCTGCCTTCTGCATCCAGCCGCGCCGTGGTCGGAAGGTTGTGATCGGGTACCGCAAGGGTGAGGTCGGGGCGGCGCAGCTTACGACCGGCGATGCGCAACGCCTCGAAGGCCTGTGCGCTGGTAACCTCATGCACGAGATGACGGTCGATATAGATCAGGCAGGTGCCGTCGTCGCGGCGCTCGACGACGTGTGCGTCCCAGATCTTTTCGTAAAGTGTGCGGGGTCTGCCAGACATGGGCTGTGATCCAATCAATCTACAAATCCTTCTGTGACGCGTAAGACTTTGCCCGGGAAGTTCCTGAGCGCATCAGGGGCGATCGAATTTCTTGCGTGGCCTTATCTCTTGGCGTTGGTCGGACGAGCTCAGGGGTTTCGGCCTTTACGAGATGGCTGTAGCGGTCTCGGATCAGACTAGTAATTTTGCCGCTTTGGAACTTGCATTCAGCAATCGCCGCCACGGGCACGACTTCCAGAGCGGTGCTTGCCAGAAAGACTTCGCTGGCATGCCCCATCGTTCCTGTTCCAATGTAGCGCTCGTAGACACTTAGGTTTTCGTGCCTCGCAATATCAATAATTATCTGTCGCGTGACCTCATTACCAAGTCCATCCACCTTGGGAGTGTGGAGCGCGCCTGCGCCGACAAAGAATATGTTTGCGCGCGTTGTTTGCGTGATGATCCCTTGGTGGTCCAGCAATAGCGCGTCATCGTAGCCATTCTTCTGCGCTTCCCGTCTGTAAGCGGTATGCTCGTCCGACAAGCGGGAACACTTGACGTCTCGAAGCATGGCAGGCGGATCGCCGGTCCCGAGGGGCGCCAGGCTCAATCGCATCGGCGAAGGGGCTTTTCCGAGTCGATAAGACGAGGGCAAGTTCCACCCTTGTACAGCTAAGTGCGCAGATGCATCCAAAATATCGAGGTTTCCAGTTGGCGCGCCTCCCCAAATCGCAATCTGAAAATAGGAATCCCGCATGCCGGGCATCCCGGCTACTTCGATACACGCCTCCTCAATATCACGCTTGGAAAATAGCGTGCGGAGTCCCAGGCTTTGCGCCTTCGCGAGCAGGCGCTCAACATGCGCTTCAAGCTGGAAAGGTACTCCGTCATAGGAGCGAATCCCCTCCGTCACATGCTCGTGGCAGTCAATCGCGAGCCGATAGATATCGGCCAGTTCAGACTTGCCGAATAAGCTTTGTCCGTCAGCCCAGAGCAGTGTTCCCGAATTGTCATGGACAAGCGCAGACAGGCTCCCGGCATTTATTCGCTCGCCCATGCCATTGCGCAATGAGAGGTGCGTGTCAGATATGAATGGCATGGCCGAGCGCCTTTAGTGAAGCTTCATGAAATGCTTCGCCGAGCGTTGGATGCGCATGAATAATACCGGCGATATCTTCTAGGACGGCGCCCATCTCAATGGCATGCGTAAAGACCGCAGACAGTTCGGAGACGCCGGATCCAACAGCCTGGACGCCAAGGACGCGGTGGGAATCCTTGCTCGCAATCACCCGCACAAACCCCTTCTCTTCGCCTGCATCCATGGTCAGGGCACGGCCATTCGCGAGGAATGGGAATATGCCCGAGATTGTGTCTGGTTCATCGGGACCCGCCCCGACCGAGACGATTTCCGGGTCGGTGAAACATACAGCGGGGATCGCTTCATAATCGAATTGCCGCCTGCGTCCTGCAATAATCTCGGCAACCATTTCCCCTTGTGTCGCCGCTTTGTGCTCGAGCATGGGTTCGCCAACAAGATCCCCGATAGCCCAGACATTGCGATTTGAGGTCGCGCAACGCGCGTCAATCTCAACGAACCGCCCGTTCATCTTGATCGCCATGTTTTCGATTCCCCAGCCTTGTGTATTGGGGCGGCGCCCGACCGTAACAAGAATCTTGTCGGCCTGGATCGTCCTCTTCCGTCCGCTATCTGGCTTGATCGACAGTCCCTTGGCGTTCTCTTCAATGGCTTCACAACCGAGCAGGAATGTCACCCCCAAGGCCTCAAGGGCCTTCTGGACGGGGGCGACGAGTTTGGAGTCGTAAGATGGCAGTATCCGGTCGGCCAGTTCAACAATAGTGACCTTTGAACCGAGCTTGGCATACGCGCCACCAAGCTCGAGGCCGATGTACCCAGCACCGACGATGACAAGGTTCTCAGGGACTTCAGACAGGCACAGCGCTTCGGTCGAAGAGATCACTTTGTCGCCACGCTTCAGATTGGGGAGTTCTATCGGCGAAGATCCAGTCGCGAGAATAACGTGCTCGGGCCGGATCGTGACCTCTCCGTCATCGGTCTTCACCACACATGTCTTGGCGTCTGAGAATTCCCCCCAACCGGAAATGACTTTCACCTTGGCTCGTGAGAGCAGGCCGGCGACACCCTGATTGAGACGATCAACGATGCCATCCTTCCAACGAACCGTTTCCCCGAGCTCAAGTTTGGGCGCCGATGCCAGAGATATGCCGTGCAGAGACGTGTTCGCGGCTTTTGCCATTTGCGCATACTGGCCCGCCACATGGATGATGGCCTTGGATGGAATGCATCCCCGGATCAGGCAAGTGCCGCCGAGCCGGTCCGCTTCGACCAGCACAGTATCCAGGCCAAGCTGGCCGCAACGGATCGCTGCAACATATCCGCCAGGGCCGCCACCAACGATGAGAACTTTCGGTGTCAGTGTTTCGCTCATCGGGGCATCTCCACGAACAATCGCGCTGGCGTTTCGATCAGCGTCTTCAGTCTTTGCACAAACCGCGCAGCATCATGTCCATCGACGATGCGATGATCGAATGAGGTCGACAGGTTCATCATCTTCCGGATCGAAATCCGGCCGCTGTCCACGACAGGACGTTCAGCAATCTTGTTAGGCCCGATGATCGCGACTTCAGGTGAGTTGATCACCGGTGTCGCCGCGATGCCCCCCAGTACGCCGAGACTGGTCAACGTGATTGTGGAGCCGGTCAGGTCCTCTCGCTTGGCAGTGCCGTCGCGGGCCGCCGCCGTGACCCGCATCATCTCGCGGGCACACTCCCAGAGATCGCGCGCCTCGGCATGGCGGACAACCGGCACCATGAGGCCCTGAGGTGTCTGCGTGGCAATACCGATATGTACCCCGTCATAGGTGTGAAGCACGTTCGCGTCGTCGTCATAACGGGCGTTGATGTTTGGGAATTCCGGCTGCAACAGAACCAGCGCCCGCATGAAGAAGGGCAGCAAAGTCAGTTTGGGCTGGTCATCGCTCGAGCGTTCCTGATTGAGCTCACTGCGCAAACCTTCAAGTTCGGTGACGTCGAATTCTTCGATATAGGAGAAGTGTGGAATGCGCGCTTTAGCATCTTGCATTCGCTGGGCGATTAAGCGCCGCATGCCTACGATCTTGACGTCATGCACGCCCGTTCGCGGCATCGTCCCTCTTGCCGGGCCGTCCTCTTTCGCGCCGTTCGCCAGATAGGTATCAAGATCTGAAGACGTGATCCGCCCCCCCGGTCCGGTGCCCGGCACGAACTGCAAATGGACTCCATGCTCGAAAGCCCGCCGGCGTGTCGCGGGTGCGGCCAATGGCGTGCCGACCGTGCCGGATGGTGCCGAAGGCGCAGGCTTCGCGAAGGTCGGTGCGGGCGCAGCTGCAACGGGCTTCGGGGGTGTAACAGGTTCGGTCGGGGCGCTTGCGCCTTCATCGCTCGGCCCACCTGCATCCTCAGCGCTGGATTCCGGTGCGGGTTCATCTTGCTGTACAGACTCCACCGCGGATCCTTCAGCGGCGATTTCGACAACGACGGACCCGACCGCAGCAAGATCACCGACCGAACCATGTATGGCGACGACCGTACCTGCAATGGGCGAAGGCATCTCGACAGTTGCCTTGTCAGTCATGACGTCGAGTAGCGTCTGCTCCTCTTCAACCTGATCGCCGACTGCAACATGCCATGCAACGATCTCCGCTTCGGTGACGCCTTCCCCGACATCAGGCAATTTGACGGAATAAAATTCGGACACAGACCTATTCCTCCATCACTTGAGCCAGCGCCTTGGCAATGCGATCCGGCCCCGGGAAGTAATCCCACTCGAATGCGTGCGGGTAAGGCGTGTCCCAGCCTGCAACGCGTTGGGTTGGCGCTTTCAGGTAGTAGAAACACCGTTCCGTCACGAGCGCAGAGAGCTCTCCGCCGAAGCCGCCAAAGCGCGAGGCCTCATGGACGATGACGCACCGGCCAGTCTTTTTCACGGACGCGACAATCGTTTCCACATCGAGCGGAACAATCGACCTCAGGTCGATCAGTTCAGCATCGATACCGGCATCGGCAACCCCCGCGAGCGCCACATGAACCATCGTGCCATATGCCAGGACGGTGACGTCTTTGCCTTCGCGCACGATCGATGCCTTGCCCAGGGGGATGGTAAAGTAATCCTCTGGAACCTCTGCCGCAGGGTGCTGTGCCCAGGACGTGAGCGCCTGCCCATGCCGGCCGTCGAACGGTCCATTGTAGATGCGTTTCGGTTCAAGGAAGATCACCGGATCATCGCACTCGATCGCAGCGATGAGCAGTCCTTTCGCATCATATGGAGTGGACGGAATAACTGTCTTGAGCCCGGTGATATGCGCAAAGATCGCTTCCGGAGACTGGCTGTGCGTCTGGCCACCGAAGATACCCCCGCCATATGGCGAACGGACCGTGATCGGAGCTTCGAACTCACCATTTGACCGGTAGCGTAGACGCGCCGCCTCTGACACAAGCTGATCATAGGCAGGGAGAATGTAATCGGCGAACTGTATCTCGACGACAGGGCGTAACCCTTCAGCCCCCATGCCAATCGCTGTGGCAACAATCCCGCCTTCGGAAATCGGCGCATCAAAACACCGATGCAGTCCATGTTTTTCCTGCAGCTTGTCCGTCACGCGGAAGACACCACCAAAATAACCGACATCCTCACCAAAGATCAGGACATCCGGGTCGCGAGTGAGCATTGTGTCGAGCGCATTGTTGATCGCCTGGATCATGTTCATCACGGCCATCGAATTAAATCACCCACTCGCCGCGCTGTTCAAGGATGCGCCAATCGGGCTCCTTGAAAACACCTTCAAACATCTCTTTCATGCTGGGCTTGGACTCACCGAGGGTGCCGATGGCTTCACCCTCTTTGACTGCGGAACGCACAGCCTGTGCAACGCTCTCCTCGAGTGCGGTGTGGCGGCTTTCATCCCATTCGCCCGTAACGATCAAATGCTGCTTAAGGCGCTCAATCGGATCACCCAGTGGCCATTCGGATGCCTCATCCACCGGCCGGTACTTTCCTGGGTCATCGCTGGTGGAGTGTCCCTCGGCACGATAGGTGAAGAACTCAATCAAAGTCGCACCGTGCCCTGCTCGCGCCCGTTCGGCCGCCCATTGCGTCGCTGCCCAGACCGCCAGCACATCATTGCCGTCGACCCGAAGGCCGGGAATACCGTAGGCGATCGCCTTCGCCGCAAAGGTGGTTTCGAGCGCGCCGGCGATTCCAGAAAATGACGATATCGCCCACTGATTGTTGGTGACGCAGAGAACGACGGGCGCTCGGTAAACACTGGCAAATGTCAAGGCTTCATGAAAGTCGCCTTCGGCTGTCGTGCCTTCACCGATATAGCTGATCGCAATATCATCGCTCCCCCGGTAGGCCTTCGCCATGGCCCAGCCAACGGCGTGCCCGAACCGGCTGCCGACATTCCCAGACAGGGAGTAGAATCCATACTCCCTTGCTGAATACAGGATGGGTAGCTGGCGGCCTTTCAGGGGATCCTGCGCGTTGCTGAATATCTGGTTGACCAGGTCAATGAGAGGGTAGTCGCGCGCCATCAGCCAGCTGACCAGCCGGTAGGTCGGAAAACACATGTCGTCTCGCCTGAGCACAAGTGATGGAACCGCGCCCAGCGCTTCCTCACCCCGGCTCTTCATGTAGAAGCTGGTCTTCCCCTGGCGCTGCATTTTGAACATGCGTTCGTCGAACACACGCGTGAGAACCATCGCCTTCAAAACTCTGACAAGGTCTCCTTCCGCAAGGTTTGGACGCCAATCTCCAACGGCAGCACCAGAATCGTCGAGCGTGCGGATAAGCGAGAATGGAATATCCCGAAGCGAGTGCTCTGGAGCATCAATCGCCGGGCGGGTAATCGCACCGACAGGCGAGAGGACCAGATCACCAAAATCCACCTCATCACCAGGGCGCGCTCGCGGCGTTGGCACGTATAGACGTGTGTGGGAGTTATCTTGACTCACGCTGAATGTCCTCAACCGATGCAACAATCACAGGCATGCATTGTGCGCAGATCAGCCGGGAAATTTTGTTTCTAAGTTGCCCACAAATGCTATTCACAGGTTGATAAATTTTCTATACTATTAATTTATTGGATACTTCATCAACCTTCCCGCCGGAGAGTCTGGATACTTGGACGCGATCGACAAAAAGCTGCTAAGGGCACATCAGGCGAAGCCCCAAATGTCGATGTCCGAACTTGGCGAGGCCATCGGGCTGTCTCACACGGCATGCTGGAAGCGCCTCAAACGCATGGAAGCTGAAGGCATTATCGACGGTCCGGCAATCCTGCTAAACCAGAACGCGCTTGGTTTTGGGATAACTGTTATTGTTCAGGTGAAACTGGAAAAGAACGCCACAGTGCAGCTTGATGAGTTTGAGCGCTCTGTACAGAAACACCCGGAGATCCTGGCTTGCTTTTCAATGAGCGGCGCAAGCGACTATCTGCTTCGCGTTGTGGCCAGGAGCATCGAGGACTATGAAGTGTTTCTCAAAGAAAAGCTCGCCAACCTTCCCCACGTTGCATCCTTGAACTCCAACTTCGCTTTGAAAACCATCAAACGCACGACAATGCTTCCTATTTAGCTGAGATCGTAGTTACAGCCCCACATGGGCTTCGGGCTGCTGTAGAACAGGAAAAGACCGAACACGATCAATAACCACCTCCCTTGTGATTGAGGGCAAGCGATCTGAAACCTGCCTCAACGTCGGGCGGAAGCGACATGGGCCCGTCCTCGCTTCTAAAGATCAGGCCGATCTGGCGCTCGATTGCAAACCCTTCCAAAGGAATCAACGCGACTCCTGCCGCGCCGTAGCTCGCGGGCATGACTGTAATGCCCAGTCCGGAGGCGACCATGGCCAACACGCGCTCGTCATTCGAGGACCGGAAAGAGAAGAATGGACGTACGCCCCGTTCCGTAAAGAAGCGACTCGTCTCGGAGAGGGCTTCGCAATGGCGCCGCACAATCATGATGCTGTCGGCCAGATCTTCGACCGAAATCACCGACTTATGTGCGCTCGGATGATCCGCCATCATCGCGACATGGTACGGTTCAGAATAGAGCCTCTGTTCAATATTCCGTTCTCTGCCCCGCCCAACGATCGTGAGTGCGGTATCCACGCGCCGCCGGGCAAGCGCGTTGGTCAGTTCTTTCTCCGAGCCCTCGAAAATCTCGATGCGAAGACCAGGGTTGGAGGAATGCACCCTACCGAATGCCTGGGCGACAAGTCTGGCAGGAATGGTCGACAGAATACCGATCCGATAGACCTCGGAAGCGCCTTCGGAACGAGCGGAAACAGCCGCCTGATTGAATTCGCTTTCAATCCGCCTTGCATGCGGGAGGAACCTCGTTCCGGCGCTCGTCAGACTTGTGCGGCGGGTTGTCCGCTCGAACAGCGTCTCGCCCAGCAGGTTCTCCAGTTTGGCAATTCCAACGGACAGCGTTGGCTGGGATACGTTGGCCTGACGTGCAGCCCTTGAAAACGTGCCCTGGTCTACGACAGCCAGAAAGTAACGTATGAGATATCGGTCTATCATCGCCTGAACCTGCTGAACCCGGAATATCCTCGACACTGATCTGGTCAGAGCTGCAGGACCAGAACCGACCCAACCGGTTTGTTGATCCACACCCCACCTATTTATATGCCTCATCTATAGCTATGTGCATATTATTTCAATTTCTTCTATTGAATATCACTTGGTAGAAGGCGCCCTGACAACAACAGGGAGTCTCCACAGATGAGCGGGCTTGAGTTTTCTCTCGGCGAGACGGCCGATATGATCAGGGAAACGTGCGCTCGGTTTGCCCGGGACCGGCTGGCACCTATTGCAGCTGAAATCGACCGGACCGATGAGTGCCCGCGGTGGATCTGGGCCGAGATGGGCGAATTGGGGCTGCACGGCATCACGGTTGATGAAGCCGATGGCGGTCTTGGTCTCGGTTATCTGCACCATGTCGTTGCGATGGAAGAGATCTCCCGCGCGTCCGCATCCATCGGACTGTCCTATGGGGCTCACTCCAATCTTTGCGTGAATCAAATCCGCCGCTGGGCGTCCCCTTCCCAGAAGGCACGCTATCTTCCAAAACTGATTTCCGGAGAACATGTCGGTGCGCTGGCGATGTCCGAAGCTGGTTCGGGCTCGGATGTCATGAGCATGTCGCTACGCGCGAAGAAGGTAGAGGGCGGCTACGTTCTGAACGGCACCAAATTCTGGATCACCAACGGCCCGATTGCCGACACGCTTGTGATCTATGCCAAGACAGATCCCGAAGGTTGCTCCAGAAGCCTGACCACATTCCTTGTAGAGAAGGATTTCGAAGGCTTCTCCTGTGCCCGCAAACTCGACAAGATGGGCATGCGTGGCTCCTACACGGGCGAACTTGTTTTCCAGGATTGTTTCGTCCCTGACGAGAACGTGATGGGCGGAGAGGGCCATGGCGCCGCCATTCTTATGAGCGGGCTCGATTATGAGCGCACCGTGCTTTCCGGCGGACCGCTCGGCATCATGCAGGCCTGTATCGATACCGTCTTGCCTTATGTTCGCGAACGCAAGCAGTTCGGTCGTCCGATCGGCGATTTCCAGCTGATGCAGGCCAAGCTCGCCGACATGTATGTCGCGCTGAACTCGTCCCGCGCCTATGTCTATTCGGTGGCCCGCGCCTGCGACGAGGGCCGCACGACCCGGTTCGATGCGGCCGGCGCGATCCTGATGTCGAGCGAGAATGCCGTGAAGACCTCGATGGAAGCCATCCAGGCGCTGGGTGGTGCGGGCTATACGAAAGAATGGCCCGTCGAACGCTATCAGCGGGATGCGAAACTCTACGACATCGGCGCGGGCACAAACGAGATCCGCCGGTTCCTGATCGGACGGGAGCTGATGAAAGGATGAGCGGTCCAGTCATCAGGAGTTCGGTCTCTGCGGCCGATGCGCGCTTCGCGTCCAACGCCGAACACAATCGCTCCCTCGTCGCCAGGCTGCGCGAGGATATCCGTCTCACCTCGCTGGGCGGCAACGAAAAATCACGCGAACGCCACGTCTCGCGGGGCAAGCTGCTCCCCCGCGACCGGGTCCGCCGCCTGCTCGATCCGGGCTCGCCCTTCCTCGAAGTGTCGCCGCTTGCTGCAAATGGCATGTACGGGGAGGACATTCCGGGTGCTGGCATAATCGCGGGTATCGGCCAGGTCTCCGGCCATCAGGTGATGATCATTGCCAATGATGCGACTGTCAAAGGCGGCACCTATTATCCGATGACGGTCAAGAAGCATTTGCGGGCGCAGGAGATCGCGCTCGAAAACCACCTTCCCTGCATCTACCTTGTCGATTCCGGTGGCGCCAACCTGCCCCACCAGGACCAGGTCTTTCCAGACAAGGAGCATTTTGGCCGCATCTTTTACAATCAGGCCAACCTTTCGGCGCGCGGCATTCCACAAATTGCCTGCGTCATGGGCAGCTGCACGGCCGGCGGGGCCTACGTGCCGGCAATGTCGGACGAGACAATTATCGTGCGCGAACAGGGCACGATCTTCCTGGCCGGCCCGCCACTGGTGAAAGCCGCCACGGGCGAAGTCATCACGGCCGAGGAATTGGGCGGCGGCGATGTGCATAGCCGCCAGTCGGGTGTCACCGATCACCTCGCCCAGAACGACGAGCACGCCCTGACCATCGTCCGCGATATTGTCGCCACGCTGCAGCCAAGCGGCAGCAACGAATTGAACTATCAGAACGCCCGCGCCCCGATTTATCCCGCAGAGGATATCTACGGCATCCTGCCGCCTGACCTCAGAACGCCGTTCGACGTCAAGGAAATCATAGCCCGGCTCGTCGATGGCTCGGAGTTTCACGAGTTCAAGGCGCTCTATGGCACAACACTCGTCTGCGGGTTCGCCCGTATCTGGGGCATGCCAGTCGCCATCCTCGCCAATAACGGCGTGCTCTACTCCGAAAGCGCCCAGAAAGGCGCGCACTTTATCGAACTCGCGTGCCAGCGACGCATCCCACTCCTGTTCCTGCAGAACATTTCCGGCTTCATGGTCGGCGGCAAATACGAGGCCGAGGGTATCGCCAAGCACGGCGCGAAACTGGTGACAGCTGTCGCCACCGCGCAGGTGCCGAAGATCACCGTCCTGATCGGCGGAAGTTTCGGGGCTGGCAATTACGGCATGTGCGGCCGTGCCTACCAGCCTCGCTTCCTGTTCACCTGGCCGAACAGCCGCATCTCCGTGATGGGTGGCGAGCAGGCCTCAAGCGTGCTGGCAACGGTCCATCGCGACGCAGACAAATGGTCGGACGAAGAAGCCGAAAGCTTCAAGGCACCGATCCGTGAGAAGTATGAACGCGAAGGCAACCCCTGGTATGCGACCGCCCGCCTTTGGGACGATGGCGTGATCGACCCAGCGCAGACACGCGATGTACTTGGTCTCGCCTTCTCCGCCACGCTGAACGCGCCCATTCCCGAACGCGCCCAGTTCGGCCTTTTCCGGATGTAACCCATGATCAAGTCGCTCCTCATAGCCAATCGCGGCGAGATCGCGTGCCGCATCATCCGCACTGCCCGGCGCCTCGGCATTCGTACCGTAGCGGTCTATTCCGACGCAGACGCGTCTGCGCTGCATGTGCGTCTTGCCGACGAAGCTCTGCATATCGGTCCGTCACCGGCGGCTGAAAGCTACCTTGTAAGCGCAAGGATCATCGAGGCGGCGAAATCTACTGGCGCCGAGGCCATCCACCCCGGCTATGGCTTTCTGTCGGAAAATGCCAGCTTTGCGGAAGCAGTCATCGGCGCCGGTATCGTCTGGGTTGGTCCGAGCCCTGACAGTATCCGGGCCATGGGGCTGAAGGATGCTGCGAAAGCACTGATGCAGAAGGCCGGCGTACCGACAACGCCGGGCTATCTTGGCGAGGACCAATCACCTAATCGCCTGATATCCGAGGCCGACAAGGTCGGCTACCCGGTCCTGATCAAGGCCGTCGCGGGCGGCGGCGGCAAAGGTATGCGCAAGGTCGACAAAGCCGGGGACTTTGCCGACGCACTGGCCTCTTGCCAGCGCGAAGCCAAGGCTTCTTTCGGAGATGATCGCGTCCTTCTGGAAAAGTGGATCACCGATCCGCGCCACATCGAAGTCCAGATCTTCGGTGACAGCCATGGCAACGTCGTCCACCTGTTCGAACGTGACTGCACGCTGCAGCGGCGGCATCAGAAAGTCATCGAAGAGGCCCCGGCTCCCGGCATGGACGCCGAAACGCGCGAAGCGGTCTGTTCGGCTGCCGTCAGAGCCGCACAGGCTGTCAGCTATGTCGGCGCGGGCACGGTGGAGTTCATTGCAGATGGTTCGGCAGGCCTGAGCGCTGACCGCATCTGGTTCATGGAAATGAACACAAGGCTGCAAGTCGAACACCCGGTAACGGAAATGATCACGGGCGAAGACCTGGTCGAGTGGCAGCTTAGAGTTGCATCGGGCGAGCAACTGCCCAAGACACAGGGCGCGCTAGAGATCAGCGGCTGGGCAATGGAGGCACGCCTCTATGCCGAAAACCCGGCAACCGGCTTCCTGCCTTCGACCGGAAAGCTGGAGATTCTGGCACTGCCCGATACGCCTGTCCGGCTCGAAACGGGTATTGCGCCGGGCGATAGCGTGACGCCTTTCTACGATCCGATGATCGCGAAACTGGTCACGCATGGCGCCAATCGCGACGCGGCAAGGATCGCACTCGCCGAGGCCTGCGATGGCGTATCGACCTGGCCGGTGCACAACAATGCGGGCTTCCTGTCCAGGCTGCTGCGCAACGACGCATTCGCCGAATTCGATGTCACGACCGGCTTCATCGAGTCCCATCTTGATTACCTCGTGACGCCGCCGGAACCAGCGGACGCCGCAGTATCGGTCGCAGCCCAAGAACTTGCGGATCAGACCACATCCTCCAGCACGTCGCCATGGAGCCAACTTCGCGGCTTCAGGGCCGGCGCACCGGCTGACCTGGAGGCACAGATCCTGATCGACGGAGAGATCAGACCGACTGATCTGAAATCCGCAAAGCTGCCTCCGGGGACCCACGTATATACAGAAGCCGGACAGATGGTTGTGGTGCAGCAGGGGTGGCCATTCCACGCTGCGCCGGCCCGCCACGACGCCCAGGGAGACATGGCCCTGGGGAGCGGCGCGATCACCTCTCCCATGCCGGGACGTATCGTGACGGTCGCCGTTTCTGAAGGCGACACGGTTCAGAAAGGACAAACCCTTCTGACGCTGGAAGCCATGAAGATGGAGCACAAGCTCAGCGCCCCCTTTGACGGGACAGTCGTCGACCTGAATGCTGCCGCTGACCAGTCCGTTGCCGAAGGGGTCCTGTTGATGCAGATCGTTGAAGTGGAGACCTGTGAATGAGCGGGCGTTACTTCGATGAATGGCAGGTCGGGGACCGCATCTCACATGCGCTGCGCCGGACGGTGACAGAGACCGACAATCTGATGACCTGCACCCTGACGCACAATCCCCAGCCTCTGCATCTCGACAAAACCCATGCTGAGGCCACGGAATTCGGGCAAATTGTCGTCAACGGGATTTTCACCTTCGGCCTTATGATCGGAGTATCTGTCGGCGACACCACCCTCGGAACGCTTGTCGCCAATCTGGGCTATGACAAGCTGGTTATGCCCAAACCGGTCTTCATCGGAGACACGTTACGCTGTGAAACCGAAGTCGCTGATCTCCGCGAAAGCCGTTCGCGTCCGAATGCCGGCATCGTCACCTTCAGGCACCGGATGCTGAACCAGCGCGATGAGGTTGTGTGCGAATGCCTTCGCATGGCCCTCCTTCAACGCAAGCCAAGTTGAAATGCAGTTCCGCTCACTTCTCTTCGTTCCCGGTGACCGGCCGGATCGCACCCCGAAGGCCATGGCGAGCGCCGCCGATGCCCTGATCCTTGACCTGGAGGATTCCGTTGCGCCCTCCAACAAGGAAGCCGCACGAGAGGCAGTCTGCGCGAGCCTTGCTGACCCGCGGACGAAGCCAATCCTGGTCCGGATCAACCCGAAAACATCCGGCCTGCTCGAAACCGATCTCGAGACGGTTCTGCCGGCACGCCCCGATGGCATTGTCCTGCCCAAGGCCGAAGGCGCCCGCGATATTGAAGATCTGGTGGCCCTTATGGGAGACTCACCGGTTCCTATCCTGCCCATCGCCACTGAAACCCCGGCCGCTGTGTTCGAACTCGGCTCATACCGGCATGTCGGCGCGCATCTCTGCGGACTGACCTGGGGCGCCGAAGACCTGCCGGCAGCCATTGGCGCTTCGACCTCGCGAGAGGCAGACGGGCAGTATACGCCCCCTTACGAATGGGTGCGTAGCGTTACCCTGCTCGCCGCCCACGCCGCTGGCGTTACGGCCGTCGATACCGTGTTTCCAAACATAAAGGACGTGGATGCGCTGTCGGCCTATGCCTCACGCGCACGCCGGGACGGCTTCCGCGCGATGATGGCGATCCATCCGGCCCAGTGCGAGCCGATCAACCAGGCCTTCACGCCAACGACAGAGGAACTGGCATCAGCCAGCCGCATTGTGCAGGCCTTCGCCGACAATCCAGGCGCCGGTGTTCTGCAAGTTGACGGGAAGATGGTCGACGCGCCTCACCTTACCAACGCTAAGGCACTGCTGCGTTTCGCGGCGAGCATCTGACGAGCTTGGGATTGGCGGTCCGGCCTTGGCGTTGAGATCCGCCGGAAAACCAACATCAAATCCAGACCACTTTAACCCGGTCACGTCACCCCAAACTTACATAAGTTCGCAACAGCTGTTTCTCGGAACATAAAATGATGCAAAGTTGCAATGGACTGCCCGCTCCAACAGCCATTACGATCGAACCTGAAAGATAAGCCTTTTCAGAACGGCTGAGTGACCGTTCCGGAGACGGCGTTTGCCGACCGGTTAAGGAACACCTTCGAACCATCAACAGCTCCACGAGTCCAAGCCGGGAAAACGTCCTGCCTTGGCAGTCTCATTGCCTCTCTCTGGCGGAAATTCGCAGTGGAGCAGACATAGGTTCCGCTGGCCTCCAGAGGGGATCCCGAGCTGCAGGAATCCACAACTTTCGAAGTTGGAACCCCAAATGGAACCCCAGAGCACTTTTTTGGCCGATCCGGAGAATAAGAACTGACCTAAGTCCTTGTTTCCTATGGTGCCGGCTGCAGGACTCGAACCCGCGACCCTCTGATTACAAATCAGATGCTCTACCAGCTGAGCTAAGCCGGCCCATGAGGAAACCCGTCACTAATGGGAAGTCCGCCCGGATGCAAGCAGGTCGCCCACTCCGGATGCACGGGGCGCGCATTTCCGGCCCGGTGACAGGCCATCTGCTGCCCCGGAGGTGCCACATTTGAGCGGAAATTTCCCCTGAGGCGCGAGCCAGGCCTCGCTCCCACATAGTCAAGGCACTGTTATATATAGGCTTTCTCTCCGCCAGTCAGAATTCATCCAATTTCCTTGGCACCGCCTCATTCGCCCCGGTGGCTGCACAATTCGGCCTCAAACCGCGCCTATCCCATTCTTCATGAAGAGGCACAGGAACCGGAAGAGTTCCCAGGGATTGATGGAGCAAGAAATGAGTAAGAAGGAGACAATCATGAAACGCACGCTGTTCGCTGCCGCCGGGCTTGGCCTTGTGGGCGCCCTCGTTGCGCTGCCGGCCGTTTCCGATTCCCCCAAGCCGCCACCGGCTGAACCGGTCTATATTGCCCGCAAGCCTGTGTGCGAGGACATGAAACTGTCCATCTATTTCCCGGCCTATGAGACCATGCTGTCGTCCTATTCTGTCCGGGCACTGAATGCTGCAACAGATAGCCTCGACGGCTGCGCTGTGACCGACATTGATGTTGCCGTGGTGTCTGAAGAGGCCCACACCGATTCCGAAATGGCGCAATTGTCGGAAGCCCGCGCCGCTGCTGTGCTGCAGGCGCTGTCCGACCGGGGCATTTATGCCCCGCGCATCGAAACAAGTTTCAGCCAGGTGAACGCCAATGCGGCTTCCGCTGAAGTTCCAGCTGAGCCGATGGCCCGCCGCGTCGACATCAATCTCGATGTAAAGCCGCTCTACGGCCTCTGATTCCGTTTCCTCTCAAGACCGGTGCAGGTCAGATCACCGCGCCTGCACCGCTGACTGCCCCGGACCGGCCCTGCCGTTCCGGGGCCTTTCTTTGCGGCACGGCGGGGCAAAGGCATTGACGCTATGCAGTTTTTTGTCTGCTCGAATTCTTTCATTTCCGCCACGCCGCGTTAAAAGACAGGCTCCGCGCGGCTGGAAAGCCGGAAATCGCGGTCCTGAAGGCACAAAACGGAAAAGACTGACACCCAATGACGCAAACTCGGCGCATCCTCGTCACCTCTGCCCTGCCGTATATCAACGGCGTCAAGCATCTCGGCAATCTGGCCGGTTCGATGCTTCCGGCTGACGTGTATTCGCGTGTGATGCGTCTTCTGGGCCACGACGTGACCTATATCTGCGCCACGGACGAGCACGGCACCCCCGCAGAACTCGCCGCACAGGCCGCTGGCGTCAGCGTGCAGGCCTATTGCGACGAACAATATGAAATCCAGCGGGCCGCCGGAGAAGGCTTCAGCCTGTCCTTCGACTGGTTCGGCCGTACGTCCCGTCCGGCAAACCACGCCCTCACCCAGCACCTCGCGCAGGCGTTGGAGAGCCAGGGGCTGATCGAGGAACGCACCTCCAAACAGGTCTATTCCGTGGACGATGGCCGCTTCCTGCCGGACCGCTATGTCGAGGGCACCTGCCCAAACTGCGGCTTTGAAAAAGCCCGCGGTGACCAATGCGACAATTGCGGGCACCTGCTGGACCCGGTCGACCTGATCAATCCGTACTCGTCGGTTTCCGGCAGCCGGAACATCGAGATCCGCGACACCAACCATCTCTACCTGCTGCAGGGCCAGATGCAGGACCGCATTCGCGAATGGGTCAACAGCAAGGGCGCCAACTGGCCGAGCCTTGCCGTCTCCATCGCCAACAAGTGGCTGGATGAGGGCCTGATCCCCCGTGCCATCACCCGCGACCTCAGCTGGGGCGTGAAGGTCACCGACGCAGACGGCAACCCGCGGCCCGGATATGAGGACAAGGTCTTCTATGTCTGGTTCGATGCCCCGATCGGCTACATCTCCGCCACGCAGGAATGGGCAGAAGCAACCGGCAATGATTGGGAAAGCCTCTGGAAAACCGACAAGGGTGCCGACGAGGTCGAGTATGTCCAGTTCATGGGCAAGGACAATGTCGCCTTCCACACCGTGTCCTTCCCGGTCACGCTGCTGGGGTGCGGTGAGCCGTGGAAGACAGTGGACAAGCTGAAGGCCTTCAACTGGGTGACCTGGTATGGCGGCAAGTTCTCCACGTCCAACAAGCGCGGCGTGTTCATGGACCAGGCGCTGGAGCTGCTGCCGGCAGACTATTGGCGCTGGTATCTGATCGCCAATGCGCCGGAAGGCTCCGACGCGGCGTTCACATGGGAAGGCTTCCAAAGCGCGGTCAATTCAGACTTGGCCAATGTGCTCGGCAATTTCGTGAACCGGATTACCAAATACACCGCGTCCAAGTTCGATGGACAGGTGCCGGATGCCGGCACGCCGGGTGACGCGGAAGCCTGGATGGTCAATGAGCTGAAAGAGCGCCTGCCCCGCCTGATCGAGCATTATGAGGCGATGGAGTTCCGCAAAGCCGCCGCAGAGACCCGTGCCATCTGGGCCGCCGGGAACGAGTATCTCACCAAGGCCGAGCCGTGGGTGAAGTACAAATCGGATGTCGATGCGGCAGCCATTGGCGTACGCGCAGGCCTCAACCTGGCCGCGCTGTTCGGTATCATCGCCCAGCCCATCATACCGGGCGCTGCGAAGAAGATTCTCGATGCCCTCGGCATTCCGGAAGAGAACCGGAATTTCCCGGCAGCAGACGCGGACTTTGCCGCCCTGCTGGATGCCCTGCCGCGCGGCATGGCGATCTCCCCGCCGGACGTCCTGTTCCAGAAGATCGAGGACGCGCAGGTCGAAGAGTGGACCGAGCGCTTCGGCGGCGGCAACGAAAGCTAGGACTATTCTGAAGAGGTGTTGTCGGTCTGGTCACCGGACGCGTCTTCCGATGCGGTCTCTTCTTTCAGGTTTTCCCTCAGGGCGCGCAGCCGTTCCCGGTAGTGTTCGGCATCGCCATATTCCGAGAACCCGGCATAGCGCGCATGCGAGCCGATCACGCGGCGCGCCTGCTTGATCGGGCACCAGTATTGTTCGGTGCGCGCGGCCACTTCCCGGACATAGGCGATGACGCCATTCGCGTAGGAGCAATAGGCGCAGTTCAGTTTCTCCATCGCATTCAGATAAGCGAGGCTTTTGCGGTCGAACACCAGATAGTCCCGTCGCCTGACCTGCGGGATGCCATAAACCCGGAAACAGATGGCCTGATACAAAGACACCCAGAGATCCAGCAAGACAAAGACCACGATCAGGGAGTAGATGACCGGCGCCGTCACCACGACCCAGAAACGCGCACTCAACAGGTAGGGGATCAGAGCCTTCCGCAACTCGATATGCCGGCGGATCACTTCCTGATCAAACAGGACCCGGCCGCGCTCCATACCAAATCGGAATCCCGCCCGCTTCTTGGCGAACTCGGCCTCAAGCTCCAGTTCAAGCTCATGGATCCGGCCAAGGATCCGGTCTGTGTGGTCTGACATGTTCGCCCGATGCTCCCAGTTGACAGGGGTTATGATCGGGACCCTCCGGTCACGATCGTCTGAAGATGACTGACAGGTTATTCGCCGGCATGTCGATCACCGACTTCAGGCTGAGCCCTGCCGCTTCGGCCAGGGGCACGATCTGCGTATCGAGGTCGCGCACGCCCCAGGCCGGGTCACGTGATTTGAGGTTTTCGCTGAACGCCGCGTTCGACGGCGCGATTTCGCCATTGCGGGCGTAGGGGCCGTAGAGGAACAGGTGCCCGGCGGGCTTCAGCAGGCGGCCGGCCCCGCGCAGCAGGCCCTCCGTCGCTTCAAAAGGCGAGATGTGGACCATGTTCACTGAGACAATCAGGTCCCAGGCCTTACCTTCAACCTCTCCCCAATTGTCCGATGAGGCGTCAATGGTGAGCGGTCCAGAGAGGCGGTCATGCGCCGCCGCATTGCGCCAGGCCTGCTGGCTGGCATGGCCGGCCGGATCTATGTCTGAATAGGTCCAGTGCAGCGCCGGAAAGGCATCGGTCAGAAACGCGCCATGCTCGCCCGTACCGGAAGCAATCTCCAGCACATCACCGGCGGTCAGGCCTTCCGCCGCAAAGACATCCCGGATCGGCTCGCGATTGCGCGCGGTCGACGGTGCGTAGCGCCGGCCATCGCCGCCATCTTCGCGTTGCTCCATCGCGACAGGCCGTTTGTCAGCCATTCGCCTTCTCGAAATCGTACATCTCGGTCGTCACGGTTGCCTGCCCCACCCTGTTATAGCGCGGGCCGACCGCCCGCTCCGGCGCGAAATGCGCATCGAGGCGCGCAACCTGCTCTGGCGTCAAAGTCACCTCCGCTGCGCGGAAGTTTTCCTCAAGATGCTTCAGGTTCGTCGTGCCGGGAATGGGCAGCACGTTCGGCCCCTTTGCCAGCGTCCAGGCGAGGGCAAGCTGGGCGACGGAACAACCGGCCTCCTCTGCCATGGTTCTGGCCTCAGCCAGCAGCGGCAGGTTGCCCGAATAATACTCCGGCCTGAAGCGCGGGAATGCGCGGATGCGCATATCCGTTTCGTGGAAGTTTGCCGGGTCCGCAGGCGGGTCCGCGAGGAAGCCGCGGCCAACAGGCGAGAAGGCCACAAGGGCTGTGCCCAGTTCCTCACAGGCCTGCATGACCGCAATCTCCGGATTGCGTACCCAGAGCGAGTATTCGGACTGCATCGCGGCGATGGGATGCACAGCCGCCGCGCGGCGCAGGTCTTCTGCCCCCATTTCCGACAGGCCCGCGAACCGGATCTTTCCCGCGGCCACAAGATTCGCCAGTGCGCCGACGGAATCTTCGATGGGCACATTCGGATCGGGCCGGTGCAGGTAGTAGAGATCGATCACATCGGTCTTCAGGCGCTTCAGGCTCGCCTCGCAGGCGGCCTTGATCGCCTCCGGCCGGCCATCCAGGACGCGCTCACCATCGCGGACGTCCAGCACGCACTTGCTGGCCAGGAAATATTCCTGGCGCCGGTGGCCAAGCGCCTCGCCGATCAGCTGCTCACTTCGGCCGACGCCATAGATCGTCGCAGTGTCGAGAAAATCGTATCCAAGATCGAGCGACCGGGTGAGGAGCGCCTTTGCCTCCTCCTCCGGGAGCGGCGGCCCATAGGCATGACAAATGTTCATGCAGCCAAGGCCGACCGGGTACACGTCCCGGTCTCCGATCTTGCGGCGTTGTACGCTCATTCAATTACCCCCGTGGTGTGAACTGCTCCCGCAATTCCTTTTTCAGGATCTTGCCGTTGGCATTGCGCGGCAGCGGCTCGTCCATGAAGTGGATCTCGACCGGCACCTTGAACGCCGCCAGCTGATTGGCGACGTGGGCGCGTAGTTGGTCCTCGGTCACGTTCATGCCAGGCTTCAGCTGGACGACGGCGCCAACCTCTTCACCCAGCACCTTGTGCGGAATACCGACAACGGCCGCGTCCATCACGGCCGGATGGTCGTAAAGCGCGCTTTCCACTTCGATGCTGTAGATGTTCTCACCGCCGCGGATCAGCATGTCCTTGGCGCGGTCGACCAGGTAGAGGAAGCCCTCTTCGTCCAGACGCGCCAGGTCTCCGGTCACGACCCAGCCATTGCGGAACGTTTCTGCCGTGGCGTCCGGACGGTTCCAGTAGAGCTTGCAGTTCGACGGGCTCTTGCACCACAGCTCGCCGACTTCGCCGGCGGGCATTTCCTTGCCGTCCGGATCGCATATCTTAAGCTCCACGGCGGACGGCGGCGCGCCCGCGCTTGTCGGGCGATTCACATAGTCTTCGCCGATATTCAGCGTCACGGTTGCGCAGGTTTCCGTCATGCCCCAGCCATTGCCGGGTGCCGCGTTCGGGAGGCGGCGTTTGATCGTGGAGACGAGTTCCGGCGCAGACGGTGCGCCGCCATAGGAGACGACCTCAATCGAGGACAGGTCATACTTCTCGCGGTCCGGGTGCTCCAGCACCTGCCAGGCGATTGCCGGCACGCCGCCAATGGTGGAGATGCGCTCGCGCTCGATGATCGGAAGGGCTTCGGATGCGTCCCATTTGTACATGGTCACGATCTTGTCGCCGCGCAGAGCGGTCGGGACCAGAATCGCGAAGGAACCGGTGGCGTGGAAGAACGGGATCGACATCAGCGTCGCCCGCGTCACCTCAGGATCCGGCTCAGGCACAGCCTCGCCTTTGCGCAGGTACATGCGGGCCTGACAGGTCAGCGAGTTGAACATGTTGGCGATGACGGCGCGGTGGGTCGCAAGCGCCCCTTTCGGCTTACCCGTCGTGCCCGACGTGTACATGATCGTGGCATCGTCGTCCGGGCCGATCTCGACATCCGGCATGCCGATGTCTGCCAGGTCCGCCCAGGAATTGGCCGGACCGATCGCATCTTCCATCGAGGACACGCAGGGATGGTTGTGCTCGTCGCCCGGTTCACGCGCGATGATGACGTGCTTCAGATCCGGCAGGCCGCTCAGATGCTCATGGATACGCTCGAAGATCTGCGGATCGACGACCGCAGCCTTCACGCCAGCGAAGGACAGGCCGTATTCCAGCTCTTCGCCAGTCCACCAGGAATTCATAGGCGTGGCAATCGCCCCGAGGCTCAGCGCAGCATAGAAAGCCACCGGCCATTGCGGATAGTTCCGCATGACCACAGCCACGCGGTCCCCCTTTGTGATGCCATACTTGTCGCGCAGCGTTGCAGCGAAATGCTCCACCGCACGAAGCATCGCCTTATAGGTCACCCGCTCGTCCTTGTAGACGATATAGTCCCGGTCCGGATGCGTCATCGCAGCGAGGAACAGGATCGAATGGATGTTCGGCGGCGCGTTCGAGTAGCCCTTCGACGGGACACCATCGATCACGGTGTCTTCTACCTGAACCGGAGAACCGGGTGCCGCTAAAGCGGCGTTGGCCTCAGCGATGGACATGGCGGGCCAGTTGGGGGGAAGCAGCTCAGATGACATGGGTTTCCTCGGGCAGGTTATGTGGTTCGCGCCACACAACCACGCCAAGGGCCGGGTTTGAAGAGGCCGCAGAGCCGCGGATCAGGGATTCTGCGCCCTTACCTTGCGGAAAGAACTGCGGAAATATCCCTGAACCGCGCGCGAGAGCTGCAATAAATCCTACAGCTTCAGAAGCTTTACTTGCCGAAATCGCAGAAGCGGAGCTCGTGATAGGTTCCGTCCGGCTCTGTCACGTCATAGGCGCGGCCGGTCAGGGCATCGCCCTCACACAGGTAGCCGATCTGATACATGGCCAGCAGGGCCTGATTGTCCGGCGTCAGGTCGTTGGCGATCATCAGGTCGATGGCATCGTCGTGACGGCCAAGTTCCATGAGGATGTTGAACTTCTGGGTCCGGGTCGTTTCCGGCTGGGCAAGCAGCGCGTTCAGCGACGTCGCCTTGCCGCGGGCGCTGTCCAGCATGGAGGCAGCTGCCGTGCTCCACTCCGTATCGCTATAGTCCGCCAGGATCTCTTCGAAGTCCTCGATGGCGCCCATCGTGTCATAGCCGTTCTCGCCAAAGCGCAGCTCACCGCGGCGGTAGAGAACTTCCGCCATCTGCTCGCGGTTGAGCGACGGGTCGCCGGTCAGCTGTGTCAGCCGGTCGATGGCCGCCTGGGTGTTGCCGCCGGTGACCAGTTCCTCGACGGTCTGCATCGCCAGTTCGTAGGGCGAGACGACGGTTGTGGTCGAAACCGCGGCGGCAGTCTCGGCAGCCGGGGCGGGTGTGGAGCTGCAGGCCGCAAGGACGAGCGCGGATGCGGCGGCGGAGAGGCTGAGGCGAATCATGATCGGTAGCTCCGTATAGGCAGATTTGGGCAGGCAGGTTGAGGCCATGACCCTGTTGTTAGACGCGCAACACGTACGGCGGCAGGGCCGGATTGTGAATTTTGTGTGGTCTTTACGACCCGGCGTCCGCTTCCCCTGCCCCGGTTTCGACCGGTTGCGGCAGCGGACTGCACCATGTGAGGCCTTCGAGCCAGGCACGTGGCTCTCCGGCGCCCTGCACCGGCCCGCCTTCCCCGTCGGCGCCGCAGATGAAACCGGCATCCTTCAGCTTCCGCGTCTGCTCTTCATTCGGGCTGAGACCCGCACTGTGATAGCGGCGGGCGGGCACGTCCCGCTCACCCAGCGTCCAGGACACGTCGAACCATTGCGGCAGGGTCAGCATATAGCTGAGGCGCGGCTCCAGCGCTTCGAGATCTGAGCGGGCGAGGTCCAGCTCGATCTTCGCCTGCCCGGCGCGCGGATGATCCGGGGCGAGCGCCAGCATGGCTTCAAAATCGGCCACGGCACCGCGCCGGTTATCCCCGGCCAGACGGCGCAGGCTGGCGCGCTGGTAAAGCGCCTCGGCACGCTGCTCCGGCTTCAGCTGCGGATCGGCCAGCAGCTGCGTCAGGGCGGCATCCTCCTGATAGGGGTTGCCCGCTGCCTGCGCCGCAGCAAGCCGGTCAGCGAAAGGAATGGCCGGCTCTGGCGCTGAGGCACAGGCGGCAGCGGCGACAAGCATCAGTGTCGCCAGAAAGGAACGGTATGAACGCATGGAGGCACCTAACCGGGCTTCGCCCGGACCCGCAAATTGCATTTCAGTTAGGCGCAGGAATCAGGCCGGGATAAGGCCCGGATCAGGCTCTGGCGAGGCGCTCGATCTCGGCAATATCGCCCCGTCCCAGCGCCTCGATGGCGCGGGCAGCAATGTGCCGGGCGTTGAGGCCGGCGGCCTCATACATGTTGTAGGGCGTATCCTGATCCTGGAACACATCCGGCAGGGTCATCGGCCGGATCTTCAGACCACTGTCGAGTCCGCCGCTGCGGGCGAGGTATTCCAGCACAAAGCTGCAGAAGCCGCCGGTGGCGCCTTCCTCGATCGTGATCAGCACTTCGTGCTCTTTCGCGAGGCGGTCGACCAGTTCGGTATCCAGCGGCTTGGCAAAGCGGGCATCGGCCACCGTTGCCGACAGGCCTTGTGCGGCCAGCATGTCCGCCGCCTTCATCGCTTCACCAAGGCGCGCGCCGTAGGACAGGATCGCAATGGCCGTACCTTCACGGATCACCCGGCCCTTGCCGATTTCCAGCGGCGTCAGGACCTCCGGCATATCAACGCCGGCACCTTCGCCGCGCGGATAGCGGAAGGCACTCGGCCGGTCGTCGATTTCCAGCGAGGTCAGCACCATGCGGGCCAGTTCCGCCTCATCGCCGGCCGCCATGCAGATCATGCCCGGCAGCGCGCCGAGATAGCCGATGTCGAAACTTCCGGCATGGGTTGCCCCGTCCGCGCCAACCAGGCCCGCCCGGTCAATCGCGAAGCGGACCGGCAGTTTCTGGATCGCCACGTCATGCACGACCTGATCGTAGCCGCGCTGGAGGAAGGTCGAATAGATCGCGCAGAACGGCTTCAGGCCATCTGCCGCGAGACCGGCCGCGAAGGTGACGGCGTGCTGTTCGGCGATGCCGACATCGAAATGACGGTCAGGATATTTCGCAGCGAAGATGTCTGTGGACGTGCCCGACGGCATGGCCGCCGTGATCGCGCAGATCTTGTCGTCTGTCTCCGCCAGCTGCGTCAGCGTCTGGCCGAACACCTTCTGGTAGGCTGGCGCCTTCGGTTTCGGCTTGGATTGTTCGCCGGTGATGACCGAGAATTTCGAGACGCCGTGATACTTGTCGGCAGAGTTCTCCGCCGGGGCATAGCCTTTGCCCTTTTGCGTGACGACATGGATCAGGATCGGCCCGTCCCGCATCGCCTGCACGTTTTCGAGAATCGGGATCAACACGTCGAGGTCATGCCCGTCGACCGGGCCGACATAATAGAAGCCGAGTTCCTCGAACAGCGTGCCGCCCATGGCGAAGCCGCGCAGGAATTCCTCGGCGCGGCGGGCCGGGCTTTCGAGGCCCATCGGCGCAACGAATTTCTTCGCAATCCGGCGCAGGCCACGATAGGGCCGCGAGGAAACGAGCTGCGAGAGGTGGTTGCTCATCGCGCCGACCGGCGGGGCGATGGACATGTCATTGTCATTGAGGATGACGATCAGGCGTGACTTGTCGGCGCCCGCATTGTTCATCGCCTCATAAGCCATGCCGGCAGACATGGAACCGTCACCGATCACCGCGATGACGCTGGAGTTCTCATCCTGAATGTCCCGCGCCTTGGCAAAGCCGAGCCCGGCCGAGATCGACGTCGCCGCATGGGCCGCACCGAACGGATCGTACTCGCTCTCGGAGCGCTTGGTGAAACCGGAAAGGCCGCCGCCCTGGCGCAGGGTGCGCATCTGGTCGCGCCGTCCGGTCAGGATCTTGTGGGGATAGCACTGGTGGCCGACATCCCAGATCAGCTTGTCCTTCGGCGTGTTGAACACCGAATGGATCGCCACGGTCAGCTCGACCACGCCGAGCCCGGAGCCGAGGTGCCCGCCGGTGACCGAAACCACGTCGATCACCTCTTCGCGCACTTCATTCGCGATCTGTTTCAGCTCCGCCCGGGAACGGCCTTTCAGGTCGTCAGGGGAGTCGATCGCGTCGAGCAGGCGGTTGGGTCGGATGTCGGTCATCGTTCTGTCGGACCTTTTGGGTGACGGCTTTCTGTCTGTCTAGTGTGTTCTATCAAGAACAAAATCGACTGATTGCAGCAGTATATTGGCCTTTTCGCGGAAAATAGCGAGGTGTTCCTTCGCCTGCTCGGCCAGCAGCTGCACTCTCTGGCGTGCACCGTCTATGCCCAGAATCGTAACAAAATTAGCCTTTCCGGCGTCTTCATCCTTGGCCAGAGCCTTGCCGACACGGCTTTCATCGCCGGTCGCGTCGAGCAGGTCGTCGGCAATCTGGTAGGCCAGGCCAAGATCGTTCGAGAAGCCTGCCAGCGCGCTGCGCTCATGCTCGCGGGCGCCGCCGATGATTCCCGCCGCCTCAGTGGCGTAGGAGATCAGCGCGCCGGTTTTCAGGCGCTGCATGCGGGTAATCGTGTTCAGGTCGCGCGGGCTGTCGCTTTCCAGCATGTCGATCATCTGGCCGCCCACCATGCCTCGCGCGCCGGATGCATCCGCCAGCCGCTCGATCAGCAGGGCACGCACTTCGGCATCGCCATGCGTCTCCCGGGAAGCGAGAATCTTAAAAGCCAGCGTCAGCAGCGCGTCGCCTGCCAGAACGGCCGTGGCCTCATCGAAAGCCTTGTGCACCGTCGGCTGCCCGCGGCGGAAATCGTCATCGTCCATGCAGGGCAGATCGTCATGCACCAGCGAGTAGCAGTGCACGCATTCCAGCGCCGCCGCCGCCCGCAGGAGCGACTTTTCCGGGGCATCGAACATGGCACCGGCTTCCAGCAGGAAGAACGGCCGCATGCGTTTTCCATTGGCGAGGGCGGCATGGCGCATCGCGCGCATCAGGTCCGCCTCCGGGCCCGAGGCAGGCGGGATCAGATGATCCAGCGCCACGGTCACCTTGTCGGCAACTTCCTTCAGGCGAAGGTCGAAGTCGATCACGTCCGCCATGGGGGCCTAGTCGAAACTGGCGGGTTCTGTGGTCGTGCCACCTGCCCCCTGGACGATCTGCTCGACCTTCAGTTCCGCCGATTTCAGCCGCGCTTCGCAATGTGCCTTCAGGGCCGCGCCGCGCTCATAGATGGCAATCGACTTTTCCAGCTCGACCTCACCGGCCTCAAGCTGGCGTACGATGCCTTCCAGTTCGGCAAGCGCTTCTTCGAAGCTCATCTTGTCGACGGGTTTTTCCTTCGGGTCTGCCATATCGCCTCACGTTTCGGATCGCCCGGACACTAGAGCGGTGCCGGGCCCATCACAACCTTTTCCAATTCGATTTCGAACCCGGGATTACCGGTATTCGTAGACGCGGAAACTCCAATAGGAATCGCCGCCATCGCGCACACATTTCCAGCCGAGCTTTTTCAGCTCCGGCCTGAGCATGCGATTGAACCACCCATGCGCCGCCAGATAGACCTTCGTATCCACGGAGGCCTCGTGCAGCTTCTGCGCCGCTTCCATCGCCCGCAACCGGGCCTGGACAACGCTTTCCCCGTCCAGCGCGTGGCCGTTCAGCCAGGCGGCGCGGGCGAGGATGTTCCAGGTCTTCGGCAGGTAGCGCACCTTGGGCAGCATTGGCGGCGGCAGGGGCGCTTCATTGAAGACCGGATCATATTCCGCCTGCATGTGCGGGGCCGCACGGGCGGCCGTCTCCTGCGCGCGGATCCGTCCGGAGGCGAAGACGAGGTCTGCATCCTTCACGGCTTCCATCAGGGCGGGAGGCGCGACCTGGCCTTCGGCCAGCGGGCTTTCCTCGTACCGGGCCCACCAGTCCTTGTACTGGCGCCAGTCAAGCCGCGGCCCAGCCGTGCGGTCCAGCGCAGGCCTGCCATGACGCGAGACCACGATGGGGCCGCGCCGGTTTGCTGTCGATGTCGTCTCTGGCATCGCCATCCGGTCCGTTCGTTCTAGTCCGATAGGGTCAGATGCCCCGCGAACTTCCAGCCACTAGCGAGGTTGGCCGTAAGCGACAAGGCAGGAATCCCGGCTTTTGGAACCCTAGAGGCCCTTCCACACACGTTTCGGGCATTTCTCGCCATCCATGAGCTTGCAGCGATAGAAGCTCATCAGCACCGTATCCGCCCGTCCCATCAGGTGATCCATGGGCACGAAGCCGACCGAAGCCTCCTTCGGGTCGACGGCCAGTTCACACCCTGCGCGATCCACGACATTGCCAACTGGCGGGCAGTGACCGGACAGGAACCGGCTATCCAGCGAGTTGTCGCGGTTGTCTCCCATCATGAAAAGATAGCCCTTCGGAACGATAAACAGGACGGTGTTATCGCCCCGGTCACCGGCTTCCTGGCGGTCCGTCATCCAGCTCTTGCCGTCTTCAGCCGTCTCGCGCCACTCATGTGCCGTCACGACCCAATTGGTGCCATGGGGCACGTAGCGGACGGTCCGGACATATTCGCTGGGGAGCGGTTCGCCATTGATATAGACCTGCTCATTGATCATCTGGATCTGGTCGCCCGGCAGGCCGATCACGCGCTTGATCATCACCTTGCCGGCATGCGGATGCTCGAACACGACCACGTCACCGCGCTTGGGGTCGCGCGCAAAGATGCGCCCTTTCGGCAGCGGCAGGTAGCGGCCCAGGCTGAAGGGCAGCGAGTAGCGGTCATAACCATAGGCGAACTTGGCCACCGCCACACGGTCGGACACCTGCAGCGTCGGCACCATGCTTTCGGAGGGAATCACCCGCTGCTCGTAAACGAGGCCGGAGAAGAGCATGAACAGCGGAACGAACACGGCGAGCGTCGCGCCCCATTCCTTCAGTTCCTGCTTGACCTTGTCGGCAAGTGTTTCGGGCGCCTCATCGGTGCCCTGCGCGGCCTTTTCGCCATCTCGTGCCATCGAGGCCTCGCTCTTGTCTTTCAACAGGGGCCTTTCTTAGACGAAACCCCGGCTGAATGCGAAGCGTAAAACTGCCAATAGGCTGCAAATCAGGTCAGGTGGCCAGACTGTAGAGCGTCACGCCATCCGGCCCCGCCGCCGTCTTCACCTCACCGCGATAGATCAGGCAGTTGAGGTGCGCCAGCGCTTCACCGGTTGCCATGCCCTGCTCGTCCAGCGCGATCTTGCGGCCGAATATGGCGACGAACGTGTCCAGCACCTTGCGCGGTTTTTCCGCCAGCCGCTGTTTCAGGCGCGCCAGGGCCACCTCATGCCCGTCGATCAGGTGGCGCAGGCGTTTGTGTGCCCCCCGGAACGGCTCATTATGGGCCGGCAGGACCAGCACATCTGCCGGCAGGTGCGCCAGCAGCTTCTCGCAGCTCGACATCCAGTCCAGCAGCGGATTGGCCGCCGGTTCGGTCGGGTGAACGGACACATTGGACGAGATTCGCGGCAGCAGCTGGTCGCCCGAGATAACACTGTTTTGAGCCGGGCAGAACAGGCAGACATGTTCCGGCGAGTGGCCGCTGCCGGTGATCACTTCCCAGGTTTCGCCGCCCATTTCGAATGTGTCGCCGTCGCTGAGCCGGAAGAAGCTGTCCGGCATTTTCGAGACGCCGCGCCCGAAGCCGCCGAAACGCTCGCGGTAATGATCCAGCGCCGCCTTGTCCCAGCCGGCCTTGCGGTAGAAGCTGATCCCCGCCTCCGGCGCCTCGCGGCCCGTATCGGACACCAGCATGCGGCAGGTCGTATATTCCAGCCGGCTCATCCAGAGCTCGGCGCCATATTTGTA
This sequence comes from uncultured Hyphomonas sp., assembly GCF_963678195.1. Lineage (NCBI taxonomy): Bacteria > Pseudomonadati > Pseudomonadota > Alphaproteobacteria > Hyphomonadales > Hyphomonadaceae > Hyphomonas > uncultured Hyphomonas sp. The sequence goes on from NZ_OY782759.1 coordinate 2,758,064, forward strand.
ACAGAGCCAGCCTGCGCAGCCGACATGATCGGGATGCATATGCGTGACGATCACGCGCTTCAGCGGCTTGTCGGCCGTCACGCGCGTGTCGAGGAGGGCTTGCCAGGCATCCCGCGTTTCCTTCAGCGGCATCCCTGTATCGACGATCGTCCAGCCATCATCATCTTCGATCAGCCAGACATTGATGAATTTCAGGGAGAAAGGCAGCGACATCCGGATCCACTGGATGCGCGGCGTGATCTCCATCATCTCGCCATGACCGGGTGCCGCCTCGCCGTGCAGATAGTCCAGCCCGGGGCGTTTGGGTGTCTTTGTCGTGAAACCGTCCATGCCGTCAGAATAGACCGGGCGCGCAAGCCGCCAAGCCGTCACGCAAGGTCAGCTATTTGATCGGGGTGCGCTTGCGGGGGCCGAGCTTGGTCCGTTTGAACTTCGCGCCGCGCATCGGATTGACGGGCTTTTCTTCCCGGCTGGAAGGCTTGCGGTCACCGCGGGGCGGGCCGCCTTTTCCGGACGGTTTGCCACCCGGCTTTCCGGCAGGTCTTCCTGTACGCGGTGGGCGATCTGGCCGTTCGGCCCGCGGTGGGCGGTCCGTACCTTCGCGCGGTTCACGAGGTTCGCGCGGTTTGCGAGGCCGGGGCGCGGCGCCACTCAGCAGCGCCTCCCGCTCGCGGGCACTGATCGGGCGCCACTTGCCCTCCGGCAGGCCTGCCAGCTCCAACGAGCCGATGCGCACGCGCATCAGGTCCACCACGCGCAGGTCCACCAGCTGGCACATGCGGCGGATCTGGCGATTCCGGCCCTCGTTCAGGATGAAGCGCAGCTCGTGCACCTTCACCTGCTCCACTTCCGCCGGCTTCAGCTTGCGCCCGTCCAGCTCAAGACCATGGCGCAGCAGGGCCAACTTGTCCGGCGTCACATCGCCCTTCACCTTGACCAGATATTCCTTGTCGACCGTGCTCTCAGGCCCGATCAGTGCCTTTGCCAGCACGCCGTCTTCCGACAGGACCAGCAGGCCGCGGCTGTCCTTGTCGAGCCGGCCGAGCGGCGCGAGCTTGTTGTACCGGCCGGGAATCGCGTGGGATTTTCCCGACAGCGTCGCAGCCGTAATCAGGCGCACGGCGGGAATTTCACCCGCTTCAGGCGTGCCGGAGACGATGCCTTCCGGCTTGTGGAAAATCAGCGACAGCCGGTTGTCCAGCTGGCGCGTCGCCTTCTGCAGCAGGGTCAGCGTCTGGCCGGCTTCGATCTTCTGGCCGGCCACCGCCGCCTCGCCGTCGACCTTGACCAGGCCCTTCAGGATCAGCGCATCCGCTTCGCGGCGCGAGCACACGCCTTCCTCGGCAAGCCATTTATTGATGCGCAGCGGTTCGGCGCCTTCATATGTCTTGGTCCAGGCCATGATGTGTCGGTTTCCTGCCGCTTCCTGTGCCCCTCTTATCGGCCCGCCAACCGCCCCGCAACCGACGCGCTCACTGTTGGATAAGCCCCGCCTCAGGCAATCACGAACACCCTATATACACCGTATATGGACCATCTATACGGTCAGCCCGGCCCGGACAGACCCGCTGTCACATTTCCCCCATCGACAGACAGGCAGGTTTCTCCGATAAGCCCGCCTCCATGAAAACCGCCTCCGCCCCCTGGCTCGCTTTTGCACTCCTGCTGCTCGGCACGACCCTCGGCCTTGCCGGGACAGACCTTGTGCTGCCTGCCGTGCCCGGCCTGCCGGATGAGCTGGGCGGCAGCGCGGCCACGGCCCAGCTGGTGCTGGCCGCCTTTGTGGCAGGCGGCTGTATCGGTCTCATCCTGTTCGGAGAACTTGGCGCACGGGTTGACCAGCGCCGCCTTCTTGTCGGCAGCCTGATCGCCTACGCCCTTGTCTCGCTCGCCTGCGCGCTGGCGCCGTCCCTGCCCGCGCTTGTCGGCCTGCGCTTCCTGCACGGGCTGAGCGGTGCGGCCGCCGCCGTATTCGCGCCGGGCATGATCCGCGCCATGTTCAGCGAGGCGGGCGCCGTGCGCGCCCTCGGCCTGATGGGCAGCGTCGAGTCGCTGGTGCCAGCGCTGGCCCCGGTCGCAGGCGTCTGGCTGCTGGCAGGGTTCGGCTGGACCAGTTCATTCTATGTTATCGCCGTACTCAGCCTGATCGTGGCGGCACTCGTCCGCACGCTCGGCAGGAGCCTGCCGGTTCCACCGCCGACGCGCAGCCAGGGCAGCTATATCCGCCTACTGAAGAACCCGGCCTATATGCGGTATGCCCTCAGCCAGGCCTGCACGCTGGGCGGGCTGCTGATCTTCGTCTTCGGCGCCCCGGCCATGATGACCAGGGCACTGGGGCTCAGCCTCAATGCCTTCATTCTCATGCAGGTCACCGGCATCGCCTTCTTCATCCTGGCCTCGAACCTCGCCGGGCGCCTGGCAGACATGTTCGGCGCCGAGCGGATGATCCTCGCCGGGTCGGCCATATCGGCGCTCGGCCTGATCGGACTGTCCATCTACGGCAACGCAGGCAGAACCGACCCGCTGGTGATCACCGCCCTGTTCGTGCCGGTAAACCTCGGCCTTGGCCTGCGCGGCCCGCCGGGCTTCTTCCACGCCATCCTCGCCGCGGAAGGGGACGATGCCCGCGGCGCGGCGCTCGTGATCCTGTTCATCCTGTCAATGACGGCAACCGGCACAGCCATTGCCGCCCCTCTGGTGACCGCCGGCCTTTCCCCGCTGGCAGGGGTCGCGGCGTCATTCTCCTGCGTTTCGGTTATGCTGCTGGTGTTGTTGCGGCCGCTGAAAGCCCGGTAAACCCGGGAGATTTTCAGCAATCTGAACATTTCTTTCCGGATAAACGCAGACTTTCCCTTGTAAAGTGCCTGAAACCCCTTAGATGAGTGTTTCGACTTTTCGCCGGACAATCAGGCATCGAATGTCAGGGCTTGCCCTGCCACTTTATCAGAGACCTCCCAAACAAAACTCGAACTTCCGCGAGCCCGCATGTTGCAGGCCCGCACTATATACAGGAGTGTCCCATGACCAGTGGCACCGTAAAATTCTACAACGACCAAAAAGGCTTCGGCTTTATCGCTCCGGACGATGGCGGCACTGATGTGTTCGTCCACGCAACCGCGCTTGAGCGCGCCGGCATGCGCATGCTGAACGAAGGCCAGAAGGTTTCCTACACCACGGCCGTCGACAAGCGTAACGGCAAAACTGCCGTCGACACGATCGAAGCCGAATAGTCCTTCCGGACTATCAGGTTAAGAAAGGCCGCATCCTCCGGGAGGCGGCCTTTTTTTTCATTAGGGCTGCCTATTCCGCATCTTCCTCAGCCGGTTCCATGACCAGCGAGACCGATCCGACGCGGAAGCCGAACCAACCGACGGTCGCCGTATTCAGCACGTTGCCGCTGCCGTCATTGGCCAGCACATCCCGGAAGCGTACCTTGCGGCCCTTGCCGTTTTCCGACGGCAGGACGACGTCATATTCCAGGCGGAAGGCGCGCCCGTCCTGATAGCCGCGCGCGGTGCCGACGACGTCTTCGCGGGTGCCGGTGTATTCGCCCGGCGCGACGCGTTGGAGCTTCCAGGTTTTCTTGTCCTTTTCGCCATCGTCATAGACGAAGTCCTCGACCAGGGTGAACGTCTGGCCGTCCCATGTCCCGGTCAGCTGGGCAGTGAAGGTGCGATGCACGCCGGTGATCGACTTGAACTCTCCGCGCGCCACATGGGCGCCGGCAAGGTCGCGTTCGATGACAAAGGCGTCGCCTGCGGCATCGTCCGGCACGGGCGGCCGGGTGGCGCAGGCGGTGACAAGAGCGAGGGCGGCGAGGGCTGGAAGTTGTTTTTTCATGCCCCTGTTACGGCGCATGCCGGCAATCGGATGACTGCGCGCGGCGCGCCCGGGCCAGCAGAGCGGCGAAAGCCCGGTCAGATCCCGAACAGGGCTTCGCTGCCTTCCAGGAAGGTCTGGCCACCTTCGGTGATGCCGGGCACGCGACCCGGCGCTTCGGCGAGCGCGGTTTCCGCAAAGAAGCCTGCAAGGGCGAGGTTGCGGGCGCGGGTGGCCGTATCGCTGGAGCGGGCAGCCGTTGCAGCGCGCGTCAGGAAGTGGCCGCCGATCACATCGCCTGCCAGCGCAAGATAAGCCGTCGCCCCGGCGAGCGCCTTGTCCTGATCGCGGTCTTTCATGGCCGTCAGCATCCAGTCCGTCGCTTCGCGCAGCGCATCGGCGCCGGCGCGCAGGCGGTCTGCGATCTGGACGAGTTGAGGCTCGTTCGTGGCGCGGGCTTCGCGGATGGTGGCGTCGATGTCACCGAGGATCAGGCGCATGGACTCGCCATTCGTGCCGGAAAGTTTGCGGCCGACAAGGTCGATGGCCTGAATGCCGTTCGTGCCTTCATAGATCGGCGCGATGCGGGAGTCGCGATAAAGCTGGGCCGCCAGCGTTTCGTTCATGAACCCCATACCGCCATGGATCTGCAGGCCGAGGCTCGCAACATCGACGCCCATGTCGGTCGACCAGGCCTTGGCAATCGGCGTCAGCAGGTCTTCGCGCAGCTTGGCCGCGTGGCGCGCCTGCTCGTCCGTCGCCGCGTCGCCAAGGTCTGCCGCGACACCGCAGGCATAGCAGATGGCCCGGGCTGCCGCGACGCGGGCGCGCATGGTCGTCAGGGTACGGCGCACATCGGCATGGTGAAGGATCGGGGCGGGGCCGTCCACACCCTGCACTTTGCCCTGCTTGCGCTCCTGCGCATAGGTGAACGCGGTCTGATACGCCGCCTCGCCCACGGCGACGCCCTCAAGGCCGACATTCAGGCGCGCCGAGTTCATCATCGTGAACATGCAAGCCAGGCCCTTGTTTGCCTCACCGATCAGCCAGCCTGTGGCGCCGTCATACTCCATCACGCAGGTGGGGGAGGCGTGGATGCCGATCTTCTTCTCAAGACCGATACATTTCAGGCTGTTGCGCGCGCCGAGACTGCCATCCTCATTGACGAGGAATTTCGGCACCAGGAACAGCGATACGCCGCGCGACCCGGCCGGGGCATCCGGCAGGCGGGCGAGGACCAGGTGGATGATGTTCTCGGCGATGTCATGGTCGCCCCAGGTGATGAAGATCTTCTGGCCGGAAATCGCATAGGAGCCGTCTTCGTTCGGCACGGCCTTCGTCTTCAGCGCGCCGACGTCGGAGCCGGCCTGCGGCTCGGTCAGATTCATCGTGCCGGTCCAGTTCCCGGCGACGAGGTTCGGCAGATAGGTCTGCTTCTGTGCATCCGTGCCGTGTGCCAGCAGCGCCTCGATGGCGCCAAAGCTGAGCATGGGGCAGAGACCGAACGACATGTTCGCTGCGTGGATCATCTCCATGACCGCCAGCGCGAGCGCCTTCGGCAGGCCCTGGCCGCCCCATTCCTCCGGCGCCGACAGGCCCATCCAGCCGCCCTCACGGAACTGGGCATAGGCCTCGGCAAAGCCCGGCGCGGCCTTGACGCCGTCCTCGGTGAGCTGCGCCCCGGCCGCATCGCCGGACTGGTTGAGCGGCGCCAGCACGTCGCGCGCCAGCTTCCCGGCTTCTTCCAGAATCGGTGTGATCAGATCGGCATCATAAGCCTCGAAACCCGGCAGGCCTTCCAGCTTTGGCAGGCCGGCAACAGCCTGCAGCGTGAAAGCCATGTCGTGGATCGGGGCGTCATAGGCCATCAATTTGTCTCCGATAGTGCATAAGTGATATTGGGCGCAGGCTTTAGCGCACCTGTGGCGACTGTCCAGCGGCGCACTATACTGTGGGGCAACCTGAGCAACAAAAGGCACTAACACCCATGCGCACATTCCTCCTTTCCGTTTCTGCAATCGCCCTCGCCGCCTGTGGCGCCCCGGCAACCAGCGAAGCTACACCGGCCGCCCCGGAAACGGCTGTCGCTGAAACCACGGCAGGCCCTGCCGAAGCCCCGGCGCCGGAACTCGGCCCGGCCGGCCTCTATGATCTCGATCTCAGCCACGCCTCGCTGACCTGGAAGATCAGCCATTTCGGCCTGTCCAACTACACGGCCCGCTTCACCGGCATCTCCGGCACGCTGGACTTCGATCCGGAAGACCTGTCGGCCAGCCAGCTGGACATCACGGTCGACCCGGCCTCTGTCGAGACCGATTACCCGTTTGATTTCAAGGCCGGCCATCCGGACAGCCCGTTCGACACGTTCGACCAGGAAATCTCCGAGAGCGAGAGCTACTTCAATTCCTCGGCGTTCCCGGAAATCACGTTCAAGTCCACCGACGTCACCGCGACCGGCCCCAATACCGGCACGGTCACCGGCGACCTGACCTTCCGCGGTATCACCAAGCCGGTGACATTGGACGTGACCTATAACGGCACCGCCACCTTCCCGTGGGCACCGGATTCGCCGCGCCTCGGCTTCTCGGCGACCGGCTCGCTGAAGCGGTCCGATTTCGGCCTGGACATCATGGTGCCGAGCCTCAGCGATGAAGTGGACTTGCTGATCGAAGCAGAATTCGCGAAGCCTGCGGACGCCACCGAATCCGAATAAGGCCACACCCATGCATGCACCATCCTCAAACCGGTACACAGCCGTCGCGATTCTCCTGCACTGGACGATCGCGGCCCTGATCCTGTTCATGATCTGGCTGGGATGGAACATGGATGACAATGAAGCCCGCTTCCAGCTGCACAAATCGATCGGGATCGCGATCCTGTTCCTGAGTGTGGCGCGGGTGATGTGGCGGTGGCTGAACCCGCCGCCGCCACTGCCAGACGATATGGCCCCGTGGGAGAAACGCCTCTCCCATGGGGTCCATATCGGCTTCTACGCCCTGATGATCGGCCTGCCATTGCTGGGCTGGTTCCTGGTCTCCACATCCAAATTCCAGGTTTCGACCGTCCTGTTCGGCACGGTCAGCTGGCCCCACCTTCCGTTTACAGAAGGGCTGAGGGGCGGGACCCTGCACGAAATCGCGGAATTCCTGCACTCCAAGGGCGCCTGGGTGCTGATCGTTCTGCTGGGCCTGCATGTGGCAGGCGCCATCAAGCATGAAGTCGCCGCCGAGCAAGGCGTGTTCAAGCGGATGATCCCCGGCCTGTTCGGCAGAGCCCATGAGCCCCGTCCGGCGCGGGGCTATGTCACCGCATTCGGCGCCGCGCTGCTCCTTTTCGCGATTATCGCCGCCGTACCGCTGATGAAGTCTGCCCCGCCTGCACCGGCTGGCCCCGGCGTGACCGGCGCCGTTCCGGAAGAGACAAGCAATTGGAAGATCGATCCGGCGACGTCCGAAATCGCCTTCTCCGGCACCTATCAGAACAAACCCTTCTCCGGCACGTTCGCGCGCTGGGACGCGAATGTCCTGTTCGATCCGGAAGACCTCGCAGGCTCGGCTGTCCAGGTGGAAGTCTATCCCGCCACGGCGAGCACGGGCACCAAACTCTATGACGACACGCTGCAGGGTGGGGAATGGTTCGATACGAACACCTTCCCGGCGGCAAAGGTCAGCCTGCTCAATTTCGCGGCCTCGCCGGACGGCGGCTACACCGCGGAAGCCTCGCTGCTGATCAAGGATACGGCGGTGAATGTCCCCTTCGACTTCAGCCTCATCATCGACGGCGACAGTGCCACTTTCGAAGGCACGGCCACGCTATCGCGCAAGGCGCTGAACCTCGGCCAGCAATCGGACCCCGGCGCGGACTGGGTGGCCGATGAAGTCACGGTCACCGTCAAAGGCACCGCTGCCCGCAAGGAATAATGCGCCTGCGGCTTCCGGCCAGGCGGGACGGGTGGTAAGGCGCCCGTCATGACCGCCATCGTGCCCATCCAGCCAGGAACGCTCAGCCTCGCCGCCATGCATCTTCGCGGCGGCGGCCTCGTGGCAATGCCCACAGAGACCGTCTACGGCCTCGCCTGTAACGCCGCCAATCCGGATGCCGTGGTGCGCCTCTATGAGGCCAAGGGCCGCCCGCGCTTCAACCCGCTGATCGCGCATGTCGCCAATATGGAGATGGCGGAGCAGGAGGCTGTCTTCTCGGATTCTGCCCGCGAGATTGCCGCAAAGTTCTGGCCGGGGCCGCTGACCATGGTGCTGCCTGTCGCGCCCACAGGCACCGTCAGCGACATTGCCCGCGCAGGCCTCGATACGATTGCCCTGCGCATGCCGGCCCATCCGGGCGCCCGCGCGCTGATCGAGACGTTTGGCAAGCCGCTGGTCGCGCCGTCGGCCAATCGGTCCGGCCATGTCAGCCCGACAACCGCGCAGCACGTCAAAGAGGATCTGGACGGGAAGGTCGACCTGATCCTCGACGGCGGCCCGTGCGAGCGCGGCATCGAGTCGACCATTGTCAGCTTCGTGGGCGAGCGCCCTGTCCTGCTCCGCGCCGGCGCGCTGGAAACCTCCGCGCTGGAAGCCGCCCTCGGTGCGCCACTCATCGCCCGTGAGGAAGCCGACGGAATCTCCGCTCCCGGACAACTCAAAAGCCACTATGCCCCGAACGCCCGCGTCCGCCTGAATGCCGACGCGCCGGAGCCGGGCGAGGGGTGGCTCGCCTTCGGTGACACGCCCTCTTCTCATAATTGGTCCGGCCTGAACCTCTCCGAAGCCGGCGACCTGCGCGAAGCTGCAAAGAACCTCTTCGCCGCCCTACGCACGCTGGACACGCAATATGATCGGATCGCCGTTGCCCGCATACCGGACGAAGGCCTCGGCGAAGCCATCAATGACCGCCTCGCCCGCGCGGCGCACCGGGACTAGGAGCGAGCCATGCACCCTGCCCGGCTTTTCCACGAAACCGACCCGGCCATTCTGCGCCAGCGCATCCGGGACAATCCGTTCGCCCTGATCACCGCGGTCAGCGATGGCCGGCCAATCGCTGCGCATGCCCCGGTTCTTCCGCATGAAGAGGGCCTCCCCCCCGGGGGAGGGGGCTCTCCGGCCCTGCGCTTTCACCTCTCCACCGGCAATCCGGTGACGAAGGCCCTACTGGACGGCAGCGAGGCGCTGATCGTGTTCACCGGAATTGACGGCTATGTCTCACCGGACTGGTATGGCATCGACGATCAGGTGCCGACCTGGAACTATCTCTCCGTCGAGGCCGCCGGGCCGGTCACGCGGCTGGACGCGGCGGCGACGCGGCAGCAGGTGGACGACCTCTCTGCCGTGTTCGAAGCGCAACTGGCGCCGAAGCCTGTCTGGACATCCGCCAAGATGACACCGGCGCGGCTGGAGGCCCTGCTGCGCGGCATTGTTGCCTTCGAACTGGTGCCCACACGTTTCGAAGGCATCACCAAGCTTAGCCAGAACAAACCTGCCGACGCGATCGCCCGCGTGGCCGACGCGCTGGATGCGACGGAAAACGGTGTCGCGCTGGCCTCAGAAATGCGTAAAATGGACTCATGACCCAGACACTGACCCCAGACTTCCTCGCCGCCCTGAAAGACCTGCTCGGCCCACAGGGCTGGAGCGAAGATCCGGACGTCCTCTCCGAACACGCGCAGGCGTGGCGCGGCTTCATCAAGGGTGACACGCCCATCCTGGCAAAGCCCGCCAGCACAGAAGAGGCCGCCGCGCTGGTCAAGCTGTGTGCGAAGCATGGCGTCGCGATCTGTCCGCAGGGCGGCAATACGGGCCTCGTCGATGCGGGCGTGCCGCATGGCGAGATCTGTGTCTCGATGCGCCGCATGAACAAGGTGCGCAGCGTCGACGTGTTCAACAATTCCATGGTGGTGGAGGCGGGCGCCCCGCTGGTGACCGCACAAGCCGCTGCCGAAGACGTGAACCGCCTGTTCCCGCTGTCGCTCGGCTCCGAAGGCACGGCCACAATTGGCGGCCTGATCTCCACCAATGCGGGCGGCGTCAATGTGCTGCGCTATGGCATGATGCGTGACCTGCTGCTGGGCATGGAAGTCGTGCTGCCGTCCGGCGAGATCTGGGACGGCCTGTCGGGCCTGCGCAAGAACAATACCGGCTATGACCTGAAGCACCTGTTCGCCGGCGCCGAAGGCACGCTGGGCCTCGTCACGGCAGCGACGCTGAAACTGTTCCCGAAGGTGCAACGCGCCACGGCCTGGGTGACGGTGGAGTCCACGCAGGACGTGATCGCGCTGCTCGCCCATGTGCGCGAAATAGCGGGCGACACGGTGACGAGCTTTGAGATGATCCCGGCCAATGCGGTCGAGATGGTGATTGCCGACATCGAAGGCACGCGCGACCCGCTGCCGTCGAACCTTGGCTGGCGCGTGCTGATGGAAGTGTCCTTCTCGGACGAAGCCATGGCCCGCAAGACACTGGAAACCGCGCTCGAAAGCGCCTTCGAGAAAGGCCTGATCCAGGACGCTGCCATCGCCGAAAGCCTCGCCCAGGCGAAGGCCATGTGGATGGTGCGCGAGACGATCCCGCTGTCCAAACGCGCCTATGGCAACTCACTGAACCAGGACATTTCCGTGCCGGTCAGCAAGATCCCCACCTTCATGGAAACCTGCAATGCCCGCATCGTGGAGAAGCTGCCCACCGCAGACTTCGTGATCTTCGGCCATGTCGGCGACGGCAATCTGCATTACTCCGTCATCGAACCACCGGAAAAGACCGGCCTGCGCGAGAACTTCGACGCGCTGACGCGGATCATCTATGACACGGTGATGGAGTTCGATGGCTCGATCTCTGCCGAGCATGGCGTCGGTCGCCTGAAGCGGGACGAGCTTGCCAATCTGCGCCCGCAGGCCGCAACGGACACAATGCGCGCCATCAAGAAGGCGCTGGATCCGCAGAACATCATGAACCCGAACCGGGTCGTCAGCGTTTAAGCACTGTCCCGGCGGCACGAACGGCGGGTTCAAACCAGGCATTCACCGTGCGGTGCAGCGTCGAGGGCGGGAAGCCTTCGCCAGAGCCTGTGATGGCATAGGCAATCTCGGCGTCCAGCTCCGGTGCATGCCAGGCCCCGGAATAGAGGCCATAGGCCTCGCCATGATGTCCGATCAGCTTCACGCCCGGCACAGGAGAGTCCGCTGCCGGATGAATCTGCGGCCCTTCGCCATAGACAGTGAAATAGCCATTGTCGGTGTCCCCGTTCTGCGCCGCCGGATCAAACACCCAGGCGGGCCGCGCGGCGGTCTCGTTTACGGCGATGGTCCGTACCAGTGGGCAAAGCTCTTCAAGGCTGGCGCGAAGGCCGCCCTGAGGGCTGAACAGCGTGCCGTTGGAGCCGACCACATAATCTTCCAGATTGAACCCCGGTGCCTTCAGGATGGCGGGGCCGGTGCCGTCAAGCACGTCCGGCGCATCGGCCTGCGCGACCCATTCGCCATTGATCTTCTGGCTGAGCGTCGCGCCAGCGCGGCGTTCCTTGTCCGGCACGCCCGACCAGTTGAAGCCCGCCGTCACGCCCAGCGGGCCAAGCGTGATGCGATCTGCCAGAAGGTCAAACCGCTCGCCAACCTGCCGCTCCATAACCGTAGCGAGAATGCCCCAGCCAAAATTACAATAGGTGAAATAGCCACCCGGCGGGCCTGGCAGCCACATGTCAGGCGTGAACAGGTCCTCGATCCGGCCCGGCGCGGCCTGCCAGTAGACCTCCGGATCCTTCAGGCCGGACGTATGGCTCATCAGGTGGCGCAGCGGGATCTCCACATCCGGATAGTCCGGATGGCGCAGGGCATCGCCGAACCATGTCGACAGCGGCGCATCGAGGTCCAGCTCACCGCGCTCGGCCAGCCTGTGCGCCGTGAGCGCCACAGCGAGTTTCGAGACAGACGCGATGCGCATCTTCGTATCCGCCCGGAAGGCGCGCCCGGCATTCGCGACGCCCGCCGCGTGGGCAAAGACGGTCTTGCCCCGCTTGCGCACGACAAGGCCCGCTGCGGGCGCGAACCCGCCTGACACGATGCCGTCAATTGCTTCCTTCGGGGGCGGGCCTGTTTCCTCATCGCCCGGCTTGCCGCCTCCGCAGGCGCCAAGCGCAGAGAGGCCCAATGCCAGAAATATGCGGCGGTCGATCATCTTGTCAGCTCCTCAGGCGCAGCAATGTCTCATCAAGATCCGCGATGCGCGGCACGCCCAGCAGGCCAAGGCCGCGCTCGACATCATCCTTCAGGATACGGATGGCCCGATCGACGCCCGCTTCGCCGCCCGCGGCAAGCCCGTAAAGATAGGCCCGGCCGATCGCCACGCTGGTTGCGCCGCGCGCGATCAGCTTCAGCACATGGCTGCCCCGGCGCACGCCGCCATCGGCAATGATTTCGATCTTCGGGCTCACAGCCGCGCGCATCTCCGGTAGCAGGTCGATCACCGGCACGGATGTGTCGATCTGGCGCCCGCCATGGTTCGAGACCCAGACGGCGCTCGCGCCATGGTCCACCGCGCGGACGGCATCTTCAGCGGTCGCCACGCCCTTGATGGCGAACGGGCCGCCCCATTCATTGGCCATCCATTCGGCGTCTTTCCAGGTCATGGTGCGATCGAACAGTTCATTGATGACATTCATCACGCCGCGCCCGCCGGTATCGAGTCCCTCGAAATTGACCGGGCCGATCTTCGGAGACGTGAACATGTCCATCAGGTAGCCCGGCCGGGCCAGCGCCTGCGACACGGTCTTGCGGTTGAGGCGTGGCGGCACGGTGAAGCGGTTGCGCGGATCGCGCTCCCGCGCGCCGGCCACGATCGTATCTACCGTCAGGACGCAACCGGTGAACCCGGCCTCTTTCGCACGGTCCAGCAACTCCTTCACGACGCCCCGGTCTTTCCAGACATAGATCTGGATGATCTTCGGCACATCCGGCGCAGTGGCCGAGATGTCGGCCAGCTTCTGGCTGGCCAGCGTGGACGCAGAGTAGGCAATGCCCGCCTTCTGCGCCGAGCGGGCCACGGCCAGCTCACCTTCCTTCGGATGGAAGAGGCGCGAGGCCGCCGTCGGCGCAATGAAGAACGGCAAGGGCGATGGCTGGCCGAACACGGTCGTCGTGGTGTCGATCTTCGAAATATCGACCAGCGAATTCCACTGCAGTTCGTAATCCGTATACCGATCCACCTGCCGCCTCAGGGTGATCTCGTCTTCCGCGCCGCCGTCGATATAGTCGAAAACCATGCGCGGCAGCCTGGCTTTCGCCAGCGTGCGCAGATCGTCAATATTGATTGCTGTTTTAACGCTGGCCACGGCGGGTTCCTCTTTGCCTCATACATTGTTTTCGTTTTACGGCCCGCCGGATCAGGGATAGGCTTGCCGGTAACAGGTAAGCTAAGGGGGGCGCTATGCGCAAGCTTCTGCCAATCGTAATATCCACACTTGTTCTCGGCCTCACCGCGTGTGCGCCATCCGGACAGGGCGCTGATGCGCCGGAAGCTCCGGCCGCCGAGCCCATTGCCGATGTCCCGGAAGCGACACCTGACGAGGCGGGCGTCCGGATGATCCCGATCTCCACGCCGAAGGGCGACTTCAAGGTCTGGACCAGACAGGTGGGCGACAATCCGCGCATCAAGGTGCTGCTACTGCATGGCGGCCCCGGCGCTACATATGAGCTCTTCAAGCCCTTCGAAGATTATTTCACGCCGGCCGGGATCGAATTCTTCTATTACGACCAGCTCGATTCCTGGTTGTCTGATCAGCCAAACGACCCGGACCTGTGGACCATCGAAGCCGCCGTCAGCGAGGTCGACCAGGTCCGCGAAGCCCTCGGCCTCGACGCAGACAATTTCTATCTCTACGGCCAGTCATGGGGCGGCATGCTCGGGATGGAATATGCACTCGCCCATCAGGACCACCTCAAGGGCCTGATCATCTCGAACATGATGGCCAGCATTCCGGCCTATAACGACTATTCGAAGAATGTGCTGCAGCCACAGATGGATCCGGACGTCCTGAAGGAGATCCTGGACTTTGAGGCCGCCGGAGACTTCCACAATCCGCGCTACATGGAATTGCTGATGAACCACTATTACACACAGCATATCCTGAGGCGCCCGGTCGAGGAATGGCCCGCCGAAGTGCTCGGCTCGTTCGACCACATGAACAGCGAGAAGTACCTGGCCATGCAGGGGCCCAGCGAAATGGGCGCCGGCGGCTCGCTCGTCGATTGGGATCGGTTTGCCGACCTGCACAAGATCACTGTGCCAACACTGGTGACCGGCGGACAGGAAGACACGATGGACCCGGCCTTCATGGCGAAGATGGCCGACGAAATTCCGAACGCGGAGCTGAACATCTGCCCCGATGCCGGCCACCTCACCCAGTATGACAATCCGGAATGCTATTTCACCGGGATGATCGACTTCATCGAGTCCGTGAACGAGGGAGAGGCCGAATGAAACCGCATATGCTGGTCAGGCTCACGCTTCTTGGCGGGCTCCTCAGCGGGCTTGCCGCCTGCGGCCCGGACGATCCCGGCCCGATTGCCGGCGGGCCATGCAGCTATGAGACCTCCGTCATCGAAGGCACGGTCACGGAGGTCGACGAAGACGGCGCCCTGTTCATGGGGGAAGAGGGGGAGTTCTGGGTCTCTGACGAATATCTCGGCAAACTCCCCGCTGTCAGCGACACGATCCGGTTCCAGCGCGAACGCATTACCGAAGGCACCTGCACGCCGGAAATCTACTCGCCGATTGAGGCGATTAAAGGCAACTGAGCGCAGCTGCCACGTCCCGGTGGGAGGCGAACACGCTGTGCGCTCCGGCGTCGGTCAGGCGTCCGGTGAGCCCCGCATCGGCATGGCCGCCACCTGTGAAGCCCCAGGCCGTCATGCCGGCCGCCCGCGCGGCCTTCACCCCGTTCACGCTGTCCTCGATGACGAGGCAGGTTTCCGGGCGCACGCCGATGCGGTCTGCCGCCAGCAGGAACAGGTCCGGCGCGGGTTTGCCATTTGCGACGAGGTCGGACGAATAGACGTGCGGCGCGAACGTATCTTGCAGGCCGGTCAGTTCCAGTTTGCGGACCAGCTTGTCGGCTTCGGACGATGATGCCACAGCCTGTAAGCCGGAAAACGCGGCGACGACATCCATTACGCCCTCAATGGCGGTCAGGTCGGTTTCATACCGCGTCCAGTTATTGGCGTGCAGCGCTGTCCGGAAATCCTCCGGCAGCGTGAGGCCCGCGGCCTCTGCATCTGCTGCCAGGGCAATGTGGAAATCGCGGTTGTGCAAGCCGACAAAGCGCTGGACGAAGGCCTCGAACTCATAATCGAGCCCCCATTGGGAAAGAAGCTCCCGCTCACACTGGATGGCGATGACTTCGGAATCGACCAGCACGCCATCGCAGTCGAATATCAGGGCTTCAAATTTTGTCATATGTCAGCGGCGTCCGAACAGTTTCTCGATGTCAGCCAGCTTCAGCTCGACATAGGTCGGGCGACCATGATTGCACTGGCCGGAATGGGGCGTCGCCTCCATCTGGCGCAGCAGCGCGTTCATCTCCTCGCCATTGAGGCGCCGGCCGGAACGGACAGACCCGCGGCACGCCATGTTGCCCATGACCTCTTCGAACCGTTCCTTCAGGGCGAGGCCCGCATCATATTCTGCGAAATCGTCGGCGAGATCGCGGATCAGGCCCGCGGCGTCCATCTCCCCGAACAGGGCGGGGGTGGCGCGAACACAGACAGCGCCCGCCCCGAAGGCTTCGATCTCCAGCCCCAGCTCGGCCAGTTCTTCGGCGCGCTCCACCACGCGGGCGGCTTCGTCTTCGGTCAGCTCTACCACGTCCGGAATGAGCAGCGCCTGCCGCTTCACGCCGCCCGCCGCCATCTGGCGCTTCATGTCTTCATAGACGAGGCGCTCATGCGCGGCGTGCTGGTCAACGATAACAATCCCGTCGCGCGTCTGGGCGATGACATAGGTCTCGTGCAACTGGGCCCGGGCAACGCCGAGCGGGAAGTCATCCGTGACCGGCGCTTCCGGTTCCACGCGAGCACTTGGTGCTACATCGCGCTCATGGGTCTCCGCCGCATAAGGCTCAGCGGACTCGGCCCATCCGCCGGGCGGTGGGGCGGGTCCAAAGCTGGACGGCGCCCGCACGGGCGAAATGCTGGCGGGATTGTAGGCAGGCCGCGACGCGAACAGCGCCCCGGTCGGCGCACCTTCCGGGCGCGCCTTGCCCAGCGCATAACCGGCTACCGTGGTGGATGCCCTGTGCCCGGCATCCGCCAGAGAATGCCGCAATGCCCCAATCATCAGGCCACGTACATTCCCGGCATCCCGGAAGCGGACTTCCGTCTTGGCCGGGTGGACGTTCACATCCACATATTCGGGGTCCAGCTCCACAAACAGCGCTGCCAGCGGGTGGCGGTCGCGCGCGAGGAAGTCCTGATAGGCGGCGCGGATCACGCCGTTCAGCATCCGGTCTTTCACGGGGCGTCCGTTGACGAACAGGAACTGCATCTGCGCATTGCCGCGGTTAAGCGTGGGCAAGCCAGCGAACCCTGTCAGCGTCACGCCTTCGCGTTCCGCCTCGATGGCCACAGCATTGTCACGGAAATCCCGTCCCATGATGGCGCCGAGACGGGCGAGGCGGCCTGCTTCGCCTTCGGCCTCCGCCGCATAGCGCAGCACGTTGCGGCCATTGTTCTCCAGGCTGAAAGAAACGTTCGGATTGGCCATGGCGAGACGCTTGACCACGTCGGTCACCGCCATGCTTTCAGACCGTTCGCCTTTCATGAATTTGAGGCGCGCTGGCGTCGCGTGGAAGAGGTCGCGCACTTCGATCCGCGTGCCGGTTTCGCCGCGCCCGGTAAAGGCCGCGGGCCGGGGGCCTTCGATGCGGCCGGCTTCAATGAAGACTTCCGCCGCCTCTTCGCCTGCCGCGCGCGAGGTGATCGTCATGCGGCTGACCGAGGCGATGGAGGGCAAGGCCTCACCGCGAAAGCCCATCGTATGGATGTTGAGCAGGTCCACCCGGCCATCATTGCCAGGCATGAGTTTCGAGGTGGCATGCCGGTCCAGCGCGAGCAGCAGATCGTCCGCGCTCATGCCGCAGCCATCATCCTCGATCGTCATCCGTTTGAGGCCGCCTGCCTCAATCGCGATGACGATACGCGTGGCACCGGCATCCAGCGCATTCTCGGCCAGTTCCTTCACCGCCGCCGCCGGGCGTTCGACGACCTCGCCGGCCGCGATCCGGTTGACGACATCGGGCGGCAGTTTGCGGATCTGGGGGCGGGGACGCACGGAATCAGCCATGTGCAGAACTTAACGCGCCAGCGGGGTTTTGTCCCCCGGCACGCGGCATGCCTGCGCCCTGCCCACCCCTGCGGCAATTAGACAAAATCTATTTAAAAACAGTGTGTTGATACTTTTCACCGACTCCGGAACCCTACCTAACCCGCCCCCTTTCGGCCCTGTTAGTCTTTGTTTTAAAAGGTTTTTTCCTCTATTGCCGCGCTGCACCAAAGGTGTTTGCATTGTTGTGCAGGAAAGACCAGTATGCATCTGAATCCACAGTCCGGGGCCTTGATTTTATGCGACTTTCTCTCGTTTCTGCTTCTCTTATCGTTCTTGCTGGCGTGACCGCAGCCTGCGGCGGCTCCGGCGACAGTTCCGCACCTGCAGCACCTGCTGCCGAAACACCGGCCGCGACGCCGGCACCGGAAGCCGCCCCTGAGGCCGCTCCCGAAGCCGAGGCCCCGGCACCTGAAGCAACGGCTGAGCCCACCTCCGCCCCGGCTGACGAAGCGTCCGCCAGTGAAGGCTCGCCGGAGTTCGCAAGCCTTCCAGCGCCCTACAACACGGCAGACTATGCACGCGGCCGCCGCACCTTCAAACTCTGCCAGTCCTGCCACACGACCGCTGAAGGCGCTGGTGCCCTCGTCGGCCCGAACCTGTACGGCATCTTCGGCCGCGAAGCGGGCTCGTCCGAAGGGTTTGCATATTCTCCGGCCCTTCAGGAAGCCGACTTCATCTGGACGCCTGACAAGGTCGACCACTGGCTGGAAAATCCGCAGACCTTCCTGAAAGGCAACCGGATGACCTTTGCCGGCGTCCGCCGTCCTGACGACCGGACCGCCGTCATCGCCTATCTGATGACCGAAACCGGCTACACCGGCGAATAAACCGCCTGCCGTTCAGCGGCGCACGGTTACGGCGAGCAGGATGGCCTGCTCGTCGAACTCGCCGCCGAACTCTTCCCGGTACCCTATCGACACATCCGCAGCAGGGAAGTGGTAGCCGAGTTGCGTCTCGGTCTTGATCGAGTCCGCTGACTGGCTGCCATATTCCAGCCAGACCTGTTCGGTGGAGAAGAAGTTCCCGCCCAGGTCTGTGCCGTAGCCGAATTCGAACCGCTGGCGGTCGCATCCACCTTCCTGATGGATCCATGCGGCGTCGGCGAAGAAATAGTAGTTGCGATCCTTGTAGACACCGCTGCGTCCGGCGGAGATGCGCGCTTCGCCGCCCAGCCCTTCACACCCGAACACGCCTGCCAGTGTCGTACCGTGCAGAACAGCGCCTTCCGCACCGATGGCCCAGCCTTTGTCATTCGACCAGAGCTGGCGCCGCGCAGATACGCGGTAAGCATCGGTGTCCTGGGTGCCCCCATCATAGCGCACGCTTTCCGCCTTGCCGGTGACCATCCAGCCGCCGCCGAGGCCATACTCGCCATAAAGATCGCCGCGCCAGCCATCTTCACCGTCCAGACGTTCGGAGGAGACGTTGGCCCGCGCATAGATGTCACCCGGCAACTGCGCCCATGGCCCGGCTTCCGCCGAACCGGCCATGGCGAGCGCGCCAAGACATATTCCCCTCAATCCCCGCATAAGCCATGACTAGCGGGGATTGAGAGGAGCGCCCAGCAGACTCTCCTGAGGGTTGACGCGCTAGAGATCCCAGGAGGCGTTCTGCAGGACGATGCGGTACCCGTCCGGGTCTTCAAAGGTCACGCCCTTGTCGTCCCAATAAGCATTGAAGGCAGGCACGGGATGGAACCCGGCCGCCCGCAAGCGGCGGTAGGCCGCTTCGAAACGGTTGCGCTCCGGCAGGTAAAAAACGAGCAGATTGTCTTCGGTCGGGGCCCGGCCCGCGACGTGCCCATGCGCGACGGTGAACTCCAGATGGTACGGCGCCCCGGGGTGGCCCAGCATGACACCGTCGAAACTGTCATGCCCCCTGAATTCATAAAGTACGCTGAACCCCAGGCCATCGCGGTAAAATGGCAGAAGGGCAGCCAGATTGTCCGTGGGCCGCGCAATCCGGAGTGTCGCCTGTTCGAGGGTCATGAGGGCATCTCCCTGTTTGTGCCAGGGCGGCCTTGTCGAACCTCAACCAAGGTTTAGGTCAAGCGGGAATATGCAAAACACGCAAACAAAAACCCCCGCACAAGGCGGGGGCTTTCTCCCAGGGTATTTACCGAACCGCTTCTTAGAGGCGGAAACGGATCTGGTCAGACCAGAAGCGCTCAAGGCGCGTGATGGTCTTGTTCAGCTGCGAGAGGTCGTCCGGACGCACGCTGGCCGTCGGCTCAAGGGCGTTGGCCTGCTTCTCGAAGAGTTTCGCGACACGGGCGCGGACTTTCAGGCCCCGCTCGGTCAGGCGCAGCGTCACGGTGCGCTTGTCGTCTTCGGAACGCGTCTGGATCAGATAACCGCCTTCCTGCAGCTTCTTGACGTTGTAGGACAGGCTGGTACCGGCAAATGCACCACGGGCACGCAGAGCGGAAGCCGGGGCTTCACCTTCGCCAATTTCATAAAGCAGCAGCGCCTGCACACCCGTCAGCGAGCGTTCGCCGCCACGTTCCAGATCGTCTTTGACAACATCGTGAAGACGACGGTGCGCTTGTTCAAGAAGAGAGAGAGACTTCAGGAAAGACTCGCCCAGGCTCAGTTCTGCAGTTTCCTGCAATTCAGCAATCATCATTTCAACCACCACTCAACTTTTGTTGTAGTTTGAACAGAACTACACGAGCTATCCTAATAAACTGATAAGCATGTTGGTGTTGGGCAAGTCGTTGATTAATATTCGCGCGCTTTTATTAACCGTTACTTTTACGAAACAATTTTACTTCTGATTCACGAATTCAGCCCGCGCAGGGGCTGCGCAGTCGCTTTCCGGCAAGTCGCGGTGGCCGTCAGATAAAGGCGTCGGCGGACGGATCGTACTTCGGGCTGGGGCCATGTACATTGGGCTCAGGCCGGGAGTCGATCAGCATAAAGACGAAAATCACCAGCCATCCGATATAGGGCACCCAGGTGATCAAATAGAGCCAGCCGGACAAGTCCTGGTCGTGCAGCCGCCGCACCGTCACCGCAATCGACGGGATGATCTGATAGAAGAACCAGAGCAGCGTGAGCATTGGAATGAAGTCATCCCCGCCAAAGATGATCACGCTCAATATGATGTCCAGAATGAACACCACGACATAGGCCAGCACGTTGAAAAGCGTGTAACCCCAGTACTCCTGCCGCCGGGCCCGCCCGGTGAAGCGGAAATAGTTCTTCGTGATGCTGCGGATGAAATAGGTCCACACGCCATCGCCCGGCACGGCCGGCGGCTTGCTGCCATAGGCTGGCGGCGCGGTCCGGGGCTGTGCCTGGGGATATGGCGGCTGACTGGGTGCAGGAGGCACCGCTGTTACGGGAGGAGGCTCAGGCGCGGGCGCTTCGGCTGCTGGCGCAGGCCCCAGCGCGTAGATATCCCGCGCCTCATCGCCAAGGCTGATAAAGTCCACCTTCTGGCCGCGCGCGAGCGCACTATCGCCGCGAACCTGGCCTTGCGTGTAGTTATAGCGAACACCGTCGTCGCCGAGGATCAGCCCCGGCCCGTCTGTGCCATCCGGTTTCAGGACCTGCCCGCGCATCTGCTCACCTTCAAATACAGTTTCACGAAGACTATCGGGAATACTTGGCAGGCTTGTCCAGTCTTTTGAAACCGCCTCAGAATGTCAGCTCATCGTCACCCAGCGGTTCGAAATACTTGTCGACCATCTCCGACGGCACATCTTCGATTGTTGCCGGGGACCATGACGGCGCATTGTCCTTGTCGATGATGACGGCCCGCACGCCTTCCTGGAAGTCGTGGCTCTGCACCTTCCGCCAGCCGATACGGTATTCCATCTTCATGTTCTCGCGGAAACTGGTCAGGCGGCCCCCTTCACGCAGCTGGCGCAGGGCAACCTTGATCGTCTCCGGCGACTTGGCGCGCAACGTCTTCACCTGGGCCAGCGCCCACTCGCTGCCGTCGGCTTCCAGGGCGGCGACAATCTCTTCGGCCGCATCGAAGGCGAAGCATTTATCGATCACCGCGCGGTGCACCTCGAAGCTTCCGGCGGGAATGGAATGTGTCAGGGAGCGCAGGATCTCGTTCAGCATTTCCGCTGCGCCGACGGAGAAGTCCGCCACGGCGATCTGCTTCATCAGGTTCGGCACGAGTTCCGAGGGAAGGAAATGCGTCGCCACGCGGGCGGCCGCCACGTCCACGCCTTTCAGCCGGTCGCCGGTCAGCGCCAGCCAGGTGCCGAGTTCCCCGGCAAGGCGCGGCAGGAACCAGCCGCCGCCGACATCCGGGAACAGGCCGATGCCGGTCTCCGGCATGGCAAACAGCGTCCGCTCAGTGGCGATCCGGTAGGACCCGTGCACCGACAGGCCCACGCCACCGCCCATGGTCACGCCGTCCATGACCGCGAGGACCGGCTTCGGGAACTCGTCCAGCGCGACATTCATCCGGTATTCGGTGGCGAAAAAGGCCCGCGCCTCACTGGCATCGCCTGCCCCGCTTTCCGCCAGCATGCGGATGTCCCCGCCGGCGCAAAAACCGCGTGTGCCTTCCTGATGGTCGATCACCACTAGGTTCACCGCCTCGTCGCTGGCCCAGTCCTGCAGCGCGCCAAGGATGGCCGCGCACATGGGCGTATTCAGCGCGTGCAGCGCAGACGGCCGGGTCAGCGTGATATGGCCAACGCCGCCCTCGATGCGGATGGAAACGTCTTCAGTCATCAAATGCCCTCACTCAACCCTGAAATTTTACAAATAAACCACGCGGGCTGTTAACCCGATTCTGGCATCTAGGCGGGGTTTCGCTCAGAGGGGGAGTCTGGCGAATGTATGCGTTTGAGGTGGAAGCCCTCGATCGCAGGGAGGTCCGTTGCCAGGTTGAGGCAGTCGGGCGTCTCCGCATCGGGTGGCGAAAATGGGTGACTTGCGAGATCCGCGATATCTCGTGCGGCGGTGCGCGCATCGCTGTGGCCGAAGGTGTGGACCTTCCGGAACAGTTCGTGCTGACCAGCTGCCTGTTCGAGGGCGAGCGCATCTGCCTGCGCCGCTGGGAGTTTGGCAGCGAGACCGGCGTCGAGTTTCTCTGACCGGCCTCGCCATTTACCATCAATTCAACGCACAGCCTTCCAGCGTGATGCGGTGCATGATGCGCCGTTGCCCGTGATAATCGTTGAACGCCCAATGCCAGGTGGAGCGATTGTCCCAGAAGGCGACCGAGCCCGGCTGCCACTGGAAGCGATAGGCATTCTCCTGCTTCATGGCGTGGGCGTAGAGACGCGAGAGCAGCTCTTTTGAGGCCTCATCACTCTTGCCGACAATCTTCACCGTAAAGGCCGGGTTCACATAAAGCGCCTTCTTGCCGCTGAGCGGATGGGTGATGACCACGGGATGTGTCACATCGGCCAGCACATCGGCGGCCGCCGCATTGCCGATCCGGTTCCCGCCAGCATCGGTGGTATTGTAATACGTCGCGCCGCCGGAGCCGAAGATATGCTTGGCGGAGTGAACGGCGCGCAGGCCTTCGATCTCTGCCTTCGTGGCATCGTCCAGCGTTTCATAGGCGCGATACATGGAGGCGAACATCGTATCGCCGCCGGTTTCGGGAAGTTCGCGCGCGACGAGGATGGAGCCCATGGCCGGCTCCTCGTCATAGGAATGGTCCGTGTGCCAACCGCCGCCGATATTGTCCTTCTGGTCCTTTTCCTTCGCGACCATGGCGATCTGCGGATAATCAGGGTGCGCGGCGAAGAAGCGGTTCACATTGATTGGCGCCCAGCGTTCGGCGAAGGCAATATGGTCGTCTTCGCTCAGATCCTGGTCGCGGAAGAAGATGACGCCATGCTCGGCATAGGCCTGCCGGATCGCGTCGAACTCGGCATCCGACAAATTCTTCAGGTCAATTCCCGTGATTTCCGCGCCCACGCCGGGCAAGGCTTCGATCTGCATGGCTTCCTCCCAATGTGCCTCTTTCCGGCATCTTGGGTGCCACTATACCGGGTGTGGGCGCGCGAGAAAACGGTTTCCTTTAGGGAACGGAATCATACCGCCGGTATGGCGCGTTCGATCAGGCGGGCCTGGTCTACATCCGGTGAGACATCGCCATAGAGGAGGCCATTGCGGTCGCGGCTGAGCCGTTGCGCGCAGAAGGCCTCGAACACGAAGTCTGGCGCCATTTCGTGAAGGGCCGCACCCTGCAGGGCGAGCGCCGCATCGCGGGCAAAGCCGCGCGCGGTGCCTTCATGCAGGTTTCCGGGGGTGAAATATTCGGCAAGACGGCCGACATGCGCATCATAGGCATGATGCCGGCCGAGCGGCTTTTTCAGCTCTGCCTGCACGGCTTCCAGACTGTCCGGCTCCCGCGAGAGCGCGCGCAGAACGTCCAGCGCGATGACATTGCCACTGCCTTCCCAGATCGCGTTCAGCGGCGACTGGCGGTAAAGGCGTGGCATCGGGCCTTCCTCCACATAGCCCGCCCCGCCATGGCATTCGAGCGCCTCATAGACGAAGCCCGGCTGGCGCTTGCACACCCAGTATTTCGCGAGCGGCGTGGCGAGGCGCATGAAGGCCGCCTCGTGTTCGTCCGTTGCTGCCCGGTCGAGGCTGGCGCCAACGCGCATTGCGATCGCCGTGGCCGCTTCGCTTTCGATCACGAGGTCCGCCAGCACGGCGCGCATGGCGGGCTGATCGATCAAAGCCTTCTGGAAAGCCCGGCGCTGCGAGGTGTGCCACAGCGCCTGCACCAACGCCGCGCGGATGCCGCCGGTTGAGCCGAGTATGCAG
Source organism: uncultured Hyphomonas sp. (assembly GCF_963678195.1). Taxonomy (NCBI): domain Bacteria; kingdom Pseudomonadati; phylum Pseudomonadota; class Alphaproteobacteria; order Hyphomonadales; family Hyphomonadaceae; genus Hyphomonas; species uncultured Hyphomonas sp. The sequence continues at coordinate 2,782,005 of NZ_OY782759.1, forward strand.
TCGTATCGCGTGTGCTGGACCATATCGATGATGGTGCGCACGCCCCGGCCCGCCTCGCCCAGCCGTTCGGCCCAGGCGCCATGATACTCAATCTCTGATGAGGCATTGGACTTGTCGCCCATCTTGTCCTTCAGACGCATGACATGGATGCCGTTGCGCGTGCCGTCCGGCTTCCAGCGCGGTACGAGGAAACAGGTGAGCCCTTCATCCGTATACGCAAGGGTGAGGAAAGCATCAGACATCGGGGCGGAGCAGAACCATTTGTGCCCGGTGAGGATGTACGCGCCCTGCCCGTCCGGCACGGCGCGGGTCGTGTTGGCGCGCACGTCGCTGCCGCCCTGCTTCTCCGTCATCGCCATGCCGATGGTCACGCCGGTCTTCTGGTCTGCCGGAATGAAGCGCGGATCATAGGACGCCGCCTGCACGCGCGGCACCCATTTGGCGGCGATCTCCGGATCGGCCTGCAGCGCGGGCACGCAGGCATAGGTCATCGACATCGGGCAGGTCACGCCCGCATCGGCCTGGTTCATCAGGATCATCATGGCGCCATGCAGCACATGGCCCGCCTCACCCGCATTCCAAGCCGAGGCAGACAGCCCGCTATCCAGCCCCAGCGACATGAGGCTGTGATAGGCCGGGTGGAACTCCACCTCGTCCAGCCGGTGGCCGAACCGGTCAAAGCTTTTCAGCTTCGGCAAATTCTCCTGCGCCTGCCGGGACCAGTCCTGTGTCTCGAACGCGCCGCAACGCTTGCCGAACTCCGACAGTTTCGCTGCGTGCACGCCGCCGTCCGCCTTCTCCACCGCGCCTTTCAGCGCCTTATCAGACGCGAACAGGTCGACATCGCCGAAAGCTTTCGGCTGGTTGGAGACGGTGTGCGTCTCAAGCTCTGACTGGGGTGCGTAGTATTGCATGGCGAGGCCCTCCGCCTGTGGTGTGGACCCTACCATAAGTCGCCACCCACACCCCCGGAAGGGGGCGGGGCGTCACAATTTAGGGCGTAAATGATTGAGTCCCTAACACCGTGATGGGAAAATAAAATTTACCGTGACAGCCGGAATCCTCGAGAAGTTGTACTAACAACCACTATTTGCAATAGTGACAAATTATCCACTTTAAAGAGATGTTTGACGGATAAGAACTAGTTTCGGCGTCGCATAGAATGCGGAAAAACAATGGACCCCAATCAACAGTTTGAGCAGAGACTTGAACGAGAAAATTTCCTCGAAGCAAAAAAGAAAATTGGAGAAAGGGAGGCCCACTTCGAAGGCGCTACCAAACTGGCAATTCAGTACTGTTCAATTGCTAACGCTGCTGCCATTGCTACGCTTATCGGTTTTGTCGCCACGGTTGGTAAGGACATTGGAAACCCCCAAATATTTCTCTTAAGCTTTGTTCTCTTTCTTATTGGAATTGTTTGTGCGGGCGCGGCTCTCAGATTGCACCTACTCTTGCAAGAAAAGAACCTGCAGGAAGCCATAAGCTCATTCCTAATCTCGGCGAATAATAAAAACATTGGTCTATTCAATGATGTGCACAAAGACAGCCCAAGATACACAATGGGCGTACGAAGGTGGCTATCCGCCGCATTTGTTTTCTTCGTTGTCGGGCTTTCTGCGGCAGGAGCTGCATTTCCGTTTGTTGAGTGGCACACTGATGATTCAAGTGAAGAAAATTCTGCGTCCACTGAAGAACAAGCGGAATCGAAGGGTGGCAATTTTTTACGTGAAAGTGAGAAAGATGTTGCCGCTCCCAAACCTAAAGAGCCTATCGAGCCGGAATGACCTAAGACGGGCTCTGAACCATGTATTGGAACATGCTGGGAAAGAAATGCCTGACCTTTCTGTAACCCGAAGGAAGCCGGGCGCCTCTAAAAACGCATGACTTGGGTGACGAAGCTTACACTAGTGAGGTTCTGGATAGTTATCTCTTGCCTCCAGCCGCCCCCACGCCATCCACAAATTTACATGTGACATGGCTCGACAATAGCAGCTTCGCTCAAAGAATTCATTTCTACGCTAAGCTGCAGTCTGTTTAAGATGGACGATCGCTGACTCCTTGCACCAATTTGATAGTTCGAAATCACTGCTTAAGATTAGAACCGCGCAGCTCGGGTCACTTTCGCAAGACATCACTATACCCCCGGAAGCGGGCGGGGCGTCACAGCATTACTGCGCGAACGCCAGATCGTCGAACCAGCCTGCCTCGCCCGCCCCGGCGCCGATGGGGCTGCCGGGGGGCACGTCGACTTCGGTCACGCCGGGCGTGGCGGCGGGGGCCGGACGGTCCAGATGCGCCGCGATCTTGCGCTGCAGATCTTCGCGGGCGGCGGCATCGACCGGATCTGTCCGCCGGGTCGGCTTCAGGCGCTGGCTCATCCCTTTCAGGAAGGCATCGGCCCGCATCGTCACGCCCGGCGACGCTGCCGGATCACTTGCGAGCGTGATCAGCGAGGAGACAAAGCGCGCCTGCTGGCGGCGGCGGATCTCGGCCTGGCGCAGCGTCGGCGCGGGCGTAAAGACTTCCCGCTCCAGCGCGGCCAGCATTTCCTCGAACGACAGCGCGCCCGGGTCACGGCGGCTCGTTTCCACAAGCCGCGCGGCGCGGGCCGGGTTCAGCAATGCATCGATGGTCGTCTGCGAGGCCGTATCGGCGGCGGTCAGCAGGTCGAACATCGGGCCGGTGTTGCCGGGGAAATATTCCGCCCCGCCCGTATTGTAGGAGAAAGCCGCGAGCGGCGGGGTCAGCTGGTTGAGCACAGTGTCCGGCAGGTCCAGAGACGTCGGCTCCAGCGTGACCAGCAGCGCCGCAAGGGCTGCCCGCTGGCGCTGCGGCGCAACGGCATGCGCCATGCCGCCCCCATCGCCGCGGCGGGAATAATAGAACTCATACCCGCCGACAGACTTTGCCGCCGCCGCCACCTGATAGCGATGATAGAGATAAACCGGCACCAGCGTCTGGCGCAGGCGCGACGTATTCGCCCCCGGCTCGATCACGTCGAGGCCGAAACGGTCCAGCGCAATCTTCCGCACACGCAGCGTGTTGTAGAGTTCGGCAATCGGATCGTCGCCATTGTCCCAGACGCTGCCATAGGGTTGGGCTGTGCCGATGCCGCGGGCTTCCGGGTCGTCCACGAAGCGCAGTCCGCTGCCATAGGCGGCGCGCAGCAGCGCATCGCCTTCGGCATCTTCATCGGTGCCTTCCGGATACTGGGCGTAGAGCCAGGTCGCAGCGACCTTGTCCCATTCGCCGATACCGACGGCATAGGCCTCGGAGAAGTCGAGCTGGCCGTTCCCGCTGACCTTCACCCAAGGCGCCGGATAGTCCATCACCGAGGCGCGGTCATTCGTGGAGGCGGCAAAATTGTGCGCGAAGCCCAGCGTGTGGCCGACTTCATGCGCCGCAAGCTGGCGAATACGGGACAGCGCCACCTGCACGGGATCGTCTGCCTCGCCCGTGCCCGTCTTCGACGCGCCAGCCAGCCCTTCGAAGATCATCCGGTCCTGGCGCACGCGCTGGCTGCCGAGGATGACATTGGCTTTCAGCATCTCACCTGTGCGCGGGTCATACACGCCGCCGCCATAGGACCAGCCGCGCGTCTGGCGGTGCACCCACTGGATCACATTGTAACGGATATCGAGCGGATGGGCGCCCTCCGGCAGAACTTCCACGCGATAGGAATCCGGGAAACCCGCCGCCGCAAACGCAGCGGCCCACCAGGACGCGCCTTCGATGAGCGCATCGCGGATCTCAGGCGGCGCACCGGAGTCGACATAGAAGACAAGCGGCTCCTTCGCCGGGCTTGAGGCCGCGGTGGGGTCCTGCTTCTCCAGCCGGAACCGGCGCGCGTAGGACTTGCGCACCTGACCTTCCAGCGGCGCGGAGAAGTCATAATAAGGCACATCAATCGTGCCGCTGCGTATATCGAAGGCGCGCGGCGTGTAGCCATCGTCCGGCAGGCGCACCAGCGAGACATGCTGGACCAGCGTGATCGCGCGGCCATCGGCGGCGGTGGCCAGAACTTCGGCTTTCGGCTCCTCGCTGGTCAGCGTGAGAAAGGCGTCGAACTCGACATTGTCGGGAAAGGCGAGCGCAGCGGCGGCATCCGGCATGGACCGGTCATCCGCGATAGAAAAACTGCCGCCCTTCGGATTGTTCTTGAGCGCGGCTTTCACATCCAGCGCGTCGCGCGTGAGATAGCCGGAAATGTCGACCAGCAAGTCTCCGCGCGGGCTTTCCGCGATCACATCGCCGGACCAGAGGAAGGAGCTGGCGAAGGACTGGCGCACCGCCTTCTTCTCAAGCGGATTGTCAGCGCTGGCGACATAGCTCCAGTTTTCCTGCTCAGCGATCAGCTTCTTGCCGACGCGGCGGAACGCGATCAACGAGCCGCCATCGAACAAGCCGCGGTCCAGCCCGATAGGATTGGAGCCAAGCCCGGCCGTCAGCCCGGTCGCCTGGATCGCGCGCAGCGAGACGCCATCTTCGTCCGGCTTCGGGAAGGCCGCGAGGATGCGTCCGCCCTTCGCATCGACATAATAAGGCAGGAAGCCATCGGCCCGCGTCAGGCCGCTTGTCGCCTCGCCCCAGCTTTTCGCCTCTTCGGCCGCTGCCGCCCCTGCCCATACCAGAGCCAACACCGAAAACAGGAAAGCCGCCAACCCGCGCATACCGAAACTCCATTTGCCGGAAACTGGCCGCACGGTGCCGCATAAGGCACATGGGTTCAATGCCTGAGGGGAAGGGATTCATAGATGCCGCAAAGAAAACCGAACTTGCACCGGTTTCCGGCTTCCGGACGATCAGTTGCGAAGAAAAGCGCTGGACTTTTTATTGATATTCGATATTACGCCGATCCCGCCCGGTCCCCCGGGCAACCCAATCCGGATACATGATGCAACAAGGTTCGCCTCCCTGCCGCCCCATCCTCAAGCCCCTGATCATCCTGTGGGCGCTCACGCTGGCGGCACAACTGGCAGGGCTGGCCTATGGGGTCGCACAGGCAGGCCACAGCGTGGCGCCGGTGATCCTGCCGAGCGCGGTGGTCCTGTCGCTCGTGACGCTTCCGCTCGCATGGCTGGGCCTCGTCCTTGGACAGCGGACCGGCCTCGGGGCGCCCTTGCTGATGGACCTGTTGGACAATGTGCCTGGCACGGGATCACGCCTGTTCAGACGCGCGTTGCTGGCCTGTCTTCTCGGCCTGCTGCTCGGCGCGGCAATGGTGGGCCTGAAGCTTGCGTTGCTGCCCTATTCTCCACCGGAAATGCCGGCGTTGGGTTTTCGTGGTCCGGTCGGCGGCCTGCTGGTCTCGATCGCGGCGGCGGTCGGCGAAGAGGTCTGGTTCAGGCTGGGGCTGATGACGCTTCTTGTCTGGGCAGCCTCCCGCCTGCTGCGCCAGGACCGTCCCAATCCTTTGCTCGTCTGGGGCATCATCGTCCTGACAGCAGTGGCCTTCGGTATGGCCCACCTGCCCCAACTCGCTTCCTTTGATGCCGCGACGCCGTTTTCGATCTGGGGAACGATCCTTGGAAATTGCGCGGTCGGCAGCCTCTTTGGCTGGCTCTACTGGCGGCACGGCCTACTCGCCGCCATGGTCGGCCACTTCTCAGTAGATGTCGTCATCCACGTCTTGCCCGCGTTTTTCCGCTAGCAAGTGATAGCGGGAGCACGAAGCTGCCACGGACAATCAAGGAGCGACGACTGGCCACATCTGGTCCAGCCCCTCCAAATGCAACCAAAGTAATTAATCATTGCTCCCATAGAGAGAATGTAAGACCATAACGGCAAAGGAAATTTTCCTTGGAGCTCGATATGTTTACGATCAGTTGGACCCAGCACCCCGTGGGTCACGGTGGCTTTCATTCTGGAAAAGCCGCACTCAATGGGGCCACTGTAGTCAGTTGGGTATTTGACTGTGGGTCAAGAAGAACTGCAAAATTTGACAATTACCTGAAGACGTGGATCAGCAGTCAGCGCACCTCGTTAGACTGGTTGTTCATATCTCATTTTGACACGGACCACGTTAGCGGCATTGACACGCTGATGATGGGAATCCCGGTCACAAACGTCATGATCCCGTACGTCAATGATGAAGAACTGGCACTTATCCTGCTCCACGAAATTCGCCGAGGCAAAGCGAGCCGCATGCTTGTCGAGCTGATTGCAGACCCGGCTGGCTTCTTTTTGTCGCGTGGCGCGACCAACATCTACTTCCTTGGAGAAGGTTACCCAGATGAATCAGGAGAAGGTCGTCGTGACAAAGCCCCTGACTCCCCAGGCAGGAAAGAAAAGTGGCCAGCTAAGATAGAACCTTCCCCTAAAGAAGTGCACCACCCACTACTAAAAGATCCCCTAAAATCCCAGCAAGCTGTCTACGTCATCAATGCCATCACCTGCGATATTCTTTCTACTGACGGAACCGCCGGATTACTCTTCAAGCCATATCGGGCACCGATCTCCACAACCCAAAAACCCGGGATTGTTTCTGAGTTAGAGAAACTGACAGGGACTTTCGTCTCGCAAAACAAACCGGGTCTGGGGGAACTGGCATACTCAATTGCGCTACACGCACGAACAGCAAACGGGCGCAGAGAGTTGCGAGAGGTTTTCAAAGCTCATGCCGGCTCGTCCAATCGGTCATCCTTGTCACTACTAAGTATTCCACGATACCAAAACAAGAACTGCATTCGTTGGCACCTGAAAGCCCCCCAATACAGACGCTGTGGCCAAACAGCCCCCGGCTGGATGAATACTGGAGATGCTGAACTGCTCAGACACACAGACCTCGATCATTGGTGCTCCCACTACCGCAACTACCTGAAGCAGATTAGAGTGCTCGCCCTACCTCATCACGGATCTGATAAAAACTCGAATCACAGACTGCAGGACGAATGCAACGGTGCAATGTTGACAGCACACGTCAAAAGCAACAGCTCCAAACACCCTGGACTGAGCGTAAGATGCTACGCAGGTCCGCAGCTAAACTGTGTTACAGAGAACCCAAGCACCATTGTTCATTTGGATTATATGGACTTGATGAAGCCTCCCCTCGTCGCGAGCCGGAAATCGCCTAATCTGAAACGACGAAAGATGCCTTGATCGGGAAAATGTGCCGCAACTGGCCGCGAGACGCAATTGCGCCTATGAGGGAAAGCCTGTTTTTTCGAGCGGATCGCATACTCTATGGCAGATAACGATAAAATCGGGCTGCGCGAAGCGGTCTCTATCGGCATTGGCGGCATGGTGGGCGGGGGCATCTTTGCGGTGCTGGGCCTTGCGGCGGATCTTGCAAAAGGCGGCACGCCGGTTGCCTTCCTGTTTGCCGGGCTGATCGCGCTCGTCACCTCCTATTCCTATGTCCACCTGTCGAAGACCTATCCGGATCGCGGCGGCACGGTGCGGTTCATCAATGAAGGCTTCGGGCGCGGCGTGTTCAGCGGCGGCATAAACAATCTGCTCTGGGTCAGCTACATCATCATGCTGGCGCTTTATGCCTCCGCCTTCGGGTCATATGCGCCGAACCTGATGGCCATCACGGGCAACAAGACACTCGACCCGCATATCTATGCCAGCGCCATCATCCTGATTGCCACCGCAATCAATTATTACAGCATCAAGGTCGTCGGCGCGATTGAGTCCTATGCGGTCATCATCAAGCTGCTGATCCTGCTCGGCTTTGTCGGAATCGGCGCGTTCGGCCTGATCGGGAACGAGAATCTGGGCCAGCTTGATGTGGCGCACTGGGAGTCTCCGCTGACGCTGGTCACCGCCGGCATGATCATCTTTGTGGCTTATGAGGGGTTCGAGCTGATCGCCAATGCGGCGCCGGACATCAAATCACCCGAGAAGAACATTCCGCGCGCCTATTATATCTCGGTCGGCTTCGTGATCGTGCTTTACCTTGCCATCGCGGTGATCACCGTCGGCTCCCTGCCCTTCGGCCAGATCAAGGATGCGCAGGATTATGTGCTGGCGGAAGCAGCAAAGCCCATGCTGGGCCAGATCGGCTTCACCATCATCACGGTGGCCGCGCTGATCTCGACCTTCTCGGCCATCAACGCCTCCCTCTATGGCGGCAGCCGGGTCAGCTATGAGATCGCCGAAGACGATGAACTCTCCAGCGAGTTCACGCACCAGTTCTGGAACCAGCCGATCGGCCTGATGTTCACCGCCGTCGCCACGCTCGTTCTGGTCAACACGCTGAAACTGGAAAGCATCTCGACGACGGGAAGTATCGGCTTCCTGCTGATCTTTGCCGTGGTCAATATGGCGGCCGTCCGCAAGGCATCGGAGGTGAAGGGGTCGAGATGGATCACGGGCCTTGGCGCAGCGCTGTGCCTTGCTGCGCTTGCGGCCCTCCTGGTCCACACGGCCCAGACCAATCTGCTGAACCTGCTGATCGCCTGCGGAATCATCGCAGCCTGTTTCCTGGGCGAGTTCCTTTACAAACGTCTTGAACGCAAGGCGGACTGAGGCGGTCAGCCGTTGCAGGTCTGCGTGTTTTTCTGGATGCCGATCTGACTGACCTTGCCGGTGTCATTGTCGACTTCGAAATAGACGTCATTGTAGTCATAGACGGTGATGTCGCCGCGCGTGACGACGCATCTCGGCGTGCCGTAAACACTGCGTGCGAAGATCTGTTCACTGCCTTTCGCGACGCCCGCCGGTGTACGGAACCGTTCATCGCGCGCGATGATCCAGTAGACCTTGTCATCGGCCCCGACCGTGAGGCCGTCATAATTGTAGCTGGTGGCGCCCGTTCCCGCGATGGGGATCGTCTTGCGCGGCGTGCCCTTCACGGCGAAGAGTTCCGCCAGCGACATGCCAAGCTCGACATTGCCGACCCGTTCACCGGGAATGATCATGTCATCGTTGAGATTGGGCGGCGCAGTGGCGCACGCGCCGAATGCGAGGATGGACAGGGTTGCGAGAGTTGCGCGGACAACCGTCATGACGGATCCCTCATGGCTTGTGTGGACACTGCACTGACGGTCAGATCAGCACATCCCCAGCCACCTTGTGGAAACTACGGCAAAAACAGCGCCCCGCGCCACTCAGGCAGGCCACAATTTTTTGTAATGTTCAGCTGGCCTTATCCGGCCACCTTAATCCTTCAGCATATCCCGGCTGATGATGACGCGCATGATCTCGTTCGTGCCTTCCAGGATCTGGTGCACTCTCAGGTCACGGACGATGCGTTCCACGCCATAGTCGGCGAGATAGCCATAGCCGCCATGGATCTGCAGCGCGTCATTGGCCACCTTGAACGCCGTGTCCGTCACGAAGCGCTTCGCCATGGCGCACCAGCGCGTCGCGGACGGGTCCTTGCGGTCGAGCCGGCCGGCGGCTTCGTACAGCATCACCCGCGCGGCCTGCAGTTCGGTCTCCATGTCGGCCAGCTTGAACTGGGTGGCCTGGAAGTCCGCAATCGCCTTGCCGAACTGGCTGCGCTCCTTCGCATAGGCCAGCGCTTTGTCGAGCGCGAGCTGGGCACCGCCAAGCGCCGAGGCAGCAATGTTCAGGCGCCCGCCGTCCAGGCCCGCCATGGCAAATTTGAAGCCATGGCCTTCCTCGCCTACACGGTTTGCCGCAGGGACGCGTACACCGTCGAGGATCACCTGCCGGGTCGGCTGGTTTTTCCAGCCCATCTTGCGTTCGTTCGCGCCGAAGCTGAGCCCCGGCGCATCCTTCGGGATGATGAAAGTCGACACGCCCTTCGCGCCATCATCTGAGGTGCGCGCCATCAGGACGTAGACGTCAGACGTTCCCGCGCCAGAGATGAATTGTTTCGTGCCGGTAATGACGTATTCGTCGCCCTCGCGGACAGCCCTGGTCTTGAGGCTTGCGGCGTCAGATCCGGCGCCCGGCTCGGTCAGGCAGTAGGAGGCGATCAGCTCCATGCTGGTCAGGCGCGGCAGCCATGCCTGACGCTGTTCGTCACTGCCGAACGTGTCGATCATCCAGCTCGCCATATTGTGGATGGAGATGAAGGCCGCCGTGGAGACGTCGCCATAGGCCAGTTGCTCAAAGATCAGGGCCGCATCGGTGCGCGTCAGCCCTGCGCCGCCGACATCTTCCTTCACATAGATACTGGCAAAGCCGAGCTCCGCGGCTTTGCGGATGACGTCCACAGGAAAGTGGCTGGTCTGGTCCCACTCCTCGGAATGCGGCAGCAATTCCTCTTCCGCGAACTTCCGCGCCATATCGCGAATCATCAATTGTTCGTCGGAAAACAACACGCTCATGGGTTCCACCTTTAGTCTATCTCAAGTATGGGTTCGGGCATTCCCCGTGTCACCGGTATTGTCAATGCAACAGATCCGATCAGTATATGTCATCGCACCGGCATCACCGGAAGACATCGAGCGTCTGATCGAAGTCGATCTGGCGGCGGGCCAGCTGTTCGCGCCGACCGGGCTATTGTCCGACGATGCGCTGGACGATCATGTGCCGGAAGCCGTGATGCTGCAGGCGATTGAGGCCGGCGACCTGCTGAAAACCAGCGCGCCGGACGGCACACCCGTCGGCTTCGCCCTCGTCTCGCCCCGGGGGGGCACACTGTATCTCGACCAGATAAGCATGCACCCCGATTGTGGCGGCAAGGGCCTCGGAACCGACATGATGCGGCACGTCCTCCAATTGGCCAAGCAGCGCCGCCTGAAGCAGGTGACCCTTTCCACTTTCCGGGACGTGCCATGGAATGGGCCATTCTACCGCAAACTGGGGTTCCGGGAGATTCCACGGAAAGACATGGCAGACTGGATGCTGGACCTGGAACGCATCCAGGCCGAAAGCCTCGATGTCTCGCAGCGCTGTTTCATGGTGCGTAAAATTGGCTGGTTGTAAGCGACCGTTTTTGGGCGCAGGTGAAGTGTCATGACACAGTTTCCCCAATCCTTTCCGAACACCCGTATGCGCCGCCTGCGCCAGGCCCCATGGGTCCGCGGCCTTGTCGCTGAAAACACACTGACGCCTGCCGATCTTGTCTGGGCTGTCTTCATCCATGATGGCGAAGGCCGCATGCCGGTCGGCAGCCTGCCGGGCATCGACCGTCTCAGCATCGAAGAAGCTACGAAAACAGCCAAGCGCGCCGAAAGCCTCGGCATACCGGCCATCGCGCTGTTTCCCTATATCGGCCCCGAAGGCAAAGACGAGGAAGGCACCGGCGCGGTCGACCCGGACGGCCTCATTCCCCGCGCCCTCCGCGCCATGAAGGCAGCCGCCCCTGGCGTTGGCCTGATCACCGATGTCGCGCTCGATGCCTATACCAGCCATGGCCATGACGGCCTGCTCGACCCTGACGGCACCATCCCGAACGATGCCACGGTGGAGCGCCTCGTGCAGCAGGCCCTCGCCCATGCGAAGGCCGGCGCAGACGTCGTCGCCCCCTCCGACATGATGGACGGCCGCATCGCCGCCATCCGGGAGGCCTTCGACGAGGAAGGCTTCACCAATATGATGATCCTCGCTTATGCCGCGAAGTATGCCTCCGGCTTCTACGGGCCCTATCGCGACGCCATCGGCTCGGCTCAGGCCCTCTCGGGCGACAAGAAAACCTACCAGCAGGATCCGGCCAATTCAGACGAAGCCCTGCGCGAAGTCGCGCTGGACCTCGCCGAGGGCGCCGACATGGTGATGGTGAAACCCGGTCTTCCGTATCTGGACATTGTGCACCGCGTCTCCTCGACCTTCGGCGTACCGACGCTCGCCTACCAGGTCTCCGGCGAATACGCCCAGATCATGGCCGCTGCCCAGAATGGCTGGATCGACGGCGACCGCGTGATCATGGAAAGCCTGATGTGCTTCAAACGCGCCGGCGCGAGCGGGATTGTTACGTATTTCGCAGAGAAGGCGGCGGAAGCGCTGGGCTGAGCAACGGACCTTCAGCATCGCAGAAGGCATTCGCCCTGGAAGCATCCGACTTGATCGAGTTGGCGGGATTTGCAATTCCTTACCCCGGGCTCAGGGACGGAGACTCAATCATGGACGGAACGCTTTTCCACCGGGCAGGCATTTGTATCGCAGCTATCATGCTTTGGCAGACACCAGCCTTCGCCGACTGCCCCGATAACGCCCTGCAATCGACCGCCGACAATTTCATCGCGGTCAGCCAGCCCGGCGCCGATGTCCCCGAAATCCTGAAGACTGTTGACGGTCTGGTCGAGACCTGTCCGACCGACCCCTTTGTGCTGAAACTCGCCGCGATGACCTACGCGAACGCTCCGTCGCCCGACACCGCGACTTCGGTGGACCGTTTCACGACGTCGCTCAACCTGATCTCGCGCATGTGGGAACATGTCGACGACGGCCCGTCGGGAAAATCCGTCACCGACCAGAACGGCCAGAAACAGACCATCAACTTCCTGAACCTCTATGAAATCGAGAAACAGATAACGTTTGGACTGTTGCAGGCTGAGCAGATGTCAGGCGTCCAGTCCTCCTACACGCACCCTCCGGCCGGCAGCGACCTGGGAACGCGCTGCCGGGGCACGTACCGCACCGCGGCCTCAATCGCCTCCTTGTGGATCCAGCAACAGGGGGAGCATCCGGGCGCCTACAGCCTGATGAATGACAGGATCGCCAGGTGCGAAGCGGACCTGGCGGACAGGCGCTACACACGGATGCTGGGCCGTCGCGCCCGGGCCCTGCTGGCGTCCATTCAACGCGATCCGCGTCAGGAAGGTGCACTTGAGAAAGCCGCCCAAGCCAAGGCGGACTCTGAACGGTTCATCGAATTGTTCGGCGACTACGACAATGCGGGCTGGCTGAAGAGCAATGATCTGGCCCTGGAACAGGCCACCGCAATTGTCCGCGCCAATCAGCCGCTTGAGCTGTCAGAGGCGGTGTTCATGTCGCCCCAGCTTGAAGACCCGGCCACCCAGCACGCGCTCGCGCTGATGCTCGATGAGGCGTTGGCGGAAGATGCACAATCGGGTCTCGCCAGCGCCTACAGAGCCTATCGCGCGGCGCTCAAAGCCGCCTACGAGCTGACCAACTCGCTGGACGATCCGGCCCCGGCCCGCCTCATGATCTACAAGGCTGCCGAAGCCCAGGCCAGCGGCAAGGTCCGCGCCCCCGGCCACGAATCCCTCGAACCGCCCCCGGCCTTTCTCTATAAATGGATCAAACCGGCAGAGTTGGAATAGTTCAGGTCTTCCGTATCTGGACATTGTGCTCAGCCGTCACGCCTCCTGCACTTCCGCAGGTGCCGCCTTCTGGCGGACCAGCAGGATCAGCGCGGCGATGGCACTGCCGAGCACCAGCGTTGCCCAGACGCGGCTGAGCTCAAGCCCGCCTTGCGCGTAAGGCTTGTCCAGGAAGTCGCCCACGACCGCCCCGAGCGGCCGCGTCAGGATGAAGGCGGCCCAGAACAGCGCCACCCGGTCAATCGAGGTGCGGAACCAGGCCAGCGCGATCAGCACGAGCAGCGAACCGAAGATAACGGCTGAGCCCAGATAACCGAGCGGTCCATCCGCGATCCAGTCGCCCAGCGCCGTGCCGAGCGTCTGCGAGAAGGTAATGGTCAGCCAGTAGAAGACCTCCGCCCGCGGCGCGTGCACCGAGCTGACCGACACCGTGCCCAGCACCTGCCGCCAGACCAGCAGTGACGCCAGCACAGCCGCCAACAATACCAGCGCGCCCCCGGGATAGCCGATGCCCATCGACCGCGTGGCAAAGTCGGCCATGGTCGTGCCGGCCGTGGTCGAGGCGATGATGGTCGCCCAGTAGAGCCATGCATTGAACCGGCTGGCGCGAATTTGCGCATACACCAGCACCGCCAGAACGAGGCCGAACATAGCCGTGCCGATCAGGTATCCGTTTTGCCAGAAGGACGTGGACGCGCTGGCCGTCGTCTCCCCCAGCCATGACATCGAGACGCTGTCGCCCGCCGTCTCGCCGAACGTGGTCGCCAGAATCTTGATGATCCAGAACCCGAAGGTGATCGCGGGCACCTTGGTCAGTACGGCTTTTTCGGTTTGGGTCACGCCTCATCTCCTTGGTTGATCGGAATCCGGTGTGGCTGCTAAACCCGGCGCGTGGGAAAGCCCATAAGCAGGCGCGCAAAACGCTCTAATTAAGCGGATGTCCTATGAAACATACTCCCCAGGCCAGCGCCCGCCGAGTGGAGCGGCTTACGGAATGGTCGCTGCTGCTTCCGGTGGGGCTGATGACGCTGCAGGTCGTCGCGGCGGCCTTCTTTGTCGCCGACGGGTTCGAAGACTGGCTCGTGGCCAGCACGAATGGACCAAGGCTCGAACTGGCGATGGAATGCGTGATCGCCGTGGCGTTGCTGACGGGGGTCATCCTCAGTTCCCGAAATATCGTTCGCCTCACCCGGGATCTGCGCCGCAAGGAGCAGGCGCTGTCGCGGGCCCAGGGCGCTTTCGCGGAGCACATTGACCTGCGCTTCAGGGAATGGGGCCTCACCAAGGGCGAAGGCGAGGTCGCGCTCTTTGCCCTCAAGGGCTGCGACGTGGCCGAGATTGCCCGGCTGCGCGGCGCGGCGGCCGGAACGATCCGGTCTCAACTCAGCCAGATTTACGCCAAAGCCGGCGTGAACAGCCAGGCGATGCTGGTCTCCGTCTTCATCGACGACCTGCTGGACGAACCGCAGGTATCCGGAAGCGACCCGGCCCGGTCCTGACCTTTTGAACCCATCACCCCGCCAACCGCTCGAAATTCGCCAGCAGCATCTGAAGTGTCAGTTCCCTTGCCCGGCCCTCGGGTTTGCCGATCAGTTTGCTCAGTGAGGGGCCGAACAGGCCGACGCCGACGGCGAGGGTGACGCTGAGCAGGATCATGTCTTCGGCGAGGTCTTCCGGCACGCCGGCGCTGGAGATCTTTTTCTGGGCAACCTCCTGCACCGCTTCGCGCACGACGGTCAGGCGGCTGGTCTCGTCGGTGAGTTCCAGCCATGCGGCGAGGCGCGCGGCGCCCGGCGATTCCAGTGCATCGAACAGCGTTGTCAGGCCCACGGCGCGGGCCTCCACCGGCGCATCGGCCGGGATCTCAATCGCCATGATGCTGTCGACCAGATCCGCAATCATCCGCTCCATCAGGGCGGTGTGAACGGCGCTGATGGAACCGAAATGGTGCAGCACGGTGGCGTTGGCCACGCCTGCCGCCTTCGCCACATCTGCCAGACGCAGCGATTGCGGCCCTTGCTCCACCAGCAGGGTTTCGGCCGCAGACAGGATATTCGCACGCGACTCTTCGGGCGTGCGGCGGATACGGGGGGTGTTGGTTTCTGTTATTGACATTTTTGTCAGTAGTACTATCTACCCCTTTAAGACGAGTTACCGGCAGGCTCTAAAAAGGCACGAAACACGATGACGACCAAGCGCACACCTGAAGATGTGACGATTTTGCCCCGCGATCTCCACTTCGACATGGCCGCCGCCGACAATGGCCCGTGGCTGGACGGCGATCCGGTGGCCACGGCCGTGTTCAACGCCATGTCGCTGACCTTCCCGGATGGCGAGCGCATGTTCATCGATGCGGTGAAGGCCTACAAGAATGAGGTCTCCGGCAAGCTGGAACAGGATGTGAAAGACTTCATCCGCCAGGAAGCCATTCACTCGCGAGAGCATCACCTGCTGAACAACAAGATCGACCGCAAGAAATACCCGGTCGACGCGATCGAATCCGAAATCCGGGAGAACATCAAATTCGCCTATGAAGGCGGAAACTTCCGTATCCTGATGGCGACGATCTGCCTGGAACACTTCACCGCCATGATGGCAGACCTGATGATGGATCTGCACACCGATTACGGCCCGCTGTTCAGCAAGACCGATCCCGCACTGGAACGCCTGTGGCGCTGGCACGCCATGGAAGAGACCGAACACAAGGCGGTTGCCTATGACGTCTTCCTGGAAGCGACGAAAGACTGGTCGCCGCTGAAGCGCTATTACCGGCGCTGCCTGTCGATGCTGCTCATCACCACCAATTTCACCAGGAATATCGCCGGTTATGCCGCAGAGCTGCTGAAAGCCGATGGCTACACGCAGGAAGAGGCAGATCGCGCCGTGAAGGCCTTCCTCTGGAAGAAGCCATCGCTGTTCGGCACAGGCTGGAAAACCTGGCTCTCCTGGTTCAAGCCCGGCTTCCACCCTTGGGACCATGACAACCGCGAAGAGATGGCCGCCTGGAAGGAAGAATTCACGGCCGTTCCGGCGGAATAAACAGCGGGGGCTGAACAGCCCCCACGCTTACTCTTCCGCCACACGGTACTGTTTCTTCAGTTCGATGGCGGGCAGAAAATCCGGCTTCGCCGCCAGCGTCTTCTGAAGATAATCATATGCCTGCGCATACTCCCCCAGATCGTGATGGGCGAGCGCGAGGTTATGGTAGTAGCGATACTGCAAACCAGGCGCAGGCAGCGGCGCGTTTTCCAGAAGATCGATGGCTGCACGCGGCGCTCCGGAATTGATGTACACCGCAGAACAGGTAACGGCCGTCCCCGGATGATCCGGCACCAGCGCCAGGGCCCGCCCGCAATCGGCCCGGGCCTTTTTCAATGCTCCGGATTGCCGATAAAGCAGCGCGCGGTTCGTCAGGCTGGCCGCCCGGATTTTCGTATTGGTTCCTGACTCGACAATCGCGCGGGTACAGGCCGCAATGCCGGATGGGGTTGTCTTTCCCGACCTGGCCGCTGCGGCGGCGCACCGGTCAGCCGGCGAATCCCTCCCGTCAATCGTGCGGACATAAGTGCCCGCGGGGCTGGCCATGGCTGGCAGGACAAACAAGGCCAGAAGGCCGCCCAGCAGAGCCGACCGGCGTGCGCGGGAAACGCAGGTAATTGAAGTCATCATGAGAAGTACTCCTCGCTGTATCCAAAGATGCCGCGAAGTTAGGCGTTTGCCTTTTCGTCCGGAATTGGCGATAATGACAACGTCTGGTCGTTTTTCGCCAATTCCGGAGGCCCCATGCCCTATAATGGATCTGCCCCGCGCCACCGGGTCGTCACCCTTGCCTATGACCGGCTCTGGCCGCTCGAATTCGGGATCGCCGCAGAGATTTTCGGCTGGGAACGACCGGGACTCGGCGTGGACTGGTACGATTTCCGCGTTGCTGCGGCGTCCGTAACGAACCGGGCCATGGGCGGCTTCTCTGTCGTCGCAGAGCATGGGCTGGAGATCACCGAAGACGCAGATACGATCATTATTCCCAGCTGGCGCGACGTGGAAGAGACGCCCCCGGACGACCTGCTGGACGCGCTGACGGCGGCGCATGCCCGCGGGGCCCGCCTCGTCTCCTACTGCACCGGTGCGTTCGTCCTGGCCCATGCGGGCCTGCTCGACGGACGCCAGGCCACGACCCACTGGAACCACCTGCCCCGCATGAAACAGCAATTCCCGGAGATCGATCTTGTCGATGACGTACTCTATGTCGATGCGGGCAGCATCATCACCTCCGCCGGCAGCAGCGCAGGCATCGACGCCAGCCTGCACATCATCCGGCAGGATTACGGGTCCGGCATCGCCAACAAGGTCGCCCGCAGCCTGGTTGCGCCCCCGCACCGGGATGGCGGGCAGTCCCAATATGTCGAGGCACCGGTACAGGAGCGGCCCGGCAAGTCCATCGCCGGTGTGCTGGACATGGCCCGGGAACAACTTGACCGCCCCCTGACAATTACCTGCCTCGCCGATCTCGCGGGCATGAGCGAACGGACTTTCCTGCGCCGGTTCCGGGAAGGCACCGGCACCACGCCCTTGAAATGGTTGCGCCGCGAGCGGGTCTTGCGCGCCATGAACCTGCTGGAAACGACCCGGCTGGACATTGCCGACATTGCCCTCCAGTCGGGCTTCGCCTCGGTCGAAACGTTCCGTACGGCCTTCCGCGAAATTGCGGGCACGTCGCCCCTGGCCTATCGCAAACGGTTTGAAGCGGTGGAGACCTGACCGGTCATTCTGCTTACAGATGATATAGCTGGCGGGGAAACCCAAGCCTGCAGACGTATATCACTCACCTGCCGCTAAAAAAACATGTGGCCCGCGGCATTCCTGCACGCGGGCCACACTCTGTTCCTTCAGCGCATCTGCACCCCGCAGGATGTGAGACGACGCCGGAAGACGGTTGTCAGCTGCCTCAGGCGGCCGGTTTGATCTCGACCAGTTCGATGGCGAAGGTCAGGTCCTGGCCAGCCAGCGGGTGGTTGGCGTCCAGCGTCACCGTGGTTTCGTTCGCATCGACCACGACAACCGGAATGACCTGGCCGTTCTGGGCCTGCATCTGGAGGCGGGTACCGACTTCGGTCGGGATTTCGGCCGGGATTTCGGTGCGCTGCACTTGCTGGCGCATGTCCGGATTGACCGGGCCATAAGCCTGGTCGCACGGCACGTTGACGGTTTTCTTGTCGCCGACAGCCATGCCAGGCATGGCCGAATCGAGGCCCGGGATGATCTGTCCGGAGCCGACCTGGAAGGCCAGCGGATCGCGGCCTTCGGAGCTGTCGAAGGTCGTGCCGTCGTTCAGCGTACCGGTATAGTGAATGCTGACGGTGTCACCGTTTTTGACCTGCGTCATGATAATTCCAATCTTTTCGGGGGTGTGGGTCATCAAAGGCCGCGTCGCTCTCGCGGGTGCTTTGGGGGTCTCACCTCACAACCTAGGAGTTCCCGCCCGGATGTAAACCCGCTGCCCGGCCTGCTTACAGCGGCTTGCGCATGTGAATGATCGTGCTCTTCTCTCCATTCGCGCCGATCTGGTGCACAGTGTGGAACGCCACATAGCCGCGCGCTTCGTAGAGCGGCAGTCCTGGCACGGTGGAGCCAAGCTCGATCGTGCGGAAGCCGGCCTCACGCGCTGCCTGCTCGCCAAGGTCCAGCAGCATCGAGCCTATGCCGCGCCGCGTCCAGTCAGGATGCGTGTACATCGCGCGGATGCGGGCCGCCTCGGTCGCCGGGTCCGACAGGCTGTCATCACGGCCCACCGTGTGATCGCCGCCATACAGCGTGCGCCGTTTGCCCCAGCCGCCGCAGGCCACCATGACCGTCTCACCATCCTTTTCCGCCTCGATCACGAAATAGGTGCGGTCGGCGATCAGGCTGCGGTCGACGCCCATCGTTTCCTGCGCCGCCTCGATTTCAGCATCCGACAGGAAGTCCTTCATGTTCTCGGCGATGGAGGCGCGCATCAGGTCGATGATCGCAGGGATATCGTCTTCCGTCGCAATCCGTGAGCGGAATTGGGTTGGGTCGGTCATCAGGAACTCTGGAATTGTCTGTCTTGCTTTATCCGATCGACACTTTGTTCCCGAGATCAAGATAAAGTATCAGTGCCACGGAAGCGATCAGCACAAAGCCCGATAAAAGAGCATTCAGCAGCACGGCCCGGTTGGCATTCTTCTGCTCGATCCATGAACGCGGCCGGATACGGCGCAGCCGGAAAACGATCAGCGCCGACAGGATCAGCGCCGCCACGTTCAGGGCCAACAACAGGCAGGCCCGCAACGCCAGGGTCCACTCGCCCGCGCCTGCAAAGAGACCGACCGCCGCGCCGGGCGGCAGCAGCGCCGCTGCGACCATCACGCCGACAAGGGCCGAAGACTGACTGCTGGTGAGGGACAGTGCCGCCGCGCCGCCTGCCGCCATGGCGAGCGCAAGCCCATCGAGGCGCACTTCGGCCCGTGTCATCAATTCACGGCTTTCCAGATTGATCGGCAGGACGAAAGACAAGGCCAGCGAAAGCGCGAGGGCGACGCCGATGCCGGCGGCCAGCGTCAATGTCGATTGCTTCAGCAGGTTGTCGTCTCCCAGGGCGGCCCCCATCGAAAAGCCAAGAACAGGTCCGAGGAGTGGTGCAATCACCATCGCACCGATCACCGCCGCGACACCATCCGAATTCAGGCCGATCGTTGCCACGATGGTCGACAGGATCACCATCACGATAAAGTTGCGGTCCAGCCGTGCGCCCGTTGCGACGTCGGAATAGATTTCCTCCCGCGTCGCCTGTTGCGATTTTACCTGTTTGCCTTCCGTCGGTTCTTCCAGCTTGGGCGCGGTCGCTTCGATCGGCAGGATGCTGATGCGCCAGCCATTGCTGCCTTCCAGCGCCGATTGGACATTATCCATCAGAACCTGCTCCACCCCCTCGCGGATGAACACAGAGATCAGTCTGCGGTCCTTCCGTTCGGTATCGAGGATGTAATAGTCCACCGGCTCAGACGCTTTCACCGCGCTCAGCACATTGTCAAAGCGGTCGCCCGCCTTGAGGTGAATGTCGAGCCGTCTCATCGCTTCAGCCGGGCCAGAAGGCTGGACGTATCCCAGCGATTGCCGCCCATTGCCTGCACGTCGGCGTAATACTGGTCGACCAGCGCGGTCACCGGCAGCGTGGCGCCATTGTCCCGCGCGGCCTCCAGCGTGATACGCAGATCCTTGCGCATCCAGTCGACGGCAAAGCCGTGCGTGTAATGATCGTCCACCATTGTCTTCCAGCGGTTTTCCATCTGCCAGCTCTGCGCCGCGCCGCCGCTGATCGCCTCGATCACGGCGGCGGTGTCCAGCCCGGCCTTCTCGGCGAAGTGCAGCCCTTCGGCGAGGCCCTGCACGATGCCGGCGATACAGATCTGGTTGACGGACTTGGCGAGCTGGCCGGACCCGGCACAGCCGATATGGGTCATGCGCTTGCCATAGGCGGCCATGATGGGCTGGGCCTGTTCGAAGGTCGGGTCGTCACCGCCGCACATGATGGTCAGGGCGCCGTTTCGCGCCCCGGCTTCTCCGCCGGAGATCGGGGCATCCAGGAAATGCGCGCCCTTCGCCTTGCACCGGGCATAGAGATCGCGGGCAAGGTCTGCCGAAGCGGTCGTGTGATCGACCACGACCATACCGGCCGCAACGCTCGGTTCCATCGCTGCGAACACTTCGGCCACGTCCGGGTCGTCGCCAAGACAGAGAAAGACATATTCCGCGCCGAAGGCAGCAGAGGCCGGGTCTTTCGCCACTTCGCCCTTGTGCTGGGCGGCCCAGTTCTCGGCTTTCGCATGGGTCCGATTCCACACCACAACCTCATGGCCCTTCGCGGCCAGGTGGCCTGCCATGTGAAATCCCATCACTCCGAGGCCCAGAAATGCCGTGCGTGCCATATCGATTCTCCAATTGTACCTGTTCCAGATAGATCGAATTTCATCGAAATCCCACCGTCTCGCGTGACCTGACCTTCACCAAGGCCTGCTAATACAGGCACACCACTCAGAAGGAGAGGGTCCGAGCGAGCAGATGGCTTATGCCACTTACTCTTCACGAAGCGCGGGCAGAATGCCCGTTGCGCCCGCCCGCAAGGCAGGCACCTGGAAGATGGCTTACGCCGACTTCCTGACCGCCCTCATGGCGTTTTTCCTGCTCATGTGGCTGGTCAGCGGTGTCTCCGCCGACGACCGGGCAGAGATTGCCGACTATTTCCATAACCGTACACCGGACGCCGCCACGGCCGTGGCTGTCCAGTCCGGCCCGTCGGCGGCCGACCGCGTGTTCAGCGCGCTCAGCGAAAATCCCGCCCTGATGGCTGCCGGGTCCAGCGTGATGCTGGCGAAGCAGGCTGACGGCATCCGGATCGACCTTGTCGACACGGCCGAGCGCCCGCTGTTCGACCGCGCCAATGGCCATTTTACCGAAACCGGCCTGGCTCTTGCCCGCGATACCGCCACGGCCCTGGCCGGCACGGAGGGCACCCTGACCCTTGAAGGCCATACCGACGCCTTCCCCAGCCTTGTGCCCGGCTACTCCAACTGGGAGCTGTCTTCCGACCGGGCAAACGAGGCCCGCCGGGTCTTCGAAGCCGAAGGTGTCGCCCCGGAACGCATCCGCGGCGTGACCGGTCTTGCCGACACGCGACCTTTGTTAGCAGCACAGCCCCACTTGCCCGTTAACCGCCGGGTCAGCATACTGGTACAAGTAGAGGGTTAACGCCCTCCGGTTTCCGGGGGCTACACCAGAAAGTCCCGGAGCGCTGATGCTCGCAGAATTCCTGTCCAATTGGCCTATGTGGGCGAGCCTCGGCGTCGTCTGCGCGGCAATTTGCTTTTACATGCTCGACCGCTGGTCGATGGAGCTTGTCTCGGTCTGCGTGATCGCGGCGCTGCTTGTCCTGTTCACCCTGCCGGGGGCACATGGCGAGGACGGCACCCCGATCAGCGCGCAGGACCTGCTCTCCGGTTTCGGCAATCCGGCCCTGATCACCATCATGGCGCTGCTGGTCGTCGGACAGGGCCTGTTCCAGACCGGCGCGCTGGAAGGCCCGACCAAGGTGCTCCTGTCCGGCTATGACCGCCGCCCCAGGATGACGTTGCTGCTGGCTTTCCTGGCCGTCTTCGTCATCAGCGCCTTCGTCAACAATACGCCGATCGTGATCATGTTCCTGCCGGTGATGAGCGCCATCGCCCACCGGATGAAATCCACGGCGTCCAAGCTGATGATGCCGCTCAGCTTCATTTCCATCTTCGCCGGGATGACCACGCTGATCGGGACATCGACCAACCTGCTGGCCGCCGAAGCCTTCGACCGGCTGGAAGGACGCCAGCTCGGCTTCTTCGAACAATCGCCGATGGGCCTCGTCCTGGCCGCCGCCGGCATGGTCTATCTCCTGATCTTCTCGCGCTTCCTGCTGCCGGTCCGCGAGGGCCTGACAGAAGACATCGCGCCAACCTCGTCGAAGCAGTTCCTGACCCAGATCGAAGTCACGCAGGGCCACTTCCTGGAAGGCAAGAAGCCTGTCGCCGGCATGTTCACCGACCTGCCCGACATGACCGTGCGCATGATCCAGCGCGGCGAGCGCGCTTTCCTGCCGCCCTATGAGGACATCACGCTGCGCCCCGGCGACCTTGTCATCGTCGCCGCCACACGCGCCGCCCTGCAGAACGTCCTCTCCCGGCAGCCGGACTTCCTCCAGCAGGTCTGGCAGTCTGCTGGCGGAGACCTGGACGACAGCGGCAAGCCGCGCCGCCTGTCCCTGACCGAAGCCGTGATTGCGCCCGGTTCGCGCATGGTGGGCCGCACTGTGGAAATGCTGGGTTTCCGCCGCCTGACCCGCGCCGTCACGCTGGGCATCCAGCGCCGCAGCCGCATGATCCGCACCAAGCTCGGCGAAATTCGTCTTGAATCCGGCGACACGCTGCTCCTGTGCGGCCCGCCCGATGCCTTCCTCGAAATGCGCCAGAGCCGCGACCTGATCCTGCTGGAATGGTCGCAGACCGAAATCCCGCTGACCACAAAGACACTGGCTGCGCGCATCATCGCCATCGGTCTCGTCGCCTCTGCCGCCTCCGGCCTGCTGTCGATCCTGCACGCGTCGGTGCTGGGCGCCGTGGCCATGCTGATCACCGGCTGCCTCAACTACCGTCAGGCCAGCCGGTCGCTGGACCTGCGCATCTTCCTCGTCATCGGCGCCGCGCTGGCCATGGGCATGGCGCTGGAGAAAACCGGCGCGGCCAACGCCATTGCGCACACCGTCGTCAATATCGCCTCGCCCTATGGCACGCTGGCGGTCCTGTCGGCCCTGTTCCTGGCGGTCGCCATCCTGACAAACCTGCTCTCGAACGCGGCCACGGCCATTCTGTTCTCACCGATTGCCCTGTCTGCAGCGCACGAGCTGAACGTGTCAGACCCGCTGCCTTTCCTTCTGGCGGTGATCTATGGCGCCAATTGCAGCTTTGCGACGCCGATCGCCTATCAGACGAACATGCTGGTCATGGGCCCCGGCCATTACCGGTTCAGCGATTTTGTCCGCTTTGGCGGGCCGCTTGTTTTCGTGCTTTGGTGCGTGTTTACGCTCTTCGCCCCTTGGCGGTTTGATCTGTAAGTGTAGTGTCAGACACATGAAATTTACGGACTCGAAGATCCTGCCCCCCGGTCTGGAGCGTTCGTTGCGTTTTTACGTAACGAATCCGAGCCCTTGTCCGTATCTGCCGGGCCGGCGCGAGCGCAAGGCGTTCACGAATCTCTCGATCACCGAATCGGATCTCGTCCACAATCTGCTCAGCCAGTCGGGGTTCCGGCGTAGCCAGACCATCGCCTACCGGCCGGCCTGCCCGCGCTGTAATGCCTGCCGTAGCGTGCGCGTACCGACGCGGGACTTCATCCCGTCGCGCAATGACCGGCGGGCCATGCAGCGCAATGGCAGCCTTGTGCGCCATCAGGTCGAGGCCGAACCGACACGCGAGCAATACACCCTGCTGAAGGCCTATCTGAAAACCCGCCATGATGGCGGCGGCATGTCGGACATGTCCTATCGCGACTATGCGGCCATGGTCGGCGAAAGCCCGGTGAAAAGCCTGATCTTCGAATACCGCGACGGGCCGGAGGAAGATGCCCCGCTGGTCGCCTGCTCGATCACCGATGTGCTGCATGACGGCTTCTCGATGGTCTACACATTCTTCGACCCGGAGCTGGAGAGCCGCGGGCTCGGCCATTTCATGATCCTGGATCATATCCGGCATGCGCAGGACCTTGGCCTGCCGCACGTCTATCTGGGCTATTGGGTCAAGGGCAGCCCGAAAATGGATTACAAACGCCGT
Source organism: uncultured Hyphomonas sp. (assembly GCF_963678195.1). NCBI lineage: Bacteria > Pseudomonadati > Pseudomonadota > Alphaproteobacteria > Hyphomonadales > Hyphomonadaceae > Hyphomonas > uncultured Hyphomonas sp. The sequence goes on from NZ_OY782759.1 coordinate 2,806,522, forward strand.
TACAAACCGCTCGAAGTGCTCGACGGAGACCGCTGGAGGCTGCTCCGCGACGACGAATAGGTCCGTGAAGAGACCGGGTCCGGGGCGCCCAGACGGGTAATGGGGGAAGGAAACGCATGATCAACAGACGTAACCTCGTTGGCGCGGGTGTGCTTGGCCTTGGCGGCGCAGCAGCCGCCTTTGCCAATCCCAGCACCACCCCGCTGGCCGGCACACCGGCGATCACCCGCAACCGCCGGCGGCTGAACATGGTCACCACCTGGCCGAAAGGCCTGCCCGGCCTCGGTGAAGCGGCCGAGCGCGTCGCCCGCCGCATCATGGCCGAGACGGATGGCGTGATCGAGGTGAAGGTCTTCGCGGCTGGCGAACTGGTCCCGGCCTTCGAATGTTTCGACGCGGTCGCGAACGGCTCTGCCGATATGTATCACGGCGCCGAATATTACTGGACGGCCAAATCCCCCGCCTATCCCTTCTTTACCGCTGTGCCCTTCGGCATGACGGCGCAGGAGATCATGGGCTGGATCGATTTCGGCGGCGGCCAGGAACTCTGGGACGAGCTTTCCGGCCAGTTCGGCGTGAAGGCGTTCCAGGCGGCAAACTCCGGCCACCAGATGGGCGGCTGGTTCCGTAAGGAGATCAACAGCCTCGACGATCTTGTCGGCCTCAAGATGCGTATTCCCGGGCAAGGCGGCGACGTGCTGCGCGCGCTCGGCGGCTCGTCCATCGCCATTCCGGGCGGGGAGATCTACCAGTCGCTGCAGACCGGTGCCATCGACGCGACCGAATGGGTCGGCCCGTGGAACGACTATTATCTCGGCTTCTACCGGGAGGCGCCCTATTATTACGGCCCTGGCTTCCACGAGCCCGGCTCCAGCCTCGCCTGCGGCATCAACCGGCGCGTCTGGGACAATTTCTCGCCGGGCGAACAGGCCGTCATCAAGGCCGCCTGCGAAAGCGTGAACCACACATCGCTGGGCGAGTTCACCTATCAGAACTCGGTCCATCTCGACCTTCTGGTCAACGAACACAATGTGCAGCTGCGCAGCTTCCCGCCGGAAGTCGTCAGCGCCATGGCCGAAGCGGCCTGGGACGTGCGCGCCGCCTCCGGCAAGGACGGGATCGAAAAGCGTATCTATGAGAGCTTCGAGAAATCGCTGAAGCTGATGCGCGGCTGGTCGACGATTTCGGACGGCGCCTATTACGCCGCCCGCGACGCGAACAAATAGCCGGGCAGCCCGTCATGGATCCGGCCTTCTTCCTTCACCTCGGCACAGTCCTGAAATGGGTGGGCATCGCCCTGCTTCCGGTCTTCCTGTTGCCGCTCATCACGCTGGTCGTGCCCGGCCTGGTCGAGGGCCTGTCGAAACGCGTCAGCGCCATCATCGATTCCATAAGCGGCATCGCCCTCGGCGGGGCCATCGCCAGCGCGCTTCTGTTGGTCCTGTTCCAGCTCTCCGTGGTCGTGCTGAGATACACTTATGGCATCAGCTTCACATGGCTGAATGAGCTGGTGATCTATGCCTTCGCGGCGATGTTCATGCTCGGCTCGGCGGCGACGCTGCGCGATGACGGACATGTGCGCGTCGACATCCTGCGCCCACGCTTCGGCGCCGATGGCCGCAACTGGATCGAGCTGGCGGGCATCTATTTCTTCCTCTTCCCGATCTGTATCCGCCTCCTGACGACCGGCGAGCAGGGCCTTGCCCGCGCCTGGTCGCTGTTCGAGGGCTCCAGCGAGTCCGATGGCCTGCCTTTCCTGTACCTGTTCAAGACGCTCGTCCCGGCCTTTGCCGTGCTGATGCTGGCGCAGGGCCTGTCGGAAGCGCTGAAGGCGGCGCTGCGTCTGACCGGCAAGCTGGAGAATGAAGTTCCGGCCACCTCCGAAACGGAGAGCGCTCATGGAGCTTGAGATCATCCTCGCTTTGCTCATGTTCGCCAGCGCCATCGGGGCGCTGCTAATGGGCTATTCCGTGGCGCTGACGCTGGGCGGCGTCGCGCTGATCTTCGCCCTGATCGGCATCGGTCTCGGCGTTTTCCCGGAACCGCTGCTGCGCTCCCTGCCGAGCCGCATACAGGGCGGCTCAATCATGCAGAACACGACGCTGATCGCCGTGCCCCTGTTCGTTCTGATGGGCGTGATCCTCGAACGCTCGCGCGTGGCCGAAGACCTGCTGCATATCGCCAGCCGCCTTCTGGGCAAGCTGAATGGCGGCCTCGGCTATGCGGTGGTCCTCGTCGGCGCCCTGCTCGCCGCCTCCACCGGGATTGTCGGTGCGACCGTCATCACCATGACGCTGATCGCCCTGCCGTCCATGCTGAAACAGGGCTATGACCCGCGCCTTGCCAGCGGCACCATCGCCGCCTCGGGCACGCTCGGCCAGATCATCCCGCCTTCCATCGTGCTAATCCTGCTCGCCGATGCCGTCTCCAACGCGGCCAGCCAGGCCAGCCTGTCGGGTGGCGGCAAGTCGCTCGTCGTCTCCGTGGGCGACCTGTTTGCGGGCGCGCTGATCCCCGGCATCCTGCTGGTCGGGCTTTACCTCGCCTGGATCGCGTTCAACGCCGTGACCCAGCCGAAACGCTGCCCGGCCGTGACCGTGGATGACGACACCGCCCCGCTCAATTTCAAGGAAGTGGCCTTCGGTTTCGGCGCGCCGCTGGCCCTGATCTTCGCCGTGCTCGGCGCCATTCTCGGCGGCGTGGCTCCGCCGACGGAGGCCGCAGCCATCGGGGCCTCGGGCGCCATCCTGCTGGCAGGCCTGCGCCTCGCCCGCGAAGCCGGCAGCCGCCTCGCCCCGGTCATCCTGGCAGGCCTCGCCAGCCTCATCCTCGTCCTCATCGTGCGCAACACGATGGACCTGCGCCTCGGCGTGGAACAGATGAGCGCCGCCAACATGGCCGGCGTGACCCTCACCCTGCTCGCCACGCTGATCTTCTTCGCAGCCATCGGCGCCGGCCTGCTGGTGCTACGCCGCATGCGCCAGCTGATGCCTGCGCTGAAATCGGCGACGCACATCACCAGCATGGTCTTCCTCATCCTGATCGGCGCGTCCCTCTTCAGCCTTGTCTTCCGCGGTTTCGGCGGCGACGACATCGTGAAGGACGTGCTGCACGCCATGCCGGGCGGCCGCTGGGGCGCGCTGCTGATGACCATGATCGTCATGTTCGTGCTGGGCTTCTTCCTCGACTTCATCGAGATCGTGTTCGTGGTCGTGCCGCTTGTCGCCCCGCCGCTGATCCTGCTCGGCTTCGATCCGGTGTGGCTCGCCATCCTGATGGCGCTGAACCTGCAGACCAGCTTCCTGACACCGCCCTTCGGCTTCGCCCTGTTCTACCTGCGCGGCGCCGCCCCGCCGGAAGTCAGCACAATGCAGATCTGGCGCGGGGCGATCCCGTTCATTGCGCTGCAGCTGATCATGATCGCGCTGGTCGCCACCCTGCCCGGCCTCGCCACATGGCTCCCCTCCCTCGTCGCCAAGTAATCCAGCAAGAAGTATTTCTCCCATGGGACAAGACATCGATCCGTTCCGCGCGATCACGATTTCCAAACGCGCGCATGAACTGAAGGAAGAAGGCCGCAGCATCCTGCATATGGAGTTCGGCCAGCCCTCCACACCGGCCCCGAAAGCCGCCATCGCCCGCAGCCATGAAGTGCTGGACACAGACCCGATGGGCTATTGGGAAAGCCAGCCCCTGAAGGCGCGCATCTGCCGGCACTACAAAGACATGTATGGCGTGGACCTGACGCCCGGCCGCCTCGTCATCACCAACGGCGCCTCGCCTGCGCTGGTGCTGGCGCTCGCCACGGCCTTCTCGCCGGGCGACCGCATCGCCTTTGCCCGGCCGGGCTATGTCGCCTACCGCAATACGGTCCGCGCCCTGAACTTTGAAGGCGTGGAAATCGCCTGCGGCGAAGACACGCGCTACCAGCTGTCCGCTGCCGCGCTCGACGCGCTGGACCCGGCGCCGCAGGGCGTCATCATCGCCAGCCCCGCCAACCCGACCGGCACGATCATCCCGGCGTCCGAACTGGCTGCCATCGCAGAGGTGGCAAAGGCAAAAGGCATCCGCATCATTTCAGACGAGATCTATCACGGGCTGAGCTTCGGCCCGGAGATCCATTCCATGCTGGAATATTCCCCGGACGCCTACATCGTGAACTCTTTCTCGAAATACTTCTCCATGGCGCCCTGGCGGCTCGGCTGGCTGGTCTCCCCGCCGGACATGGCAAAGCGCACCGGCGCCTATATCGGTAACCTGTTCCTCACCGCGCCGTCGCTGTCCCAGCATGCCGGGCTTGCCGCCATGGATGCGCGCGAGGAACTGGACGGACATGTCGAGGTCTACCGCCGCAACCGCGAACTCATGCTGGAAGCGCTGCCAAAGCTCGGCCTCGAAAAGATCGCCCCGCCTGACGGCGCCTTCTATATCTATGCGGACGTCTCGCGCTTCACCGACGACAGCCTCGCCTTCTGCCTGAAGCTGCTGGAAGAGACCGGCGTCGCCACCGCCCCGGGCGTCGACTTCGACCCCGTCGATGGCAAGCACTTCATGCGCTTCTCCTTCGCCCTCTCCACGCCGCAGATCGAAGAAGCGATCGCGCGTCTGGTGCCGTGGTTCGGGGCGCTGTAGTCCGCTATAGTCGCCTATAGTCCGGTATGGTCATGACTGGTCATACATAGTCATGGCGTAGACGTATTTCGTCCTGCGCTCGTCATGCTCCACTCACATGTCATCCCGGAATTTGCGCAGCAAATATCCGGGACCTTCTCACATACTGTGAAAGCCCGCGCCCATGCTTCGACTTCGCTCAGCATGAGCGCTCATGAAGTGCAGCAAAGAACGGGACTCATCCTGAGCGCTTCGAGGGATCAGAAATCGCACTGCGATTTCCCCGAGAAGGCCCAAGCGCAAGCGCAGGGCATCGAAGGATGAAGAAGCAAAGGAAAGAAGGTCCCGGATAAGCGCGTTGCGCTTTCCGGGATGACGAGTGGAGGGGGCTTATCCACCAGCTGACAAGGCCCATCCTGCTGCAACTACTCCCCCAAAAACAAACTTATCCAACACCTCCGTGGCCTGACGTATAGTGCGGCCCATGTCACTCTTTCGTCTTCCTCCGGGCTTCCCGCCGCAACTTGCCTTTGTCTGGCCCATGATCTGGGTCCAGGTGCTGATGCTGCGCGCGCAGATCCGGGCCGCCTATGGCCGGGGCGTGGTGTATCGCTGGAGCGTGACAGACAATCTGCGCGTCTATCTTGTCAGGATCGAATGGATGCCAGGGCAGAAGAAAGAGCACGCGATTCTGAAACCTGCCGCGTACTATAACGCCCGCCTCGCCGCCGCGTGCGACGGGCGGATGGCTGTGCCGGAATATGTCCGCGTGCTGCCCCTCTCCCTCGGGAGAGGGGTTGGGGTGAGGGGCAGAGGTATTTCTGCAAATTCTGCACGCGCTGATGTGCCATGGCCCCTCATCCCCAACCCCTTCTCCCCAAGGAGAAGGGCCTCAGCCCTCCCCCTGCCGGAAACCTGACCGGCGAACCTGACCTGAAAATTCAGCTCACCGACCAAGCGCCTTTACGGGCGTCGCACGTGCTGGCGCGCCTATTCCGTCCCACCGCAATCATAATCGGCGAGCGCCCCGCCATCCGGCGTGCGTTCGACAGAGACAAGCGTGCAGCCTTCCGGCGCGGCGGCTTCAGCAGCGGCCTCAAGGTCTGCCTCGGCGGGCGGGCCGGCACTGGCAATGTTGAAATTGCCATCGGTCTTGACCGAGAATTTCAGCTTGAAGCCCTGCCCTTCGGCCGGCGCGGCAAAGAACTGATAGTTCCCGCCATAGACATTCTGCGGCGCGAGGCCATTCCAGCTCGACGCGCTCCAGCTGCCGCTGCTGGGGGCGGCGGCACAGCCGGAGACAAAGGCGGCGACAGTCAGGACTGCCGCCGCTTCGATAAATCTTTTCATGGTCACCTCCCGTGTTCAGCAGGAGGTTAGCACAGACAAGCGACGCCTAGAACTTGACTTCCGGCGGGGTGCTGAGGGCCTCGCGGCCTTCGACGCCGACATCGAAGAAGTCGCGGCCTTCGAAATTGAACATGCCGGCAATGATGGAGCCCGGGAACTGTTCGCGGGAGGTGTTGTAGTCCTGAACGGCCGAGTTGTAGAAGCGGCGCGCCGCGGCCAGCTTGTCTTCGATGGCCGAGAGTTCGTTCTGCAGCTGGATGAAGTTCTGGTTGGCTTTCAGGTCCGGATAGGCTTCGGCGAGGGCGAACAGTTTGCCGAGCGAGGCGGTCAGCATGCCTTCAGCCTGGCTCATTTCCCCCGGGGTCGAAGCGCTCTGCGCCGCGTTGCGGGCGGCGATCACCTGCTGGAAGGTTTCCTGCTCGTGCTTGGCATAGCCTTTGACCGTCTCGACGAGGTTCGGGATCAGGTTCTGGCGCTGCTTCAGCTGCACATCGACATCGGCAAAGGCCTGGTTGACCCGCTGCCGCTTCATCACCAGCCCGTTATAGATAAGGATAATGAAGCCAATAATGGCAACAATAACGCCAAGCGCGATAAGCATATGTGTCCCTCCGGAAAGCCTTGCAGATCAACGCCTAAACGCCGCCGCAGGATCGTGCAAGGGAAAGCGGGCCGGCCATGCCGCAACCTGCGCAATTTGCGCGCTTGACCATCGCGCCCGGTTTGGCCACGGATAAAGTCTTGTAAAGGATAGGCAAATGGCAGAATCCCCACCGCAGTCCGACGAGTCCTACATTCACGTGGAACACCACTATTTCCAGCGGATCGGCTGGCTGCGGGCGGCGGTTCTGGGCGCGAATGATGGCATCCTGTCGACTGCGGGCCTCGTGATCGGGGTCGCCTCGGCAGACGCCTCGACGGGCGCCGTCCTGACAGCCGGCCTTGCGGGCCTTGTGGCGGGCGCGATGTCGATGGCGGCGGGCGAATATGTCTCCGTCTCCTCGCAGGCGGACCTGGAGAAGGCAGACCTCGAAATCGAGCGGGCGGCCCTGAAGAGCCACCCGGACGCCGAGCTGGAAGAGCTGACCGGCATCTATATGAATCGCGGCCTGACGCCGGAGACCGCCCGCGAAGTGGCCCGGCAGCTGACCGAGCATGATGCCCTTGAAGCTCATGCCCGCGACGAGCTCGGCATGAGCGAAGCGGTCGCCGCCAGGCCGGTGCAGGCGGCTTTCAGCTCCGCCGCCAGCTTCACCATCGGTGCCATCCTGCCGATCCTTGCCGCCCTGTTCGCGCCGGTTGGACTTATTACGCCCGTCGTGGCGGTGGTCTCGCTGATCAGCCTCGCCATCCTCGGCGCGCTCTCCGCCCGGGCCGGTGGGGCCAGCAAGCTGAAAGCGGCCTCCCGCGTCGTCTTCTGGGGCGTTGCGGCGATGCTGGTGACCGGGGTGATCGGCCACCTCTTCGGCACCGTGGTCTAGACCGCAGCCCGAAACCACGCATAAACGGAACCCGGCGCAGTCTGATCCATTCTGTTCCGGAGTTGGAAGGAAGCTCGCCGGTTTGCTGCAGGACATCTTCATCAGCCTGACGACGCTCGCCCTGCTGGGCGTGCTGATGCTGCCACGCGTGAGAGATGCCCGCGCCTGGCGTGCCACGGTCACACCGCTCGCCTCCATCATCGGCAGCGGCTTCCTCGTGCTGGGGCCAATCCTGTCCCATTCCTACGGCCAGTACGCGCCGATGATGATGCTGTTCCTGTGCCTTGCGGCCTACGCATTCGGCGCGGCGATCCGGTTCAACATTGCCAATATTGCCGTCCGGCCGAACCGGAGCGTACCGGAACGGCGGACCGAGTATTTTGCCTCCTGGGCGCTCTCGCTGGCCTACTGTATCTCGGTTGCCTACTACCTGAACCTGTTCGGCGCTTTCGCCGTGAAGATGACGCCGCTCAACTCCCCGACCATGGCCAAGGCCGTGACCAGCGCGGTGCTGCTGCTGATCCTCTCGGTTGGCTGGCTGCGCGGCTTCTCGGCGATGGAGAAGATGGAGCAGGCCGCCGTCAGCCTGAAGCTCGCCATTATCGGAGGGCTTCTGGCCGGGCTCAGCGTCTACTTCTTTCACCAGGCAGACCAGGGCCAGCTCACCTTCTCGGCGCCCTCGCAAACCGGCTGGACCGGCATGGCCCTCGCCTTCGGCCTGATCATCACGGTGCAGGGCTTCGAGACCTCCCGCTACCTCGGCGACGAGTACAAGCCGGAGATGCGGATCCGTTCAATGCGCTATGCCCAATGGCTCGCGACCGCCATCTACATGGCCTATGTCATCCTGCTGACCTACGCCTTCGACGCCAAAACCGTCCCGCTGACCGAGACGGCGATTGTCGACATGATGAAGATCGTATCCATCCTCCTGCCGGCCCTGCTGATCGTGGCGGCCCTGTCGGCGCAGTTCAGCGCGGCGATCGCCGACACCAGCGGCGCCGGAGGCCTGGTGGAGGAATTGTCCGGCGGCCGGGTCTCCCCGCGCATGGCCTATCTGATGCTGGTCCTGATCGGGCTTGGCCTGACCTGGTTTTCGAATGTCTTCCAGATCATCAGTTTCGCCTCGAAGGCGTTTGCCTATTACTACGCGCTGCAATGCGGGATCGCCTCGGTCGGCGCGTTCCGGGAAGCGAAAGCGCCGGTCCGCGGGACGGCTTTTGCGCTGTTCGGTATCCTTGCAGTCGCCGTACTGTTCTTCGGCCAGCCCGTTGAAGGCACAGCCAGTAGCGCCACCGGATAAATCGTGTAGCATTAGGAACATGACTGACGCACCTGAAGCTCTCGCCAGCCTGATCTCGCAATGCCGCCGCGCCGTGGTTTTCACCGGCGCGGGCATCTCCACCGAAAGCGGCATTCCCGACTTCCGCAGCCCCGGCGGCGTGTGGAGCAAGATGAAGCCGATCTATTTCCAGGACTTTGTCAGCTCGCGCGAGCAGCGGACCGAGGCCTGGAACCGGGTGTTCAACAATCCCGCCGGCTGGACAGGCGCGCAACCAAATGATGGCCACCATGCCGTGGCCGACCTTGTGAAGATGGGCAAGGTTTCCAGCGTCATCACCCAGAATGTCGACAATCTCCACCAGGCCTCCGGCGTGGCGGACAACCGGGTGATCGAGGTGCACGGCAATGCCAGCTATGCCCGCTGCCTGCAGTGCGGAAAGCGCTACGAACTGGAAGACCTGAAGCCCCGCTGGGAAGCCGGCGAGGACATCACCTGCGTCTTCTGCACCGGACTTGTGAAGACGGCCGTCATCTCGTTCGGCCAGGCGATGCCGGAGGACGAAATGAACCGCGCCATGGAAGAGGCCGCGCTCAGCGACCTGTTCATCGTGCTGGGCTCATCTCTGGTCGTCTACCCGGCCGCCGAACTGCCGGTGATCGCCAAGCGGACCGGCGCGACCGTGGTAATCGTCAATCGCGAAGAGACCGATCACGACTCCTACGCCGATCTTGTTCTGCATACGGAGATCGGCCCGCTCATGAAGCAGACCGTCGCGCGGGTTTACTGAGTGGAATGAAAAACGCCCGGCCATCGGGCCGGGCGCTCTTTATCAGCCTGTAAACGTCCCGCTTCTCGGGAAGCCTTTGGGCACGACCTTGCCGGCCTGGGCACGCTGGCCTTTCCAGTCTTTCCATTCCGGGAAGGCGCGGTGGCGCCCGCCAGTCATGACGATCAGGCCATCGCGCTTGTCGAAGGTGATCAGGTCTTTCAGCTCTGCCTTGCCGCTGTAGGCCTGCACCTTGTTGCCCTTGCCGCGTGCCATTTCCGGCAGGTCGGACAAGGGGAAGATCAGCATCTTCTTGTTTGTGCCGACAACCGCGATCATGTCGCCCTCGACCACCGGGCAACAGACGAGGTGTCCCTTGCCCGTGTTGACGGCGGACTTGCCGGCCTTGCGGTTGGACTCCAGCTCTTTCTCGTCGACCACAAAGCCATAGCCGGTGGAGGACGCCATCACGCGCTTCCGCTCCGGTTCGAACCGGAACATGGCGATGATGTCGACACTGTCTTCCAGGTCGATGGTCAAGCGGATCGGCTCACCATGGCCGCGCCCGCCAGGCAGCTTGTCAGCCGCCATGGTGAAGGAGCGCCCATCGGATGACATCAGGATAAGCTTGTCCGTGCTCATCACTTCCTCGACGAGGTAAAGCTCGTCGCCATCCTTGAACTTGACCGAACTCGTGTCGAGGCCGTGGCCTTTCATGCCGCGGATCCAGCCCTGTTTCGACAGGACAACCGTGATCGGTTCTTTCGGCTTGGAGGCTTCAAGGGCGGCAGCAAGATCGACTTCCTTGACGTCGGAGAAAGTGGCGCGGCGGCGGCCGAGTTCCGAGTCCGGATCAAAGGCGTCACGCGCCGCTTTCAGTTCTTTCGACACTTTCGTCCACTGGCGGCGGGTGGAGCCAAGCAGGAGGACCAGCTGTTCGCGCTCCTCGGTCAGCTTTTTGTGCTCACCGCGGATTTCCATTTCTTCCAGCTTGCGCAGAGCGCGCAGGCGGAGATTGAGGATCGCTTCGGCCTGCACATCCGTGAGACTGAACGTCTCCATCAGGACAGGTTTCGGCTCATCCTCGGTCCGGATGATGCGGATCACCTCGTCGATATTGAGGAAGGCCTTGAGGTAGCCGTCGAGCAGGTGGAGGCGCTTCTCGATCTTGTCGAGGCGATGCTGCGCCCGGCGCACGACGACCTCGCGGCGGTGCTCCAGATAGGCCTGCAGCACATCCTTCAGGCCCATGACCTGCGGCGCGCCCTTGTGCAGCACGTTCATGTTCAGGCTGAAGCGCGTTTCAAGATCGCAGACCTTGAACAGGCTTTCCATCAGCACGTCCGGCTCAATCGTCTTGGACCGAGGTACCAGGACCAGGCGGACATCCTCAGCGGACTCGTCGCGCACATCGTCCAGCAGCGGAACCTTCTTGGCTTCGATCAGCTCGCCAAGCTTCTCCAGCAGACGCGATTTCTGCACCTGATAGGGAATTTCGGTGACGACGATCTGGTAGGTGCCCCGGCCGGTGTCTTCCGTTTCCCAGCGCGCCCGCATGCGGAAACTGCCGCGGCCGGTCTCATAGGCATCCAGCATCGACTCGTAGGGCTCGACGATGATGCCGCCGGTCGGGAAGTCCGGTCCCTTCACGAAGTCCATCAGTTCGGCAGTCGTCGCCTTCGGCTTTTCGATCAGCAACCGCGCCGCGTCGATCACTTCGGCGGCATTGTGCGGCGGAATCGAGGTCGCCATACCGACGGCAATGCCGCTCGCGCCATTGGCCAGCAGGTTCGGGAAGCCAGCGGGAAGGACGACCGGCTCTTCATCGTTCTCGGCATAGTTCGCGCGGAAGTCGACCGCGTCTTCGCTGAGCCCGTCCAACAGGAGCTCTGCCGCCACGGTCATCCGGGCTTCGGTGTAACGATAGGCAGCTGCGCTGTCGCCATCGATGTTGCCGAAATTCCCCTGGCCATCGACCAGCGGGTAGCGAACCGTGAAGTCCTGCGCCAGGCGCACCAGCGTGTCATAGATCGAGCTGTCGCCGTGCGGGTGGAAGTTACCCATCACGTCGCCGACGATCTTGGCGCATTTGCGGTAGCCGCCTTCCGGGTCCAGCCGGAGGACGCGCATGCCATACAGGATGCGGCGCTGCACAGGCTTCAGCCCGTCGCGCACATCCGGCAGGGCCCGCGCCGTGATGGTCGAGAGCGCATAAGCGAGATAGCGCTTCGAGAGCGCCTCGCTCATGGGTTCATTGATGATCCGGTTCTCCGGCTCGCCATCCTTGAGGTCGGACATTCTGGCCCCTTCTCGGTTCGTGCCACATTCTGGTGCAGGTCCGCGGGCAGAATCGCCTTCGAGTCGCGAACGCTCGTAAGTTAACAGAAATAGCCCTTTGGTTAAGGAACCCTATAGGTACTGACTGCAGATGCCCCACCTACGCGCCTGGCTTCTCCTGATCACAGTGCCTGCCCTGTGTGTCGCCCTGTTCCTGATGTCGGCGCCGCCCCGGCATAATCCCTTCGCTCCCGTGGACCTCAGCGACAGAATTGGCCTCGGCACTGGCCACCAATTGGCCCGTGCGGCAGAGCATCCGGAAGTCTGCTTCCCGGCGCTGGACAAGGCTGGCGTACTCTATACGCGCCTCGATGATGCGCCAAAGGGAGAAAAGTGCGGCCTTTACAATGCCCTGACGCTCGACCGGACGCTCACGCCCTATTCCGCGACGCTGCGCATGACCTGCGGCGAGGCAGCGGCGCTCTATGTGTGGGAGCGCCATGTCGCACGGCCGGCAGCTGTGGAAATCCTCGGCTCGCCCCTCGCGAGGATCGAGACCTATGGCAGCTTTTCCTGCCGGAACATCGCCGGATCCGGCCGCCTGTCCGAACATGCGCATGGCAATGCGGTCGATATTTCAGGGTTCCGGCTGGAAGACGGCCGCCTGATCGACGTGAAAACGCATTGGGGAACAGGCGGCAAGGAAGCGAAGTTCCTGAAAAAAGTGCAAACCGGCGCCTGCGATCTGTTCTCCGTCACGCTGGGACCGGACTACAACGCGGCGCACCGGGACCATTTCCACATGGATATGGGCCCCGGCAGCGCCTGTAAGTGAGGATCAGTAAGGGTCCGTCTTGCAGCGGTAACCGTCCTCGGTCACCTCCTGCACATTGACCTCGCCGCCGCAGACGCGGACCGCAAGCTCGGTGTTGGCCCGCACTGTATCCTCGTCATGTACCCCGCTGACAGCGATACAGCCGGACAGGCTCGCCGCCAGAAGCACGGCAGCGAGGATCATCGAATTTTTCATTGGCATCAGCCTCCAGGAAGCAAACGCCCATCTACCCCGACGTCACATAGGACGGCCCTTGCTGAACCGACTATGAATGCTTCAGGCTCGCACACGACGAGCGCTGCATTCTGGGAGGAAGCGAATGAAACTCATCAACTCTGTGGGCCCGAATCCACACGTGGTCCGGATGTTCATGGCCGAACGCGGCATCGACATCCCGATGGAGGAACTTGATATCCAGAAGGGCCTCAACCGTCAGGAACCCTATCTGAAAACCAATCCGGCCGGCCAGACGCCCTGCCTCGTGCTGGACGATGGATCTGTCGTGACCGAGATCACAGCGATCTGCGAATATCTCGATGAGAAGTTCCCGGGCGACCGGCTGATGGGCGATACGCCGGAAGCACGGGCGCAGAACCGCCGCTGGACCCGCTGGGTCGATCTCAACATCGTCGAGCCGATGGGCAATGGCTTCCGCTCGTCCGAAGGCCTGCCCATGTTCAAGGACCGGATGCGCTGCATCCCGGAAGCGGCCGACGGCCTAAAAGCCTGCGCGCAGGACAAGATCAAATTCCTCGACGCGCGCCTCGCCGAGCAGCCCTATGTGGCCGGCGAAGACTTCAGCCTGGCAGACATTTTGCTCTTCTGCTTCCAGGCATTCGGCAATGCCGTCGGCCAGCCGGTCAATCCGGAATTCAGGAACTACGCAGCCTGGTTTGCGAAAGTCGGTGAGCGCCCGAGCGCCGCCGCCTGAGCCTCAACCGACCAGCCGTTTGACCAGTCTGTCACGCTCCGGCGGCATGGCGCGGTTCATGGCGTGGAACACCCGCGCCTCAAGAAAATACCCCGTCAGCTTCAGCCCGTCGGCGACATCCTCGTCACCGACGGGCGCTGAAGAGGTGACGAGGAAGGACGGAAGCCGGAACAGGCGCGAGACATAGTCCTCGGCCTCAGAACCACGTACGGCCCGTCCGGTGCGAGGCGAGACGTGGGTCAGGCCGTCATTGGCGCCGCTGATAGCGCACTCGTCCAGATCCAGTCCGAAGCCGAGCGCCGACAGCAGGCCGAGTTCCCAACGCACATAAAGCGCCGGCCAGATTTCGCGGGCCTCGATCTGATCCAGCAACACTTCCGTCGCCTCAAACATGGCTGAACCGGCGACATCGCCCTCATCCAGGGACATGCGCAGAATGGCCGTGATGGCGGACACGGCGGCGAGTGCCTTCGCATCATCGAGAACGTGAGAGGCGCGTTCCTTGCTCGCTTCAGCGACATCGAACCGGCCAAGCTGGTCTTCCAGCCGGCCTGTCCAGGACAGGGATACGGAATTGCCGGCTTCGTACTGCGCCCGGCGACGGCGGGAATTGCCGCCATAGACGAGGCCCGACCGGCGTCCCCGGTTCCGCGTCAGAACATCCAGAATGAGGCCGCCTTCACCGAAGCGGCGCCCCCCAAGGATAATTCCGTCATCGGACCAGTTCATCTCATCCCATCACACTGATTTTCAGCACTGGCTCCAGGACAGGAGGCCAAAGAAAGCCTAATATAGGCCCATTTATGAAAAGTCATTCTGAGACATTGTCCGCAGCGTTCGATTCGACTACCTCTTTCCCGCCGAGTTCAATTTCATGGGGTATAAATGATTTCCATCAGCATATTTGTCTTGATATCCGGTCGCCAAGCTCAATCGCTACCGTAGTAGTATGCGCATACTCACTCTACCGCCAGAAATACTGAATAGGCGCCTCTCCGCACACCGGAATCACAAACCTGACACCCACGTGACCGACCGCCCATCGTAGAACAATGATGGCCGAATCAGCCGGACGATAAGGAAAAATATGTCTCTGAAGTACAGACCCGAAATAGATGGGCTTCGGGCTATCGCTGTCCTGTCCGTGGTCATTTACCATTGCGATGTTTTTCTGAGTGGAACCCAGTTGGCGAAAGGCGGGTTCCTGGGAGTCGACATTTTTTTTGTAATATCAGGTTACCTGATCACCAAAATTGTGAACGACAAGATTTCAGAGGGACGTTTCAAGTACACCGAGTTTTACGACCGCCGGATCAGAAGGCTTCTTCCCGCTTTCATCTCGGTTACGCTTTTTTCCAGCGTACTTGGCTACATTTTCCTTACTGCCGATGCTCTGAAAGAGTTTTCCGGCTCCGTGCTCGCTGCAACCGGCTTTTCCTCTAACTTCTACTTCTGGATGCTCGATGATTATGTTGCAGAGCCCAGCAAGTTCAAACCATTCCTGCATACTTGGTCACTGGGCATCGAGGAGCAGTTTTATTTTATTTTGCCGCCGCTCCTGTGGACATTTTATCTGGCATTCCGGAAACGTGTTCGCGAACTCTTCCTGTTGATCGTTGCCGCTAGCTTTGTCTTTTCGATCTACTGGTCCAGGGTCGATCCCCGGTCCGCTTTCTTCCTGATACCGACGAGAGCATGGGAACTTGGCATAGGTTCCCTGATCGCATTGTACAGCTTGCGCCTGCCCGCAGATCCCGCTTCCAATTGGTCCCGCATCGCAAAGAAGGCACTCCCAACACTTGGTCTGGCGCTGATATTGGGGAGTGTGGCGTTTCTTGATGACAGTCTGCCTCACCCATCTGAGCTGACTGCCCCTTCTGTTTTCGGCGCAGCCCTGATCATCATTGCCGCTGGCGGGAGCGATCTGACGACCAGGCTGCTCAGCACAGGCCCGTTGCGCTGGATCGGGCTTGTCTCTTATTCCTTCTACCTTTGGCACTGGCCGGTTATCGTTTTCTCAAAATTTCAGACTACGATCGACCTGCCCCTTTATGTCTGGGCGTTTGTTTCCCTGATTCTGGCGTCGATCTCCTACTATACAATCGAGAAACCCCTTCGTTACGGTTCGCGATATGTCAGCTATCCCTTTATCGGGATTGGCCTCGCCCTGATCATCGGGTTCCATACCTATTCATGGGTAAGCGATGGGATTCCCCAACGGCGCGGCGAAAGTGCTGCTGTCATAACGGCTCTGACAAAAGAAATCGGCGCTCCCCGCGCGTCAGCCATTCGAATTCCAAATTGTCATTTGCGCGCTGACGTGACGAAAATTGCGGACGACTGCAATCACATAAGTCAGGACAAGCCCAATATTATTGTGGCAGGTGACTCGCTAGGCGCAGACTTGTTCATATCGCTGCAGTCGACTTATCCGGAGTACAACTTCCTCCAGTTTACGGGTGCCGGCTGTTCTTTCTATAAGAAAGATCTGGAGAAAATGAGCAGCAAACGCTGCTATTCCCTCTGGGAGCAGATCAAGACATTCATGGACACGAACCGGGACGATATCGACCTGTTTATCGAACATGGACGTTACATGCACCGCATGGACTGGGACGCGCTGGCAGAAATAACGGATGGAGTCCCGGTTCTGGCGGTTCTTCCGAGAGCAGAAATAACACCGGACCCGCGCGGCACTCTGGAAACGATGGACCTCCAGTTTTCCCCTGAACTCGACAACATCCTGCTCAATGAAAAATACTCGTTGACCCATGAGCGCCAGAAACGTGAAGAGATTTTAGCGAATGCGCACCGCGTAGGTTTCAAGACACTGGATATCGATGAATACATCTTTCCGAACGGACAGATTTCCCTATTCAGGCGAGATGGTGGGCTATACTTTGTCGACTACGCTCATTGGTCGATCGAACTCGGTCAAGAAGTTGGTGCACGCTTGCGAGCAGATCATCCAAGCCTGCTGGAATTCGCCGGCGACTAATCTTCAAGCGCTCAAGGACCGCACCTAAACATCGAACTCCAGGCCAAGGCCCTGATAGCTTTCGCGGCGCTCCTGCCAGCGCTCGTCGACCTTCACGAACAGGAAGAGGTGCACTTTGCGGCCCAACATCTCGGAGAGTTCCTCACGCGCCATGCGGCCGATGTCCTTGATCGTCTTGCCACCCTTGCCCAGCACCATGGATTTATGGTTCTCGCGGCCAACGACGATCACCTGCTGCACGCGGACGGAGCCATCCTTGCGCTCTTCCCAGCTCTCTGTCTCCACCATCAACTGGTAAGGCAGTTCCTGGTGCAGGCGTAGCATCAGCTTCTCACGCGTCACTTCCGCCGCGAGCAGACGCATTGGCAGGTCCGCCACCTGGTCCGGCGGATAGAGCGCAGGCCCTTCCGGCATGCGGGCAGCAATCGCTTCTTCCAGCTTTTCGACCCCGTCGCCATTCTCGGCAGAGATCATGTGAACCTCTTCATAGGCGCCGGTTTCGTTGAGCTCCGCGATAATGGGGAGAACCTGATCGTGCGGGAACAGGTCAATCTTGTTGAGCGCGAGAATGGCCTTCCGGCCGCTGGCTTTCAGCTGCTCCACCACGCGGCGGTCATCTTCAATCGAGTGCTTCTGCGCCGCGGTTTCCTTACCTTCCCTATCCGCCACCCAGGACGCCGCATCGACAAGGTGCACGATCGCATCGGCATCGTCGGCCCCGCTCCAGGCGGCTTTGACCATGGCCCGGTCCAGCCGGCGCTTGGCGGCGAAGATACCGGGCGTATCGACCAGCACGATTTGCGTGTGATCCGTCTGCGCCACACCGCGCACCGGAAAACGCGTCGTCTGCACCTTGTGCGTCACGATGGCCACTTTGGCGCCGACCAACAGATTGGTCAGTGTGGATTTGCCGGCATTCGGCGCGCCGATAATCGCGCAGAAGCCGGCATGGGTGATGTCTGTTTCGCTCATATTTATCCTGCCAGCGATTGGAGCAGCAGGGCAGCAGCGCTGCGCTCGGCTTCGCGTTTGGAAGGCCCGGTCGCCACGGCGCTGCCGCGTCCTTCGACCTTCGCTTCGATTTCGTAAATGGGTTCGTGATCCGGGCCGGACCGGCTCAGTACGTCATAATCCGGCAACGGAAGACCCTGCCCCTGTGCCCATTCCTGCAGCAGGGTTTTCGGGTCCTTGGTTTCTGATGGCGTGGACGCAAACTGCGGGGCCCAGGCCTTTTCTATGAATTTACGCGCAGGCGACAGGCCACCATCCTTGAAGATCGCACCGATGACCGCCTCGCAGGCATCGCCCAGTGTGGATTCCCGTTTGCGCCCGCCAGCGGCCTCTTCTCCATCGGACAGGAGGATGAACTCCTGCAGCTCCAGATGGCGCACAGCATCCGCGCACGCGCCCTTCTTCACCAGCCGGTTCAGGCGCGGCGCCAGTTCGCCCTCGCTCTCCATCTTGCGGCGTTCCATCAGGCGCTCTGCGATGATGAGATTCAGCACGCGGTCGCCCAGGAATTCCAGGCGCTGGTTGGAGTCGCGCACGGCATCGCCACCGCCGACAGCGCTCGGGTGGGTGAGCGCGCGGACCAGCAGCGCGGCGTCCTTGAATTTATAACCAATCGTCTCCTGCACCGCCTTCAGACGGTCATCAGACAGGACAGGCGCAGCTGCCTTCCCCTTGCCGCGCAGGCGGGTACGTTTCGGACGGGCGGACTTCATCGGCCGCTCACCGGGATGGCTTCAATGATCACCTGTGCTTCGGCCCAGGGATGATCGTCCGTAATTGTCAGATGGATGACGGCCTCGTGGCCCTCGGGCATCATCGCCTCCAGGCGCTTCGCAGCGCCGCCTGTCAGCGCCAGGGTCGGCTTCCCGGTGGGCAGGTTCACGACGCCAAGATGTTTCCAGTGCACACCGCGGCGCGGCACGCCCGTGCCCAGCGCCTTGGCGCAGGCCTCCTTGGCGGCGAAGCGCTTGGCATAGGTCTCTGCCGTCCGGCGACGGCGGCGCGCAAGCGCGATTTCTGTCTCGGTGAATACGCGGTTCTCGAACCGCTCACCGAACTTTTCGAGAGTCTTCTCGATCCGCTCGATATTGCAGAGATCGTTTCCGATACCGATGATCATGCGCCCGTCCCGCTTCTGGTCTCATCCATCAGGCGGCGCATCTCGCGGATGGCCGCCTCGAGACCGATGAAGATCGCTTCACCAATCAGGAAATGCCCGATGTTCAGTTCGGCAATTTCCGGGATGGCGGCGACAGGGCCGACATTCTCGAATGTGAGGCCATGGCCGGCATGCGGCTCAATCCCGCGCTTGCGCGCTTCTTCAGCGGCTGCCTGCAAACGGCCCAGCTCCACGGCAGCCGCTTCCGCGCCGCCTTCATTCCAAAGCTCGGCATAGCGACCGGTGTGGAGTTCAACGACGGGTGCGCCCAGTACTTCGGCCACAGCGATCTGGACCGGGTCCGGCTCGATGAACAGCGAAACCCGCGCCCCGGCTTCGCGCAGCTGGCGCACGACCGGGGAAATCTGGTTGTGCAGTCCGGCAACGTCGAGCCCGCCTTCCGTGGTGCGTTCTTCACGTTTCTCCGGAACGATACAGGCCGCATGCGGATGATACCGGCAGGCGATCTCCGTCATCTCTTCCGTCGCGGCCATCTCCAGATTGATGGGAAGGCTAGAGGCGGTGCGGATGGCTTCGAGGTCTCCATCACGAATGTGACGGCGGTCTTCGCGCAGGTGGATCGTGATGCCGTCTGCCCCTGCGGCTGCGGCAATCTCGGCGGCCCGCGCCGGATCAGGGTGCGCTCCACCGCGGGCGTTCCTTATGGTCGCCACATGGTCGATGTTCACCCCAAGGCGCAGCCGCCCGCTCATCAGGCGAGCCCCCGCGAACCCGGCTTCACGGCGGGCATCAGGGCCAGTTCCGGCGGCAGGTCGTCTGCATCATAATCGGGGAAGTTCACCGAGGCGAGCGAGACCAGCTCGCAGCCGACATCGGCGCGTCCGCCAGACCGGTCAATGATACACGCCCCGCCGACGACTTCGCCCGGCAGCGCCTCAAGGGCTTCGACGGTTTCGCGGAAGGACAGGCCGGTCGTGACAATGTCTTCGGCGATCAGAACCCGCTCGCCTTCGGCAATGGAAAAACCGCGGCGGAACTGGAGCTGGCCATCCACGCGCTCAGCGAAGATGGACCGGCAGCCAAGCTGGCGGGCCAGCTCATAGCCGGGAATGATGCCGCCCACGGCCGGGCCGGCGACGACGTCGATCTTGCCGAATGTCTCGGTCAGCTTCTTCGCGAGCGCCGCGCAGAGCTTTTCAGACTTGTCAGGCTGGGAGAAGACGAGCGCCTTCTGCAGGAATACCGGACTGCGGCGTCCGGACGAGAGGATGAAATGCCCCTCCAGCAACGCGCCTGCTTCGCGGAACACCGCGAGCACTTCTTCATTGGTCATCTTCACCCTCCTGGTCACGCACTGCCCGGTCGACCACTGCGAGCGACCGGAGCGCGGCCAGTATCTGCGTCAGGCGTTTCAGGTCTTCAACCTCAATTTCCATGACCAGCTCAGTGAAATCCTTCTGGCGTTCCACGGTCGCGATATTCACGATGTTCCCGTTCGACTGCGCCACGGCCGCACAGAGCTTGGCCAGCACACCGCGTGTGTTCGCAGCATTGATGCGAATCCGGCCGACGGCCATGGCATCGGTCCGGGCGAGTTCGGTCCATCTGAGATCGACCCACAATTCGGGCTTGTCGTCATATTCGGCGAGCTTCGGACAGCTGGCGACATGGACGACGATGCCCTCGTCGGGCACCTGGACCCCCATGATGCGGTCGCCCGGCAGCGGGCAGCAGCATTTGCCAAGGTGCAGCGTCACACCGGGGGTCAGGTCATGGCCCGACACAAGAAGCGGTGCGTGCTGGGAATCGACCTTGGTCTTGGACGGATCGCCCATCGGCTCGGCCTTGTAGCCGGGGAATGCCGCCTGGATCACATCGGCAGAGCTGATCCGGCCGCGACCGACGGCTTCGGCCATTTCTTCGCGGGTTTCAAACCCGGCGAGCCGCGCCGTGTGGGTCATCTTCACATCAACCGGGTCGATCCCGGCGCGGCGCAGCGCCTGATTGACCAGGCCTTCGCCCAGACGGCGGAAATCTGCCGTATCGCGCTCACGTACCAGCCGGCGCAGCGCCGAACGCGCGCGTCCGGTGATCGCCAGCCCTTCCCAGCCGTGAACAGCCGATGGCTGCTTGCCGCGAATGATCTCAACCACGTCACCATTCTTCAGTGGACGGCGCAGCGCTTTCACCTCGCCATTGATTTTCACGCCGACGCAGGTGTCACCCACGGCCGAGTGAACGGCATAGGCAAAGTCCAGCGGCATCGCCCCGGCCGGCAGGATGATCAGCTTACCCTTGGGCGTGAAGGTGAAGACGTGCTCGCGGTACATTTCGAGCTTGGCGTGCTCGAGGAATTCCTTGGCGTCGGCGCCGTCCTGCAGGAGACTCGAAATGGTTTCGAGGCTGGCGGCCGGGTCGAGGCCTGCTGCCTTGGCTGACTCGGCGTCGAAGCCATACTGCTTGTTCTTGTAGCCCCAGTGGGCAGCCACGCCGAACTCGGCGGTCTGGTCCATGGCTTCGGTCCGGATCTGAAGCTCGACACGGCGATTGCCGGAAGCGCGCACTGTGGTGTGCAGGCTTTGATAGCCATTTGGCTTCGGCACGGAAATGAAATCGCGGAACCGGTCCGGAATACAGGCCCACAGCGTGTGGACCTCGCCCAGAACGTGGTAGCATTCCTCCGTTGACTGAACGATGATGCGGAACGCGAACAGGTCTGCAACATCACGGAAGGAAATGGATTTACGCTCCAGCTTCCGCCACAGCGAATATGGCGCCTTCTTCCGCCCCTTGATGCGGCATTTGATGCTGGCCATTTCCATCAGCTGGGTGAGGTCGGCCCGGATGCGCTCCAGGTCATCGGCATTTTCCAGCGCCAGTTCTTCCTGGCGATAGAGAATGGCCCGGCGCGCCTCAGCGTTCAGCTCCTGGAAGGCCAGATCTTCCATCTCGGCAGCCAGCTGGTAGAGGCCCACCCGGCGGGCCAGCGGCGCGTAGATGTCCATGGTCTCGCGCGCGGTACGATAACGGCTTTCCGGCTTCTTGCGGAAATGCAGCGTACGCATGTTGTGCAGCCGGTCGGCCAACTTCACCAGCAGGACACGGATGTCGCTGGTTGTCGCCAGGATGAACTTCTGGAAGTTCTCGGCTTGCGCGGCTTCCTTGGAGGAGAATTCTATCTGATCGAGCTTGGTGACACCGTCGACCAATTCGGCGACGTCCGCGCCAAAGCGGACCTCAATCTCGCCAATGTCGATCTCGTCGACGTCTTCGACGACGTCGTGCAGCAGGCCCGCCACGATTGTGATCTCATCGAGATGCACATCCGCCAGCAGGCTCGCGACTTCTACGGGGTGGGAATAATAGGCGTCGCCGGAATCGCGCTTCTGTTCGCCATGATGTGTCTTGGCAAAATCGTAGGCTGCGCCCAGCAGTTCGGACTTCACGCGCGGATGGTAGGCGCGGACCTTGGCAATCAGTTCTTCGCGGGTGAGGACATGGTGTTCGCCCACAGCCTCAGCGGCCGGTGACGCTTCGCCAGCCCCTTTGTCCTTGGCGGAAAGGGTGCTGCCGTCCATCGATCCTCCTACAGCCGGTCGTCGCGTCCGGATTCGAGTTCGGCCTGGTAGGCGCGCATGACATCTTCTTCCGTCGCTGCCGGGGCGGCTTCGAGGGCCATACGGTCTGCTTCGCGCTCGTTCTCCTCACCAGGACGGATGTCCTGAAGGCCAGAGATCAGGGCTTCTTTCACCACTTTCAGGTCAACCGACTGATCGGCGATTTCGCGCAGGGAGACGACCGGATCCTTGTCATTGTCGCGGTCCACGGTGATCGGCGAGCCTTCGCGGATCATACGGGAACGGTGCGCAGCAAGCAGCACAAGGTCAAAACGGTTCGGCACCTGCTCGATGCAGTCTTCGACGGTCACTCGGGCCATGGATTCAGAGTCTCCTTTGAACCGCCTCTTATATGCAGCGCAACAAGGGCACGCAACCCGTCACTTGCGCCCGATTGCAGCGGAAACTAAGCTAAATAATTGTACTTTGTATAATTTATTGCCACCCCCGCTCCGGCGGACATTTCGAGGCTTCTCATGGCGTTTTACAAGGACGAGCGCCTCGCGCTCTTCATCGACGGAGCAAACCTGTACTCCTCGGCCCGGGCTCTTGGACTGGAAATCGATTTCCGAAAATTACTCAAGGAATTTCAGGGACGTGGCCGCCTGATACGGGCCAGCTACTATACCGCCCTGGTCGAAAGCGACGAATACAGCCCGATCCGCCCGCTCGTGGACTGGCTGGCCTATAACGGCTTCTCGGTCGTGAAAAAGGCCGCCCGCGAATATACCGACCGCGAAGGCCGCAAGCGCCACCGGGGCAATATGGATGTCGACCTGGCGGTCGATATGCTCGAGGCGGCCGCACATGCAGACCATATTGTTCTGTTCAGCGGCAATGGCGATTTCCGGCGGCTAGTCGAGGCCGTAAAAGCCAGGGGCGTGCGGGTTTCCATCGTCTCGACCAATACGTCCAGTCCGCCAATGGTGGCCGATGATCTGCGCCGCGAGGCAGATGCCTTCATCGAACTGGAGGACATTGCGGAGATGATCGCACGACCGCGCCGTGACCAGCCGGACGCCCCATCTCTCGATGATGACGACTAAGCCATCCGCCTCCGCGCTCAGCGGCCACACTTGGCTCTCCGGGAAACCTTGCTAGGGTCAGCCGATCACTTTTCGGAGATCTGCCATGCTGCGCCCTGCTCTCGTTTCCACGCTCGTTCTAGGCCTCGCCATCGCCGGGTGCACCAAGGGCGAAGCGCCCGCAGCGGATACAACCGCAAAGGCCGCTGCTGCCAGCACCACGACAGATTCAACCACGCCCGACACCGCCACAATCCAGCCGGCGGCCATGTCAGTCCGCGAGGTTGCCACACCTGAACAGTCGATCCTCGACCTCTATCTTCAGCTTCACCAGGCGCCGGAGCTGTCATTCAAGGAGGCGAAGACCTCCTCCATTCTGGCGAGCGAACTGGAATCCCTTGGCTTTGAAGTCACCACCGGCGTCGGACAGGACTGGGTGGTCGACAAGTCAACGCGTGACATGGGCGAAGTCAAACCCGGCGTGGGCGGCTATGGCGTCGTTGGCGTGCTCAGAAACGGCAACGGTCCGACGGTCCTTATCCGGACCGACATGGACGCCCTGCCTGTGCCGGAACAGACCGGCGTGCCCTATGCCTCCACGGTTGAGGCGCAGACCTGGACCGGCGTGGAAAGCAAGGTGATGCACGCCTGCGGTCATGATGTGCACATGACCTCCTGGCTGGCCACGGCCCGTGCGCTGGTTGCCCAGAAGTCCAAATGGAAAGGCACGCTGGTCATGATTGCCCAGCCGGCCGAGGAAATCGGCCTTGGCGCCGAAGCCATGCTGGCCGATGGCCTGTTCGAGCGCTTTCCGACACCTGACTACAATCTCGCCCTGCACGTCTCCGCGGATGCGCCGTCCGGCACCGTGGTCTACTCTTCCGGCTATGCCATGGCGAACGTCGACAGCGTGGACATCCACGTCAAAGGCGTCGGCGGGCACGGCGCCTATCCGCAGGCGACGCGCGATCCGATCCTGATCGGCTCCCACATCGTGACGGCCCTGCAGAGCCTGGTCGCCCGCAATGTCGATCCGCTCGACAGCGCCGTCGTTACCGTCGGCTCGTTCAAGGCTGGCGCCAAGCACAACATCATTCCGGATGAGGCCACGCTGCTGCTGACGGTCCGCTCCTATGATGACGACACCCGTCAGATGCTGCTCGACGGCATCCAGCGGATCGCCAAGGCACAGGCCGCTGCCTTCGACGCGCCGGAGCCGGAAATCACCATCGAGTCCGACTACACGCCCTCCACCTACAATGATCCGGACACGACCGGGCGTGCCATGAAAGCGGTCAGCAAGAAGCTGGGCGCGGAATATGTGACCCAGGTGCAACCGGTGATGGGCGGCGAAGACTTCTCCCAATACGGCCGCACCGATGAGAAGATCCCCAGCGTGCTGTTCTGGGTCGGCGCGGTGGAGCCGTCGAAATATGTCAAGGCCAAAGCCGATGGCATGCCGCTGCCATCCCTGCACTCCTCGCTGTTCGCACCGGATTATGCCCGCACGATCCAGACCGGATCGGACGCCATGACCGCGGCAGCGCTGGAACTTTTCAAGGACTGACGCCGCGCCACCCGGGCCTTTCTGCGATTGCGTTTTCGCCGAGGCTGCGCTAAACCCCCTTTTGCTCATAGTGCGCAAAAGCTTCAATTGCCTGTCGCACGAGCGCCCTGATCCCGGACGTTTGAAGGTCTTCCCCTTGAAACGCACACTGTCGGGGCCATATTATACTCAAATCGAGCAAAAGCGCTCGGTTGGTCAAAGGAGGACGTGACATGGCTCGTCTGATCGATTCTGGTCCTGGCTGCCCCACCCCCACGCCGCTGCGCGGCCCGAATGCGGCTGAAGCCCGTGGCCTCAGCTATGATGATGCCGTGCGCGCAGAGACAGACCACCTCTATCCGCTGGTCAAAGATTTCGTGACGCCGATGGAGTGGCCGGCCATTGCCCCGCTCGTCGCTGCGATCAACCGCCTGAAAGTCCAGAAGAACGCCGTCATCCTGGCGCATAACTATATGACGCCGGACATTTTTCGTCTGGTTGGCGACTTCCGGGGCGACAGCCTCCAGCTCGCCCGCGAAGCCTCCAAGGTCGATGCCGACATCATCGTCCAGGCTGGCGTGCACTTCATGGCCGAAACGTCCAAGATTCTCGCCCCCGAGAAGACGGTCCTGATCCCGGACACGCGCGCAGGCTGCTCGCTGGCCGCCTCGATCACGGGTGCGGATGTGCGCCTGATCAAGGAGAAGTACCCGGATTATCCGGTTGTCACCTATGTGAACACAACTGCTGACGTGAAGGCCGAGTGCCATATCACCTGCACCAGCTCCAACGCGGCGCAGGTCGTCGAGGCCGTAGCAAAGGAATGGAACACCGACACCGTCATCCTGGTGCCGGACCAGTATCTCGCCAAAAACGTCGCCGCGCAGACCGACATCCGCGTCATGACATGGCCGGGCGCCTGCGAAGTGCACGAGATGTTCAGCGCAGAAGACGTCCACCAGCTGCGGGACGCCCACCCGGGCGTCGTGATCCTGGCCCACCCGGAATGCCCGCCGGACGTTCTGGAAGCGGCGGACTATGCCGGCTCCACGGCTGCGCTCGCCAATTATGTGGCCGAGAAGCACCCGCCGAAAGTCGTCCTGCTGACCGAGTGCTCGATGAGCGACAATGTCGCCGCCGAGAACCCCGGCACGAACTTCATCCGCCCCTGTAATCTGTGCCCGCACATGAAGCGCATCACGCTGGAAAACATCTATGACTGCCTCGTTACGGGTGAATACGAAGTGACAATTCCTGAAGATGTGCGACTGCGTGCCAAAGAGGCGCTCGACGCCATGATGGCCCTGCCGCGCATGGAAAAACCTCTCGACTTCGTGACTGGCCTCGAGCCCCTCGAAATCGAGATGGTGGTATAAGCGGCTGGGGCGTTGGCGAAGCCCGCCACCGGGTCTAGATTAAGTGTGTGAGGACGAACAGGAGTGGCAGCATGACCTTCCGCCTGGCACGCATGGCCGCGATCGCGTTGGCTGGAACCCTGCTGGCAACCGGGCCGGTTCATGCCGGCACAGGGGACGACCCGTCCGATGTGCTTGGCACATGGAGCTTCCGCACCAAGCCCTATCGCGGCGGCGAATGCCTGATGACCGGCACCATGAACCTCACCCCGCATCCTGAAGAAGGCCAGTACACGTGTGAACTGACCGCCGTGGAAGTGTGCACCTTGTGGGGGCGCTCCGTGGTGCGCCAGTCCTGCAAGGCGCGCCGCTTCGGCGACCAGCTATCCATCCGGTCCGAGATCGAGGAAATGCTGGAAGCCAAGGTCGAAGGGCTGATTTACGTGCCCGACAATTTCACCCTCACCATTGAGTCGGCAGACCGCATGTTCGGCGCGCTTGTCTCAGCGGTGACTGCACCGGCGGAATTCCGGCGCGCAACAAACGGTATTTCCTGACTTGGCAGATGGGGCGCATGTCCAGACCCTGACGGCAGACGCTCATGCCGGCAGTGATGTCCTGATCGTCGGAGCCGGTCTGGCCGGTCTTTTCCTGGCCCTGAAGCTGGCGCCACGGCCTTGTATCGTGATCTCACCGGCACCGCTTGGCCAGGCTGCGTCTTCCGCCTGGGCGCAGGGCGGCCTCGCCGCGGCGCTTCACCCGAACGACAGCCCCGAACAACATGCCGCCGATACGATCGCGGCTGGCGCAGGCCTCGTGGATCCCATCATCGCCCGCCTGATCGCGGAAGAAGGCCCCGCGCGTGTGCGCGACCTGATCGCCCTTGGCGTCCCGTTTGACAGGACACCCGACGGCGCGCTCGCCCTGTCGCTGGAAGCAGCCCACTCACACCCGCGCGTCGCCCGCGTGGCCGGAGACCTGGCCGGCAAGGCGATCATGGATGCGCTCGTCGCTGCCGTGAACGCCGCATCGCATATCCGGATCATCGAAGGCGTTCGCGCCGTCGGCCTGATGCAGGACGATCAGCTCAACGTGGCCGGCGTCATCCTGCGCGACGCCTCAGGGCGCCTTTCGACCCAGATGGCGCGCGAGACCGTGCTCTGTACCGGCGGATCCGGTGGCCTGTTCCAGGTAACCACCAACCCGCCTGCGGCCCGGGGCGACGCGATCGCCATGGCCTGGGAGGCCGGCGCGCTGGTCGCCGATCTGGAGTTTGTCCAGTTCCATCCGACCGCCATCGATATCGGCCGCGATCCGGCGCCGCTGGCGACCGAAGCCCTTCGGGGGGAAGGCGCAACCCTGCGCAACCGCGACGGCACCCGCTTCATGGAATCCTATCACGAGCTTGCCGAACTCGCCCCGCGCGACGAGGTGGCCCGCGCGGTACATACAGAACGCGCGTCCGGCCGCGGCGCTTTCCTCGACTGCCGCGAAGCGGTCGGAGAGCATTTCCCCGAACATTTCCCGACGGTTTTCGCCGCCTGTAAGTCCGCAGGCATCGATCCGCGCAGCGACATGATCCCCGTTGCCCCGGCCGCCCATTATCACATGGGCGGCATCGTACCCGACTTCTGGGGCAAGTCCTCCCTCGATGGTCTTTCCGTCTGCGGAGAATGTACATCAACCGGGGTGCACGGCGCGAACCGGCTTGCGTCCAACTCACTGCTGGAAGCCGTCGTGTTTGCCCACCGGATCGCTGAACGCCTGCGTGAGGCAGACCTGCCTGACATTCGCGCCAGCCGCGGTCATGTACCAGATGCCCTGCCACATGAAGCCCTGCAGAGCTTGCGGACCGCGATGTCAGACAAGTGCGGCGTGGTGCGCGACGCGAAAGGCCTGTCGGAAGTCGCTGCGCTGATCGACCAGCTGCGCGAGCAGTACGGCCCGGCCCGCGCCGTTACCTCTGCCGGCCTGATCGTGAAAAGCGCGCAGGCCCGGCACGAAAGCCGTGGCGGCCATTATCGTTCCGATTTCCCAGACGCCGGCGAGCCTCGCCGCCAATTCCTCCAGCGCCCGTTTGAAGAGACCGTTTCGTCATGACGCCCACCCCGCCGCCGCTTCCCGACATCATTCTCGATCCGATCGTCCGCCTCGCGCTCGCCGAAGACCTTGGCCGCGCGGGTGACCTGACGACGGACGCCACGATTGCACCGGACACCCAGCTCAAAGTTGTCATCGCCGCCCGCCAGACAGGCGTGATTGCCGGACTGGATGCCGCAGCCTACGCCCTCAAGCTGATCGATCCGGACGTGAAGCTGACCATCGAAAAGCCGGATGGTTCCGTGCTGGAAAAGGGCGATGTGGTCGCTCGGCTGGAAGGCTCAGCCCGGTCCATCCTGATCGCCGAACGGACGATGCTGAATTTCCTCGGCCGGCTCTCTGCCGTGGCAACCATGACCCGCACCTTCGCCGACAAGATCGCGCATACGGACGCAACGATTGTTTGCACCCGCAAGACAACGCCGGGGCACCGTGCCCTAGAAAAACGCGCCGTCCGCTGCGGCGGCGGCACGGCTCACCGTTACGGCCTCGACGATGCCGTGCTGATCAAGGACAATCACATCGCTGCCTGCGGGTCCGTCTCCACCGCACTCGAACGGGCCAAGGCCTATGCCGGGCACCTCCGCATGATCGAGGTAGAGGTCGACTCGCTCGACCAGTTGAAAGAAGCGCTGCCGCACGGGCCGCACGCGGTGCTGCTGGACAACATGACCCCCGACACGCTGCGCGAAGCTGTCGCGATTGCTGGCGGCAAGACCGTGCTGGAAGCGTCCGGCGGGGTGAATTTGGATACCGTCGCGGCAATTGCCGAGACCGGCGTGAACTTCATCTCGGTCGGCGCCCTCACGCATTCGGCGCCAAACCTTGACCTTGGAATGGATGTGGTCTGACACTGCGCGATGAGGGCAGATGCCCGCGCAGGAGGATTTCAGACATGGCCAGCGCAAACGGCCGCAAAAGCATTTTCATCACGGGCGCCGCATCCGGCATTGGCGCAGAAACCGCGCGCCTCTTTTCCAAAAAGGGCTGGTTCTGCGGCCTCTATGACATCAACACCGCCGGTCTCGCAGATGTGGCAGGTGAACTCGGCGCCGGCAACTCCGTCTATGCAAAACTGGATGTGCGCGATCGCAATGACTGGGCGCTTGCCGTCAAAAGCTTCGCCGAAGCGACCGACGGCAACATGCATGTCCTGTTCAACAATGCGGGCATCGGCCGTCATGGCTGGTTCGAAGACATCTCTGGCGAAGACAATGATCTGGTCGTGGATGTGAATGTCAAAGGCGTCATCAATGGCGTGCAGGCCTGCCTGCCGCTGCTGAAGGACACGGCGGGTGCCCGCATCGTGAACACAGCCTCTACGGCCGGCATGGTCGGCTCGCCGCGGCTCGCTGTTTATTCTGCCACGAAGTTCGCCGTCCGTGGGCTGACGGAAGCGCTCGATGCCGAGTTCCGCGACCTGGACATCCGCGTGACCAGCCTGATGCCCTGGTTCATCGACACACCGATCCTCGACATGGGCACGACAGAAGGCGCCAATGTGAAGATGGCCGACGAGATTCGCGATGCCGGGCAGGATGTTTATCCCGTGTCCCTGGCGGCTGAGCGCGCCTGGGACGCGGCGCATGGCGACGACATCCACTATATGGCGGGCAAGGCGGCGCAGCGGGCGAAATTCATCAGCCGCTGGGCACCAGGCCTGATCCGCAATCAGGTGAAGAAGTCCGTTCCGCCACGCGACTGAGTAGACTTGCCGCCGGATACAAAAAAGCCGCCAGCGACATGCTGGCGGCTTTTTCTAATCTCAGATGTTCAGATCAGCGCATGCCGCCTGCAGCGGACACGGCCTTGGCGGCCTGTGCAGCAGCGTAGGGATCAATAGAAGCGCTCTTCGACGCAACATCGAACGATCCATCACTGGCCGTGGTCATGCGCGGGGCGCCATTGGTGACCGTCCGGGTCGATGTGGTGACCGTGGCCGGCGCCGCAGTCACTTCGACTTTGCCTGCCGCCTTCATTTCGCCCGCGGTCGCTTCGCGCAGGACGGTCAGGGTCTCAGCATTCAGATCCTGCGTGTCGGCAGCTGCCTGCACCACAGGGGCCTTGGCAGAACGGGACGCGCTGGCGCGGCGCACCTGCGCCCATTCAGAGCCGCGCGGGAACCGGTAGAACACGTGCAGGCCGATCTTGTCAGTCTTGATCAGGCCGGCGCTCCACACAGGGTCAACATAGGTCGCGTGATAGTGGGTCGCTCCGCCTGTGCGGTCCTCGGCGAGGTTCATCAGGACGTGCGCCGCGATCTCCTGGGCCTGCTCCCAGGCGGTGCCTTTCGGCTTCCGGCCAAGGGCGCCGTCACAGGTAAAAGTGAACTGGCAGCCGGTGGTGCGCGTTGCACCCTGGAAGACAACGCCGCAAACGGAGTCGGGATAGCGATGGTCGCGAACACGGTTGGAAATCACTTCCGCCACGGCCAGCTGGCCAGCCAGCGGCTCGTTCCGCGATTCGTAGTAAATTGCCTGTGCGAGGCAGTGCGCTTCAGAGTCGAGTGCCTCGGCGCGCTTCAGGTGCTCCGGCTTGAACGAAACCAGCGAGGCAATCGCTGCACCGTCCCGGTCGCGCTTGGCATAACGGCTCATCGAGGAGGCTGTGTCGCGCTCCAGCGTGTACTCGACCGTGCGGATCCACGGCGTGTCCAGCAGGGACGGCGCATGGTCGGCCAGACGGACGCTCGCGCCACCGTCTTCGATCTGTGCGAACCGCTCAGCCTGTTCGCTGAAATCTGCTTGAGCACGAATGTCGGCCTGAACCGAGCCGATCACCGGCAGGGTCACAGTCGCCGCCACAGCGCAGACCGCTACGGTCGCGCCGCGAATGACAATATCGCGCTGTTCCTCATTCGTCATAGCCATCCACCAACGCTTGAGCTTCCCTTGGAGCCCACGCATTGACGACAGGGTCGCCTGACGTGGTTGAAGATTCCTTAACATCACCGCTCTCCTCAGTTCCCGGTAGGCGATATGCTTCCGCCCTGTTTTGCAGTTCCGGGACTGCTTGGATTGACTGTTTCCGGCGGCTTTTACCGCCCTTTCACGAGCGGAATATGCTGCCGGACAGCTACCTAGCAAGAAGCTGGCCAGACTCTGGAGTGACAATTCCGTCAGGTAAAATTCGCCTCAGAGGCGAATTAATTCGGCGTAATTTCCGCCAGGCGCTCAACTTGTTGATTTTTCGTAAAATTTCTACGTTTGTGACAAGAAGCATGTTGCGGTGCAAAAAAGCGGCTGTGGCAGGATTACCACAGCCGCTCGCAATCGATTCGGGATCGAAACTGTCAGCTGTCCGATTCTGAGAGGGCAGCGTGTGCCGCGGCGAGACGCGCGATCGGCACCCGATAAGGTGAACAGGACACATAATCGAGGCCGGTCCGGTGGCAGAAGGCCACGGAAGCGGGGTCTCCGCCATGCTCACCGCAGATGCCCAGCTTGATGCCCGGGCGGGTATTGCGGCCCCGTTCTGCGGCTGTTTTGACCAGTTCACCGACGCCTTCCTGGTCCAGAGTCACGAAGGGGTCTTTTTCGTAGATTCCCTTGTCCTCATAGACTTTCAGGAAGCGGCCGGCATCATCGCGCGAGATGCCCAGCGTGGTCTGCGTCAGGTCGTTCGTGCCGAATGAGAAGAACGCGGCCGATTGAGCGATATCCCCGGCACGCAGAGCGGCGCGAGGCAGCTCGATCATCGTGCCTACGAGGTAATCCAGTGTGACACCGGTTTCCGCGAACACGGCCTTGGCCTGCGCATCCACGACGTCTTTGAGGATCTGCAGCTCGCGATGCGTCGCAACCAGCGGGATCATCACTTCCGGCACAGGCTTGCGGCCCGTTTCATTCGCGATGTTCACAGCGGCCTCGAAGATGGCCCGGGCCTGCATTTCGTAGATCTCCGGGTACGTAATCCCCAGACGGCAACCCCGGTGGCCCAGCATCGGGTTGCTCTCATGCAGATCATCTGCGCGGCGCTTCAGTTCAGCGACGCTGACACCCGAGGCTTTGGCAACGTCCTCCATATCCTCATCGGTGTGCGGAAGGAATTCGTGCAGCGGCGGGTCGAGCAGGCGGATTGTCGCCGGGCGGTCTTCCAGAATACGGAAGATCTCCTCGAAATCACCCCGCTGCATCGGCAGCAGCTTGTCGAGCGAAGCGCGGCGGCCTGCCACGTCGTTCGACAGGATCATCGCCCGGACTTCCGGAATGCGCGCTTCATCGAAGAACATATGCTCGGTACGGCAGAGGCCGATGCCTTCGGCGCCGAACTCAACCGCGGTGCGTGTGTCGAGCGGTGTTTCTGCATTGGCGCGCACTTTCAGGCGGCGGGCCGCATCGGCCCAGGCCATCAGTGTACCGAAGTCACCCGATAGGTCTGGCTGGACCATGTCCACAGCGCCCAGCATCACCTGGCCGGTCGCGCCGTCCACGGTGATAACCTCGCCTTTCTTGACCTCACGGCCCATGACACGGAACACGCCTGCCTTGCCATCGACCTGCAGGCCGCCCGCACCGCAGACGCAAGGCCGGCCCATGCCGCGCGCCACAACGGCAGCGTGGCTGGTCATACCGCCACGAGCGGTCACAATACCGCGGGCGGCGTGCATGCCCTTGATGTCTTCCGGGCTCGTCTCGACACGGACGAGAATGACGTCTTCGCCTTTCTCCGCCCACTGGAAGGCCTCGTCGGAATCGAACACAACCTTGCCGACCGCCGCGCCAGGGCTGGCCGGCAGGCCTACGACCAGCACATCGCGCGCCGCATCTTCTGAGATGGTCGGGTGCAGCAGCTGGTCCAGCTGTGCCGGCATCAGGCGCAGCACGGCCTCATTCTCGGTGATCAGGCCTTCGCGGGCCATGTCCACGGCGATCTTGAGCGCGGCAGCCGCGGTGCGTTTTCCGCTCCGCGTCTGCAGCATGTAGAGATTGCCGTCCTCGACCGTGAATTCGAGGTCCTGCATGTCCTTGTAGTGGCGCTCCAGCGTGTTCGCGACATCGCGCAGCTTGGCGTAGACTTCCGGCATGGCCTCTTCCAGCGGGGCATCGTCAGAACCCAGCGTGTCAGCGCGCTCACGCGAGATCGGGGCCGGGGTGCGGATACCCGCCACCACGTCCTCGCCCTGTGCATTAATCAGGTATTCGCCATAGAAGATCGACTCGCCGTTTGACGGGTCGCGCGTGAAGGCGACCCCCGTCGCGGAGGATTCGCCCAGATTGCCGAACACCATAGACTGCACGGTCACCGCCGTGCCCCATTCAGTCGGAATATCGTTCAGTTTGCGATAAGTGATCGCGCGATCGTTCATCCAGGAACCGAACACGGCGGAGATGGCGCCCCACAGCTGTTCCTTCGGGTCTTCCGGGAACGGTTTGCCCAGCTCTTTCTGGACCGTTTCCTTGTAGAGTACGATGATCTTCTTCCAGTCATCGGCGCTCATGTCGGTGTCGAGATCGATGCCCTGACGGTCCTTGTACTCATCGAGGACGTGTTCGAATTCGTCATGGCCCATGCCGAGCACGACATTGGAATACATCTGGATGAAGCGGCGATAGCTGTCATAGGCAAAGCGCTCGCCAGCCTTCTTGGCGA
Organism: uncultured Hyphomonas sp.; assembly: GCF_963678195.1. Taxonomy (NCBI): domain Bacteria; kingdom Pseudomonadati; phylum Pseudomonadota; class Alphaproteobacteria; order Hyphomonadales; family Hyphomonadaceae; genus Hyphomonas; species uncultured Hyphomonas sp. The sequence goes on from NZ_OY782759.1 coordinate 2,840,422, forward strand.
GGCCGGCAGCCGAGGCTTCGTTGAGGCCGAGGTTCAGAACCGTGTCCATCATCCCCGGCATCGAGGCGCGGGCGCCTGAGCGCACGGACACGAGCAGCGGGTTTTCCGGATCGCCGAAGCCCTTGCCGGACTTCTTCTCAAGGTCGGCCAGCGCCTGGTCCACCTGCGGGGCGAGCGTGGAAGGATAGTCCTGCTCAAGCTCGTAATAGGCGGTGCAGACAGCGGTGGAGATCGTAAAGCCCGGCGGCACCGGCAGGCCCAGCTTGGCCATTTCGGCGAGGTTTGCGCCCTTGCCGCCCAGCAAATTCTTCATGGAGGCGTCGCCGTCAGCGGTACCCCCGCCGAATGCGTAAACCCAGGTCTCTTCCGCGTGCTTCACTGCTGCTTCACCCATGGTGTCCTCTTCAATTGTCTACGCGCGCCAATGCATGCCCGCCCACGCGCGAGGGGATTGCAAACCCTATGCTGCATCGCAACGCCAATGGCCAGCGGTTGAAAGGTCGCTTATGCCCTGACAACGTTGTTTTATGTCACATAGCTGTATCAAACTGCGCAGCCTTGCGTCGCCCGGGGAAAATCTGTTCCGAAGCGGGACGGCGGCCCGCCGGTTCAGCCCTCAATCAAGGAGAAATCGGCCACGCGGTGCAGCGTGTCGCGGATGTCCGCGAGTAGCGCCAGGCGATTCGCGCGGACTTTCTCGTCTTCGTCATTCACCATGACATGCTCAAAGAAGGCATCGACCGGTCCGCGCAGCCTGGCGAGTTCGGTCATCACGGTGGCGAAGTCCTCGTTCTTGAGAGGCTCTTCGATATCGTGGCGCACCTGGCCGAGTGTCTGGTGGAGCGCGATCTCCTGATCCGCCCCGGCATCGATCAGCGCGCCATCGACGGTGAGGTTATCCGGCAGCGCGCCTTTCTTCTCCTCGGCCCGCAGGATGTTCGCGGCCCGCTTGTAGCCCGCCAGCAAATTCGCCCCGTCTTCGGTACCAAGGAACGCGCCGAGCGCCTCGACGCGCTTGGTGATGAGTACCAGATCGTCCTCGCCGAGCGCGAAGACCGCGTCGATCAGGTCATGCCGCTGGCCCTGATCGCGCAGGTATTGCTTCAGGCGGTCGGCGAAGAAGGAGAGGAGATCTTCAACAATCGCCTCATCCACCCACTTAAACTTGCTCGTAGCAGTCCAAACATCCCACTCCGCAGGTAATGGAACGCTTCGCGGCTTAACTCGATTGATGCCCATCGGCCGAAGATGCTTCACAAGCAGCGTGCGAATTGGCAGTCGGTTGCCAGTATCCACTAATATCCGAACCACGCCCAGCGCCGCGCGGCGCAGCGCAAACGGGTCTTTCGAGCCGGTCGGTTTCTCATCGATCGCCCAGAAGCCGACCAGCGTGTCGAGCTTGTCGGCGAGGGCGACGGCGATGCCCACCGGGTCGGTCGGCACATTGTCGCTCGGGCCCTGCGGTTTGTAGTGGTCGCGGATAGCGTCGGCGACGGCGGCGGGCTCGCCCGCTTCCAGCGCGTAATACCGCCCCATCACGCCCTGCAGTTCCGGGAACTCGCCGACCATTTCTGACACAAGGTCCGCCTTGGCGAGGCGCGCGGCGCGTTCGGCAAGGTCCGGATCGGCGCCCACTTTCGGGACGAGTTCACGGGCCAGCGCGGCCACGCGCTCCACCTTGTCGCCCAGCGAGCCAAGCTCTGCCTTGAAGGCAATCGTCGACAGCTTCTTCGCCATCTCGTCCAGCGGCTTCGCCTTGTCGAGATCCCAGAAGAAGCGCGCATCGTCGAGACGGGCGGAGAGGACGCGGGAATTGCCCTCGGCGAGCTTCTTGCCGCCATCGGCCGCGTCGATGTTCGCCACCACGATGAAGTGCGGCGCGAGTTTGCCGGTCTTGGCGTCGTTCACGGCGAAATATTTCTGGTGCGTCCGCATCGACAGCTGGATCACTTCCGGCGGCAGGGTCAGGAAGTCCGGGTCCATGTCGCCCAGCACGACGACCGGCCATTCGGCCAGGCCTGTGACTTCTTCCAGAAGCCCCAGATCCTCGATCCATTCGAGCCCGGCCTTGGCGCAGACATCCTGAATGCCCTTGCGGATAACTTCCCGGCGGTCGGTGCGCGTCAGCTTCACATGGCCGGCGCCTTCCAGCTGTTTGGAATAGTCTTCCCAGCCGGTCACGGTGTACGGCCCGCGGCCATGCACGCGGTGGCCTTCCACCTGATTGCCGCTGGCGATGCCATCCACGTCGAACGGCACAGTCTTGCCATCCAGCACGCAGGTGATCCGCTGCAGCGGGCGCACCCAGCGCAAATCGCCTGTGCCCCAGCGCATCGATTTCGGCCAATGGAAGCCGCGGATGATGGCGGGCACCGCCTCGGCGATGATGTCGGTCGCGTCGCGTCCCGGCGTCTCGATGACGGCAACGTAGAAGTCACCCTTCTTCGGATCGGAGCGCACTTCAGCTTGGCTGATATCGCTTAGCCCGGCGCCGCGCAGGAAGCCTTCGACGGCCTTGTCCGGCGCGCCGACCTTCGGGCCCTTGCGCTCTTCCTTCACGTCCGCCGAGCGCTCGCTGAGGCCGGTGACCGAGACGGTCAGGCGGCGCGGGCCGGAACAGGCGGCCAGCAGCTTCCATTTGAGACCGGCCTCTTTCAGGGCCTTCTCCATGGCGTCGCGGAGGTCCGCCTCCGCCTTTGCCTGCATGCGCGCAGGAATTTCCTCGGAAAAGAGTTCTAGAAGCAGCTCAGCCATAATGCCCTGCATTGGTCAGGAAAGATAAAGACCGCCACGGCTTACAGGCGCCCGCACACGGGTCAAGCGGCAGCCTGCCGTTAAGACCACCCACAGCCGGCCGCAACCTCATTCATAAGTGAGTTCCCAGAGCTGGGGATTGCCCTGCCGCATCGCGACAGCGACCCTTTTTCCGTCGGGCGCGAAAGCCACCCAATTGGCACCGGAGCCGTCGAAATTCTGGATACGCGCGAGTTCGGCGCCGGTCACACCGTCCCACAAACGTCCGGAAAAATCGCTCCCGCTGGTCACCACCATTTCACCGTCAGGGCTGAACGCAGCGTTCCACAGGGCTTTCTCATGCCCGGACAGGATCAGCGGCTCATCTGCTCCATTCCAGACATGCGCCGTGCGGTCGAGGGATGAGACCACGATCTTTTCCCCATCCGGGCTGAATTCAGCGTAACTGGCTGGCACCGCGCCGGATTCGACCATTCGGATCGCCGCCCCCGTTTCCGCATTCCACAACCGCACAGTGCCGTCATTCGAGGCGGACAATAGCTGGCGGCCATCCGGGCTGTAGCGGACTGAACGCACCGCCATCGAATGACCGGAGATCTTCATCACCTCTTCGCCTGTGGCCGTATCCCAGATGCGTATCGTGTTGTCATATCCGCCCGTCGCAACGCGTTTGCCGTCCGGACTGAAATCCGCATAGGCGACATCGCCTTCATGCCCGCGCAGCACGCGCACGGCCTCACCGCCTGTGGCTCGCCAGATACGGGCCGTATCGTCCATGGAGGTCGTGACGATGTACTCCTCGTCCGGGCTGAAACGGACCGACAGCAAGGCATCCGTGTGACCGGTAAACTCCGTGAACTGGCCGAACATGGTTGGGGTCATCCCCACGATCCAGAGCCGGGCCGTCTTGTCGGCCGACGCGGTGGCAAGGAACCGCCCGCTGGGGCTGTAGTCGAGTCCATAAACCTCATCCGAATGCCCACCCAGATCGGCATACCAGGCAATCTGTTTGAACCGCAGCCGGGCACCGGCACAGGGCGCGCTCGCAAGACTCTGCTTTGCCGGCCCGGCAAAGCGGCCATCCGGATACTTCTCCAGATAGCGCTTGTACTTCTCGCACTTGTCTATCTCCGTGTAGCCTTCGCTGGAAATGTAGATCCAGTCCTTCGTTTCCTGATCCATTTCGCCAAACTGGCACTGGCCGGAAAAGCAGAAACGCGGGTCCACATCGGAATAGACCGCCGGCTTCTGCGCATGCTCCACGCTGGCGGCGAGTTCGACCACTTCCTCGCTGGCTTCGCCGACTGCGAATGAGAGCGGAAAGTTCGGATCTTTCAGTTTCGGCAACAGGCTGCGCGTAAAGACCGAATACGGGGCATCATCTTCGGGGCCAAGCCGGTCGAGCGCCATCTGGTTGGCCCCGGCGGCATAGACGACGAGCGTATCGCTCGTGATACCTGTGCGCGCCATGCCCTTGGTCATGCTGCGTGTACCGGTGTCGAACGGATTGTCCCGGCAGGCATCTATGACCGCGAACACCATTTCCGGCTGCCGGGCGCGGATTTCGTCGAGCACTTCCTCGCTCAACAAAATCGTCCGCTTACGCAGGCCCAGCAGGGAGCTGTGATAAGGCGCATCCGACAAAGCGAGATAGTTCTGCCCCCCATCCGACCAGCCATGGCCCGAGAAGATAAAGGCCACCCGGTCGCCCGGCTCAATCGTCTGCAGGAAGGCATCGAACTGTTCCAGGAATGTATCCGTATCCGGGTTGATCAGCGGCGTGACCTCGAAGCCCAGATCATCCGCAAACACGCTGGAATAGCCGTTCGCATCGCCCACCGTTTTCTGCAGATCCGTCAGTTCGGCATACTCACCCACCCCGACGATCAGGGCACGATTGGTTTGCGCGGCCGCCGTCAGTGCGAGACAGGCCGAAATCAACAGCAGGCAAACCGTCCGGAACATCTGAATTCCTCCCACGGAGGAGAGGTTACCCCGATGCCCGCGGGTCACCAAGTCAAAGCTTGCTATGGCTGCCGTCGCAGAGAGGGCTCTTGCCGGTGCGCTTGCAGGCGCAGAAGAAGACTTTGCCGCTTTTCTGCGCTTCCCAGCCCTGCGGGACGAATTCCGTGCCCTTGTGGCTGCCATCGCAGAAAGGCTGGGTCTTCGACCGCCCGCAGGCGCACCACCAGTAGATCTTGCCTTCTTCGACGTCGACGGCCACAGGCTCACGCCCGCCGATTTCAGGGTCTCCGGACATGTTCACCTCCGCCATTTCGACCCGGCAGGCCGGCTCATGGCACCGGCGAGTCGTGGAACATGGCCCGGATATTATCGATTTTGGCGTCGGGCGCCAAATTCATCATGGCCCGGGTCGTGTAGGCCCCGCGGAATTTTCCGCCGTCCCGGAAGCGCCAGTCGGCGATTTGCTCCGGCCGGAAGGCAATCATGTCGCCGGTTTCCAGCCCGTCGTGGATCTCATGGTCTTCCGGAACGACGCCGGCATAGTGCGCGTCATCTGCCTGACGGATATCAACCAGCCAGACATGTTCTTCCGTGTACCGGTCAGAAGTCGTTGTCACATTCAGCGCGAAATCGGAATAGGCCGGATTGCCGGACTGAAGCGCGTCCCAGAAAACGGGCAGCGTCTCCCGCGCCTCCGCGACGGCCTCTTTCATCGCGTTGTATTTATAGAGGGGTGGCGGGCCTTCCTCGGCAACATGCTCCCCGCCGCAAGCGGCGATCAGGGCGCAACTGGCAAGAACTGTGAGGCTCCGTATCCAATTGCGCAGCGAGTGCATTACTTTGCACCTTCACAGAGCGGCAAGTTTTGCTGTGGGTCGACCACTGATGGTGGAGGTAGCATCGCCTTTTGCTCCAGTTCGATAAACCGAGACATAATCCTGTCCAGCGCTCGCCGCGCGGCTATTTCGTCGCCGTTGAGATACGCCGTATAAGATTGTTCGGTCCAATCAAGGAATTGTTCCTTCTCTTCTGGCGTCCCCGCAACTCTGAAGGCTTCTTCAATTTGACCTTTCAACTCTTGAAATTCAGACTCAAGTGTCCTGGGTTTTTGACCTGGATACTGACGCATTTCGTCGAATGAATCTGGTCCATACAAGAATAGGGTTGAGACAATGCCTGGCACATCGCTTGAATCAAGCGCTTGGAAAAGTTCAGATTCAGTCGCGTACTCAAATTGGTGAACCCGTGGGCGGCAGTCCCCTTCGGAAACAATGCCTGCTGACAATCCGGTAGCACCTTCAATCGCTACATAGCCCGTGTTATCAGCTGAATCTCTATCGGCGGCGCAGCCGACCACCCCCGCCACGACCAAAATAATACCGACACTTACCTTAATCGCTCGCACAACCGTACTTTTGCCTATCCTCGCGCGTCTTCCTGCTCGGCCCATTGTTCGGCGGCGCCGCGGGCGAGGTCGCGGACGCGGCCGATATAGGCCTGCCGCTCGGTCGGGCTGATGGCGCCGCGGGCGTCGATCAGGTTGAACGTGTGGCTGGCCTTCAGCGCATAGTCATAGGCGGGCAGCGGTTTGCCTGCCGCGCGCAAGGCGTTCGACTGGTTCTCGCAATCGGCAAACCAGCGCTTCAGCATCTCAACGTCCGAGTATTCGAAGTTGAAGGCCGACTGCTGTTTCTCGTTTTCGAGGAACACATCGCCATAGCTGAGCGGGACTTCAGAGTCCGGATCGTTATAAGGCAGGTCGTAAACATTATCGACGCCGAACACATACATGGCGAGGCGTTCGAGACCATAGGTCAGCTCGCCGGAAACAGGCCGCACATCGAGGCCGCCGACCTGCTGGAAATAGGTGTACTGGCTGACTTCCATCCCGTCGCACCAGACTTCCCAGCCGAGGCCCCAGGCGCCGACGGTCGGGTTCTCCCAGTCGTCTTCGACAAAGCGGATGTCGTGAACGGTCTCGTCGATGCCGATGGCCCGCAGGCTGCCGAGGTAGAGGTCCTGCAAATTCGGCGGGTTCGGCTTCAGGATCACCTGAAACTGGTAATAGTGGCCGAGGCGGTTGGGGTTCTCACCATAGCGCGCATCCTTCGGACGGCGCGACGGCTGGACATAAGCGGCGCGCCAGTTCTTCGGCCCGAGGGCGCGCAGCACGGTGGCCGGGTGCAGTGTCCCGGCGCCGACTTCCATGTCGTAAGGCTGCAGGACGGCACAGCCCTGCTCCGCCCAGTAATTCTGGAGCGTCAGGATCAGGTCCTGGAAGGATTTCGGCGTGGATTCTGCCTTGGGTGCGGACATGGCTCGGTTCCGTTGGAAAATTTCCCTGCCGGACTAGCCCCGCCGGCGCAGGGGCGCAAGCGCGGGCGTGTGCTCAGAGGCACCCGCGCGAGTTGGGATCGTCCATGTTGCCGCCGTCGCGGCCGGTGACGAAATGGTAGAAGCCGGAATGGCCCATCATCGCAATGAAAATGCCGGACAAAAGAAACAACCAGAACAGAACAGCAAACAAGGGCCTGTCTCCTCAGTAGCGCCCGTCGCGGTCATCCCGCCGCCGGTACATGCTGGTAAAGCCCAGCGCCGCAACGATCAGGCCGACAATCAGGAAAATCCAGAACAAGACGCCGAACACTTCAGGACTCCTTCCTGCCCCCTCCAGTCTGAGATGGGGTCGGGGAACGATAGCACAAGTCGGAACGAGGCCCTACCAGGCGATGGGTTCGCCCCGGCGGATGGCTTCCAGGGCCGGGCTGGGCGACCCGTCCGGCTGGTGGGTGACCAGCGGTGCCAGCAGGCGCACCGGCCCGCGCTTGAGCCCCTTGCGGCCCCTCACCAGCACCCGGCGGGCCTCCTCGCCCGGCTTCGATGCGATGGGCAGCACGGTGATTTCCCCGGTCTGCCGGTCGAATGTGGCGAGGATCCGGGCCAGCTCCGCGGCGCGGTGGATCATCACCAGCGGCGCGCGGGGCTTTGCCGCAAACGCCATGGCCTTGATCCAGCCGGCAAGGTCCAGCGTCTCAATATAGGCGTCCGCCTTGCCTTCGCCGGGAGCCGATATGCGGCCGGGCTCAAAATAGGGAGGATTGGCAAAAACGAGGTCAAACCGGTTCTCATGGGCGCGCACCCATTCGGAGGCTTCACCGGTCTCCACCGTCACGCGTTCGGCAAACCCGTTACGGTCCGCGCCCGTGCGCGCTAAGTCCGCCATAGTCATGTCGAGGTCCAGCCCGGTCAGGCGGACGTCATCCATACGATACGCGGCAGGCAGCAGCGCGCCGCCGCAGCCGCAGCCGATTTCCAGCGCCTCCCCGCCCGGCCGGCATGCCAGCGCAGCCGCCAGCAGCAGGGAATCCGTGCCCGCCCGGAAGCCTTGCTGAGGCTGAACCAGATGCACCCGGCCCTGATAGACCGTGTCTTCGGTCGTCATCCCTTGTCGACTCCGGCCAGCGCCGCCAGCGCGTGCTCTTTCACCGCTTCCTTCACCATCACGCGGCGCGGGAAGGCCCCGATATTGCCCTCAACGGCGGAGATATGCTGGTCGGCCACGAAATAATCGATGCCCGCTTCCTGTAGCAAATGCTCCACATAGCTCAGCTTTATCAGGTCGTTGGTACGGAAGACTTCTTCCATCAGGAGGTGGCCGCGCCCCGGAGGTTGATGTCCACAGACCGGGCATCATAGACATTCGGGCGGTCAGGCTTTTCGCCGGATCCGACGAGGATCTCCAGCACTTCGGTGACCTTGCCGCCGCTGCTGCCGCCAATCGGAAAGCCGATCCCGACGCCCACACCGACGCTGGAGCGGCCATAGGAGCCGCTCGACCCGCCAATCGTGACGGAGGATCGCGGCGCCCGGTCGCCCACCGATTCGTCGGACGAGTAGGAGCTGGTCACCTCAAACCACTCCGCGCCCTGCTCCAGAGTCACTTCCGCCGCGCGCAGGAGGGCCCTGTCACGGGCCTTGGCGGCGTCGGTATCGGTATAGGACACACGGAACCGGTTGTTTTCGATCTGCAGGGATTCATAGCCCATGGCGCCGGATTTCGCGGCGGGGCCGTAAGCGGGCGTGCTGGCGCAAGCTGCCACCAACACGATCGCGGAACACATCAGGAGACGCTTCATGCGGGCAATCTAACCTGTAAGCCCACTCTTCGGCCAGCATTTCCGTAATCACGCCAATTTGTGCAGGTGCTGCTGCGGCCCGGTGCCACGTCGTTCTTGCCTCTGCGCTCGCTTAAGCCTAATTGCACCTGTCTGAGACAATTCCGGAGTGCTCCGTTTGACCCTGTCCCCCAAACCGAAAGGCAAGTCTGCCTCCGGCTCGGTGGTGGACCGTATGCAGGCGCTGGTGGCCGATGATCTCGCTGAAGTCGAGAAAATCCTCATCGACCGCGCGGCCAGTCCCGTTGCCGTTATTCCGGATCTCTCGGGTTACATCGTCTCGGCCGGCGGCAAGCGCCTGCGCCCGATGCTGACCCTGATGGCCGCCCATGCCGTGGGCAAGCCGAACAATGCCACGCATGTCCTCGCGGCCGCTGTGGAGTTCATCCACACCGCCACCCTGCTGCACGACGATGTCGTGGACGAGAGTGACCTGCGCCGCGGCAAGCCTGCCGCCAAGGCGATCTGGGGCAATAGCGCCTCCATCCTTGTGGGCGACTTCCTGTTCGCCCGTGCGTTCAATCTGCTGGTCGAAACCCGCAGCCTGGACATTCTGGACAAGCTGGCCACCGCCTCCACCACGATTGCTGAAGGCGAAGTGCGCCAACTGGCCGCCATGAATGCGCGCGACCTGCCGACCGAGGAATACCTCGCCATCGTCGAGGCCAAGACCGGCGCCCTGTTCGAAGCGGCTGCCGAATCCGGCGCGATGTCTGCCGGCGGCGACAAGTTCGCCAACGCTTTTGCGACCTATGGCAAGAATCTCGGCCTCGCCTTCCAGATCATCGATGATGTCCTGGACTATGGCGGCACGACATCTGTCATCGGCAAGTCGGTCGGCGACGATTTCCGTGAGTGCAAGATCACCCTGCCCGTGATCATCGCCAAACGCCGCGGCTCTGACGAAGACCGCGCCTTCTGGGATCGGGCCATGGACCCGGACACGCAGGAAGACGCCGACCTCGCCCATGCCGTGCATCTGATCCGCGCCACCGGCGCCGCCGAGGCCACCGTCCAGGAAGCCGAAGCCTATGCCGGCATGGCCAAGGGTGCCCTGCGCCAGCTGCCGGACTCCCCCTATCGCGACGCCCTGATCGAGCTCGCCGATTTCTGCGTCAGCCGCGCCTACTAGGCCATAAGGATCCCTGGCCAGGGGGCGCCCTGGACAGGCCACCCCCTGGCTTCGCGATTACTCGACGACCGGCAACACCACGGCACTGGCGGATTGGCCGCCATGCCAGATTGATTGCGTGGCCTTCTGATAGTCTTCCGGCTTCGCGTACATGATGTTGTCGACGAAGGTCTGCGGATTGCGGTCATAGAGCGGGAACAGGCTCGACTGTACCTGCACCATGATCTTGTGGCCCGGCAGGAAGACGTGATCGACATTGGGAAGCGACCATTTGTAATGCTCGACTTCACCCGGCTTCAGCGCAACGGGTTCTGCCAGGCTGTCGACATATCGTCCGCGGAAAATCTCAATGCCGATCGGCAGCTCGAAGCCAGGCATGGGCGGCTTGCTGCCCTGGATTGCCGGCTCAGGCACATCGTTCGGATAAACATCGATCAGTTTCACCACCCAGTCGCTGTCCGTGCCGGTCGTCGAGGCGAACAGCTCCACTTCCGGAGCGCCCATGATGTGGACGGCCTCCTCGAGCGGTTCCGTCTCCCAGACGGCAACGTCCGGACGGTCCGACACGAAGCGCTGATCATGCACCAGCCAAGGCTTCCACTGGTCAGCATCGCTCATGTCGATCGGGCGCGGAATGAAAGGCACCGGATGCGCCGGGTCGCTGACATAGTCGTCATGCCCGGCCTTTGCCGGCTTGTCGAAGCTCGCGGCGCCGTCTGCTGCAAGGTACAGCGGTTTCGACGAGCCCATCGGCCAGCGCGGGGATTCCTGCCATTCATTGATGCCGGTCGCATAGGTCAGCACCGGCGGCGCGTTCGGTTTCGGCGCGCCCTTCAGCCAGTGATCGAAGTAAGGTTTCACATACTTCACACGCCACTCTCTGGCCGTATCTCCCGTGAAGGTCAGTTCGCCCAGCTCATAACCGTAATGGTTGGCACCTGAGTGACGCCATGGACCGATCACCAGCGAAACCATGTCGTTGTTCTTGTCCTTCGGCTCCAGCGCCCGGTAGACCGCAGGGCCGCCATAGCTGTCTTCCTGGTCCCACTGGCCCAGTTCGATCATTGTCGGCACTTTCAGCGGCCGGGCAGCAAGCCATTTGTCGACCGCCTGCAAGGACCAGAAATCGGTATAGGCAGGATTCTCAAGGAACTTACGGACACCCGGCACGTGCGTGATGCCGACCGATTTCGCAAAGTCCGCAACGGAGCCAGCCTCAAGATAGCGCGTATACTGGTCGCCTGCCCCAAGGGCGAGGCCGCCCCCGCCCGCGCCCTTGTTGACGGCCATCCAGAGGGCGAATTCGAGCGAACTCACCCGGAAGGCGCCATTGTGGAACCAGTCGTCGCCGATCCAGCCATCCACCATGGGGCTCTCCGCGACAGCAGCTTTCAGCGCCGGATGCGGATCGATCGTCGCCATAAGCGCCGTGAACCCGAGGTAGGACGAACCAATGATACCGACCTTGCCGTTCGACTCCGGCACGTTCTTCGACAGCCAGTCGATCGTGTCATAGGCATCCGTCGCCTCGTCGATGCCGGTATCGTTCAGCGGGCCGGAAAGCGGCCGGTTCAGAACAAACTCGCCCTCGGAACGGTGAAGGCCCCGGATATCCTGATAAACGCGGATATACCCGTCTTCCGCAAACTCGATGTCCATCGCAGGCAGGATGTCCACAATCCGCTGGCTGGGAAGGCGGTGGACGTCGCCATAGGCATCATAGGGCGTACGGGACAGGAGAATGGGGCCGTTCTTCGTGCCCTTCTTCATCACGATCACCGTGTAAAGCTTCGTCCCGTCGCGCATCGGCACCATCACTTCCCGGCGGATGAAGTCTGCCGACGGCAGGACCGGGTCGTAGCTTTCAATGACGTCGGGCGTCATCGGTGTGACCGGCGCTGCGTCCTGTGCTGACGCGGACAAGCCTCCAAGAAGCAGGCCCGCCGCTAATAGCAGAGCCGGGGATGAACGAAGCAATTTCATGAGCGGGAGTCCCTGTTGTGGGTCGGACGGGATGGTCTCACCCGATCGGACCGGCCCAACCGTAAAGTAGAACGCACCAGGTGGCGCAGACTCCCTATAAGACCCCACGGGGACAGCGGGCAAGGCGGCGAATTAGCCCGGCATGGGTGACGCCGGGGCACAATTTACGCCGCGCGCGATCCCGCTACCATGTGCCGTGAGACCAGCCATGGCGGACCGGAGCGAGCAGGATGTCGGAACAGGAAGACGCACTTCAGGCGACCTATTTTGTCGATAGCGACAATGCGGCGATCATCGCGAAAGCCCGCGCGCTCGCCGATGGGGCGACGGATGATGTGCAGATTGCCGAGCACCTGTTCTACGCCGTCCGGGACGGTTTCCGCTATGACCCGTACAATCTCGCGACAGAGCGTGAGGCGTTCAGGGCGAGCAACATTCTCAGCGAAACCGCCACCTGGTGTGTGCCGAAATCAATTGTCCTGACGGCGCTGGCGCGCGCCTCAGGCATTCCGGCACGTCTCGGCTTTGCCGATGTGCGCAATCACCTGACCAGCGAGAAGCTGACCGAGACGATGGGCACCGACCTCTTCGCCTGGCACGGCTATAGCGAGCTGTGGCTGAATGGCCGCTGGGTGAAGCTGTCGACCGCTTTCAACAAGGAACTCTGCGACCGGTTCGGTGTAAAAGCGCTGGAATTCGACCCCGTCGAAGGCGCGCTGATGCATCCCTTCGACCAGTCCGGCCGGCGGCATATGGAATATGTGCGCGAGCGGGGCAGCTATCTGGACCTTCCGATGTCGGACATGTTCAGAACATTTGCCGAGGTCTATCCCGGCTGGATCATCGGCCCGGACGGCGAAGCCACCCGGGCAGAAATCAGCCCGACATCGAAGGACGAGCGGTTCCACTAAGGCCCCGCCCGCCTCCAATGCCGGAAATTTCAGGCCTTACCAGAGGCCATGCTTCTGCACTTCGGCGCGGCCGACCACCATGTGGTGTACTTCGTCCGGCCCGTCGGCATAGCGGAGGTGGCGCATGTCGGCATACATGCCGGCCAGCGGGAACCATTGCGACATGCCCGCCGCGCCGTGCATCTGCATCGCCTGGTCGATGATCACACAGACCTTCTCCGGCACCATCGCTTTCACTGCGCTAACATAGACCCGCGCTTCCTTGTTGCCGAGCACGTCCATGGCCTTGGCCGCCTGCAACACGGCAAGCCGCATGGCGTTGATCTCGATCCGCGCGCGGGAGATCACTTCGAGGTTCTTGCCCAGCTTGGCGATCGGCTTGCCAAACGCTTCGCGCGTGCCGGCGCGCTTGATCATCAGCTCCAGCGCGATCTCGGCCTTGCCGATGGAGCGCATGCAGTGGTGGATACGGCCCGGCCCAAGGCGCACCTGCGAAATCTCGAAGCCGCGCCCGACGCCGAGCAGCACATTGTCCTTCGGCACACGAACATTATCGAACCGCAGATGCATGTGGCCGCGCGGCGCATGATCTTCGCCCATCACTTCCATGCCGCCGAGGATTTCCACGCCGGGCGTGTCCATCGGCACGAGGATCTGCGACTGCTGTTTCGAGGCTTCCGCGTTCGGGTCCGTCTTGACCATGACGATCATGATCTTGCAGCGCGGATCGCCTGCGCCGGAGATGTAGAATTTCTCGCCATTGATGACCCATTCATCCCCGTCCAGCACGGCGGTGGTGGAGATGTTCTTCGCGTCCGATGAGGCGACATTCGGCTCGGTCATCGCATAGGCGGAGCGGATCTCGCCTCTCAGCAGCGGCTCCAGCCATTTTTCCTTCTGCGCCGGCGTACCGACCCGTTCCAGCACTTCCATATTGCCCGTGTCCGGCGCCGAACAGTTCAGCGTTTCCGAGCCCTGCGGATACTTGCCGAGCTCCGCGGCGATATAGGCATAGTCGAGATTGCTGAGGCCCTCGCCCGTCTCGGCATCCGGCAGGAAGAAGTTCCACAGCCCCGCCTCGCGCGCCTTGGCCTTGGCCGCCTCCAGCAGCTCCAGCTGGCGCGGATGCCAGGTCCAGCGGTCTTCCTTCTCCTTGTTCAGCGCCTCGAACTCTTCTTGCCAGGGCGCGACATTCTCTTCGAGGTGCTTCTTCACCCGCTCGAAAAGCGGTTTCGCCTTTTCCGACATGGTCAGGTCGAAAAGCTCGGTATTCAGCTCGGTCATGGCCCGTTTCCTCTATTGCCTCTGATCTCTGAAACCACTCTGCGCGGCTTCATGGCAGCAGGCAACGGAACAGGAAGTCTCACCTCGCGGCAGGTGGCTGGGCGAGCCGTAAGGAGGGTTCAGGCAACGCCGACACCCACCATCCGGATTCGAAGCTTGTGAGACATGATCCGCAAGCTTCGCCCGATCAGGCAAGAAACCTCGCCACCAGCCAGAACAGCCACATGGCCGCGGCGCTTATCACGGCACCGACGAACGCCCCAATAACCTTTATCAAAAGGCTGGCATCCGCAACGCTCAGCATTTTCCAGGCGAGCCACGCACCGAACACGGCGGCGACCGAGATGAATGCAATTTCAATGATCCGGTCGATCTGTCGATCGACCTTGAGAATCTGGCTGAAAACTCTTTCGAGATCCATTGTTTCACCCGTAGCCATTCCGCCCTTGTCATAGCTTACAGGTTTCGGAGTAGACCAAGTCTTAATTTCGGCTTGTCCGTTTCGAGCAATTGCTCAACCAAACGGCCTGATCAATTTCCATGAAAGAAGTCCGACGGGTATCACTCCGCTCAACCCACCCTAATTGCCGTTGCCTTTGATCTCTGAAACCACTCTGCGCGGCTTCAGGTCAGCAGGCAACGGAACGGGAAGTCTCACCTCGCGGCAGGCGAGTGAACGTGTCATGATATTTAAGGGGCCGGATACACGATCGCACCGACCGAAAGATGCCCGTCAATCAAAGAAGACAATCCTTAACAATTTCAAATTGACAAAACGCCCATCTTCCTTTAACTCCGTGCACGATCATAGTACCGAACAGCTCTCGAATGGAGCGAACTATGCGGCTGTGCTTAATTGCAGTTTTAGCGAGTGTTCTTTCACTTATCCTCAGTCCCCGAGCTTTTTCTCAGGGTGAATCCGTAACTGTTGGGATGATTATAGAGCAATCCCGAGCAACGCTCACCTCTATCATAGAAGAAGCAGAACAATCGGGAGATTTTTTGCTTTCCCGAACCGGGCAAGAATCGCTCCTTCTGCTTGACGCATTTGAAGATAAGAACAGTGCGTTGCTAGATACAGCTTTCGACAAAGTAAAAGGCGAGAGGAGACAGTTTCTTGTTGGAGCACAGCATACTGTTGATATGCTTGATAAGGGGCGGATTGATACATTAGCTCGATCTGAGAGCATGGTTGATCAGCTTTATCAGCTTGGACAGGACATTACTTTTAGGAACTATCCCGTAGTGTTCCGCTACAGGGGAACTGTAGTCTCCCCCATTGTTGACACCGACTATATCAGAGTACGCATTAAAGGAGCCAATTTACACGTCGGTCAGCCCTATCTATCCATTGCCGATGACCACTATCCAGCCAAAAGGATAAGCACCCAAGAACTCTTGATAGAAATACCGCGCGAGAAACTTCCAAAACCACAGCACCTCATCACCTCGTTTGATGGCGAGTTAATATTATTCCGAAAGACGGGCGGCTTTTTGGGGTTGTTTAAAAAAATGAGCGAAGTCCACTATCAATTGAATTTCTTGACGTTACCGGAAGAGATAGGGAAGGCCGCTGTAACGTACAGACTCCTTGAAACTGAAACCATGCAGAACACCTTATCGGGCGAATGGTCTCATCACGGAAGAAATGGCTGCGAATCCAACGCAATGACACCATCGGCCCCTGACCGACGTTTCGACCTAAAGAAATCAAGGATTTGGAGGCACTCAGGAAACTCAAGAGGTCATGGGGATAACATCGTCATTCGTACTACAGGCGCCTCAATGAAGATCTGCGTTTCACGGCGCCTCGAAGATAGGGACGATGGATTTGCCCATTACAAATATGAGCTTGTAGAGACATGGGATGTTCCCAAGTCTTCGGTCATGGAGTCAACCGACACTATCTCGTGGGATAAGGACCTAAGCTTGCCGCTAGGGTCAGAGGTCGAAGAAGTGATCGTGACAGTATACACTTTTTGGGGCGGAGAGTTGGCTTTTACCCCCTCAAGCTCCCCTGCAAACAAGTATTTCACCGTAACTTTTGATGATCAGAATATCCTAATTATTAGACCTAGAATCCCCAATTTTATATCTGAACTTTAGGCGTCAGATAGACATTAGCGAATGTTCTACTCGGTCTTTTGGCACTTTTGACCGATATCCAACGTATCCTAAAGTCCCTCCGCCGCGAGCTTGCGGCCCAGCGTGAGGCGCTGGAGGAACCACAGCCCACTCCCCACAATCATCAGCCCAAAGAACGCAAACACCGCCAACCCATCCGGTACGTTCATCGCGGCGAGCGCGCAGGCCCAGCTGAAGACCCACCAGAGCACGGCGACGGGGATGTGTTTCCAGCCGCTGCGCAGGAACAGCTGATAGGCATGGTCACGGTGGGCCGTCATGACCGACTGGCCGTTCTTCGCGCGCCACACCACGGTCAGCACCACATCCACCAGGAATGGCAGGAACAGGATCGCGGCGGTCCAGATAGTCGAGACGACACCGACGATGATGCCGACCCCGCCAAAGAAGGCGCCGATGCCAAAGGCGCCGGAATCCCCCGCATAGAGCTTGCCCGGCAAGTTCCACGCAAGAAAGCCCAGAATGGCGAGCGCGCCGGTGATGCAGAGAAAGGCAAGGTCTGGCGCGGGGCCGACCCAGTCGTCTGACGGCTGCACCTGCCCCAATATGCCCGCCGCGCCGAGCAGCATGATGGCGGACGAGCCCATGGCGAGGCCGTTGGACCCGTCCATGAAGTTCACGCCATTCATGGTGACCATCAGCCAGAAAGCGACACCTGCCATGACCAGCGGCAAAGGCAGGCTGGCAAGGCGCAGGCCAGGGTCGAGCACCGCAAAGGTGATCGCCAGCGTGCCGGTGAGGACGAGTTTCAGCCAGGCATTCATGCCCCATTTGTCGTCCACAAAGCCGATGGCGCCCGCCGAGAGGGCCAGCGCCAGCACGGTCTGCGTGCCATTGCGTGTCCAGTATTGGGAGATCAGCCCCGCCTCCCCGGCCAGCCAGGCCGAGAGGCCCAGCGTGATGAGGATCGCCACGCCGCCGGAACTCGGTACCGGCGCAGCCTGGGTCTTGCGCCCGCCATCGGGCGCGTCGTCAATCCGTATCAGGAACATCATGCCGCAGAGGGCCGCCGACAACAGGACCGGCCCCATAAAGCGGATGAATGTCATCGCTTCCCAGCTCAAACGGCATCTCCCAGCGAGGTTGCCCGTATCCACCAGTCCGGCCGCGCGGCGCTGAGCTGCGCTTCGGCGCGCCGGGCGGCGTCTCCGGTTTCGAACAGGGCGAAACAGGTCGCCCCCGATCCGCTCATGCGGGTGAGCTGCGCGTCTGGCAATGCCTGAAGTGTGTCCAGCACGCCGGCAATCTCCGGCACGGCGGCGATGGCCGGGGCCTGAAGGTCGTTGCGCTGTTCGCGCAGCCAGTGGACGAGGTCCCACACGCGCTCGAAGGGCGGCACGGCGCCGAACTCGCGGAAGCCCGCCCCGCCGCCTGCTTCGTCATAAGCGCGGAATATGGGCCCCGTCGGGCAGGCAAGGTTCGGATTGACCAGCAGGGCCGGCACGCGCGGCAGGCCCGCCGCCCGGCGGACACGCTCGCCCTCGCCCTGCATCAGGGCGGCGTGCCCCTGCAGCGCGACCGGGACATCGCCGCCAAGGTCCGGCGCGACCTTGCGGGCGGCGGCTGGGTCTGTGCCCCAGAGGTCGGTCAGCAGGCGCAGCGCGGCGGCCGCGTCGGCAGAGCCGCCTCCGATGCCGGCGGCGATGGGGAGGCGCTTGTCCAGCGTGAAGGCGGCGCCCTTCGTGGTGCCCGTCTCGGCCTGCAGAGCTCTCGCCGCGCGAAGCACGAGATTGTCATGCACTGGTCCGATATAGTCCGGATTGGTCATGCCTGGTCCGGTTATAGTCATGGACAAGTCGTCGCTGATCATGACTTCGAGGCGGTCTGCGGCGGCCTCCCCGGCGAACATGACGAGCGAGTCGAGCGGGTGGCGGCCGTTCGCCTGCACCGGCCCGACATGCAGGAACAGGTTCACCTTGGCCGGGGCCAGCGCGCTGTAGCTATCTGTTTTCATTGGATTTAAGGCCGGTGTGGCAGGGGCTGGTCGGATTCCGCCTGCACGACGGCTGGCTCATCCGGCCCCTTCAGCAGCTTCACCTCGATCTGCGCGCGCTGCTGCTCGGCCGGTTCCAGCTTCAACGACCGCTCCCACTGGTATTTCGCCTCCAGCTTCCGCCCGCTGCGCCAATAGGCGTCGCCCAGATGATCGTTCAGCGTGGGGTCTCCGGGCTCCAATTCCACTGCCTTTTCAAGGAAGTAGGTTGCAAGCTCATAACGGCCGAGACGGTAATAGGCCCAGCCGAGACTGTCGGTGATGAAACCGGAATCGGGGTCATAGGTCAGCGCCGTCCGGATCAGGTCCAGCCCCTCCTCCAGATGAATCCCCCGGTCGACATAGGCATAGCCCAGATAGTTCATCACCAGCGGGCTGTTGGGCTGAAGCTGTAGTGCCAGCTTCAGATCTGCCTCCGCGCCTTCCCAGTCGTCCAGCGCCTCGCGGGTCGCCCCGCGTGAAAACATCAGGCGCCAATCGGTGCGGCCCTTCAAGGCATCGACCCGGATGATCTCGGACAACAACCGGTCTGCGTCCTCATACTCCGCCATCACCCGGTAGATCTCGGCCAGCTGAATCTGGAGCCCCCGGTCATGCGTCTGGTCCAGCGCCTGCCGGGCAACCTGCAGTGCCTCCTGCTCCCGGCCAAGCCGCAGCAGGGCCCAGGCGATCTGCCCGCGCGCCGGAGCGTAATAGGGCGATGTGTCAGGGATATGGGAGAGAACAGAGATGGCCTCGACCTCCCGGCCTGCCTTCTCCAGAGACTGTGCCCACAGGGTCCGGGCCTCGTGCAGGTCCGGATCAAGGGCCAGCGCGAGAACAAAATAGACTGACGCCACATCATCGTCCGTCCGGGTGATCAGGGCCGCTGCCGGGATGTAAACGGCCAGCGCCGCGCCCTGCCGGGGGCTGAGGCGCGGCACATCAATGTCCCTGCCCGCCTGGATCTCCCGGCGCAGCGTCTCGAGCGGCGCGTTCTCGCCCACTTCATCCTGGAATGTTTTCAACAATTGCAGCGCGCGCGCCCTGTCACCATTCGCAGCCAGCAACCGCGCATGCGCGTCGAGGCCGATGGCAAGACGGGCGCCGGAATTCCAGAGCGTCTCGAATGTCTCCAGCGCTTCGGCATCGCTCTGCGCCGCCAGCTGGATCAGGCCCATCATGTAAAGGGTTGCACTATCGAGGCGCGGGTCACCGGTCAGCGTCTGCTGCAGGTAAGCCTCAGCCGCTTCAGGCCCATCATGTTCCAGCATCCGCCAGGCCGAAATGCCACGCGCGACTGTGCGGTTGAAGGGACCAAAGCCATCTTCTGTGAGGTATGCGGCGGAGACGGAATCCTTGCCTTCGGTCATCGCCTCGATGCCCAGGGTCAGGCGGACCAGCGTGCCGAAATTGCCGGCGCCATGGGCCTTCCCGGCCAGTTTCACGGCCTGCTCGTAGTTCCCTGACACAAGCGCCGAGAAGACGGCACGCTCTGCGATACCCGTCGATTCCGGCGCCGTATCGATCGAGGCGGCATACCGGCTAGCAGCCTCCCGCGGATCATTCGTCATCGCGGCGTAGCGCGCGACCAGATAGTCCCCGAGCGCCTCAGCATCTTTCGGCGGTGCATAAGCGGAATCGATGGAAAACCCATGAGACCCGAAGCCGGGATAGGACGCGCAAGCCGCGCAGCTCAGCGACAGTAGGAATGCGGAAACGGCCCCGGTTCGTCTCATCATGAAAGTGTCTCAGTTCATTCCCGGCCCGGCAAGCGAATTTCCCCGAAACATCAGCCGGATCGGTCTGCCAGCAGTTTTTCCTGCTGGATGAAGAAGCGATCGATACCCCGCTTCACCGCAGCCATCGATTTTTGCCGGCCAGACCGGGATTGCAGCCGGCGGGCATCGTCCCGATTGGTGAGGAAGCCCAGCTCAAGCAGGACCGCCGGCACGTCCGGCGCCAGCAGCACGTAGAAACCAGCATTCTTGTGGGTGTCCCGCAGCACCGGCCCTGCCTGTTGCAGCTCCGGCAGGAGCAGTTCGGCAAACTCCGCCGAATGGGTCTTGGTCTCGCGCTTCACCAGGTCTTTCAGGATGCCGGTAATCGACTGGGCGGTGCCATCCTCAATCGGGATCTGCCAGTCATTCTTGCTGGCTTCCTTGTCGATGCGGGATTCGCCCCGGGCCGAAATCGTATACACCGAAGCGCCGGCGACCTTGCGGCTGCCGGCAGCGTCCGCATGCAGTGAAATAAACAGGTTTGCCCCCCAGTTCCGGGCGAGCGTGACGCGGTCTTCCAGTTCAATGAATGTGTCGGTTTCGCGCGTCAGGCGAACTTCATAACGGGGATCGGCTGCCAGCAATTCCTTCAGTTGCAGCGCCGCTGCAAGTGTTATGTCCTTTTCCTTGCCGCCGGTGATCGCCATGGCGCCAGGGTCTTTGCCGCCATGGCCGGCGTCCACAACAATCACATATTTCTTCTGGCCGACGCCCGGCTTAAGGGCCGCGACTTCCCGGCGCTGACCAGCCTCGTTGCGGGCCGTCAGAGTCCGCGCAAGCTGGCGCATGTCGCGGCGGGCCACGCTGGCAAAGCGAGCCGCTGAAACCGTGTCGAGGTCAATGATTACCCGGTGCTCTGTCGCCGTCCCTGTGGGCGGCAGGGTCAGGACCCGCGTCACCATAAGGGGCCGGTCCAGGCTGAATCGCAGCTCAGAGCCCGTCACCATCCATTCCGGTACACCGCCCATGCCGGTTCCGGAGCGCTCACTTGCCGATCCGCGCAATGGCAGGACAACGGAACGGCCAGCCGCCCCTTCCACCATATAGGCGCGCGGATCCTGCGCCGTGTCGGTCCAGATCGTGATTCGGGTCGGTGCCCCATTCCCCACCACGCGCACATTGCGCACTTCCGCGAGGGCCTGTGTGGCCCCGAGGCAGACGGCGATTGCCAGGAAAATTACACGAAAAATCAACATATGGTTGATTTGTTTACCACCATTGGACAACAAAAAGGTTCAACGAACAGCTTCCATAGCAAACCGAACATTAACCCACGATTGACCAGAGCTAATCAGGAACAGCAGCCAATTCACGATTTGACTCTTTTCTTGGGCGTGAAAATTGGGCACTATCCGGGCCGTAGCCGGATTGCCGCGCTACAACGCAAGTTTCCTTATGACGCGCCAGCGATCCCGGCTCACCCAACACAGGTCAGCGGGCGCCGCGCTCCGGAAAGCAGAGCAAATGTACCAGGGTGCCGCCCTAAATGACGCTTTATCAATGCCGCCAAGACGGCATCACGGCGGACGTGCCTGCACCCATTCCCTCAATATTCAGACCGGCCAGCTAGACTGCCTGAGGCGTAAACCGCCCGTTACAGCAGCGCCGGATCAAAAGGTTCCTCTACATGAGCAAACTCATGCTGATCGACGCCGCCCACCCGGAAGAGACCCGTGTGGCGATCGTCAACAACGGGCAGGTCGACGACTTCGACTTCGAAACAACTGGTAACGAACAACTCCGCGGCAACATTTACCTCGCAAAGGTAACGCGGGTTGAGCCGTCGCTGCAGGCGGCTTTCGTGGAATATGGTGGCAACCGCCATGGGTTCCTCGCCTTCAGCGAGATTCACCCCGACTATTACCAGCTTCCTGCCGAAGACCGTGAAGCGCTGTTGCGCGAAGCAGCGGAAGAGGCTGCAGCCGCTATTGAAGACGACGATGAGGACGATGAAGCCTCAGCGGACGCCGAAAATGGCGATGATTCCGACGATGGCGACGAAGATGAAGCCAGCGCCGAAGACGATTCGGACTCCGAAGAAGAGGACGACGAAGCCTCTTCCGATGGCGAAGACGACGAGACCGGCGAAAAGAAGAAGAAGTCTGCCAAAGCTTCCGGCCGCCGCCCGGCCCGCAAATCCAGCCGGACGTCGATCTCCAAGCGCTACAAGATCCAGGAAGTCATCCGCCGCCGTCAGGTGATGCTGGTTCAGGTGGTGAAAGAGGAGCGTGGTTCCAAAGGCGCCGCCCTGACGACCTACCTCTCGCTCGCCGGACGCTATTCCGTGCTGATGCCGAATACGCCTCGTGGCGGCGGCATTTCGCGCAAGATCGTCAACAGCTCTGACCGCAAGCGCCTGAAATCCATCGTTTCCGAACTGGACGTGCCAGATGGCATGGGCCTGATCGTGCGGACGGCCGGCGCCAAGCGCACCAAGGCCGAGATCAAGCGCGACTACGAATATCTGTCCAAGCTCTGGGAAACGATCGTCGAAAAGACGCTCACCTCAGAAGCGCCCATGCTGATCAATGCCGAAGGCGGGCTGGTTCACCGCGCGATGCGGGACATGTTCGACAAGGAAATCGAGGAAGTCCTCGTCCAGGGCGAAGACGCCTATCGCGAGGCGAAGGATCTCGCCAAGCTGATCATGCCGAGCCAGGCCAAGAAGGTTCAGCAATGGAAGGACGAAGAGCCGCTCTTCGTCTCTGAAGCTGTCGAGGAACAGCTCGATTCGATCTATTCCCCGGTCGTACAACTGAAATCCGGCGGCTATCTCGTCATCAACCAGACCGAAGCACTGGTTGCCATCGACGTGAACTCCGGCAAGGCGACGCGCGAGCGGAATATCGAGCAGACGGCAACGCGGACCAACCTGGAAGCCGCCGAAGAAGCCTGCCGCCAGATGCGCCTGCGCGATCTCGCTGGCCTCATCGTGATCGACTTCATCGACATGGATGAGAACAAGAACAACCGCGCCGTCGAGAAGAAGCTGAAAGAACACCTGAAGGTCGACCGCGCCCGGGTTCAGCATGGCCGGATCTCGCAGTTCGGCCTGATGGAGATCTCCCGGCAGCGCCGCCGTCAGGGTGTGCTACAGGCAACTTCCGATCCCTGCCCGTCCTGTAACGGCACTGGCCGCCGCCGCTCCATCCCGTCGGCTGCCCTGCAACTGATCCGGGCAATCGAGGCGCGCGCGGCGACCGGCGGCCTCAAATCCATCTCGGTGAAAGCCCCGACGGATGTCGCCCTCTATATTCTCAACAACAAGCGCGAAGCGCTGATTGAGATTGAACGCATCGCCGGCTTCGCCGTCTCGATCCACTCTTCCGAAGAGATGCTGCCGGGCGACTTCACGATTGATGCAGAGCGTGACCAGAACGCCAAGCCGAAGAAGCGCAAACAGCCTCGCTCGCTCCAGAAGCCATCCAAGCCGGCCCCGGCGGAAGACGAGGATGACGAAACCATTGAGGACGACGAGACGTCCGATTCCGAAACGGAATCCGATGGCGACGACGGAGACGAGAAAAAGTCCCGCCGCAAACGCCGTCGCAGAGGTGGGCGCCGCCGCAACAAGGGCGACCGCGAAACCGGTATGGAAGTGGTCGATGGCGACAATCCCATCGTCGCACTGGATGATGACACCCAGGACGATGACGACTCCGACGATGAGGACGGCGATGGCAACGAAGCCTCTTCTGAAGACGACTCCGAAACGCCCCGCAAGCGCCGCCGCCGCGGACGCCGGGGCGGCCGCCGCCGCCGCCGGAACAATTCCGACCGTACGGAAGGCGCTGAAGGGCAGGACGAAAGCGTCCCCTCTGACGGCGGTGCCTATCTGGATGGCCTGGCTGCCAGTGCACCGGACATGCTGGACGAGACGCCCCCGGCCCAACTGGAAGCGTCCGAGCCGGAAATCATGCCGGAATCGGTCGCCGAGGAAGCCGTAGCTGAAGCGACGGCACAGTCGGAAACTGGCACCGAAGAAGAAAAGCCAAAACCGAAACGCACCCGCCGGTCCCGCGCCCGCAAGACCGATACAAAGGACACCGCCGCTGAGGACACAGCTTCGGAATCGGCCAGCGAGAAACCGGCTGAAGAACCGAAGGCCGAAACAGCAGATCTGCCAGATCCGGAAGTGATGCCGGCGGACGTGGCGGCTGAAGCGGTCGACACTGTGGAAGCGGAAGTCGAAGCAGAAGCGGTTGTTGCGCACATGGATGAAAGCGCCGCGGCAGCGGAAGTCGAGCCTGAACCAGCCCCGGAACCTGCCCCCGAACCAGCCGAGGCCGAGAAGCCGGCTGCCCCCCGCCGCACAGGCTGGTGGTCGCGCGCGCGGAAATAATCCAGCGCCTCACTCAGGAACAAAATAAAAAGGCCGGAGCATTGCTCCGGCCTTTTCTATTAGGTCCACTATTGGATTAAGCTGCGGCTTTCGCCTTCGTCCCGGCAGGCGGGAAACGGTCGTAGAAGCCTTCGCCTTTAGCGGCCATGTCGCGCAGAACAGCCGGCGGTTCGAAGCGCTCGCCATATTTGGCAGCAAGGCGGTCAGCCTCTGCAACGAATTCCTTGATGCCCCAGATCAGGTCGACATAGGAGCAGCAACCGCCCGTGAACGGCGCGAAGCCCCAGGCCAGGATCGAGCCGATGTCCGCATCGCGTGCATCGGTGATGACACCTTCATCGAAACAGCGCGCCACTTCGATGGCCTGACGGACGAGGAAGCGGTTGGTCAGCTCCTGCTTCAGCTCCGGCGGGCATTCGTCCACCTTCACCTCGATCATCTTGTTGATGTCCGGCCACAGGCGCTCCGGCTTGCCCTTTTCGTTGTAGTCGTAGAAGCCTTTGCCAGCCTTGCGGCCAACGCGGCCCTGATCCTCGACCAGCCAGGCGAGGAACTGAGTCCGGTCATCGCCCTGCAGGTCGACGCCAGCGGCTTCAGCCGTCGCGCGGGTGACCTTGAGGGCCGTATCAAGGCCAACCGAGTCGGACACTTCCAGAGCGCCCATCGGCATGCCGCACTGACGGCCGACATTCTCGATGATCGCAGGCTTGATGCCTTCTGCGAGCATTTCCATGCCTTCGCGCGTGTAGGTGCCGAAGCAGCGCGAGGTGTAGAAGCCGCGGCTATCGTTTACAGCGATCGGCGTCTTGCGGATGGCAAGCACATAGTCGATCGCCTTGGCGAGCGTTGCTTCGCTGGTTTCCTTGCCGGAGATGATCTCCACGAGGCCCATACGTTCCACCGGTGAGAAGAAGTGAATGCCGATGAAGTTTTCCGGACGCTTCGATGCCTTGGCGAGGCCGGTGATCGGCAGGGTCGAGGTGTTGGACCCGAACACGGCCGTCTCATCCAGAACGGCTTCGGCCATCTGTGTGATCTTGGCTTTGAGCTCTTCATTTTCGAACACGGCTTCGATCACGAGATCGGCGCCTTTGACGTCGTCATAATTGTCCGTCGTGGTGATCAGGTCGAGCAGGGCATCGCCCTTCTCTTTTGTGGACTTGCCACGCGACACATCCTTGTCGACGAGACGGCGGGAATAGTCCTTGCCCTTCTCGGCGTTCTCTTTGGAGACATCGACCAGAACCGTCGGGATGCCCGCCTTGGCCTGAACATAGGCAATGCCTGCGCCCATCAAACCAGCGCCGATGACCGCGATCTTCTTGAACTCCGTCTTCGGATGACCTGCCGGGCGGTTTGCCCCTTTCGACAGTTCCTGCATCGACAGGAACAGCGAACGGATCATGGCTTTCGCTTCCGGGCGCTGCTGCGTGTTGATGAAGTAGCGTGTCTCGATGCGCAGACCGGCATCGATCGGCACCTGAATGCCTTCATAGATGCAGGACAGGATGTTCTTCTGCGCCGGATAGTTCCCATAGGTTTTCGACGCCAACATCATGTTGGACATCGTTGCGACCTGACCGGCACCCGGGGATTTATGCGGTACGCCGCCGGGCACTTTGAAGCCCTTCTCGTCCCACGGCGCCTTGGCGGTCGGATTGGCTTTCACCCAGGCTTTGGCCTTTGCAACGGTTTCCGAAGACGGTGCCAGTTCCTGCACAACACCCATGGAGAGCGCTTCTTCGGCTTTGAAGCTCTTGCCCTGAAGGATCAGTGGCAGAGCCGCCTGAACGCCGACGAGGCGCGGCAGACGCTGCGTGCCACCGGCTCCCGGCAACAGACCGATTTTAGCTTCCGGAAGACCGAACTGCAGCTTCGGATTGTCGTTGGCAGCAACGCGGTAATGGCATGCCAGGGCGACTTCCAGACCGCCACCGAGCGCGAGGCCGTTCAGCGCCACAGCCACCGGCTTGCCGCAGGTTTCCAGCTTGCGCAGGGTGCCGTTCAGAGCAAAGCCCTGATCGAATTGCTGCTTTTTCAGCTCCGCTTCGGAGAGGTCTTTCTTCTCGCCGCCGCCAGCGCGGTCGCCCATTTCACCCAGGTCCGCCCCGGCGCAGAAGCCGCTCGGCTTACCGGAGGAGATGACCAGGCCTTTGATATCGTCGTTGGAAGCAACTTCGTCAGCAATCGCGATAATGTCCGCAATGGCTTTGCCGGTCAGCGTGTTCATGCTGCGGCCTGGCACGTCGAAAACAGCGTGTGCGATGCCGTCTGCGTCGATGTCCCAACCAAATGTCTCGAGTTTCATGATACTTTATTCCGATTATTCTGTGTAAGGATTAGACGCGTTCGATGATCGTGGCCGTGCCCATGCCGGCACCGACGCAAAGCGTGATCAGGGCTGTTTCCTTATCGGCCCGCTCCAGTTCGTCGACCATCGTGCCGAGGATCATGCCGCCGGTTGCCCCAAGCGGGTGGCCCATGGCGATTGCGCCGCCGTTCACGTTCATCTTGTCGTGCGGGATGTTCAGGTTCTGCATCATCAGCAGCACAACCGAGGCAAAGGCTTCGTTCAGCTCATAAAGGTCGATGTCTTCCGGGTTCATACCGGCTTTCTTTAGGACCTTTTGCGACACATAGGTCGGGCCGGTCAGCATGATGCCCGGCTCGGACCCGATGGATGCCATGGCTTTGACGCGGGCACGCGGTTTGAGACCCAGGGCTTCACCCATTTCCTTGGAGCCGAACAGGACAGCCGAGGCGCCATCCACAATGCCGGAAGAGTTGCCGGCGTGGTGGACGTGGTTGATGCTTTCCATCTCCGGATAGCGCTGTTTGATGACTTCGTCGAAGCCCATCGCACCCATGCCAGCGAAGGAAGGATTCAGCCCGGCGAGCGACTGCATGTCCGCATCCGGACGCATGTGCTCATCGTGATCCAGGCGGATGCCGCCCATCTGGTCCTTCACCGGAACGATGGATTTCGCAAAGCGGCCTTCCTTCCAGGCCTGCGCGGCGCGGCGCTGACTCTCCACGGCGAAGGCGTCAACATCATCGCGCGAGAAGCCATATTTCGTGGCGATCGTATCGGCGCCGATACCCTGGGGCGTGAAGTAGGTTTTCAGGGCAACCTGCGGATCGGTCGACCACGCACCGCCGGAGGCGCCCATGGGCACCCGGCTCATGGACTCGACACCGCCGCCGATCGCCATGTCGGCCTCGCCGGTCATGACTTTGGAGGCGGCCATGTTGCAGGCTTCCAGGCCGGACGCGCAGAAACGGTCAACCTGAACACCGGCGGTCGTTTCGGCATAGTCTGCGTTCAGCACCGCCACGCGGGCGATATCCGCCCCCTGTTCGCCAACCGGCGAAACGCAGCCAAGGACCACATCGTCAACCTTTGACGTGTCAAGCTCGTTCCGCTCACGGATGGCTTGAAGGACTTGCGTGGCAAGGCTCAGCGACGTGATTTCGTGCAACGAACCACTTTTCTTGCCTTTGCCACGCGGCGTGCGGACCGCGTCGTAGATATAGGCTTCAGTCATTTGAAGTGACTCCTTTCCCTGGAGTGGATGTTATTCTGACTTTGTTGCAGGCGACTGCCTGCTTTCCAATTGAGCGACCCTGGCCTTGAGCTGTTGGTTCTCTTCCACCAACTCGTTGAGCCGTGGGGCGATCAACTGAGCGACTTGTTCTTCTGTATACCGTGGCAGGATATATTTTGGGCAGTTCCAGTCTCGGGCGACGATCTTGATCGTCATCAGGCGTTCAACCGGCCCCTGCCCATCCTGAGCCAGCGCATTCTGCAGATCCGGATCAGAAGCGGCGTCGACCATCCGGGCTTCTCCGAGCATTTTCAGCCGGGCGCGGCGAGGATAGTCCATGAAAAAAAGAGACACCCGGTCTGACCCATCGAGATTACCACGGGTGATGAACTGCCGATTACCGAGATAATCCGCAAAACCGATCATGTCCGGACCGAGGATCTTCACGAAGCCTGCAGGGCCGCCGCGATGCTGGATATAGGGCCACCCGTTGCTGCCGGTGGTGGCGATGTAGAAGCTGGTCATCCCCGACAGGAAAGCAATGGTATCGTCGTCCAAAGGGCCTCTATGGCGATTGGCGTAAATACGTTCGTATGTCTCACGCATGCCCACCTGCTCCTGGTAGGCCTTTACCGCATCGGTAAACAGGAGGTCGGCATAGTTGTGCATCACAGTCATTTTACCCCTCCTTGGCCGGCTTCAGGACCGGATTCAGGGTGAGACTCGCGGTGGAGCGGGCAGCTTCCTTGCCGCGGGAATCGTAAAGCTCGGCTTCGGCGAACACCATCGCCCGGCCGACATTGCGCAAGCGGGCAACCACTTCGATGGCGCCCTTGCGAACAGGGCGCAGGAAATGCGTATGCAGGTCCACCGTTGAAGGCAGTTTCGTCTTGCCAGCTTTCATGCCCGCCAGCATGCCAATCGTATCATCCATCATGGCGACAAGATAGCCGCCCTGGATGACCCCGGCCGGATTGCAGAATTCCGGCCGCCCCTCGAAACGCACCCGCGTCGTCAATTCCTTCATGTCGAGCGCAAGCAGTTCGAAACCAAGCGAGGTTGAGCTCGGGCTTGGCGTCGGAAACACATCATAAATGAGGTGGCTGTCTGGCATGTCAGGCTAAAGGGTCCTCGCAATCAGCATCTTCATCACTTCGTTGGCGCCGCCATAAATGCGCTGGACGCGGGCGTCCGCATACATCTGGGCGATTGGATACTCGTCCATATAGCCGAACCCACCGTGCAGCTGCAGGCACTCGTCGATGATCTTGCACTGAAGATCGCTGATCCAGTATTTGGACATGGAGGCCGTTGCGGCATCCAGCTCTTCTTTCAGGAGGAGCTCCGTACAGTGATCACCAAACACTTTGGCAACAGTCGCTTCGGTCTTGCACTCGGCGAGCTTGAACTGGGTGTTCTGGAAGTCGAAAATCGTGCCCCCGAACGCTTTGCGGTTTTTCACATATTCCACCGTCTCGTGGATGGCGCGTTCGATCATGCCAATGCCTTGCAGACCGATGATGTGACGCTCCTGCGGCAATTTCTGCATCAGCTGGATGAAGCCCTTGCCCTCAACTTCGCCGAGGAGGTTGGAAGCCGGCACGCGCACATCGTCGAAGAAGAGTTCCGACGTATCCGCCGCATGCTGGCCGACTTTTTCCAGGTTCCGGCCGCGGCGGAAGCCTTCCACCTTGTCGGTCTCGACGCCGATGATGGAAATGCCCTTTGCGCCCAGGCTCGGATCTGTCTTGACGCAGACCAGGATCAGATTGGCGGTCTGGCCGTTTGAAATGAAGGTCTTCGAACCGTTGATGACGTAATCATCGCCATCACGCTTTGCCGTCGTCTTCATGCCCTGAAGATCCGACCCGGCGCCTGGTTCGGTCATGGCGATGGCGGTAACGATGTCACCCGTGCAGACGCCCGGCAGCCAGCGGCGCTTCTGCTCTTCAGTGCCATAGGCCGTGATATAAGGTGCAATGATCGCATTGTGCAGCGTGATGCCGAAGCCGTCGATTCCCTTCCACTGCTGCTGTTCAATGATGATGGCCTCATGCCGGAAGTCTCCGCCTGCCCCGCCATATTCCTCCGGAACCGAAGCGCCCAGCAGGCCCATCTCGCCTGCCTTCTTCCAGACCTCTTTCGGAACGACCCCTGCCTTGCGCCACTCCGGCACGTGCGGGGCACATTCCTTTTCAAAGAACTGGCCAACCGCATCGGAGAAAATCTCAAGCTCATCATCCTGACGCCACGCGGACTTGGGTACATTGAGCGGGCTCTGTTGCATTGTCGGTCTCCGGCTTTCCTCTGGATATAGGACGCAATCGGTCAATTGCCGCTTACGTTCACGTAAACTTGTAGCGGGCCGGTCAGATTTTTCCCAGACCTTCCCCAGCGTCAGAGATGCGGACATTCAGGGAAAATTTTGCCGCAGGGCGCGATCGGGAGTGTAGCACACTCCCGTGACTGCCCTGAGACATTTCAAAAAAGGAAAGATTCACCTCAGAAGGCGTCGGCTTCCAGATCCATCAGAGGCGCCGCACCCGTCTTCACTTTCGCGAGATGCGCGGCACCATCCGGCAGAAGGCGCTCAACGAAGTACCGGCCCGTTGCCAGTTTTTGCTCGTAGAACGGCTCTTTGCCTTTGTGCTCCAGAGAAACCTTGGCCATCTGCGCCCACATGTAAGCCAGGGCGGTCAGGCCGAACAGGTGCAGATAGTCATGGCTGGATGCGCCGGCATTGTTGAAATCCGACATACCATTCTGCATCAGCCACATCGTGCCTTCCTGCAGCTCGCCCTTGATGGACTGAAGCCCTTCGACAAACAGCGCCAGGTCTTCATTGTCTTCGTTCGCCGCGACGAACTCATCAATGTCAGAGAAGAAGGAGAACACGGCCCGCCCGCCATTGGCGGCGAGCTTGCGGCCAACAAGGTCCAGCGCCTGAACGCCATTCGTGCCTTCATAGATCGTGGTGATCCGGCAATCGCGCACGATCTGCTCCATGCCCCACTCCCGGGTGAAGCCAGAGCCGCCATGCAGCTGCAGCGCCCAGTTGGCACACTCATAGCCCTTGTGCGTGAGGTAGGCTTTCACAACCGGCGTCAGCAGCGCCATATAGTCCGAAGACTTCTCGCGCACGCCCTCATCCTGCGCCTTGTGCTGGAGATCTGCCTGGAAGGCCGTCCAGTAGGTGAAACAGCGCGCACCCTCGATGAAGGCTTTCTGATCCATCAGCATGCGTCGCACATCCGGGTGCACGATGATCGGGTCAGCCGCCTGGTCTGGCGACTTGGCACCCGTCAGGGAACGGCCCTGCAAACGATCGCGCGCAAAGTCTGCTGCGTTCTGGTAGGCGAGTTCGGCCTGCGACAGGCCCTGCAGACCGACGCCCAGACGCGCCTCGTTCATCATCACGAACATGGTGCGCATACCTTTATGCTCCTCACCGACGAGGAACCCGGTCGCGCCGTCATAGTTCATGACGCAGGTCGCGTTGCCATGGATACCCATTTTCTCTTCGAGGCCACCACAGGAACAGGCATTGCGCTCACCGATGGAGCCATCCTCGCCAACCATGTATTTCGGCACCAGGAACAGAGAGATGCCTTTGATCCCTTCCGGGCCGCCTTCGATGCGCGCCAGGACGAGGTGAATGATGTTGTCGGTAAGGTCCTGTTCCCCACCTGAAATCCAGATCTTCTGACCGGTGATCTTATAAGTGCCGTCCGGCTGGGGCACGGCCTTGGTCTTGATCAGACCGAGATCGGTGCCGCACTGCGGCTCGGTCAGGTTCATCGTGCCGGCCCATTCAGCCGATGCCATTTTCGGACCGTACTTGGCCTTCAGTTCGTCGGAGCCGCCGGCCATCAGCGCCTGGAAGGCGCCATGCGTGAGCCCCGGATACATGCCGAACGCCATGTTCGAAGAGGAGACCATTTCCGTCCACGCAATGTTCACCACGTGCGGCAGGCCCTGCCCGCCCATTTCCGGATCCACGGAAAGAAGCGGCCATCCGCCTTCAACCAGCTGCTTGTAGGCATCCGGGAAACCATCCGGTGTTTTCACACTTGCATCATCGCTACGCACACACCCCTGACGGTCGCCGACAGCATTCAGCGGGTGAAGCACCTCCTTGGCGAACTTGCCGCCCTCCTCAAGAATCGCGCTGACCAGATCGGGTGTCACTTCCTCGAAACCGGGCAGGTTCGAATAATTCTGGATCTGAAGCACTTCCTGAAGAATGAAGCGCATATCGCGGATCGGGGCGTCATAACGAGGCATCGTACATGTCCTTTAATACGTGAAGGGCGACTACCACTTTCGTAGCGCGCCCTTCTGGAAAGGTCTTTCTAATATAGCGGAAACCCGCCTTACAGATCAGACTTCGTCAAGCTGGCGTCGTGCCACAGCCTCATAAGCGGCAGCCTGGCGCTTGCCTTCCTCGCTCGGACCGACCTGATCGACCAGGCCTTCCAGCCAGACGATGCCTTTGCGGAGTTCGCCGAGCGCGGTGTCGATGTCTTCGCGCTGGATCTCCAGCTCTTTCACCTGCTTGCGGAACTTCTCCAGCATCATGCGCGTCTGCGCCCGCTTGCCATCATTCAGCGCGTAGAGATCAAGGATCTCGCGAATATCAGCCAGCGGCAAACCAAGACGCTTCAGGCGGACAATGATTGTCAGCCGGGCACGGTCACGGTTCGAGTAGACTCGCATCATGCCGTCACGCGCCGGGTGCAGCATGTCTTTGTCTTCATAGAAACGCAGAGCTCGCGGCGTCACCCCGAACTCCCGGGCGAGTTCAGAGATCGTGTAGGTGCGGGAATCTGCAGCGGAAATCGAGGGATGCTTGTGTGACATAAGGTCAACTTAGATCAAAGCTTACGCGAACGTCAACGTAAGCCGCGAATAAATTTTGCGCCACAGCAGGGCTCAAAGCCGATTAATCGGAAATTACCCCACAGTTATCAGATTAATCGGAAATCTTTACCTTTAACCTCCCCTTAAGACGGCACCTGCCATCAAACACTGGGAAAATGAACAAAACTGCCCGTTTCATTAACCGGAACGGGTGGGTTGGCTGTCAGGAGTATGGGGATGAGTCAGTCAGGCACAGGCGCCGCGAAAGGGATCGACCAGCGCGCCCGCGAAGCCGCCAGAGAGGCCGCTCGTTCGGAAGGCCTGACGCTGGGCGAGTACCTTGATCGGCTGATGAAGGCCCCTACCGGCGGCCCTCAACCGAATGAAGTGCCCGCTCCGTCGGACGCACACCGCCCCCGTCCGGATTCCAAAGATGAATTGCTGGAACGGCTGACCCGCCGGATCGAAGCCACCGAAGCCCGTTCGGCCATGGCCATTACCAGCATGGATCACACGATCCACGATCTGGTCGGCCGGTTGGAAGACACCCAGCAAACCACCGCGGCAATTGCGGGTCATGTCGAAGGTGTGATCGACCAGCTGCGGGAAACTCATGACGCCCTGAAACAAAAGGTGCGCCGGCTGGAAGAAGACGACTCCCAGCAGGAAAATCTGGAAGCACTCAAGGCGCTTGAAAGTGCGCTCGGCAAACTCGCCAGCCATGTGTACGAAGAAAACGAGCTGGCAGAGCAGGAAACGCAGGCCATCAAAGGCCGTGTCGAATCCGGCTTCATGGACATCATCGAACGTGTCGAATCCATGGAGACGCGCGTTGAGAGCAGCCGGACGGAAACCGCCGAACAGATCAAACAGGGCGTGGAGCAAGCCGCCCTCCACGCTGCCGGGGTCGCGCGCCAGGTTTCTGAACGTGTGGATGGGCTCGAAACCGAGGTGCACGAGCGCCTCGCTGCGCTGAGCGACCGCGAAGAGCGCCTAGAAGCGACCGAAACGCGCGTGGAAGCTATCGAAACAGACGTATCGAGCGCGCTCGACTCGCTCGATATGCGCTTCGACCAGATCCAGAACAGGCTGACGCGCGCGGAAACCACAACCGATTCTGCGCTCAAGAACCTCGAATCAACGATGTCCGGCCTCGACGAACGGATCGGTGACGTGGCCAGCAAGATGGATCCTGATCTTGCCGACCGCCTGCGCAGCGAATTTGAGTCCCGCCTGGAAGACATGATGTCCTCCGTCCGCGAGACGGTGGATTCGGTCCGCCAGGAACTGGCAGAAGAGATCGCGCGCACAGCAACGAACGCCGATGAAGAGGCGATCGCTGAAATGAAAGACACGCTCGGCGGCATGCAGGAGCGGCTGGAAGCCAGCGAGGAACGCCAGGCAGGCGCAATCGAGAAAGTGTCGGAACAGGTCGGCGCCCTCAACGACACTTTCGATACCCGTCTGCGTGAGGTCGAAGAACGCAGCGACGCCGCTGCCGGTGAAGCGGTTCGTGAGGAAATCGAACGCCTGGGCAAAACTGTCAGCGACAGAATCGATGAGCTGGCCGAGGATCTGACCCAACGCGTCAACGACAGTGAGTCGCGCAGTGCCGAGGCGATCGAACAGATCGGCGACCAGGTTGCCGCTGCCACCAACCGCCTGCAGACCCGTCAGAACGAAGCGATCAAAACGCTTGCTGAGCAGGTTGACGAGAACCGCCGCAAAGCAGACGAGCGCCTGTCCGATGCCCTGGCAGGTGTGACCGAACGCCTGGAACAGATGCAGTCGCAGGCGAACGAGTCGCTCTCCCCTGTTCAGAAAGCCATTGCGATGCTGGCCTCCCGGTTGGACAGCCTGGAGGATGACACTCAGTCGACCGGCGGCCCTGTCGACCTGGATGCCGTTCCGGCAAGCCTGGCAAACGTCGATGACGATCCGTTGTCGGACAGTCAATTCGAGGCCTTTGAAGATGCCGAAAATCTCGACACCTTCGAGGACTTCGACACATTCAATGCGTTTGCAGACCTGGAGACGGCAGACGAACCAGACGCCGATGTCGCCCCAGTGGTCACGCTGCCTGAGGCTGCAGAAGCAGCTCCTGACGCTCAGCCTGCTGCAGAACCTCCTTCCGATACGTCTGAAGACGCCATGGGCGTTGCATTCGAAGATGACGCTGAGTACTCGCTTCCGACCGAAGAGGAAGACGACGCCGAAACCTTCGAGGCGGGCATCGAGTCCTGGAATGCCGAACCGGAACAGGACGTACAGCACGAAACGGCTGACTCTTTTGACGACGATTTTGATGCCATCCGCGCTGCCGTCGAAGGGCTGAGCTTTGCGACTCAGGAAGCAGAAGCCAAACCCGAGGCGACTGCGGCGGCCGATGAAGCAGGCACAGACGAGGCCGGCTTTGAGGACGAGCTCGACCTGCTTGCGGAAGAAGGCGATGATGATTTCATCGACCCGCTGGAGGCTCTGGCCGGATTGGAAGATCTCGACGAGGCACACACCGAAGCGCGCGAATCCGACATCTTCGACGATGAGGAATTCGAAGCGCTGGACCTGCCGTCTGCCGACGCGCCTGAGCTGGAACCTGTGGCTGCTGCGGACGCAGAAACCGAGGTTGAAGACGACAAGGAACTCGACGCTGACACCGCGGACTATCTGACCCGCGCGCGTAAAGCCGCCATGGCGGCCAGCTTCGGCAAGAGCAACATGCAGACTGTCGGTGCTTCAGGACGTCCCGTGGTCCGTATGACATCCGGTGGCGGGGTCAGCCGCATGCCCCTGATTGCTGCTGCATCTGCCGTCGCCGTCGCCGGTGTCGCGGCTGGCGGTTATCTCTACATCCGAGGCAAACAGGACGCGCCGGTGCAGGCCGCACCGGCAAGCACTTACGTAGATCCGGGCGCGACCGAGATAGCCGAACCTGCCTCCGACATGACGGCGCCCGTGGCACCTGTGGATGAGGCATCCGTCACGGACATGGAAGAAGACCTGTTCGGCGAGCCAGACACACCCGCCGGTCCGGCTCAATACGCCCCGGTTCCCCCTGTTGTGACCGTGCAGGCCTCGGCCGCCGCCGGAAACTATATCGCCCAGTACCAGCTGGCGCAGGAAAAGCTGACGGCCGGTGACTATGCCGATGGCGCCGCCCTCATGCGCAAAGCCGCCCAGAAAGGCCTGCCGATTGCCCAATACGCGCTCGCCAAGCTGCATGAGCGTGGAACCGGCGTTCCGAAGGATCTCTCGCTCGCGCGGGAATGGACGGAAAAGGCCGCCATGGGCGGGAACGTGAAAGCGATGCACGATCTTGCCGTCTTCATGGCCGAGGGCGAAGGCGGTGAACAGACCTATGCTGGTGCTGTGGAGTGGTTCCGCAAAGGCGCCGAATATGGCGTGGTCGACAGCCAGTACAATCTCGGCGTCCTTTATCAGCAAGGCCTCGGCATCAGCCCGAACCTGACCGAATCCCTGTTCTGGTTCGACGTTGCCAATCGCAATGGCGATGGCGGCGCACCGGCCAAGATCGCGCAACTTATGGAACGCGTTTCACCGGAAGCTGCTGCACAGGCCCGCAGCCGGGCGGCCAGCTGGCAACCCGCTACGGCAAACGCGATTGCCAATGGCCGCTTCGGTGCCCAGCCATGGAATTTGGGTAACCCGCTCCAGATCCAGGCCATCCAGAAGGCGCTGAATGCCCTGGGCTACGCCGCCGGCACACCGGACGGCATCATGGGGAATGGAACAGCGACCGCGATCCGTGAATATCAGATCTCCAACAACCTGCCCGTTACCGGCACGGTCACCGAAGATCTGATCGATACGCTGAACGCTGGCGCAACGGCCAGCTGATCCTGCCCGCCCTTACGGCTTCACATAGGCGTAGGGGCGGTCTTCCTTGTCGAGCGTCAGATACCGGTCACGCAGTTCCGTCTGCCGTGAACGCATTTCCTGCGGCTCACCATCAATGAACACAGCGTCGGCATTGGTGGTGACTTCCAGAGGGTCGCCATCCCACGCCACGACATCGGCATGTACGCCTGGCGCAAGAATGCCGTAGCCGGACAGACCGTAGATCTCTGCCGGTGTCACGGTGAGCGCCTTCATGGCATCGTCCCAGTCCATGCCATTCGCCACCGCATTGCCGGCAATCTGTGTCATGAGACGGGCCAGATGTGTGGAGTCATCAAG
This sequence comes from uncultured Hyphomonas sp., assembly GCF_963678195.1. Classification (NCBI taxonomy): domain Bacteria; kingdom Pseudomonadati; phylum Pseudomonadota; class Alphaproteobacteria; order Hyphomonadales; family Hyphomonadaceae; genus Hyphomonas; species uncultured Hyphomonas sp. The sequence goes on from NZ_OY782759.1 coordinate 2,877,468, forward strand.
ATTGACGATCGCAACCGGAACGCCCGCTGCATCGAGACGGGCTGCATTTTCCTGCGTTGCGGCAAGCTGCGAGAAGCTGGCTGGAAGGTTGGCAAAGCCGTCGACAATAACGGGAATGTTGAGCTCGGCGAGTCGATCTGCGACACGCCAGCCTTCGTCCGCCCCCAGGATCGCGAACTTCAAATTCCGGTTTGATTCTGCGAGGTCCATCACGGCGTTCAGGTCCGTGGCGCTGCGGGCATCGATCAGAATCAGCTGACGCCCGCGTGCTGCCGGAGCAAGCGCCTCAGCATCGCGGCGTGAGAGGACATCGCCTTCCCCGCCTGCAAGATAGCGCGCCGGATAGGCCCGGGCATCATCGAAGGCAGCCCGCAGTTGCGCCCAGGCCGCCGGGCGCGAGCCGCCTGCCAACCCTGCCCCGCCTTCACCGAGCGTGATGAAAGTGAAAGCTTTTCCTTCCAGGTCTGTATCCTGAGCACCACTTGTGTCCGCAATGAAGCCCTGACCCGCAAACAGGTTTGTCGATGGCTGCGGCGCAACTGCCACACGCGTCACCCCGCCGATGCGGCTGACATCCACCGCCGTGTCATCCGGATTGAAACCATCCGCGGCATTCAGAGATGCAGAAAAACCGGACATGGCCGCCACGGCGTCATTGGTCGAATCCTCGGCGTCCACTTCGATAATGCCGGTTCTTGAAAAGGCCGAGATCAGTCCGGGGGTTACCCATTCCGCGCTGATCACCTCAGCGCCTTCAGGCTTGGCCATCGTCGACGGACCGACTGCCATGATCGTGCCGTTGCGAATGACAACGATCCCGTTCTCGATTGTACCGGCATCGGTGCCCGTCCAGACTTTCTTGCCTTCGATCACATAGGTATCTGCCGAAGCGCCAAACGCTGCTACAGCGGCGATTGCCGCACCTGCCATCAGGTTGCGGATCATTTCATGTCTCCTTCGCCAGGCTGGCCGAGTTCGAAATCCCGCACGGGACGCGCGGCATTGTCAGTGCGGTCATACATCAACGCACCATCGATATAGACCTGATCGGCCTTGGTGTAGACGCTGAACGGATTGCCGGACCAGATGACCACATCGGCCATTTTTCCCGGCTTAAGGGAGCCAGTGCGCGCATCGATACCGAGCGACTTGGCCGGGTTCAGCGACAGCCATTCCCAGGCCTCTTCGATGGGTATGTCTATGCCCACCTTTTTGCCGTCGGCCCACGCCTTGGCGGCTTCCTGATTGAGGCGCTGAATACCGATGTCGCTGTCGGAATGCACAATCGCGCAGGCGCCGGCATTGTGGACCATGGGAATATTTTCCGGGATGCCGTCATAGGCTTCCATCTTGAAGCCCCACCAGTCTGCCCACATGGAGGAACAGGCCCCATAGTCCGCCAGCTTGTCAGCGATCTTGTAGCTCTCGACAGCATGGTGGAAGGCGGTGACCTTGTAGCCAAACTCCTTCGACAGATCCATGATCTGCGCCATCTCGTCGGCGCGGTAGCAATGCATGTGGACCAGGATTTCGCCTGCCAGAACACCGGCCAGCGTATCCAGTTCGAGGTCCCGGCCCGGCATCTCTCCGCCTTCGGCAGAGTACTTGTCCCACTTGCGCTTGTACTCGGCGGCCTTGATCCAGGCCGCCCGGTACCCGGCCATATTACCCATGCGGGAAAACGGTGCCCCGCCCGGAATGCTGCCATTGCCATACCCGTAGACCCGTTTCGGGTTTTCCCCGCAGGCCATTTTCAGCGTGTAAGGGGCGGCAGGGAATTTCATGCCCTGCACGGTACGCGCCGGGACATTCTTCAGCGTGATGCCACGGCCGCCAAACAGGTTGGCGCTGCCCGGAAGAACCTGCAGCGAGGTGACGCCGCCTGCCAGCGCCCGGTCAAACCCCGGATCCTGCGGCCAGATGCCATGCTCAACCCAGACTTCAGCAGTCACCGGACCGGAAATCTCGTTGCCGTCCTGATGAGCCGAAACCGAAGGAGACGGATAGGCGCCGAGGTGGCTGTGATTGTCGATGATCCCCGGGGTGACCCAACGGCCGGACGCATCAATGACCACCGCGCCTTCAGGTGCTTCAAGGTCTGCGCCGATAGCAGAAATCTTACCGTCCTGAAGGAGGAGGCTACCATCCTCGATCTTCGCGCCTTCCCCATCCAGGATGGTGGCGTTCGTGATCAGCACAGGCGCATTGGGAAACGCCTTGTAGGTCGATGGATAGGGATCCGGATCGAACGGTTCATTTGGCGTAAATGGCTTGATTGCCGGTTCGCCATTGTCACCGCTACCGCCGCATGCGGCAAGAAATATGGCCGCAGCAGCAAGCGCAGCCCAGTTCCGTCTGATCATGATTCCTCGCCCCGGTTTTTCCCGTTTCGTACCTGTCACATAGAGCGCGGATCAGGCAGCGCCGCAAGGCGCGAGGCCGGATTCAGTCCACCTCGGGCTGCAGGTGATCCCGCTTGTCGCGGCCGAAGACCAGACGCATCAGCCAGTTCGGCGCAAACCGCTCAACCCGCGGATGCCGCGTGAGAATGCCTTCCATCCAGCGCCGTCCCCAGACCGAGTTCCGGCCGAGCAGGATCACCCCGATAATTGCCAGAGGCAGGCCAATGGGCAGGAATGGCGTAGCGATGCCGATCGGGATTGCCACCACAATATGCATCAACCCCAGCACTGCCAGCATCTGACGGAAAAGTCCCCCGACATGGCGGCGGGCCATATCAATCGGTTTTCGAAGCAGGCTGGCAGAGGTGTCAGTCATTGGGGGTTCGGTTGAGGACATGCAAAGGATATGGGTTCAGAGCAAATTCATTGCCAAGTAAAATCACCGGGATGTGTCCAAAGTCTGGCAACCGCGTTGCGTGGTTGCTACACATCTGCCTAGAAATGGACCGCCGGGTGGGCGCCGGACAGCGAGGCCAGAATGAAATTGCAGTCCATTCAGGCGCTTCGGGGCCTCGCGGCGCTGCTGGTCGCCTTCGCTCACCTTCACATACTCGAACTGAAATCCATCGCCGACAACGGCCTGTCCGAGCAAGCGTGGACCGGAGGGCTGCTTCTCAATGGCTATGCCGGCGTTGACCTGTTCTTTGTTATCTCCGGCTTCATTATGGTTTTCGTCACGCGAAATACCGGATCTGGTCCCAGACAGGCGGCCGACTTCCTGTTTGCACGTGTTACGCGAATCTATCCGGTCTGGTGGGCATTCGCAGGGTGCATGACGATCTATGTGCTCACCGCACATGGCTTCTCGGGGCAAAGCCCTGCCTGGCTCAAGGCGACAAACGGCCAGCCAATGATTCCCTATCTGGTGAAATCCTTTCTCCTGATCCCGCAGCCTGCCTTCCCGATTCTGAATGTCGGCTGGACTCTCGTACACGAGGTGTACTTCTATTTTGTCTTCACCTTGTTCCTGCTGTTGCCGCGCAGGCTGCTTCCGTTCTTGCTGGCTGCCTGGGCAACAATCGTAATCACAGGAACCGTGACGGGATATTCCCACCCCGCCGCGACGACATGGATCTCGCTGGCCCTGCACCCGATGACTCTGGAATTTATCCTCGGCGCGGCCACAGGACTCGCTGTAACAAACGGCCTGATCTGGCGCAGCGGCGTACTGACCCTTGTGGCAACTCTCTGGCTGTTTGTGGCTTTATGTTATCATGGCGAGCAAACGCCTGCCCACATACATTGGGGCCGCGTGCTCTGGTATGGCCTCCCGGCCGCGTTGATGGTTTACGCGATCGCAGGCTTGGACATCCGCCACCGCCATGCATGGTTATTCCCTGCCCTCATTGGTGGCCTGGTGACGCTCGCACTTTACCAGATGACCGGGCTGGACAAGGACAGCGCTGACATTGCCCGGCGCGATGCAACCTTACTGTCCGTAACAGTCGGGGGCATTGCGATGCTTATCGTAATCTGGTTCGGCTGGCTGTTGGGGCAAGGTGCTCCCGACCTTCTTTCCCGGATACGGTCATTCCTGAAACGATTACTTGCAGCCGCTGTGAAGCTTGGAGACTGGTCGTTCTCGCTCTACCTCTGCCACCTGATCGTCCTGAGTGCCCTGCGCCGCTCTTTCGAGGTTCTCGGCCGGGCTGACAGTCTGGCACCATTCTTCCGACTGGGACATCCTGGCGCGCTTGATAACGTCCTCTTTGCCGTCATCGGGATGGTTCTGACCATCACAGCATCCTGGCTCAGCTACCGGATGTACGAACACCCACTGACCATCCTGTTCGGGCGCCTGCGGAAAGTCCTGTTCCGCCGGGAACCGCCTGAGACGGCCCCGGCCTGAACAATGCCTATTCGGCCGCAACCGGAGGCGCGACCACCGGCTCTTCCCATTTGAGCACGGGCTTGCGTGCCGCTTTCGTCTCGTCGAGACGGCGCATCGGCGCAAGATAAGGCGCGCCTTTCAGCGCTTCGTCGCCCTGCGCAGCCCGGCGGGCGATGGATTCCAGCGAATCGCAGAAACGGTCCAGCTCCGCTTTCGATTCAGATTCCGTCGGCTCGATCAGCATGGCGCCGTGCACAACCAGCGGGAAATACATCGTCATCGGATGGTATCCCTCGTCGATCAGCGCCTTGGCGATGTCGATTGTCTCGATGCCTTCAGCCGTGAACGCATCCGAGAACAGCGCTTCGTGCATGCAATAGCCTTCAAACGGCGCGGTCATCACGCTCTTGAGGCGCGCCTGGACATAGTTGGCGTTCAGCACGGCATCTTCCGACGCCTGTTTCAGGCCATCGGCGCCGTGGCTGAGAATGTAGGTCAGCGCCCGCACGAACATGCCCATCTGGCCATGGAAGGCTGCCATGCGGCCAAAGCTTTCTGACGCCTCGCCCTCGATGTCCTCGACAAGGCGGAACATGCCGTCGGCATCCTTCACCACGAACGGCACCGGTGCATAGGGCGCCAGCGCTTCGGACAGGACCGTCGGGCCAGAGCCGGGGCCACCGCCGCCATGCGGGGTAGAGAAAGTCTTGTGCAGATTGATGTGCATCGCATCGATGCCGAGATCGCCCGGGCGCACCCGGCCGACGATGGCGTTGAAGTTCGCCCCGTCGCAATAGAAATATCCGCCCGCCTCATGGATCAGGTCGGCGATTTCCTTGATATCGGTTTCAAACAGGCCGCACGTATTCGGATTGGTCAGCATGATGCCGGCAATGTCGTCAGACTTTTCCAGCTTCGCTTTCAGGTCATCCATATCGACCCGGCCGCGTTTGTTGGCCTTAATCTCATCGACCACGAAGCCGCACTGGACAGCGGTCGCCGGGTTCGTTCCGTGGGCAGACTCCGGCACCAGAACACGCTTGCGCGTTTCCACTTCGCCGCGCGCGATCAGCGCCTGGCGGATCGTCATCATGCCGCAGAACTCGCCATGCGCGCCGGCCTTCGGACTCATCGCCACGGCGGGCATGTTGGTCAGTGTCTTCAGCCAGGTCGCCAGTTCGTCGATCAGCTCCAGCGCGCCCTGAACAGTCGCCTGCGGCTGCAGCGGGTGGATGTCACCAAAGCCCGGCAGGCGCGCGATCTTCTCATTGAGACGCGGATTGTGCTTCATCGTGCAGCTGCCCAGCGGGAACAGGCCAAGGTCGATGGCATAGTTCTTCTGGCTGAGGCGCATATAGTGGCGCACCGCCTGCGGCTCGGACAGGCCCGGCAGGCCGGTCGGCTGCTTGCGCGCCACGCCGCCAAGACGGTTCTTAGTGCCTTTCGGCGCCGGCAGGTCGACGCCGGTCGTCTCCGGCGTGCCGATCTCGAAGATCAGACCTTCCGCCTGCAGAAGACCACGCGATCCGGAAACGGTTTCAATGGAAGACATGGAGACAGACTCCGGAGTGGTGGGACGGCCCTGTGTGTTCATGGTCATCAGATGATCTCCTTCAGGGCGGCGGCGTAAGCGGCGATGTCTTCCGGCGTGGTGCACTCGGTGGCGGCGCAGAGGATGACGTCGCCCAGATGGTCGCCCGGGAACAGGCGGCTAGCCCGGACGCCGCCGACAATGCCGGCTTCGTCCAGCATGGCGAGGACCGCTTCGGCATTCACGGGCATGCGGAATGCGAACTCGTTGAAGAAACGCGGCGTGAGGATCTCGACGCCTTCCACTTCGCTGAGCGCGTCCGCCAGATCGCAGGCGGCCTCATGGTTCAGCACGGCCAGTTGCTCCAGCCCCTTTCCGCCCAGCAGCGTCATGTGCGCGGTGAATGCCAGCGTGCAAAGCCCGGAATTGGTGCAGATGTTCGACGTCGCCTTGTCGCGGCGGATATGCTGCTCGCGCGTCGAAAGCGTCAGCACGAAGCCGCGCTTGCCATCGGCGTCGGTCGTCTCCCCGCAAAGCCGCCCCGGCATCTGGCGCACAAGTTTCTGCGTACAGGCGAAGAGGCCAACATAAGGCCCGCCAAAGTTCAGGCCGTTGCCGATGGACTGGCCTTCGCCGACGGCGATGTCCGCTCCCATTTCACCGGGCGGCGTGACGAGGCCAAGCGAGACCGCTTCGGTGAACACCGACACGAGCAGCGCGCCCTTGCCATGCGCCGCTTCGGCCACCGGCGAGAGGTCTGTCACGGTGCCGAACGTATTCGGCGACTGGCCGATCACGCAGGCCGTCTGATCGTCCACAGCATCGGCCAGTGCCAGTTCGCCGTCGATGGCATGCTCCAGCTGCACGACCTCAATGCCCTGCGCCTCGCACAGCATTTTCGTGGCCGCGGCATAGTGCGGGTGCAGGCCGCCGGAGAGGATCACCTTCTTGCGGCGCGTCGCCCGCGTCGCCATCACAGCCGCTTCGGCGCAGGCGGTCGAGCCGTCATACATGGAGGCGTTGGCAACATCCATTGCGGTGAGAGCCGCGACCTGGGTCTGGAATTCGAACAGGGTCTGCAGCGTGCCCTGCGCGATCTCCGGCTGGTAAGGCGTATAGGTCGTCAGGAATTCGGAACGCTGGATGACCATATCCACGCTGGCTGGCACATGGTGCTTGTAAGCTCCGGCGCCGACGAAGAACGGGCCGGACGAAGCCGCGCGGTTCTTCGCGGCAAGCTTCGACATGTGCCGCTCGACGGCGAGTTCCCCCTGATGGTCCGGCAGGCCGTCCACCGTGCCGTGCAGGCGGGCACTCTCGGGAACATCCGCATAAAAATCATCGACCGACTTCGCGCCGATCGTTTTCAGCATGTCTGTGCGGTCGTCCGCTGTCAGGGGGAGGTATCGCATTCCGGTACTCCGTCTGTGAGGCTCCGGCCTCAGAGGTTTTCGCAATAGGCCTTGTAGGCAGCCTCATCCATCAGGCCGGCAATCTCGGCGCCGTCCTTGATTTCGAGGACGCAGAACCAGCCTTTTTCGGTCGGGGATTCGTTCACCGTCTCCGGCTTGTCGCCGAGCGCCGGATTGACCTCGACCACTTTGCCGTGGATCGGCGCGTAGACGTCCGAGGCGGCCTTTACAGACTCGACAACGGCCATGTCGTCGCCCGGTGCGAACTCGGCGCCGACATCCGGCAGTTCAACGAAAACGATGTCGCCGAGCGCGTTTTCGGCATAGTGCGTGATGCCCACGGTGGCGAGGTCATTGTGAACCGTCACCCATTCATGGTCCGTGGTGTAGAAGGTCGTCGGCTGTGTGTAGCGGGTCATGGGGTCTGGCTCCTATCGCTTATAATTATGCGGAACAAAGGGAAGGTCGGCGACGACGGCCGGGCGCGCCTTGCCGCGCACCATCAGCTGGACTTCGGTGCCGGGTTCAATATGGGCGCTGGCGATATACCCCATGGCGACCGGATGGCCGACCGTGGGGCCGAAACCGCCCGACGTGACCACGCCGACTTTCTCGTCACCGATGAAGATTTCCGTGCCTTCGCGGGCCGGGGCACGCTCCAACGGCTTGATGCCGACGCGCTTGCGCGCCGGGCTTTCTCTCCGCTCACGGAGAATGCGTTCGGCGCCGGGAAAATCGCCCGCCTCGCGGCGGCGCTTCTGGATCACCCAGCCAAGGTCCGCTTCGATGGGCGACGTCGCCGGATCGAGATCATGCCCGTACAGGCAGAGCCCCGCTTCAAGGCGCAGCGAGTCCCGCGCGCCGAGGCCGATCGGCTTCACGCGCTCATCCGTCAGCATTTCCTTCACCAGCGGAATGCCGGCTTCCGGTTTCACCAGAACTTCGAACCCGTCCTCGCCGGTATAGCCGCAGCGAGAGACGATGCAGCGCGTGCCGTTCAGTTCGAACGGCATGTGGTGCATGAATTTCAGGTCTTCACAGCCGGGGAAGAAATCCTTCATGACGTCAGCCGCTTCAGGGCCCTGAAGGGCAAACAGGATGCGGTCGTCGGCGCGGGTCAGCACGGCGCGGCCGGCGAGTTTCTTCTCGAAGATGCCCCAGTCCTGCTCCTTCATCGCGCCGTTGACGACGATGTAGAGGCTGCCCTGCGCCTCATCGCCGATCGGGCGGGTGATGATCAGGTCGTCCAGAATGCCGCCGTCTTCGTTCAGCAGCACAGTGAGCCGGGCCTGGCCGGGCTTCAGGCTGGTGATGTCGCTGGGCACGAGTTCCTCAACCATCGCGGCGATCTTCGCGTGGGCTTCATCGCCGCCGCCGATTCCGTCTTCGAGGGTGAGGAAGCACGGGCCCATATGGGAGACGTCGAACAGGCCGGCATGGGCCCGCGTCCAGTTGTGCTCTTCCATCACGCCGTCCGGGAACTGGACCGGCATTTCATAGCCGGCAAACGGCACAAGCTTCGCCCCGCAGTCTTCGTGCAGGTCATAAAGCGGGGTCCGCTTCAGTGTCTCGGTGGTTGTCTCACCCATAGGCGCCCTCATCACAGGAGACGTCAGCGGCCATGGCCGCATTTTCGTCGCCCCCGCTGTCTCGGCGCCTGAGAGATTCCGCCCGCGAACTCCGGGCTTGCTCCTTCGGCGAGGTGGCGCCAGACGGCCCGCCTCTTTCCAGCGTGTTGGTTCTCTCCCGGCCCTTTTGCCTGAGCGTTTCCGGGGCGGTTGCGCCTTCGGCGGCGGGGTTTGATACCCGCTCTCTCCCGGGAGGAACTGAACTGTCCCCCTGCTAGCGTGGAATCATGAGGCCAGCAAGCGCGCAGAGATGCCGAACCTGCGCAATCCACAGGCCTGCCGCGGTTTAAGGCACCCGCCGCCGCCTATTCCATCCGGCGCAGCGTGAACAGGACGGGTTGGTGATCGGTGTATTGGAAGCCGAGATCGAAGCCCTTCGCCGATTCGACCACCACATTCGGCGACAGCAGGAGGCCATCGATATTGGTCGTGTAGTTCCGGCCCGCCTGATAAGGCTGCTCATTCGTGCGAACGCTCGGTACAGCCGGATCGATTGCCAGCTGCCAGCCCTCTTTCAGTTCTTCCCACGGGAAGTCATGGATCCAGAACTGAGCGGAATCGTCTGCCGTATAGGCGAAATCTGTCGGCGCGAGGCGCATGTTCCAGTCGCCGCCCACGGCGACGGCCTTGCCCTGCTGGTAGTAGCTGTCGGCCAGATCCAGCACTTCGCGGACCTGCGTCATCCTTGTGTTCGCCCCCTCATCAAAGGCCGAGAGGTGGACATTGATCAGCACCCAGGCCTGGCCTGACACGTCCAGCTCCGTCACCTGCACATGATAGCGCCGCTTGATGAAGCCCATGATCGTGCCGGGCTCTTCAGCAATCCTGACAATCTCCGTCGGTTCATGCGCCACCCGCATGAAAGTGCCGAGGCCATGCTTCAGCGACATCGGCCCCGGAAAGAAGCGCGTGCGGATATCCGAGGAGAAGAACATCGAATAATCGGCCAGCGTGTCCTTCACGCCGCCCAGCACATCGACGCCCATGGTCAGGAAGCCCGGCCCGGCCAGTTCCTGCATCAGCACGACATCCGGCTCGGCCTGTTTCAGCACGCCCTGGATGCCGGCGAGGTTCTTCTTCACCACATCCTTGCCGGGCGGGCGCAGCATCTCGCCGCCATCGGCCTTGAAGTCCGATTCCTCGCCGAGGCCCGCATAGCCGATGTTCCAGACCATGACATAAAGCGGCTCATGCGCCGGCGGCGACTGGTCGGCCGGTGTGGCGACCTTGGTCGGAATGGTTTTGTCGGACAAGGTCACGCACCCCGCAAGCAACAGATAGACCAGCGCTAACGTAAACAGGACGAGCGGTATATAGAAGCCTCGCATCAGTGACCTGCCGCCGTCGTTGCTTCACCGGGACTTTCATCCGCCTCGGGACGGTTGAATTGCTGTGCAACCCATTGCGCGAGCCCCAGCGCTGCCGCCACGCCGCCCCATTCGCTGGAAATCCGGCTGACAAAGCTGAGCAGCGACTTCTGGTCCATCATCTCAACCATGATTTCCGAGTACCGGATGACATAATCGGGATGCATCCGGGCTGCCTGAGGGCGCAGCGCTGCCATGGCATCGACATATTGGGTAATCACCGCGGAATAATTGCCAATATAAGTCCAGATCCCCACAGCCAGCACGGCCATAAGGCCAATCAGGGTGGAGATCATCGTCAGCAGCACGGCATTGTTGATGAACAGGCTGCGCAGCGGCGTCAGCCGGATTGCCAGATTGATGGCGAAGATCCCGGCCATGAACATGAACACCGGCGTCATGCTCTCTTCCGCCACGGTCAGGAGGGACTGCATGTCGAGATAGGAAAACTCGATGCTGCGGATGAGGTCGCCATTCCCCGCGACGGGCCCGGCGGGCAGGCCGGCAATCGCTGCATCCGCCAGCGATGAAAGGTTCTGCGTGTCGGCCATCGCCTGCATCACCAGAAGCGCCACAACCACAGCGCCGACGGCAAAGACGATCAGGCTGTAAACGCCATAGACCAAATAGGTGAAAAACAGGCGCCAGCGCTCGTCCGGATCGGCGGCAAACGCCGTTCGGATGCCGTGGATGTAGACAACGAGGCCGACGAAAATCGCCGCCGACACCACAGGCACCGGATGGTCCGCAAACAGCCCGCCAAGGCTGACATCTTTCCCGGCGCTGTCGATCAGCCAGACCATCGCCGCCGCGAAGCTGACGATGGCGATCTCGCCATAGGCCCCGCTGGTGCGGCGGACCGTCTTGCCGACCCGGAAGCGCAGCGAATGCCGCTTCACCCAGATCGGACCGGCGATAACGTAGGCCAGCACGACCGTCGCGATCGCCACCAGCCAGGCAATAAGAAGGATCAAACCGGAACTCCCCGCTGAGTCACCTCACCTGTCCTGTAGTGATCGCACAAGGCAGCGCCAGATGGCAATCGCCGGATTGGCCCTTCGGCGTTCCGTTTAGCCGTCGGGGGCGGGCTTGTTTCCGCCAAACCAGCTCTGCACCAGCCCCCAGGCGCTGCGCGAGCCCGCCAGCGCCTTCTCGGTTGCCCGGCTTGCCGTCGAGGTGAGCCCGCCGACGCCTTTCAGCAAATCGCCGATCACCGAGCCCGATTCCTCCTTCACATCCTTCAGCGCTTCGGCGGAGATCGCCTTTGCCTGCCCCGACGACCAGCCCTTGAAGCTGCGGCAGCGGCGCTTGGCGAGATAGCCGAGCTTCAGCGTCATCATGGCGTTCACCCCGCCATCCATCACCGGCCCGGCGACTAGGCCGCCCATCCGGCCGAGCAGGCTGCCGATCACGTCGCCGGTCAGGTCCGTCACATCCTCCAGCGCGCGGGCGACCACGACGATGGCGGCGACATCGCGCAGGATGCGCAAACTGCCCCACAGGTGCGGGCGGCCGAAATAGACCCGGGCGACCCTGGCCACGAGATTTGCGTTGCGCCACAGCACGATGAAGGCATCCACCGTGCCGTTCATGGAGACGGCGGTCGCGATGCCCACACCGACAGCCTCGGCATGGATCAGCTTCTCCACCTTCTTGTCGAGCGGCTTGAGGAGGGCCTCGATATGGTCGCGCTCGAAATGTTCCATATCGGCGGAGATCATCAGCGCCTCTTCCGGCCCGGCCCGGCGGGCGCGGACCAGCAGGGCCTGTCCGCGCAGGATGCTTTCCTCAATCGCGCCACGCTCCTCCTGCACTTCCGGATTGTCGGCCAGCATCAGCAGGTATTTCAGGTCATAGCGCAGGCGGGCGGCGAGGGCTTTCGGGGCCGGCGCGTCCGGATCGATCGGGATGGAGGGCGGTTTCGCCGCCACCGGCATGGCCAGGAAGCCCATGATGGGCCGCCCCACCAGGACCACCAGCAACAGCGTCAGAACCACGATATAGCCATAGCCCAGCACCGGATGGACATCGTCGAACAGGCGGTAAAACAGGAAGCCCTGCCCGATCACGACCATGAAGGCGATCACCAGAAAGGCGGTCGCCGACCATTTGAGGAATTTCCAGCCCTTCGCCCATTGGGAGGCAAGCTCCCATTCCGTGCCGTCTTTGGCGGGCTGGTCCGGGCCCGGTATCGCCTTGGCCTTCTTTCTGGCCATGTCGCGTATCCTCCCTGTTTTTGAGCTGAACTCACTCCATAGGTGGGATAGAGGCGGCGCCGAGGCAACACCCTGCGTCCGGACAAGCACGCGCGACGCCCGTAAAGGCGCTTGGTGCAGGGGTTGGATTTTTGGAGGTCTCAGGCCGCGTCAGGTTTCCGGCAGGGGCAGGTTTTCCATTCCCCGCTCATCCCGGCGCAGGCCGGGATCCAGAGCCACAGAGTGCAGTCCATGCCGCACTGGACCCCGGCCTGCGCCGGGGTGAGCGGAGATGTGGAGATTGGTGACGTATGCGGGGATAGCTGCGCGGCCATCGCAGGCGGCAGCGAGCCGGTCATTGAAATGTCCGGAAGGCTTCAGCCACGCGCGTTCTGATTTCTGTCCCGGCATCCATTCAATGCTCACCAGATAGACGCGCAGATTGTCTGTCACGCTCCAGCGATACACCACGCCGCGCCCATAGGCGGCCCGGATCTGCGCGCGCAGCATCAGCACCTGGACCCAGATAATGGGCCAGAGGAAGGTGAGCTGCGGCGGAAACCAGGCGGGAGGGTGAAAGAGTGACATGGCGTGGACTATACATCCGGACACGGAGGTGTCGGATAAGTTTCTTTTTGGGTCAGTAGTTGCTGCAGGATGGGGTCGGTCTTGTGGTGGATAAGCCCCCCTCCACGTGTCATCCCGGAAAGCGCACAGCGCTTATCCGGGACCTTGTTCCAGCCCGCGCCCGTGTATCCCCCCTCCGTCGCCTTCGGCGCCACCTCCCCCGCAAGCGGTGGAGGATGTCCCTGCCGCACGTACCGGACTTCATCCTCCCCTGCGAAGCGAGGCGGAGGGGGCTTTCGCGGCATCAGAGAAGGTTCCGGATATTTGCTGCGCAAATTCCGGGATGACATGGCCATGTGTTGGGATGACTGGCGGGGGATTACATCCGTCTACGCCATGACTAACCATGACCATACCGGACTATAGGCGACGATACCGGACCTGCCCGGATCACCCGCTGCCCACGCAAGTGTGAGCCCATGTGATTTTTCCGGATGGCCGGGACATGCCAGATGGGAAGCCGGTTTCCGGAGCCCCCATGACCCGCCTGCGCACCCCTGCCCGTCATGCCTGCTGGACCGCCGCTTTCCTTGCCGGCGGCCCATGGCTGTGGCTGGGCAGTTTCCTGTTGGAGCGCCAGCCGCACCAGAGTTTTGCGTTCGTCCTCGAACGCGCGAAGCTGCACGCCAATCTCTGGCTGCTGGCGGGCGGCGTGATCTGGTATGCGGCCTGGTCCTTCGGCACGCTGCTGCTGCCCCGGCATGCGGCAGGCCACCGGCACGATCGGCACAGGGCGTTCGATGCGGCCATTATTGTGCTGATCCCGGCGGTGGCAGCGCTCTACTGGATATGCGGCGATCCGGACCCGCGCAACTTCCGCCGCATGATGCCAGACGACACCGTGTTCCTGCCCGCACTCCTGCTGGCGGCGCTGCAGGCCGTGACGTTCATTCAGGTTTTCTGTCTGGAGCGCCTGCCGGCCGTCACATCCGCTCCGGCACGCGGATGCCCAGCAGGTCCAGCCCCGTCTCCAGCTGTTTCAGCACGGCCGACGCCAGGCCAAGGCGGCTCGCGCGGGTGGCTTCGTCGCCCTCCGCCGCAATCGGCAGGGCCGCATAGAAGCTGCTGAAAGCCTGCGCGAGATTATAGAGATGTTCGCACAGGACGTGCGGCATCCGCTTCTCGCGCGCCTGCAGGCAGGCAAAGGCGAAATTGTCGAGCTGCAGGACAAGCGCGCGTTCGGCGTCATGGCCGATCACGATGTCGCCCGGCTTGTTGCCCTCTTCAGTGGCGCGGCGCAGCAGCGATTTCACGCGCACGGCGGCGTACAGAAGATACGGGCCGGTCTTGCCTTCGAAGCTTGTGAACTTGTCGAGATCGAAGACATAGTTCGTGGTCCGCGTATTCATCAGGTCCGAGAAACGCAGCGCCGCGAGCGCGACATTCGCCGCCACTTCATGGCGCTCTTCGGCCCCCATGTCTTCCGGCAGCTTGCCGGCTTCGGTGATTTTCTTCTGCGCTTCCTCGAACGCCATCTGGTTGAGGTCTGCGAGGCGGAGGACACCGCCTTCGCGGGTCTTGAAGGGTTTGCCGTCCGGGCCGTTGACCGTGCCGAAGCCGATATGTTCGAGCCGCCCCTCATCGATCAGGCCGACCATTTCAGCCGCGCGGAACACCTGCTGGAAGTGCAGTGCCTGACGCTGGTCCACCACGTAGAGCATGCGCTGGGGCACGGGCTTCAGGTTTTCCATCCGGTCAAGGATGGTTGCCAGGTCGGTCGTGTGATAGCCGGTGCCGCCGCGGCTGTTGATCAGCATGATCGGCGGCATCGGGTTTTTCAGCGTGGTCTTGCCGTCCTTCTCGACCGGGACATTCTCGCCCTCGCGGGCGATGTCGACGATCCAGGCGCCATCATCCTCACGGGCAAGGCCAGCGGCCTTGAACTGCTCAACCAGCTCCGGGATCAGATCGTCCACATCGCTTTCGCCCTTCCAGAGGTCGAAATGGACGTTCAGGAATTCATAGTCGACTTTCAGCGCAGCGACCGAGACGTCGATGAAATGCTTCAGCAGGGCGCGGTAGCCGGGGCGACCAGCCTGCAGCTCGGCAACAGCCTTCTGGCTGCGCTCCAGCCGGGCCGGGTCTTCCTTCGCTTTCGCGCTGGCGGCCGGATACATGCGGGCCAGATCGTCGATCGTGACCGGCGGTTCTTCCGGATACGGACCGGTGAAGTCTACATCGAAATAGATGAGGCCCGGCTGCTCGTCCTCAAGTTCGGTGACGAGGTGGCCCATCTGCAGCCCCCAGTCGCCGAGATGGACATCGCCCGTCACCTCGTCGCCAAGGAAGGTCAGCAGGCGGCGCATCGTGTCGCCGATCACGGCCGAGCGCAAATGGCCGACATGCATGGGCTTGGCGACGTTCGGGCCGCCAAAGTCGATGACGGTGACCTGCGGATCGCTCGCGCCTTCGGCCCCTGCCATCTTTTCATCGCGCACAGCCTCAGCCCGCGCGGCCAGCGCGGCATCGGAGACGCGGATATTGATAAAGCCCGGCCCGGCGACCTCCGCCGACAGGACCATCTCGTGTTCCTTGAGCGCGGCAGCGACCTCTGTGGCCACGTCACGCGGGATCTTGCCGGCCTTCTTGGCCGCCCCCATCGCGCCATTGCACTGGAAATCTGCCAGTTCCGGCTTGTCGGAACGGCGCACATCGCCCCACCGCGCTTCAAGCCCCATGGCCTCAAAGGCGGCGCTGGCGGCCGCCGACAGGTCTTTCGTCAGGCTGGCCATGGCTTAGGACCCGGCATCCATGCGGAAGCGCTTACCCGCGCGGTTGAACTCGAGTTCCTGTTCGCTGAGGTCAAACCCGACGAGAATCTCGAAATTGGTCCCGGCGATGGTTTCATCAGCCCGCGGGATGGTGATGCGGTCAATCGTCTGCGTCGTGCCGTCCAGCGGGGAATTGCCGTCGAACTTGGCGGTGACGGTGTAGTATTCCTTGGCCAGCACCTTGCCGTTGCGGCGCGTGACGGCGACCCAGTAGCCGAAATCATGCGTATTCGCGTCCGCCAGCGGGCCCTTGCCGAAGGCAAAATCGACCTCCAGTTCGGCGCTCAGCGGATTGTCACCTGTGTAACGGCAGAAGCTGCGCACATCGGTGATCTCGCCGGTGTAGCGGATGTCGCTGTAAAGCTCGTCCGACCCGTCGCGGAACTCGACGATGCGGGCCGCATCATAGACCGATCCGACCGGCGGGCAGGCACCGGCATTCTGGCGGGTGTCCAGCGACTCGGCCAGGTCCCGTGTGCTGGAGCATCCGGCCACCAGTGCCAGGGCGAGGATCGGTAGGATAATGCGCATGCGTTTCGCTGTCCTTCTTGGCCAGAATCTGTTGGCGTGTCTCTTGGCTGGGCGGCCCGGAACCCCATCTGAACTTGCCCGGCCTGTGTTAAAGGGCTACGGCCCCCCGTGCAACGCCGCTAAGGCAGGTGGGTCGGCATGGCAACCGGAGACGAGATGAAATGACGGAAAGGCGCCCCCTCACCATTCGCCTCGCAGCCCCCCGGGGCTTCTGTGCCGGCGTCGACCGGGCTATCCAGATCGTTGAAGAAGCGCTGAAAAAATGGGGCGCGCCGGTCTATGTGCGCCACGAGATCGTCCACAATGCGCATGTCGTCTCCCGTCTGGAGAAGATGGGCGCGGTATTCGTAGAAGAACTGGATGAGTGCCCGAAGGACCGGCCGGTCGTCTTCTCTGCCCATGGCGTGCCGAAATCGGTGCCGGCAGAGGCGGAGTCGCGCAAGATGATCTATGTCGATGCGACCTGCCCGCTTGTCTCCAAAGTCCATGTCGAAGCCGAGCGGCACGACCGCGAAGGCCGCGAAATCGTGCTGATCGGCCATGCCGGGCACCCGGAAGTCATCGGCACGATGGGCCAGCTGCCGCCGGGCCGCATCCATCTGATCGAGACGGTGGAGGATGCCGAAGCCTTTCAGCCGAAAGACCCGGCCAACCTCGCCTTTGTCACCCAGACCACGCTCAGCGTCGACGACACAGCCGACATCGTGGCAACGCTGCAGAAGCGGTTCCCCGGCATCTCGACGCCCCACAAGGAAGACATCTGCTACGCCACCACCAACCGGCAGGAAGCGGTGAAGGTGATCGGCCAGGGCACAGGCCTCGTCCTCGTGATCGGGGCAGAGACCAGCTCCAACTCGAAACGCCTCGTTGAAGTGGCCCTGCGCGCCGGGGCCGCGCGCGCCGAACTGGTCGCCAGCGCCGAAGACATCGACTGGAACTGGTTCGACGGCGTGACCATTCTGGGCCTGACCGCCGGGGCCAGCGCACCGGAAGACCTGGTGCAGGGCGTGATTGCCGCCTGCCGGTCCCGGTTCGACGTGACCGTGCAGAACATCGAAACCGCCCGCGAGACGGTGACCTTCAAACTGCCGCGCGTGCTGACCGCGTAAGGCGCCCGCCAGCCGCTTGCCTGCGAGCAAAGCGGCCCGCCCGCCTTACCAAAATGTAACCTCAAAAAGATGACGCCTCCGTCATTTTCCGTATTACGCCCGTATTTTTCAGGGTTTAGCCTTCACTCCATTCCCGGCCACTCCCTCTCTCTGGCTGGGACTGACCAGGAGGAAACCCAATGAAAGTCCGTCTCGTTGACGCCCCGCCCAACCAGCCACGCACCTTTGAAGACCCCGGTGAACTGGCAGACAAGCTGACGCCGGAAGATGTCGAAATTGTCCGCGAAATCTTCAACACGCCGCTGACCGGTTCCTACAACTGGGACTATGAAAGCGCGAATTCGAAAATTCGCCGCCTGTATGAGCTGGGCAAGCGGTTCAACTGGAATGCCGAACTGGATGTCGACTGGGACGTGCATTTCGACAAGGCCGAAGGGCCGTCTCAGGAAGGCTATAATCCCCTGCACGACCACCCGATCTACAAGGCGATGACCGACGAACAGAAGAAGGACTATGCCTGGCGCTCTCTGGCGCAGGTTCTGTCGCAATTCCTGCACGGCGAACAGGGCGCGATGATGGTCGCCTCTCAGCTCGTCTCGTGCGCGCCGACCTATGACGCCAAGCTCTATGCTGCCTCGCAGACCTTTGATGAGGCCCGGCATGTGGAAGTGTTCAACAAATATCTGCGCATGCGCTGCAATGTCGAATACCCGGTCAATCCAAGCCTCAAACTGTTGCTGGACAAGATCCTGACCGATCCGCGCTGGGACCTGAAATTCATCGGCATGCAGGTGCTGATCGAGGGGCTGGCGCTCGCCGCTTTCCAGACCATGTCACAAACAACGCGCGATCCGTTGCTGCGCCAGATCCTGCACCTCGTGATGCGGGACGAAGGCCGGCACGTCGCCTTCGGCGTCAATTACTTGGAAGACTGGATCAAGGCGATGCCCGAAGAAGACATCGAGGAACGCGCCCAGTTCGCCTATGAGGCCTGCGCCATCATGCGCGAGCGCCTGTTCTCGACAGATGTGGACGAGGAATTCGGCTTCGACCGCGAGGAAGCCCGCCGCATGTCGATTGACTCTGCCGGTGGCCAGGCCTTCCGGAACTTCCTCTTTGAACGCATGATCCCGAACCTGAAACGCGTCGGCCTGCTGACAGAAAGCGTGAAACCGAAATTCGAGGCGCTGGGCGTGCTGCAATACGAGAACGCCGCCACAGATGCGGAAATCGATTGGGCCGCGCTTGAGCGCCCGCTTGAAACCGGGCCGATCGACAAGGTCGCAGCCGAATAGGTGGGGACGATGCGACGGGCCGGGGGCGCAGGCGACTGCGTCCCCGGTTTCCGTTTCAGCCCCCGATATTGAGCACCGCCCACACCGCCGCAAAGGCGACAGCCACCGAGATGGCAAGGCGAACCCAGGACAGCTTGCTGTCAGACAGGGTTTCCCCGGCGGCGAAGTCTTCCCGCGCGCGGCGGCCGGTGACCATCGGACGGACGAGATTGTCCTTGAAGAAGACGAGATAGGTCACGATCGCCGCAATGTGCAGGCCAATCAGCGCCAGCAGGATGTTGAAGCTGATCTCGTGGATTTCCGCCGCCTGTCGCCCGGCATCAAATGAAACGAACCTAGACAACGGGCCGGATTCCAGCCCGTCCACATCTACCGCGAACAGGCCGGTGCCCACCTGCACGCACAGCGCCACCAGAATGGCGATCACACTGAGCGTGCCGGCGGGATTATGCCCGAAGCTCGGCTTGTGGGCGCCGCTGAACAGGCCCTTGAAATAGCCAAGCACCGCCGACGGGCTGATGCGCCAGCTGCTGAACCGGGCCGTCCGGGAACCGATCAGGCCCCAGACGAAGCGGAAGGTGAGCAGGCCGACAAGGATCATGCCCATCCGCTTGTGCCAGTCCATCACGCCATTCTCAGCCGTCCACCACATGGCTGCAACGAGAAGCACAATCGACCAGTGGAACAGGCGCAGGGCGCCGTCCCAGACGAGGATACGCGAACTGCCGGCCATGACGGATCAGTCGTCTGCGCGGAATTTTTCGTGGCAGGATTTGCAAGTGCCGCCGGTTGTCGCGAACGCCGGGCCAATCGCAGCCAGGTCACCGCTCTCGGCGGCGATTGCGAGACTGCCTGCTGCCATCTGGAAGTCGGAGACCTTCTCGGTGAAGATATCCGGCTGCTGCCAGATTGCCGGCAGCGCATCGGTCTTCACGCCGGAGTCCGGCCCGGTGCCTGCCGGGAACCAGTCCTGCATGTCTTTGGAATCGACCGGAACGCTGGCCGCAGCGGCCTGAATGGCCGCCATATCCGGCTCGCTGGCCTTCAGCTGGTCGCTGATCGTCTTGAAGGCCTTGCCCATTTTCTTCAGCTGGCCCTGGCGCAGCTCAATCTGCTCTTTCGGGGTCATGCCATTGTCCAGCACGGTTTCCTCGGCAGCCGGGGCCGCCGCATCTGCCGCAGGCGCGCTGCTATCGCTGCCGCCGCACGCGGCCAGCAGGGACACACCGGCAATCGCGGCGAGGGCAAAAGTGGTTTGACGAATCTTCATGCAAGTCTCCATGGGCTTTACCACGGGGACGGTAGGCGAAGCCTCCGGCGGGCGCAATCGAAACCGGGGCGGCATGCGGCAAAGCGAACCGCCTGCCCATGGACGGCGCAGAGACCGATTTGCCGCGTGCAGCCGAATGTTCAAATCCGCCGCGCAATCTGGCATAAGGCCCGCCATGACCACACGTATTGCCGCCTTTTACCTGTTCTTCCCGTTCCCGACCTATGAGGCCGCGCGCGAGCCGCTGCGCGACACGCTGGAGGCTGCCGGTGTCAAAGGCACCGTCCTGCTGGCCGCCGAAGGCGTGAACGGCACCATCGCCGCCAGCCCCGAGGGCATCGACACGGCGCTCGCCGCGCTGCGCGCCCTGCCGGGCGCCGAGGCGCTGGAGGCGAAGTTCTCAGAAGCCGACGAAAACCCGTTCCTGCGCCTGAAAGTGCGCCTGAAACAGGAGATCGTCACCATGGGCGTGCCGGGGACGGACCCCAATTCGCTGGTCGGCACCTATGTCACGCCGGAAGAGTGGAACACGCTGATCAGCGACCCGGACACGGTGCTGATCGATACCCGCAACGATTATGAATACGCCATCGGCACGTTCGAGGGCGCCATCGATCCGGAAACCAAAACCTTCCGCGAATTCCCGGACTGGTTCCGCGAATTCCGCGAAAAACTGGAAGCCGAAGGCCGCATGCCGAAGATCGCCATGTTCTGCACTGGCGGCATCCGCTGTGAGAAGGCAACCAGCTTCGTGAAGGCCGAAGGCATCGACGATGTGTTCCACCTGCAGGGCGGCATCCTGAAATACCTGGAAGAGGTGCCGGAAGAAGACAGCCTGTGGCGCGGGGAATGTTTCGTGTTCGACGAACGCGTCTCGGTGAAGCATGACCTGACCCCAGGCGACTATGACATGTGTCACGCCTGCAAGCGGCCGATCACCGAGGAAGACAAACAGGGCAATGCCTATGTGCCCGGCGTCTCCTGCCCGCACTGCATCGATGAAATGACGCCTGAGCAGAAGCGCCGCTTCGCCGAGCGCCAGAAGCAGATCAACCTCGCCCGCAAACGTGGCGAGGCACATATGGGCCCGGACGCGGCCGCCGTCGCTGCCCGCCGCCGCGAAGAGGCGCTGGAGGCGAAAGCGAAAGAAGCCCAGGAAGCAAAAGAGGCCGCAGGCACCGAAGATGCTTGAGGGCAGCTGTCTGTGCGGCGCGGTGCGCTATGAAGTGGCGGCCGATCCCGGCCCGATCGTTCACTGCCATTGCCACACCTGCCGCAAGGCGCACGGGGCCGCATTTTCCTCCGTCATGCCGGTCGCGCGGGAGGCCTTCCGCTGGACCGCCGGCGAAGAGGCGCTGAACCGGTTTGAATCGAGCGAAGGCAAGTTCCGCCACTTCTGCACCAAATGCGGCTCTCACATCATGGCAGAGCGGGTGAGCCAGCCGGTCGTGCTGTTGCGGCTTGGCTGTCTCGACACAGAGATCGAAGGCAATCCGCTGGGCCATATCTGGCGGTCTGACTGCGCCAGCTGGTACGCCCCGAAAGACATGCTTCCGGAATATCCGGAAGGCTTCCCCGCGAAGTGATGCCGGACGCCGCCGCCCCGATCCTCTACAGTTTCCGCCGTTGCCCCTATGCCATGCGCGCACGCCTCGCCCTGTCGGCGGCGCGGCTGGACATTCGCGTGCGGGAAGTGGTGCTGCGCGACAAGCCGGCGGCGATGCTGGAAGCGAGCCCCAAGGGCACGGTGCCGGTTCTGGTGCTGGAAAGCGGCGAGGTGATCGACGAAAGCCTCGACGTGATGCGCTGGGCCCTGGCGCAGGCTGACCCGGAAGGCTGGCTGGACGCGGATGCGGCAGAAACAGACGCGCTGATCGCCCGGAATGACGGGCCGTTCAAACGCGCGCTCGACCGCTACAAATACCCGAACCGGTATGAGGATGAGGGTGCCGACCCGGCCGCAAACCGCGACGCGGGCCTCGCCATCCTGCAGGACCTGTCAGAACGGATTGCGGCCCATGGCGGGCAGCTGTGCGGCGCCGCGCCGACGCTGGCCGACATGGCGATCTTCCCCTTTGTGCGCCAGTTCGCCCATACGGACATGGAATGGTGGGAGGCCGCTGCGCCCGGCCCGGTGAAAACCTGGCTCGCCGGGCACAAGGAAAGCGCCCGCTTCCGCGCGATCATGAAGAAATATCCCCAATGGGCACCGGGCGATGCCGAACCCGCCTTACCTCTTTCCGGACCTGTTGGCGGTTAAGCTGCACCCGCCCGCTTTTGCCCCCTTGCAAAATCCGCCGCGCGGCGTAAACAGCCCGTTCTTCGGCACGGAGTGTAGCTCAGCCTGGTAGAGCACTGTCTTCGGGAGGCAGGGGCCGGAGGTTCGAATCCTCTCACTCCGACCATTTCTTTCCGGTCCGGCTTCGCCGGACTTTTTGATCCAGTGGATCAAAAAGAGGAAAGAAATGCGCGCCGCGCAAGCAAGCGCTTCCTAAACCAAGCACGTGACGCGTAGCGGCAGAAATCGATCCAGTGGATCGATTTCAGTTTGAGAATGCCTGAAGCGCAAGCGAAGGCCATTCCCGGCAATGAATGATTGAGCGGCAGCGAAAACCCTCCTTGTCCGGCGAATCTGTTCCCAAAAAACAAGCCTATTCGTCTACTTTGACTTGAATACTAGGCTACCCCGCCCGCCCGATACAAACTGGATGACCCGCAAGTCCCAGCTGACCAGAGGCCTAAGCCGCAGAGTGATGTACGTCGAAAACAAAGACGGCGACATCGATGGTGTGCCCGCCCGGATCGGCTGGGTGAGTTTCTCTAAAACCGGCAAATCCGTGTATTATCGGGGAAGAACCCTGTCGAAGGCAAACGGGGTCAGCGGGAACTTTCTGGATATCGACACCGGAGACGAATACTGGGTCTCTGGCATTAAAAAGCGTGGCAGCAATGTTCACTGGGCAGAGGCAGTCACCGTCGAGATCGACGAGGATGCCCGAGAAGAATACCGGAAGCTGAAGTCTGCGTAGGCCGGCACGGACAAGCCCCGACGACTACCCCCCAATTGACAACCTGCCCCAACCCGGCCTATTGCCCCGCGCAAGGGTTCTGAGCCCCTGCCGCCTGCAGACGTCTCGTCACGGTGAAGCTCTTTCAGGACATCTTTTCCCTCACCCTCGATGCATTTCGACGGTGGGTAATGCAGGCCCCCATCCCAGTCGGAATGCCTCTTTTGAGGAGTGTGTGATGTCTTTGCGACCATCGCCCGACAATCAATTCCTGACACGGCCGCCCGGCCGGGTGTTCGCCGCGAATGCCCTGCCCATGATGCTGATCATGCTGATGAACGGGCTGCTGAACATTATCGATGCCGCCTTTCTGGGCCATTTCGTGGGCACCGATGCGATGACGGCCATCGGCCTGGTCTTCCCGGCCATCATGGTACTGATCGCCCTGTCGACCCTTGTCAGCGGCGGCATGTCCAGCCTTCTGGCCCGCCAGCTGGGCGCAGGCGATACCGACGGCGCAGGGGCGACGCTGGCCAGCGCCCACGGCCTCGCCCTCGCCATTGCAGCCATGGTGATGATTGCCTTCCTGTGCGGCGGGCGGGCGGTTGCGAACCAGCTATCCGCCTCTGACCCGGCTATCGCGGATATGGCCTTCACCTATATGGCGATCACCGTGCTCGCCTTACCTGTCCAGTTTGCCCTTGGTCTGCATGCGGACACATGGCGGAATGAGGGCCGGGCCGGACTGGTCGCGCTCCTGTCCGTTGGTGTGACACTGGCCAACATCCTGCTCAACTATGTTCTGATCGGAGAGTTTAAACTCGGGGTGGCGGGCTCTGCCTGGGGCACGGCATTGGCGCAGATGTGCGGGTTGGGCCTGCTCCTGTGGCTGCGTTGCCGCGGACAAGGCATCGTGCCGCTGCAGGCCTTGAGCCACCATCGCTGGACCAGCAACTGGGGCCGCCTCGCGGGGCTCGGCGCGCCGCTCAGCCTCAGCTTCATCGGCATGGCGCTCGTTTCGTCCTGTGTGATCGTGTCCCTGCGTCTGACCGCCGGGGCAGACTATGCTGACACGATTGCAGCCTATGGCATCGTCACCCGTGTGCTGGGCTTTGCCTTTCTTCCGAGTATGGCTTTTGCGCTGGCCCTGCAGAGCATTGCGGGAAACAATTGGGGCGCGGGCTTGCAGGGCCGTGCACGGAGTGTCCTGAAAATCGCCCTTCTGACGGCCCTGGTCTACAGCCTGTGCATGGAAGTCATTTTCCTGACCGGCGGCACGGCCATCGGATCGGCCTTTATCGGTGATCCGCGCGTCGTCACGCAGGTTGCCGGCATCCTGCACCTGATGGGTCTGTTCTACCTGTTCACAGGTCCTGTTCTCTCGCTGGCGCTTTACTTCCAGGCCATCGGCCAGCCGCAAAAGGCCGGGCTGCTGACCCTGTCAAAATCCTTCGTGCTGTTGCCCGCGCTGATCGCAGCGCTGGCAGCGGCACGGGGCGCGCAGGCGATCTGGTTTGCCTTTCCGCTGTCGGACGGTCTGACGCTGGCTCTGGCAATTGCACTGGCCGTCCCGGTGTTGAAGATCGCGCCGGAGCGGACACCGCTCAGCCCGGCAAAATAAAAGAAAGCGGGCCGGAAAAACCGGCCCGCTTTCTTTTCTTCCGTCTATTTTCCGCGCAGCCTAGCCTTTCAGCAGGGCACGGACGGCGTTCAGCGCGTCTTCGGCTTTCGAGCCGTCCGGCCCGCCCGCCATCGCCATGTCGGGACGGCCACCGCCGCCCTTGCCGCCCACGGCTTCGGACGCAGCCTTGACCAGATCGACGGCGGAAAACTTGTCCGTCAGGTCTTTCGTCACGCCCACGGCGACCCCGGCCTTGCCATCGGCGACGCCGACAAAGGCCACGATACCGGAACCGATCTGCGCTTTCGCCTCGTCGACCAGAGCGCGCAGGTCTTTCCCGCCGACACCTTCAGCGACGCGGGCGAGCAGTTTCACGCCATTGATCTCTTCCGGGCCGGCCGGTGCGCCGCCACCGCCGCCCATGGCGAGCTTGCGCTTGGCTTCGGCCAGTTCGCGCTCCAGATTACGCTTTTCCTCGCCCAGCGTCGCAACGCGTTTCGGCAGGTCTTTCAGAGGCACTTTCAGACTGTCGGCGATGTCGGCGCCGATCTGCGCCCGGCCTTTCAGCCAGTCCAGCGCCTCAGCACCGGTGGCCGCCTCGATCCGGCGCACCCCGGCGGAAACGCCGCTTTCCGACGTGATCACGAAGACGGCGATATCACCCGACCGTTCCACATGCGTGCCGCCGCACAGCTCCACCGAATAGCGGCGGTCGTCGCCTGTCCCCATGGACAGCACACGGACTTCATCGCCATATTTCTCACCAAACAGGGCGAGCGCACCGGCCTCGATGGCCTTTTCTGGCGATGTCACCTGAATGCCGGTCGGCAGGTTCGCGCGGATCTGGGCGTTCACTTCGTTTTCCACCGCCTCGATCTCGGCAGCGCTGAGCGGACCGCCATGCGAGAAGTCGAAGCGCAGACGATCGGCCTCCACGAGGGAACCTTTCTGCGTGACGTGCTCGCCAAGCACCTTGCGCAGGGCAGCATGCATCAGGTGCGTCGCGGAGTGGTTTGCCATTACGGCCTTGCGGCGGACGGCATCGACATGCAGCTGGGCCGACGCGCCGGTCTTGGCAGAGCCCGACACAAGTTCGCCGATATGGACGTGCACATCGCCTGCGCGTTTCTGGACATCGCGCACGATGAAGCGGGCGCCATCCTCGAAGACGATCTCACCATGGTCGCCGGCCTGTCCGCCGGATTCGGCGTAGAACGGTGTTTCGTCGAAGACGAGCTCAGCCGGGCCGGGCGACAATGTGTCTGTCAGCACCCCTCCGGCCGCGATGGCGACCAGATTCCCGCTGCCTTCGGTGTTGCCATAACCGGTGAACTTTGTAGCGCCCACCTTGTCTCGGACGCGGAACCAGATTTCATCCGTCGCCTGATCGCCGGACGCAAAGCCCGCTGCGCGGCTGCCTTCGCGCTGTACTTCCATGGCGGCATCGAACCCGTCGACGTCGACAGTCATGCCACGGGCGCGCAGAATGTCCTGCGTCAGGTCCAGCGGGAAGCCATATGTGTCATACAGTTTGAAGGCCGTCTCGCCCGGAAGGGAAGCACCCTGCACCAGTGTTTCGGTTTCCTTTTCCAACAGCGACAGGCCATTGCCCAGCGTCCGCTGGAACCGGGCTTCTTCCTGCTCCAGCGCTGCATCGATGGCGGCCTTGGCGCGGCCAAGCTCCGGATAGGCATCGCCCATTTCGGAGATCAGCGCCGGGGTCAGCTTGTACATCATCGGCTCGCGCGCGCCCAGCAGGTGGCCGTGGCGCATGGCGCGGCGCATGATGCGGCGCAGGACATAGCCGCGCCCTTCATTGGACGGCAGAACCCCGTCGGCAATCAGGAAGGCGGACGTGCGCAAATGGTCGGCGATGACGCGGAACGAGGCGAGCTTGTCGTCCGTCGCCTTGGCGCCATACACACTTTCTTCCGCTTCGATCAGGCCACGGAACAGGTCGATGTCGTAATTGTTGTGGACATTCTGCAGGACAGCGGAAATCCGCTCCAGACCCATGCCGGTGTCGATGGACGGTTTCGGCAAATTCTCGCGCTTGCCGCCAGCGAGCTGGTTGAACTGCATGAAGACGAGGTTCCAGATCTCAATGAACCGGTCGCCATCCTCATCCGGGCTACCCGGGGGACCACCCGGAATGTCTTCGCCATGATCATAGAAAATCTCGGAGCACGGGCCGCACGGACCAGTATCGCCCATCGACCAGAAATTGTCCGACGTGCTGATGCGGATAATTTTCGAGTCGTCGAACCCGGCAACCTTCTTCCAGATGGCGGCCGCTTCGTCGTCCTCGGAATAGACCGTCACCAGCAGGCGTTTCGGATCGAGCCCGAATTCCTTCGTCACCACTTCCCAGGCAAAGGCGATGGCCTCGTCCTTGAAATAGTCGCCGAAGGAGAAATTCCCCAGCATTTCGAAGAAAGTGTGGTGGCGGGCCGTATAGCCGACATTGTCGAGGTCGTTATGCTTGCCGCCGGCGCGGACGCATTTCTGCGACGTCACCGCCCGCGGGGAGTCCGGGGTCTCGGCGCCGGTGAAAATATTCTTGAACGGCACCATGCCGGCATTGACGAACAGAAGAGTCGGATCGTTCTGCGGCACCAGCGGCGCGGACGCCCGGCGGGTGTGCCCGTGCTTCTCGAAATAGGCGAGAAATGCTTCGCGGATCTGGTTTACGCTGGTCATATGATCTCAGGGTCCTCGGCGTATAAAATTGTCCCGAAACGCCGAATCCGGCGCCGGGCCTTTACGCGCGATATAAAGGCCCCTTTGCCGCGCGCCAAGATTGGCGCACCACAAAGGGGCCAGTTTGCCGGACGAGAGAGTGGAAACCGGCCCTGAGAGGACGCTTTCTGCAGGGAAAACGCGAGAGAGAAGGCCGGTCAGCCCAGATCAGCCCTCGGCAGCATCCTTGGTGTCGTCATCTTCGGACCCATCCATGCCAGCCGCGAGAAGCTCGTCGGCAAGCAGGCCGGCATTGCGGCGGACAGCATCTTCGATTTCGTCCGCAATGGCCGGGTTTTCCTTCAGGAAGTTACGGGTTTTCTCACGGCCCTGGCCGATCCGCTCTCCATTATAGGAATACCAGGAGCCCGATTTCTCGATCACGTCGGCTTTCACGCCGAGATCGATCAGTTCCCCGGTCTTGGAGATGCCTTCGCCATAGAGAATGTCGAACTCGACCTGCCGGAAGGGCGGAGCCACCTTGTTCTTCACCACTTTGACGCGGGTCTGGTTGCCGATCACTTCATCGCGGTCCTTGATCGCGCCGATGCGGCGGATGTCGAGGCGGACGGAGGCGTAGAATTTCAGGGCGTTGCCGCCCGTCGTGGTCTCCGGGCTGCCGAACATGACGCCGATTTTCATGCGGATCTGGTTGATGAAGATCACCATGCATTTCGACTTGGAGATCGATCCGGTCAGCTTGCGCAGGGCCTGGCTCATCAGGCGGGCCTGCAGGCCCGGCAGCGAGTCGCCCATTTCGCCTTCGAGTTCAGCGCGCGGCGTCAGGGCCGCCACGGAGTCGATGACCAGAAGGTCCACTGCGCCGGAGCGCACCAGCGTGTCGGCGATTTCAAGCGCCTGCTCGCCCGTATCGGGCTGGGAAATCAGGAGATCGTCCAGGTCCACGCCCAGCTTGGCAGCATAGACCGGGTCCAGCGCGTGTTCGGCGTCGATAAAGGCGCACACGCCGCCATTCTTCTGCGCTTCGGCCACGCTGTGCAGCGACAGCGTCGTCTTGCCCGAGCTTTCCGGACCGTAGATTTCGATGATGCGGCCTTTCGGCAGGCCGCCAATGCCAAGCGCGATGTCCAGCCCGAGCGAACCCGTCGAAACGGCCTCGACATCCATGGCCTTCTTGTCGCCCAGACGCATGACCGAGCCCTTGCCAAAGGACCGTTCAATATTGCTGAGCGCCGTTTCGAGAGCCTTCTGCTTGTCCACGCCGGTTTCCTTGTCCACGAGTTGCAGCGCTGGTTTCGCCATGAGTCGTCTCCTTAGGTCCACTATAGGGGTGTTTTTGGCAAGGCCCCCCGATCGCCTCATCTGAATCGTATGTACCACGTTTGTTCCGCGGAACAAAGCGGAAACTTTGTGCAGGCTGCTCTTTTCTTCGGGGCGCGTTTCAGGCATGCTCTCTTCATGCTTACACGATCCAGCCAGCCCGCCGGTGAAGCCCGCCTTCGCTATCTCGATGCCGACATCGACGTCATTTCGCCGGGCGATTATGTCGTCTGCGCCGTCACCGGCCGGAAAATTCCGGTCCAGGCCCTGCGCTACTGGAGCGTCGACCGGCAGGAAGCCTATTGGGACGCCGACGCCGCCTCGTCCCGCATGGTTCCGGCGAAGGACTGACACACGCATGATGCGTGACCTCCTCCTGATGGTCGTGATGTGCACGGGCACTTGTCTCGCCGCACCGATGGCCGGCGCCGAAACAACCGTCACGCCGATGCCCGCCACGGCAGAAACCTGCGACGGCGCGCTGACACAGGGCGGACTCGTTATCTGTCACGGCGCGCCGGGCACAGTGTTCACTGTCGCCGGCCGGAAACTGACTGCCGGAAAATCCGGCTCTGCCCAATTCGGCATCGCCACGGATGCCCCATCGGTTATCGGCTGGTCATCGGACAGTGGCGCCTATGGCGACCTGCCAATTGAAGAACGCCACGATGAGTTCCGCGTTATCGAAGGCTTTGACTGTGACAAGGTCGATGCGCGCAGTGAAGCGCAAAAGGCCCATGCCGGCCGGTCCTGGGTCAAGAAACAGGACGCCTTCGCAACATTCCATGAGGGCCCCGGTGCGCTGACAGGCTTTATCAAGCCGGCGGATGTTCCGGCCTCATCCCCCTTCGGCCCGGCACGGAAATATATCGGCGTCAGCAAGGTGACCGGTGAGCCGTGCGAATCCGTCTCGGTCCACCGGGGCTATGACATGGCGGCACCTGTGGGCACGCCCATTGTTGCCCCGGCCGAAGGCACCGTAATCCTCGCCGATCCGGACCTCTATTATGAGGGCGGCACGGTCTTCCTCGATCATGGCCATGGCCTCGTCTCGGTTTTCATGCACCTGTCGGAAGTGGACGTGGCAGCCGGCGACGTGGTGGAACGCGGCGACCTGCTGGCCAAGTCCGGCAATACCGGCCGCACGACCGGGCCGCACCTGCACTGGGCGGTAAAGTGGCGCAATCCGGAAGCCAGCGACCGCGGTGGCGATTTCTATATCGACCCGGCCTTGCTGCTCGCGCTGCCCGTAACAGACTAGGCAGACAACCCTTCCGCCTGAAGCAATTCAGCAAATGCCAGCGTGGTGCGGTCTTCATAGAGATTGCCGACCACCTGCATGCCGGTCGGCAGGCCTTCCGATGTGCGCGCCGGTGGTACGGCAGTCGATGGCAAGCCGGGAAAGGTCGCGAGCCCCGCCCACATCAGCTGAGACGCGTAAGGGATCTCCTGCCCGTTCACGGTCAGCGTGCGCTTGCTCCAGTCTGGCTCGTCCGTGTGCGGGAAGGCCGCTGTGCTGAACGCCGGTGACAGGACGACATCGATGTCGCGGAAAATATTTGCCCATTGGCGCTGCAGGTTCAGCTGGGCATCCAGCAGGTTCATGTAGACATGCGCGTCAACCGGCCGGGCTTCCGGCGTGCCGCGCGTGATCGCTGTATTGAGCAGGCGCAGATAGTTTTCGTGGATGCTGGTAAAGTCCGGCAGGCCAGGCATTTTGCGGACCACCTGCACGCCCTGCTTCTCCAATGCACCGGCGAGCGCCTCGATCGGGCCGGCGACAGCATCGTCCACGGGCGGCATGTCGTCAGTGCTGAGGACAAGCACGCGGAAATTCTTCAGCGCGGTGTGACGGGCGGCGGGCAGATCCAGCTTCCAGGCGGCACTCACGGGCCCGGCCACGACATCCAGCGCGGCGGACAGATCTGCGGCGCTTCGCGCCATGGGCCCGACAACGGCCAATGGCACATCCACCCCGTCCGTACCCGGTGGATTATGGCCTTTCAGCGGCACGATGCCCCAGGTCGGCTTGTGTCCCCACACGCCGCAAAAATTGGACGGGAACCGGATCGAGCCGCCGATATCGGACCCAAACTCCAGAGGGACCATGCCGGAGGCCAGCGCCGCGGCTGACCCGCCGGACGATCCGCCCGGCGTGCGGCCGGGGTCATAGGGGTTCACCGTACGGCCATAGACAGGGTTCACGCTCTGCCAGTCGGCCAGCGCCACGGGCACATTGGTCTTGCCGAGAATGATGGCGCCCGCCGCCTTCAGCCGTGCAACCGGCGGGGAATCTTCCTGCGGCCGGAAGTTTGCGAACATTTCGAAGCCCCAGGTCGTCGGCAGGCCCGCAACGTCATGGGCCTCCTTCACGGTCATGGGAACGCCGAGCAGCGGACGGGGATCGTCCGGAGTGCGGCGCGCGTCCAGGGCTTTTGCCGCGTCCCGCGCGCGATCATAGTCTTTCACAATGACGGCATTCAGCGGGCCATTCTTCGCCTCGATCCGCGCGATCGCCGCATCGCAGGCCTCCAGTGCGCTCAGGCGGCCGCTTCGAACAAGCGCAGCGGTGTCCAGAGCCGTGGCAGTTTCCAGATTGGTTTCCACCCCAGGCATTCCTTGTCCTCCCGGCCCTTGACTGTGCGCACCGCGCGCAGAAGGCTCTGTTTGAGATTGGTTCGCATCAACCTTAGCATGGCCGTCAGGTGGCGCCATGCCTAAAGACTCAAGCCAGAAGACCGGGCCGGGCGCAGGACCGGACGGATCAGGGGGACGGCATCGTGCAAACCATTGCGGGCACAGTGCAGACATGGATCGAGCGCGCCATTGCCGCGGCGCCTGCCGGTCATGTGCCGTTGCTGCTCCTGTCAGGTCCGCAAGGGGCCGGAAAGTCGACCGCTCTGGCGGCTGCGATCGAAGCGATTTCCCACCCCGTCGCCGGGGCGAGCATTGACGACTTCTACCTCACCCATGCTGAGCGGATGGACCTGGCGCGCCGCATCAGCCCGCTGTTCATGACGCGCGGCCCGCCCGGCACGCACGACCTGACCCTGCTGACAATGACGGTCGCCGCATTGCGCGCGGCCAGCGAGGCGACGGAAACGCCACTGCCCGTATTCGACAAGCTGAAAGACAATCGCGCGCCCGTCTCCGACTGGCGTAGCTTCACGGGCCGCCCTGCCGCCATCGTGATCGAAGGCTGGCTGATGGGCGTGCTGCCGCACGACGCCTCGGCGTGGGACGCGCCGCTCAATCCGGTGGAGACCGAAGACCGCACCGGCGCCTGGCGCCGCCACCAGGAAACGGCCCTTGCCGGCAGCTATCGCGACCTGTGGGACGCAGCCGACAGTTTCTGTCACATCGTGCCGCCAGATTTCGACTGCGTGCTCGGCTGGCGTCTGCAACAGGAAGCCGCACTGTGGGAGGCACGCGGCGAGGCCATGCCAAAGGAACGCCGCGACTGGGTCCGCCGCTTCATCCAGCACTATGAACGCCTCACCCGCCGCATGCTGGAAGGCAAACGCCGGCCGGGGGCAGAGATCTATATCGATGCAAGCCGGACGGTTTTCAGAACGTCTGCTGGCTGAGCTTAAGGCAACAACACCGTTGCGCCGGTAGTCTTGCCGCTTTCGAGGGCTTCGTGGGCCTTGGCGGCTTCTTTCATATAGAAGCGCTGGCCGATGTCGGCGCCGAACGTGCCGGTCTTCATGGCGGCGAAGAGGTGACGCGCGCCGCGGGCGAGGTCTTCCGGCTGGTCGATGAAGCTGAACAGGCTCGGCCGGGTGAGGACCAGCGATCCTCCCGCAGCGAGCCGCCCCGGAGGCATGGGGTCTGCCGCGCCGGAAGCATTGCCGTAGGAAATCATCCAGCCCCGCTTCTTCAGGCTGGACAGCGAGGCTTCGAAGCTGCGCTTGCCGACACTGTCGAGCGAGACATCAACACCCGCCCCATCCGTCAGATCACGCACCTTTTTGGCGATATCGTCATAACCGACGATCGTGTCGCTGGCGCCGAGCTCTTCGGCTTTCTCGGCCTTCTCCGGCGTGGAGGTGACAGCGATGACGCGGGCGCCGAGGCTGGCAGCCCAGGGGGTCAGCACCGAGCCGACACCGCCGACCGGCGCCCAGATCAGCACTGTGTCATGGTCGGTGATGGGGCGGATCTCAAACAGAAGCATCCAGGCCGTCAGGCCTTTCAACAGGACCGCCGCGCTGTCTTCCTCCGAAATACCGTCTGGCAATTTTACCATCCGGTCTGCAGGACCGGTGTAATGCGTCGCATAGGTGCCGCTGCCGAGATAGGCGACCCGATCACCGGGCTTCACTTGAGTGACGCCTTCACCAACGGCCTCAACCGTGCCGGCCCCTTCGGAGCCCTGCACGAAGGGCAACCTCACCGGATAGAGCCCGGTGCGGAAATAGGTGTCGATGAAATTGAGGCCCGAGGCGGCCTGTTTCACCAACGCCTCGCCGGGACCCGGCTGACGTGGTTCGAAATGCTCCACCTTCAGCACATCCGTGCCGCCGGTTTCGTTCATGATGATCCGGTAAGGCTCGTGCATGTCAGTGTTCTCCAGCTTTGGGCGCCTGCTTGCGCGCCTGAATGTTCAGCAGCTCCACCACCAGCGAGAAGGCGATGGCGAAATACAGATAGCCTCTCGGAATATGGAAGCCGAGACCGTCGGCCACAAGCGCTACGCCGACAAGAAGGATGAAGGCGAGGGCCAGCATCTTGGTCGTCGGGTGGTCTGCAATGAAGTTTGCCAGGGGGGTGGCCGCGACGGCCATGACGAAAGTCGACAGGATAACCGCCCCGATCATGACGGCCAGAATATCCGTCATGCCAATAGCCGTAATCACACTGTCCAGCGAGAAGACAATATTGATCACGAACAACTGGATCACCACGCTGCTGAAGCTGCCCTGCGCCGTCGTTTCTTCATGGCCGGTCCCCTCCACGGCAGAGTGGATTTCCTGCGTGCCTTTCCAGAGCAGGAACAAGCCGCCGCCGAACAGGATGAGATCCTTCAGCGTTACTTCTTCAACATGATGCATGACCTCAGTGCTGCCATTCGCCACGAATACGGCAAGTGCATGCGGCAGGTGGAACAGCGGCGACTTGTCGAGCTGCAGGATCCAGAAGATCAGGCCCAGCATGGCAATCCGCAGGACCATGGCGCCCCAGACGCCGATGCGCGTAGCGGTCTGCTTCTGGTCGCCCTTAAGCTTGCCGGTCGCGATGGACACAAACAGGAGATTGTCGATACCGAGCACGATTTCGAGGAAGGTCAGGGTGGCGAGGCTGCCCCAGAAAGCCGGTGAGGCGAGTAGTTCCGTCATGAAAGGGTCTCCCGGTTTGCCGCCATTTGCGGCAGTTGAACCGTGCTGCGCGGTGGAGCGCAAGCCCGACTCGCGATCTGTTTAAGCCCATGGACCTGTTTGGAACCCTCACCTGCGGCGTGGATGAAGCTGGCCGCGGCCCCTGGGCCGGACCGGTGACAGCAGCAGCCGTGATCCTCGACCCGGCGAACCCGATCGAGGGCCTGACAGACTCCAAGAAACTCTCCGAAGCCAAACGCGAAGCCCTGGCCCCGCTCATCCGCGAGCGTGCCATGGCCTGGTGCGTTGCCCATGCCAGCGTCGAGGAGATTGACCGGCTGAACATCCGCGAGGCGACCTTCCTGGCCATGCGGCGCGCGGTGGAGGGGCTGCAGCACGCGCCGTCTCTCGCGCTGATCGATGGCAACGCCCTGCCCGGCGGCCTCGCCTGTGAGGCCCGCGCGATTGTCAAAGGCGACCTGAAAGAGCCGGCCATCTCAGCCGCCTCGATCCTCGCCAAGACTGTCCGCGACGCGCTGATGCAGGAGCTGGACGCAGCGCACCCCGGCTATGGCCTTGCCAAACACAAGGGATACGGCACCGCCGCCCACGCCGAAGCCCTTACCCGCCTTGGCCCGGCACCCTGCCACAGGATGAGCTTCGCCCCGGTGCGCAAAGCCAGCCTGTCCGCCTGACGCCTGGCAGAGCCGGATCAGACTCAGCGAAATCTACGTTCACCAGATGCCAGAGGGTTAACCGGCCATTAACCGTCTCAGCCGAGCTTCGCGGAATCGACGTGGAGGGATACATGATCCTGTTGTTTGGCTGGCATACCTGGTGGGGCGAATCCGGCCGACCGTACCGGTTCAATATTACGCTGACGCGCAAGGGCCTGCCGGATGAGGGCGGGATCTATATCTTCGTGCGCCGGCGGTTCGTGTTCTTCCTGGAGCCGCTTTACATCGGCAAGGCCACCAATTTCCGCTCCCGCCTGATCGGGCATGAGCGCTGGTGGGAAGCCTGGTGGAAACGCGGGGCGACCGAACGCCATGTAATGATTGTAAAAAAACCGGCTGACCGGGCCCGTGTCGAGGAAGACCTGATCCGCAATTACCAGCCGCGGATGAACGACATTCTCATCCCGCGGGGCGCCGATGATGCACCGAACAACAAGCGCCTGCGCCGCTGGTGGAAGATCAAACGCTGGTTCCGGATTCCGTTTCTCACCTAGACCGCAGGCGAGACCTGCACAGTCTGCCAGATCAGGCTGCAGGGAGACGAGGTGGACAGGAACGCGATGTCCGCCGCATCGCGCCCGACACCGATCCGGACAAGATTTTCCACCGGCACCAGCCCGGTCGGATCGACAAGCCACCAGGCGTTCTCAAGATACACCTCGAACACCGCATGGAAATCCTGCGGCTCGAGCCCCAGCGCATAGGCGCTGACCGCGCGAGCCGGAATATTGAGTGCGCGGCAGAGCGTTATGCCGAGGTGGGTAAAGTCGCGGCAAACGCCTCTGCGCTCCACAAATGTGTGCTCGGCTGTCGTGTCGGCGCTGCTGATGCCGAAGGCATATTCGATGTTTTCGTAAAGCCAGCTCAGCACCGCCTGTACCATGACGCCGCCCTCCGGAATTGATCCGAACGTTTTATCCGCGAACGAGATGAACCGGTCCGACGCACAATAGCGGCTGGGCAACAGGAAGACGAGCGCTTCGACCGGAAGGTCCGGCCAGGCGTGCCGGGTCGCCCCGGATGGCAGGAGAGATCGCGCACCATTGTCGACAACCGCTTCGTACCGGATGCCCACATCGCCGGACAGCTCTGCCCGGAAGCGGCGCTCGCCGCGGGCATCTGCCGGATCGAAAACCAGCTGTGGCAGCGGGTCGATCTCAAGGCTTTCCGATATGACAGTCTGGTCCGGTGAGGTCGCGGCATGTACCGAGACGACGGCCCCAGTCCCGGGCTGGAAGGAATAGCGCAGGTCTGACGACACATGCAGCTTCATGAAAGCCTCCGAAAATTGGAAACACGTCTGATGGATCGCCTCATGGCACAGCCCGGGCCCGCCGTCTTCTCGGGCTTGTGTGTTAACGCCCAGCCATGGCAAAGCTGCACGCCATGGCAGATGATGTTTCCTCTTTCACCGGTGTGCCCCCGCTTTTCGCGGAGACGCCGGATTCGGTGAGCTTCAAGAAGCTGCGCAAGCGGCTGGTCCGCGGCGCGCTTCAGGCGATCGACGCCTATGGCATGGTTGACCGGCGCGCGGTGGAGAGCGGCGCGGCACCCCGGCCGAAATGGCTGGTCTGCCTCTCCGGCGGCAAGGACAGCTACGGCCTGCTGGCGGTGCTGATGGATTTGCAATACCAGGGTGCCCTGCCCGTGGACCTCATTGCCTGCAATCTCGACCAAGGCCAGCCGGGCTTTCCCAAACACATCCTGCCGGAATGGCTGGAGAAGATCGGCGCCACGTATCGCATCGTGACCGAGGACACGTATTCCATCGTCACCGAAAAAGTGCCGGAAGGGCGGACTTTCTGCTCCATGTGCTCGCGCCTGCGCCGGGGCATCCTCTACCGTATCGCGCGGGAGGAAGGCTGCGATGCCATCGTGCTCGGCCACCACCGCGATGACGCGCTGGAGACATTCATGATGAACCTCATCCATGGCGGACGTCTCGCCGCAATGCCGCCAAAGCTGCTGAATGATGAGGGCGATGTCATGGTGCTCCGCCCTCTGATTACAGCAGCGGAGGACGATCTTGAGAAGTTCTCCAATGCAATGAACTTCCCGATCATCCCGTGCAATCTGTGCGGCAGCCAGGACGGCCTGCAGCGCGTGGCGATGAAACAGATGCTGACCGAGTGGGAACGCAAGAAGCCCGGCGTGCGCCAGGTGATGGCCCACGCCCTCGCCACCGTCCGGCCCAGCCACCTGCACGACCCGAAAATTTTTGACTTCATCGGCCTCGCCCCCGGCGGCGAAGGCGAAGACGACCCGAACGTGCCGTTCTGAAGCACACCTGACAAAGAGCCGGCCCAGACTGGCAGGAGGCGATATGCCATCTGATCAAGCAAAGCACCCGCTCGCCACACATATTACCGACCACGGACAGTTCGGGCACCCGGTCTCGGACAATATCCACGCCTATCTGAACGCACTTTACGAAGGCAAACTCTACGAAACACTTTCCGCAGGGTATCCCGGCCGGAAAATCATCCTCAATCTTGCCCATGCCTATTCGCTGATGAGCCAGGAAATATTCTGGACCGAGGATGAGGCCTACGAGCAGGCCCTGAACGCGTTCCCCTACCTCGCAGATCATATCGCCGGAACGGATCTGGGCCTGGCGGACCTTTACCATGTCTCGGTGATCGTAGAGAATTTCTTCGATGGGGATTTGGACGGTCAGGGCCCCGCTCACCTCACCCGGCTCAACGCTCCGATAAAGTTACTGGCGGAACTTTTTGAGCGGCCTGATTACAAGACAGCGATCTGCACCGCACTGGAAAACAAGTCCCGGTCAGATTTCCATGAACTTATCTCCATGGCGACCTTGTTCTATGGAGACGATGCGTTCGATCTGTTCTTCAGTTTTGCAGAAGCCCAGCCTGTCCAGGCGCTGGAGCCTGCCTACTGGCTAATCGACATGAACGATGCCCAGCGCGAGAGATTCATTTCCTGGGCGCGACGTCACATGCCTTCGGGGCTTTCGCTGCCAGTATCGGCGCGCACGCAGGACTATGACGAAACAGTCTCCCAAATTCTCGACCGTATCGAATGGAAGCACGAGCACACGCTGAAATCGATTCGGGACCGGGTGGATTTTACGATCTGGGGGCTTTGCTCGGCTGACAAGTTCAAAGCAGCAAATGCGGCTTATCTGCTGGAAGACCTGCCGGTCAGTCAGTGGCCTGAGGGAAGTCTGGCCGTCATTTCCGGGCTGTACGAAGACATGGAACCAAACTGGACCTCGTTCAAATCCAGAGGTGGCAAGGGAAGTTACACAACCCACAGGGAGAGGCTGGGCGAGCTCCTGAAAAAGGCGAACGTGCCGTTCTGACAATCAGGCCAGCAAGTCCGGAAGCGATCACATCACGCATTCGTCTCCATCCGGCATCAGCCGGAAGTCTTCCTTGGGCAGAAGGCGGAAATGGGTGCCCGTCCTTGTGGCCGCCAGTATCCGGTCGCAGCGAAATGTGCGCGATGCATTCCGCAGATGGTCCTGCGCGACAACATACCAGACCGGGTATTTCAGCAGGAGGTAGTGCGGTTCGATTTCCCGTTCGGACGTCTCACCATCCTCTCTCTGATATCGTATCTTCAGCGCTTCCTGATCCGTGAACGCCTGATGCAGGGCCTGAACGATCGGCTTTGGTGGGGGTGACGTCCCCGCCTGCACATAGGTCGACACGGTGACACCCACGAGGATACGAGATTTCAGGCGGTTTACCCTTTCGCGCTTTGCCGGCGAAAAGGAAGCCACCAATTGCCGCCTGACCGAGTCGAGGTTCGCCAGAAACATGGGTGAGTTCATTTGCTCTGTGACGGCAAGGCTGATCAGAAGATCGACGGCCTCTGCATAGGACAGGTTGATCCGGCCAACACCCCAGTTGCGGTCCAGGCGGACGCCCCCACCCCTTCCACGGTCGGCGTCGATTTGCATGCCCTGATCCCGCATGAGGGAAAGATCCCGCGAGATCGTTCGCTGGCTGACCCCGAGCTCACGCGCCAGATCGCTGACCGTGCAAGGCGCATCCTGCTTCAGCCGGACCGCCAGCAATTCCATCCGCCTCAGCCTGCCAGTCGTGTTCGTCCGCGCCATCGAAGAAATAGGACACAAAATGTCGTATTTTTCAATAAGAGGCGGACACCCCCAAAACCAGGCCGGTGACGTCATGTCATCGGCGCACAGGAGATCCCACCATGAAAATGAACTATGTCGTTCTCGGAACAAACGACATGACCGCCTCAATGAGATTTTACGATGCGCTTTTCGAGCCGTCCGGCCTGAATCGCGTTTCCCCGTCAGACAGGATGACCTACTGGCTGGGCGAGGATTTTGCATTTGCCACAGCCCTGCCCTTCGACGGACGGCAAGCCACCAACGGAAATGGAACCATGGTCGGCTTCAGTGTCGGAACTGCCGAGGTGGTCAGACAGTTTCATGAGCGGGCCATTGAACTTGGCAGCACCTGCGAAGGTGCGCCGGCCCAGCGTGGGCCGCGGTTTTCTGCCTATGTGAGAGACCTTGATGGAAACAAGCTGTGCTTTTCTGACTGACACCTTGCAGAGGTGCTGAACGCCTATGCGTCCGGACTTTCGGGCGGGCGCACCCGGCCGCGGTAGAATGAAAGCTGCTCCATCACATGCCAGAAGCTGGCCATAAGGTGCGGGCGTTCCCGGAGGGGGCCTGAATAGTGAACCGTGCACAGGCACCCGTCTTCCCGCCGGGGATGTTCGCGGCAGGAGATTTCAAAGGGGCCCCAGTCGACACGCATCAGGATCACCTCGCGCAGCTTTGCCGGATCTCCCGGCCATCGGCATTCAAACTCCGCATTTCGCAGGCCGTCCTCACGGGTCGGGGTTGCGTGGCTGCGTGCGGAAACTGGTTCAAGCTGTAAGAACTGAACACCACCATAGGCCAATTTTCAGGCTCCTTCCTTTTTGTCTGTAAGCGGAAGGTGGCCTCAACGGCCCGATAAGTAAAATCGATTGAAACTGAATGGCGATTAGGTTTTTCCTTTCGCGGCTTTTCCGCTCTGCGCCAGAAGGTCTGCCGCCACGTCCCTGAACACCAATCCCAGTTTCTGGATATTCTGCTCAAGAGGAGACCCAGCCCGCCAGACCAGGCTGATCTGGCGGCGCGCCAGGGGATGATCGATCGGACGAACGATCTGGTGAGGATCCTTGTTTGCCTCCATCACGGCATAAAGACTGGGGACAATGGCAATGCCTGCCCCCATACCGGCCATCTGCCGGATCGCATCCAGTGACGTGCCTTCATATTCCGTCGACACATGGGCGCCTGCGGCTTCTGCCAGTTTCTGCACCACCGTGCTGAGACGGTGGCCATATCCCAGACTGAGCACTTCACGCCCCTTGAGGGCGGAAATCTTCAAAGGCCCATCCCCCCGGCCAATCGGATCGTCCGATGCCGTACAGACATAGAGCTGCTCGTCAAAGAGCTGCATGGACTCTGAATTGAGATGATCTTCGGCGGTCGAGATGATCATGTCGAGCCGGCCATCATTGAGCTTTTCATCGAGGTCGATCGTCCGCTCTTCCCGGACACCCATCCTGAGATCGGGGTATAGCTGGTGAAGCTCCCGCACTGCACTCGGCAACAGGTATGGACCGATGGTCGGCAGGGTTCCCAGCCTGTAACGCCCCGCCAGATCGCCTACGGACTGCCGCGCAACCGTCTTCAGGTCTTCCACATGCGTCAGAATAATCCTTGCGCGGCGGACGATTTCCACCCCCGCCGGGGTCAGCACCGCGCCGGTTCTGGCCCGTTCGATCAGCGTCACGCCGAGTTGGGCTTCTGCATCCGAAATCTGTTCGGACAGGCTCGGCTGGCTCACGCCCAATTGCGTTGCGGCATCGCGGAACCGGCCTGTTTCCGCGACAGCGACAATATACTGAAGTTGGCGAAGGGTTGGCCTCATAGTTCGGAAAAACCTATCAGAAGATAATAAACATTCGATTTGAGCTATCGCGCATATGGCCTCATATCGGGGACATCGCAAGAGCCAAAAGGAGGCAAATGAAATGTATCGACTGACCGACGACCTCTGGACAGGGAGCCAGACCGGCCCGGCAAGTCCGGGCCGTGGCGGCCGGTTCATGGATGCCGCTGACACGCGTCCGAAAGCGGACGGGCACGGTCAGAGCACCGCGGAAACACCCACCCAGTACCGCCGGCGCCGGCGCCGTATACGGCGCGCCGCCTGAGTTCCAATCAGCACAAAGGGAAATGCAAAAACAATGTCTCTCCTTAAAGATCTGATTACGAACTTTCTTGAGGAAATGGCCGACTTCGCAGAGCCTCGGGGG
This sequence comes from uncultured Hyphomonas sp., assembly GCF_963678195.1. Taxonomy (NCBI): domain Bacteria; kingdom Pseudomonadati; phylum Pseudomonadota; class Alphaproteobacteria; order Hyphomonadales; family Hyphomonadaceae; genus Hyphomonas; species uncultured Hyphomonas sp. Next base: position 2,918,522 of record NZ_OY782759.1, read on the forward strand.
CGTAGAGACCGCCCCCGCAAAGGCGAGTTGGCTCCGGCTCGAATTCGCACCCGCGAGGATGCCGAAGCCATCGGCCGGTGGGAAAGCGAAGGTGGCCGCCCGCGGCGCCGCAAGGAACGCTTCGGCTTTCTTGATGACTAGCTATCCCTGACACCTGAACACGGCCAGAGCCTGCTCCCCCTGACAGGCTCCCCACTCTCCTGGCCGCAACGATCCCGCCGGCAAGCAGCATCTGCCTGGTACCCTCCCCCCCCTCAGCCTCAGGCAGGGGCCCGTGGCGGCGGGATCGTATTCTTTTCGCCCCCCAACCAACTGCCACACCGCTAACAAGGACCTTTGCCAATGACGAAAGTTGTCGCCCGTATCCAGGATTTTCTCAGACTTGAGAGTGCCGCTGGCCTTATCCTGATGATGGCGGCTGCGCTGGCGATTGCGGCGAACAATACCGTCTTCAGTCTCTGGTATGGCGGCCTTCTTTCCACACCCGTGGTCGTGCAGGTCGGTGCGCTGGAGATCGCGAAGCCTTTGCTTCTCTGGATCAATGACGGACTGATGGCCGTCTTCTTCCTGTTGGTCGGCCTTGAGATCAAGCGGGAGGTCCTGGAGGGCGAGTTGTCGTCATTCGACAAAACGGTGCTGCCAGCGCTGGCCGCCATTGGTGGCATGGCCGGGCCTGCCATCATTTATGTCATGCTCAATTTGCCGTCCCCGGAGACCCTGCGCGGCTGGGCAATTCCGGCAGCGACCGACATTGCGTTTGCGCTCGGAATTCTTGCGCTGCTTGGCACGCGCGCGCCGGTTGCGCTGAAAATCCTGCTGCTTGCCATTGCCATTATTGATGACCTCGGCGCGATCCTGATCATCGCCCTGTTCTATACTGAGCAACTCTCGCTTCAGGCGCTCGGCCTGGCAGCGACTGGATTCGCAGGTCTGGTTCTCATGAACCGGATGGGGGTGAAGCGTATCGCACCTTATGTCCTGGTGGGCGTGTTCATCTGGGTTTGTGTGCTGAAGTCCGGCGTACATGCGACCCTTGCCGGCGTGCTGACGGCGCTTGCCATTCCACTTTCGCCCCGCAAGGAAACCGGGCAGTCGCCCCTTCACAAGCTGGAGCATGGCCTCCATCCGTGGGTGGCCTTCCTGATCCTGCCGGTCTTCGCCTTCGCCAATGCAGGTGTAGATCTTCGCGATGTCGATCTGGACGCTGTGACGGGGACGATCCCCCTCGGCATTGCGCTTGGCCTGTTCTTCGGCAAGCAGATTGGCGTGTTCGGTCTGACTTATGCGGCGGTGAAGACGGGCCTGGCCCGGCTCCCCTCCGGCATCAGCTGGCTGCATGTCTATGGCGTGGCCTGCCTCACGGGCGTTGGCTTTACCATGAGCCTGTTCATCGGCAGCCTCGCCTTCAGCACAGCCGCCGAGCTTGACCAGGTTCGACTGGGTGTCCTGATGGGGTCCGTTGCATCCGGACTGCTCGGCTTTGCCGTACTGCGCTTCGCCAGCCGCCCGGATGAAGCCCAAGCGCTGCGTAATATCCCCGACGCACCGGTGCCGCTCCAAAAGTAAGTGTGCGCGTCTGGCAAAGCCCGCCATCTCGCGTCATAGTCAGGCACCTGACTGCCCCCCGGCACGCAGGCGAAGACGCCCCGGATATGCCTTTCTGACCAAGGCTGCCTGAATTTCAGGCAGCCGCAGAAATGTCAGGCCGCATTAAAAGAAGCGCTGGCCCTGCCCGGCAACGCTACCTATTCGACGGGCAGCGAGAGGTCGATACGCCAAAGGCGGTCGGGTAAAGTACCGGGAGGAAATCAAATTGCATCGATGGATGTTGGGCGCCTGCATTGCCATGTCCGGTGCCGGACTGGCCATGGCCGAAGACGAGCCGCCGGTCCGCAATTTCACCACCTACCAGCCAACTGTCCGCCCGGTGCGGATCAACACGAGCGAAGCCCCCGTCATCGACGGCAAGCTGGATGAGGCCATGTGGTCAAAGGCGGCCGAGGTCACCGAGTTCTACCAGGTGGAGCCGAAAGTCGGCCCGCCCAGCGTCCAGACGCGCGTCTATTTCGCCTATGACGAAAACAATCTCTATGTCGGCATCTATGCCCAGGACGACAAGCCTGACGAGATTCTTGCTTCGGTGCTGGAGCGCGACGGCGAGATCTGGCGGGACGACATGTTCCGCTTCTATATCGACCCGTTCAACACCGGCACGTCAGGCTTCGGCTTTGATATCAACGCCCTCGGCGCGCGCACCGAACGCCTGATCCGGTATGGACAATCGCCCGTCGATGCCTGGAACATCATCTGGGATGCCGACAGCATACGGACCGAAGACGGCTGGACGGCGGAGATCGCCCTGCCGTTCCGCTCGCTCAGCTTCGACCCCGCCTCCGACGGCTGGGGCCTGATGATGACGCGCGAGCATGCCCATGCGAACGAGGAAATCCGCTGGGCCGGGATCGACCAGTCGGTCAACAAGTTCGGCTTTGCCCGGCCGGGCTATATCGAGGGCATCCAGGACATCAACAAGGGCAAGGGGTTCGACGTGCAGCTGCAGGCGGGCCTTAACGGGAACCGCCGCTGGGACCGGCCGCGCGACGATGATCTGTCGATCGAGCCAAGCGCGAACATCTCCTACAAGTTTACGCCCTCGCTGACCGGCCTTGTTACGCTGAACACGGATTTTTCTGACACACCGCTGGACGACCGGCAGATCAACACCGGACGCTTCTCGCTGTTCTTCCCGGAAACGCGGGACTTCTTCCTGCAGGACGCTGCCCTGTTCGAATTTGCCGGGCAGACCTTTGCCGGCGCCCCGAACGGCCAGCCTTTCTTCTCGCGCCGGATCGGCATCGTGAACGGCCAGTCGGTGAAAGTGGATGCGGGCCTGAAGTTGAGCGGTGAGATTGAGGGTGTCGAGATCGGCATCCTGTCGGCGCAAACCGGTGCCATCGGCAATATCGGCTCGCAGAACCTCTCGGTCGCCCGCGCGACGGTGGATGTACTGGACCAGTCACGCGTCGGCTTCATCGCCACGAATGGAGACCCGACGGGCCTGTCCGACAATACACTCGCCGGGGCCGATTTCAGCTATCGCGTGCCGTCCCTCTTTGGCGGAGGGCGGATGCAGGCGGACGTTTTCTACCAGCGCACCTTCTCCTCCACGCTGGAGGATGACGATTCCTTCGGGGCGAAGTTCGATTACCCGAATGACAAATGGGCGTGGAACCTCGAAGCCCGCCAGATCGGCGAGGATTTCGCGCCCGCCCTCGGCTTCGTGAACCGGCCGGGCACGCGCACCTTCTCCGGTGAATGGCACCGCCGCTTCCGCCAGGCAGGTGGACATTTCCGATGGTGGCAATTCGGCACCAGCCATGAATATATCACCGACCTCGACGGTAATGCCGAGACCACGGTCAATTCGCTCGTCCTGAACGCCAACACGATCTGGACCGACGACCTGACCTTCACCGCCAGCCAGAATGAAGAACATATCAACACGCCCTTCTTCCTGCCCGGCGGGCTGGTCGTGCCGGTCGGCGTCTATGACAATAATGGCGTGAAGTTTCGCGTGCAGTCGTCCTATGTGCGCCCCTGGGGCACGACGTCGGAAATCGAGTTCAGGGATTTCTATGGCGGCGAGTCGAAGCGCTACGATTTCAATGTGAACTTCCGCCCGAACCCGCATGTGGACCTGAAGGCTGGTTACAAGCGGGAAGACATTTCCGTCCCTGCCGGGGATGTCAGCGTGCAGATCGGATCACTGGAAACCGTGTTCAATGTGTCGACAGACCTCTCGGTCACCACGCAGACTCAGTATGACAATATCAGTAACAGCCTGTCCTTCTTCGGGCGCCTGAACTGGGAAGTACGCCCGCAGACCGAAGTGTTCTTCGCCCTTGGCCATGGCGCCTATATTGAAGGTGACGATTTCCGCCGCAACTTCCGCTCCGTCCAGACCAGCGCCATCCTGCGCTTCGGCAATACGTTCCGCTTCTAGGAACTCCTCCAAGCCGGCGTCCTCTTTTCCAAGAGCCCGCAGGGGGTTAGCTCATCCGCCCAGACAACACCTTCCCACTCGCGCACCGTGGTGATGAAGATTATTGGCGCCCAACTGCTTGATCAGTTCATTCTTCGGTTTCGAACGACCCGAAACAAGCCCAGCAAACTTATTAGAACCCAAAAACACTCAATTAGCATAGATGGCAAATTGAAGTTTTGAAGAAGAGACAAAATGATCAACAACGAGCCAACCATGTTGAGCAGCGAATATTTCACGCTTTGTATGGAGAGGCGCCCAATTTGAATTAAAAAGTAAGCGCACACCACGAATGACACGCCGAGCACACCTATAACGTCGAATATCATGCCCGCATTTTCCGGGACTCCTGAACTTTTAACGTGGCTAGCCTTATACTGTATACCACCAACACGAAAGACGCACTAAGAACGACAACTCTGTAGACCCCAAAACGATCCCCAAAGGCAAGCAGAAAAACCAAACCACTGAACGATCCCATTAGGTGGAAGAAATCTATAAACCTTTTGCTCTTTTTGAAGACAACATCGTACATAAAAATCACGCTTTGAGCACTCAGCAGGAAGCCAAGGCTTAATTTGGCGCTCGCCAATATCATCTCTTCAGAAACGAACTCTGCGCTTGTTCGCGCAATGGCGAAATAGCTACAGCAAAACAGCAGTGAAATGACCAGATCACTGGCGGCCTGAGCCACGTTTGGTGCCTTACCGCTCGGCAACAAATGCAGCGTCAAGTACAGATAGTCCAACACGAAACACATACAAATGATAATTGAGCATAGCCACGCAGGTGAAAACCCACGGAGCGGATCAACCAAGTTGAAAATCATCGAGCCCAAAACACCCGGGTACAGCAACTGATACGTTAGCTGACTAAACGCCCTCTCGAAGTCCAATTTTGCCCCCAAAACTATTCCACTCCGATATTTTTCAATCGGAAGGAGAGAGTCAAGCGCCACCTCGGCAAAAAATGACGAAATCCTTGTGATCGATGTGGAGTCGATCGTTGAAATCAAAGAAGCCACCCGCTGCCCAGCAGCGAGTGGCTCATTTTCTCTAGGATATTAGGCTTATTTGCGCCAGACGGCGGCCATTGCCGGATCTTCCTCTTCGCCCGTGTATTTGCGGGTTTCGGCACGGCCGACCACCATGTGGTGCACTTCGTCCGGGCCATCCGCCAGGCGCAGCGTGCGCTGGTTGGCATACATGCGGGCGAGCGGCGTCCATTGCGAAACGCCGGTTGCGCCGTGCAGCTGAATCGCATCGTCGATGATGTCGCAAACGCGCTCCGGCACCATGGCCTTGACCATTGAGATCCAGACGCGGGCTTCCTTGTTGCCCAGCACGTCCATCGCCTTGGCGGCCTTGAGGACCATCATGCGCATGGCTTCGATCTCGATGCGGGCACGGGACACTTTCTCAAGGTTACCGCCCAGCTTGATCAGGTCGCGGCCAAAGGCCTGACGGGTCATGCCGCGCACAACCATCAGGTCGAGGGCCTTCTCTGCCGCACCGATGGAGCGCATGCAGTGGTGAATACGGCCGGGGCCGAGACGCAGCTGCGAGATTTCGAAACCACGGCCTTCCCCGAGCAGCATGTTTTCTTTCGGAACACGGACGTTCTCGAAGCGGATATGCATGTGGCCGTGCGGCGCATCCGGATCGCCGAAGACATGCATCGGGCCCATGATGGTCACGCCGGGATGCGGCAGCGGTACAAGGATCTGCGACTGGCGGCGGTTAACATCCGGACCGTCATTGGTTTTCACCATGGTGATCATGATGCGGCAGCGTGGATCGCCAGCGCCGGAGATGTAGTACTTCTCTCCATTGATGACCCACTCGTCGCCCTCCAGAACGGCGCTCATGGAGACGTTCTTGGCGTCGGAAGACGGCAGAGCCGGTTCGGTCATGGCGAAGGCGGAGCGGATTTTGCCTTCCAGAAGCGGCTTCAGCCACTGTTCCTTCTGGGCCGGCGTGCCGACGCGTTCGAGCACTTCCATGTTCCCGGTATCCGGCGCCGAACAGTTCATCGACTCAGAGGCCAGCGGGTTCTTGCCGAGTTCCGCAGCGATGTAGGCGTAATCGAGATTCTTCAGGCCTTCGCCGGTTTCGGCATCCGGCAGGAAGAAGTTCCAGAGACCTTCCTTCTTGGCCGCGTCCTTAGCCCCTTCGAGGGCTTCGAGCTGGCCCGGCGCGTAAGACCAGATATCGGTCTTGCCTTCGCCGAGGCGTTCGAATTCCTCATGCATCGGGTCGACCGTTTCCTTGATGAACCGTTTCACATGTTCGTAGAGGGGGCGTGCCTCCTCCGACATGCGCAGGTCATTCAGTTCGGCCATTGCGTCCATGGAATGCTGGGTATCAGCCATGGCTGTCCTCCTTCAGTTTGTTTGTTGATCCATTGGTAGTCCGTGCAGCCGGGTGGCCGCAAATTCTTTCTTGGCAATGTTTCCGGGCGGGGCGGCCCGCAAGGCCCGCGCTTTGCGCCGAATCGAAATCGGGTCTAGAGCGCGGGCATGAGCCCCATCGCCGCTGCCATCATTCTCGTCACTGTGTTGGTAACCAGCTTCATTTCGGGCATTTTCGGCATGGCGGGCGGCATCATTTTCATGGGCGTGCTGGCTGCATTGGTGCCGGTTGCGACCGCCATGATCGTGCATGGTGCGGTGCAGATGATCTCCAACGGCTACCGCGCCTTCCTGTGGCGGGATCATATCGACTGGCACATCTTCCGCCGCTACGCCGTGGGCTCCGTTGCCGCGATCGCCCTGCTGTTCGCGCTCAGCTGGCGTCCGGACAAACAGGGTGTCTATGTGCTGCTGGGCAATGTCGCCATGCTGGTCTGGCTGCCGAAGACGCTGCTGGATCTCGACATCCAGAAACGTTTCCAGGCCGAAGGCGCAGGCTTTGTCGTGCAGTCGCTGAACACGATTGCCGGTGTGTCCGGCCCGCTGCTGGACCAGTTCTTCGTCCACACAGACATGACGCGCCACGCCATCGTGGCGACCAAGGCCGTGACGCAGGTGCTGGCGCATTTCGTGAAGATCGTATTCTGGAGCACGCCGGTCATCATGGCCGCCGGCTTTCAGGCGCTGCCGCCCTGGTGGCTGATCCTGCTGGCGGCACCGCTTTCCATGCTGGGCACGACGCTGGGCGGCAAAGTGCTGGACCGGATGAGCGATGTGAATTTCAAACGCGGCATGAAATACCTCGTCACCGCAATTGGTGCCATCATGCTGATGAAAGCTGCAGGCTGGCTGTAGCGCCGCGCGCATTCGGGAACTCCACTGTCGACAGACGTGACAATGCCCCATGTTAGACTATTCGGGAACTTTATTATATGAAGCCCAATCATCACCATTGGTGATAGTTTGGAGCGCGCCATGAATCTGCGGTCGATCGACCTGAACCTGCTGCCGGTGCTGGAAGCCGTTTACGACGAGCGAAGCCTGACGCGCGCCAGCGAAATCCTGCGGATCACCCAACCGGCCGTCAGCAATGCGCTCTCCCGGCTGCGGAACCATTTCGAGGACCCGCTCTTCGTCCGCGAGGGCCGCGGGGTGAAGCCGACGGCCATGGCAGAGGCGCTCATGCCCGCCGTGCGCGAAGCGCTCGACAAGCTGCGGGCCGGGCTGGAACCGCGTTCCGTGTTCGAGCCGTCGCATTCCACACGCGTGTTCAACCTGTCTGCCCGCGATGCTGGCGCGTTCCTGATTGCTCCGGCACTGGCGGCACGGCTGGAAGAGATTGCCCCCGGCGTGCGGATTTCCTGGAGCCAGCTGCACCGCTCTGCGGTCGCCGCGGAACTGGCATCCGGCCGGCTGGACCTCGCCATCGACGTCTCTGACCTGCTGGGCGTCGACATGGAACGGGAGACGCTTCTGTCGGCGCCCTATGTCTGCGTCCTCTCACCAGATCATCCGCAGGCGGACCTACCTTTGACGCAGGACGCATTCTTCGATCTGCGCCACATCACCGTGTCCAGCCGCCGGGAAGGCCGCAGCCTGATTGAGGAAATGGCCCGTATGGTCGGGCGGCGCATTACGCCGACACAGCGCCTGCCGCACTATATGACGGCGCTGGAAATCGTCCGGCAGACCCGGCTGGCCCTGGTGGCGCCCCGCCAGATCGCCGAAAACACCGGCCTTGCCGTGCTGGCCCTGCCCTTCGACTATCCCTCCCCGGAATCGACGCTCTACTGGCACCGGGAATATGCCGGGGATCCGGCGCTGACCTGGATGCGCGGCCTGATCCGGGACATTGCCCGTGAGCTGATGGCTTCCGAACGGCAGAAGGAGGCCGCGGCGGCGTCCTAGATGGTCGACTGTTCCAGTGTCGGCATGATCGCGTCGATGGCCGGCTTCCGGACCAGCATCTTGTTGCGATAGTAAGCGCCGTTCGCAATGGCCTTGAGGGCGGTGGCTGTTTCCATCGCCGTGTCCATCAGGGCATCCGCCTCGACCACCTTGTCCAGCCAGCCAACAGGCACGGCCTCGTCCGGCGTGTAAAGGCGGGCCTGGACGAGCGCTTCCGTCAGGTACATCGGGTTGAGACGCGCGCGCGGCAGCTCCGTACCGAAACCGGGCAGCGTCATGCCATTGACCGTCTCGTTCGCACCGATCTTGAAGGCGCCGCGCGTGCCGATCCGCGTGTCGCCGCCCAGCAGCATGAACGCCCCCATGGCGATGGAGTGCCCGGTCGATGCGATCACGACCGGCATCTTCGAGGTGAACAGGCGCATGGCCAGCTTGCCGCCGCCGGTCACCAGTTTGCGCACGCCTTCGCCGTCGGATGTGGCGATGAACTTCAGGTCAAACCCGGCGGAGAATTTCCCCTCGCGCCCGGTCAGCACCAGAACGTCTCCGTCCTTCTCCGCTTCGTCGAGGCAGGCATTCACCGCCTCAAGCATGTCGAGGCTGATGGCGTTGGCCTTGCCGTCATCCATGGTGACGACGGAAATGCCATTTTCGGTATTGACGGTCGCGGTCATGCGGATCTCCCTGTTTGCCGGCAGAAGGCATCGCGTGCCCTCAAGGAAAGCAAGCATTTCCGGCGCGTCAGGCATGAAAGGCGGGGTTTCAGCTAGCCCCCAGCTACTTTCGCCGGGCCTTGAAGAAATCCTTCAGCAGCTGGCTCGCCGCCTCACCGCGTTCCTCGTCCTGCTCCACTTCCGGCCGCCAGTGGCAGGTCGGCTGTTCAAAGAAGCGGGCGCCGTGGATGACCGCGCCACCTTTCGGATCGCAGGCGCCGAAGACCAGCTTGCCGATCCGGGCGAGGCTGATCGCGCCAGCGCACATCGCACACGGCTCCAGCGTCACGTGCATGGTCAGGCCCGTGAGCCGGTAATTGCCGCGCGCCTCCGCGGCGCGGCGCAGGGCGATAATCTCTGCATGGGCGGTCGGGTCATGCCCGCTGATCGGCGCATTGGCGCCCTCTGCGATGATCTCACCCGTTTCCGGATCGACGATCACGGCCCCCACAGGCACTTCACCTGCCGCAGCAGCCTCGCACGCCAGTTCCAGCGCGCGGTCCATCGGATCAGCAAGAATTGTCATGATGATGAGATCGCCCTAGACGGGCCGGAAGTAAACCCGGAACACTACCGAATGCGCATCATTGCCGGACAGCACAAGGGGCGCGCGATTGCCGCGCCGAAGGGACAGGGCACACGGCCGACGGCCGACCGGGCGCGCGAAAGCGTGTTCAACATGCTGGCCCATGCGCCCTGGGCGCCGGAAATCGAAGGCGCGCGGGTGATCGACCTGTTCGCAGGGTCTGGAGCGCTGGGCCTCGAAGCGGTGAGCCGGGGCGCCGCCTTCTGCCTGTTCGTGGAAACCGACCATGCCGCCCGCGGCGCGATCCGGGACAATATCGAGACGCTGGGCCTCTACGGAAACACGCGCATCCACCGGCGCTCTGCCACCGACCTTGGCGAGAAGCCGGCCGGTGTCGGCAGCCCGTTCACAATCGCCTTCCTCGATCCGCCCTATAACAAGGACCTTGTCGCCCCGGCCCTCGCCTGCCTTGTCAGCGGGAAGTGGCTGGCCGACGACGCCATCGCAGTGGTGGAGACAGCCTCGGACGAACTGATCGCGCCGGAAGGCTGGGAGATGCTTGAAACGCGGGACTATGGCGCCGCACGCGTGTGGTTCCTGAAGCCAGCCTAGCCCTTCAGGAATTCCTCCCGAAGATCGCAGTTCGATGTCTTCGTGCCTACAAGTTCTGCATCGCCGGTCAGCCAAGCCTCTGCGGCGGCGCGGCCCTCATCGCGCAGGCCGGTCAGGAAGCGCCAGCTGGTGTCGAACTTGGTGTGCAGGGCCTGGTCGGCGAGGTCCTGCCCGCCGCGGATCGCGTGCACGTTCAGGCGGCGGTACTTCTTCAGCATCGGCGCTTTCAGCATGCCGTCATCCAGCAGGCGCTGGACGAAGGCGATGGCGCGCAGCTCGCCGATCAGGGCAGCGTTGAAGCTGATCTCGTTGACACGTTCCTGGATCTCGCCTGCCCGCTTCGGTACGCCCGGCCGCTCGATCGGGTTCAGCGTCACCAGCAGCACATCGGGCGGCGCGCCGGCATAGATCAGCGGGAAGATGCTGGGATTGCCCATATAGCCACCATCCCAATAGGCATGGCCGTCGATCTCCACCGCCTGAAAGGTCTGCGGCAGGCAGGCCGAGGCTAACACGGCATCGAGCGTCACCTCTTCGCCCGAAAACACTTTCACATGGCCGGACTCCACATCTGTCGCGCTCAGGAACAGCTGCAGGCCGGAGGCGCGGACGGCCTCGAAGTCGATCACGCTTTCCACAGCGTCCCGCAGCGGGTTCAGCTTCAGCGGGTTGAAGTCATACGGGCTGGCCCAGCTCTGCAGCGCGGAGGCATATGCAAAAGCCGCCGCGCCGGGCACACCATAGGCCCGCGCGGGCTTGCCGCTGTGCGACACCGCCTGCCAGAGCGCCTCAAGCGCCTGCCGGGCACCATCCACGCCGCCTGCACCATAACCACCTGCAAAGGCAACCGCATTCATCGCACCGGCCGAGGTGGCGGTGATGGCACGGATGTCGAAGCGATTCTCTTCCAACAGCCGGTCGAGGACACCCCATGTGTAGGCGCCATGCGCCCCACCGCCCTGCAAAGCCAGACTGAGAGGCTTTTCTGCCGGTTTCGCCATTCAAGCCTCCTGTTCGCAACCGTCCTGCGGTGCTAACCCGTGAATCGGCATACAACCAGTGGGGAGAGCGGCATGCCTGCCATTCCAGACGCAGATGCTCGCGGCGCCAGCACTGTGGTCATCGAACGCCTGGGGTCGAAGGGCGATGGCCAGGTGCGGATCGACGGAGACTGGATCTCCGTTCCGCAGGCGCTGCCCGGCGAAGAAGTGCGCATTGCTGTCGAGAAAGACCGCGGGCGCCTCCTCGAGATCGTGACGCCGTCGCCGGACAGGCAGGTCCCGGCCTGCCCGCATTTTTCACAATGTGGCAGCTGCAGCCTGCAGCACCTTGCCGATGGCCCTTATCAGGCCTTCAAACGCTCGCTTGTTGTAAACGCGCTCAAGTCACGCGGGCTGGAGCCGCATGTCGAGGACATATGGGTCACCCCGCCCGGAACCCGCCGGCGCATGTCGCTCGCCGCGCGGCGGACGAAGACGGGCGTGCAACTCGGTTTCCATGCGCGGCGTAGTCACGACATTGTGGACATTTCCACCTGCCCGGTTGCCTCGCCGGAGATCACACGGAAACTCAGTGCCCTGAAAGAACTCGCCGCGCCGCTGGCACCGCTGAAAGGCGAGATGGTGCTGAAAGTCACCGTGATGCCGAACGGGCTGGACCTTCATATCACAAATACCGCCACCTTCGCCGCGCCGCATGATGTCATGATGGCTGGAGCCAAAGCGCTGGCCGCCGGGTTCCTGCGCGTCTCCATCGGCGATGAAGTCCCGCTGCAACAAGGAACACCGGAGATACAGGTCGGCAAGGCCGCACTCCGTCCCCGCCCGGGCGGCTTCCTGCAGGCCAGTGCAGAAGCTGAAGCCTTCATGGCGAGCCTGGTGCGCCAGCACCTGAAGTTTGCTCTCGAGGTGGCAGACCTTTTTTCCGGCTGCGGAACATTTGCCCTGCGCCTGGCGGAGGAATCCCGCGTCCATGCCGCCGAAGGCGATGCAGACGCGATCGAAGCGCTGGAAGCATCCGCCCGCGCGGCGTCCGGCCTGAAGCCGGTGACAGCGGAAGTGCGTGACCTGTTCCGTAATCCGGTTCCGGCGGCCACACTGTCGCGCTTTCAGGGTATTGTGCTGAACCCGCCCCGGCATGGCGCTGCCAAACAGGTGGCAGAAATCGCGCAAAGCGGTGTCTCCCGGATCGCCTATATTTCGTGTGACCCCGGCACGCTGGCGCGGGACCTGCGCGTGCTGGTTGATGCCGGATACCGGTTCGTTCTGGTGCAGCCGGTCGACCAGTTCCTGTGGTCACCGCATGTGGAAACGGTCGTGTTGCTGGAACGGGGAGGCGCGGGATGAGCGCCCAGAAACCTGTCCCAGCCGTCGGCACGGTCTGCTTCCGCGGCGACGACGTCGCCCTCATTCGGCGGGGGACAAAACCCATGGCCGGCAGCTGGTCCCTGCCCGGCGGCAAGATTGAATTTGGTGAACGTACGGGCGATGCCGCGCTGCGCGAACTGAAGGAAGAGACAGGTCTCACTGCCCGGCTGGTGGGCCTTGTGGATGTCGTGGACGGTATCTTCACCTCCCGAACGACGGGTGATGTGACCCGCCATTTCGTCCTGTTCGACTACGCTGCTGTCTGGGTTTCCGGTACGGTAATGGCAGGTGACGATGCCGCCCATGCCGAATGGATCAGCCCGTCCCGGCTGGCAGAACTCGAAATCTGGGACGAAACCCGGCGCATCATCGAGGCAGCCCGGACGCTGGTCGCCGCCAGCCAAACTGCCTCTTGACCGGCCCCAGCGTCACCTCTCTTGTGTGACGCCAGACAAACAAACCCAAGTCTTTCAGGAGGAAACCATGACCTACGCCCCATTCGACCTTTCAGGAAAAGTCTGCGTTGTCACCGGCGGCAACAAGGGAATCGGCCTCGGCATGGTCGAGGCACTGGCCGCTTCCAACGCCGATGTCGTGATCTGGGGCCGCAAGGAAGCCGACAATGACGCAGCCGTGAAAAAGGCCGACGCGCTCGGCACCGGCAAGATCAAAGCCTGGAAAGTGGACGTCGGCGAGGAAGCCGAAGTCGTCAAAGGCATGAAGGAAGCCGAGGAAGAATTCGGCCGCATCGATTGCTGTATCGCCAATGCCGGTGTTGGCCGCGGCGCCGCGAATTTCCACGAAATGACGCTGGAGACCTGGCGCTACAACCAGCGGATCAACTCCGAAGGCGCCTTCTTCACGCTTCGCGAAGCCGGCAAATCCATGGTGGCCCGCGCCAAGGCCGGCGATCCGGGCGGCAGCCTGGTCGGCACGGCATCGCTGGCCGGGATCGAAGGGGCTGCGCGCAATGAAGCCTACGGCCACACCAAGGGCGGCCTGATTGCCATGATGAACGCCATCGCCACCGAGTATGGCCGCTACGGCATCCGCGCGAACTCCATCCTGCCGGGCTGGATCGCCACAGACATGACCGAAGGGGCGCAAGGGAATGAAGCCTTCCAGACCAAAGTGATCTCGCGTGTCCCGGCCCGGCGCTGGGGCGAGCCGGAAGATTTCGGCGGAATCGCTGTTTATCTGGCCTCCGATGCCTCCCGCTACCACTCCGGCGACACGCTGATCGTGGACGGCGGCTACGCGAAATTCTGATCCGGGCTTCCGCAATCCGAATCAAAAGGGCCGCTCCTGATGGAGCGGCCCGATCTTTATCCGGATAGAGAACCGATTATTGCGGCTCTTCGTCCGACATCGCTTCAGCAGTCGCGTCGGCTGCATCTTCAGCCGCATCGGCAGCTTCCGCAGCAGCTTCTTCAGCCGCTTCCATGGCATCGTCAGCGGCTTCTGAAGCAGCATCCGCAGCATCGGAAGCTGCAGCAGCAGCGTCGTCAGCGGCTTCAACAGCAGCATCGGCTGCGTCAGAAGCGGACTCTTCGATAACCGTGGTTTCTTCAACGACCGGCGTGTCGTCAGCCGGAGCCTCGGCCGGTGCGCAGGCTGCGAGAGCCAGGGCGGCAGCGCCCAAAGTGATGATATTCTTCATGATATTACCCCTGATTAAGGTCTTGCGACCGAACGGCGTCATAGCATCCGCCAAGCAAAACGGATAGTTCAATTCAGAAAGGGGCTTGGCATCGCTGTAAACCCCCTGAATCGAACCTACCTCTCCCGGACCCCCGGAAAAGGCCAGAAGATGGGCAACCGGACCTGTTCCCGGGCAGCGCCCGTCGGCCGGTTGCCGCGTCCTTCGTGAGGGCGGGCCAGCCTGCGAGAGCCGGTCCAGTTGGCCTCAGCATGTGACGCCGGACCGGCGATTCTGCCAGTCCAATTGTTATCCTGACGGCAGAACGCGGCGGGAATGGGGCGGAGACGCGGCGGGCTGGCGCCGCCTCTTGCGTTGACGCTGCGACGGGGCGCTACGGCTTCTTCATAAAAATCACCAGAGAGGAAGCCCGACATGGCCCTGAAAACCCGCCTGACAGAGATGTTGAACATCAAGCACCCGATCATGCTCGCCGGCATGGGCGGGGTTTCCTATGCAGAAGTCTGCGCCGCGATGTGCAATGCGGGCGGCTATGGCGTGCTTGGCATGGCCGGAACCAGTCCGGATTTCATCGCCGGACAGATGAAACGGGTCCGTGAACTGACCGACCGGCCCTTCGGGGTCGACCTGCTGGCCGCCAGCCCGGAAAGCCTGGAAGAGTCTGTGGACGTCATCATCAATGGCGGGGCTGACAGCTTCGTGGCGGGCCTCGGTGTGCCAATGCCGATCATGGAACGGCTGAAAAAGGCGAACGTCAAAGTCATGGTCGTCGGCGGCGCGGTGAAGCACGCCATCAAAGCCGAACAGGCCGGCTGCGACGCGGTGATCCTGCAGGGCGGCGAAGGCGGTGGGCACACGGGCCTCGTCGGCACGCTGCCGCTGGTGGCTCAGGCTGTCGAAGCGGTGAAAATCCCGGTCATCGCGGCAGGCGGCATTTATGACGGGCGCGGCCTCGCGGCAGCCCTTGCGCTCGGCGCACAAGGCGTCTGGATGGGCACGCGCTTCATCGCCTCTGAGGAAGCCCACGCGGCAAACATGTACAAGGATGCCGTCGTCGGCGCGGGCGACACCGATACGACGCGCACGCGCTGCTATTCCGGCAAGCCGATGCGCTGCCGCACGAATGACTATATCAATGACTGGGAAAGCCGCCCGCAGGACATCAAGCCCTTCCCGTTCCAGGCGATCCACTCCACGCAGACTGGCGTGATCGGCGGCATTGGGGGCATCACGGACGAAGCAAAACTCAATCCGGATAGCTCCTGCTTCGCCATGGGCCAGTCGGCCGGCGGTGTGCACGAAGTGAAACCCGTCGCCGCCATCGTCGCCGATATCATGCGGGACGCAGAGGCCTCCATCGACCGCATGGCCGGTATGAAGACGAAAGAAACGGCGTAAACGGACGAACTCCGCCGCTCAGTCCTCGAAAGCCTTCCGGTCGACGAGGTTTCTGAGCGGCTCACCGTTCAGGTAGCGGTGGAGATTGTCCACAAACGTCCCGTCCGCACGCAGGATGGTCCCATTCGTCTGGGAGGAGTCGTGCGGCGTGAGCATGATCTTCGGATGATGCCAGAGCGGGCTTTCTTCCGGCAACGGCTCAACGCCTGTCACATCCAGCGTCGCAAAGGCCGGGCGGCCTTCATCCAGCGCGGCGATTAGCGCATCCTCATTCACCAGTGCCCCGCGGCCAAGATTCATGAACAGGGCATCCGGCTTCATTTTCGAGAAGAAATCCGCCCCCGCCATGCCTTCTGTTTCAGGCGTGTGCGGCAGTGAGAGCAAAACCACATCCGCCACCGGCAATTCATCCATCAGCACGCTGGACGGCAGGATTTCCTGCGCGCCCGGTGCCGGGCCGGGTGAACGGCGGAGGCCGGTCACATGCCCGCCGAGGGCCGTCACGCGCGTGCCGACGGCCTCACCGATCGAGCCGTAACCGACGATCAGCCAGCGGCTCCCCGCGATCTCGCGCGACTGGACGCGTTTCCACTCCGCGGCCTGTTGCTGGGCCCGATGCTCCGGCCCCTTACGCAGGAAGTCCAGCGCTGCCCAGAGCGCCCATTCGGCCATCGATTCGGCCTGAGTGTGGTTGGTTGTGTAGTGTTTCGAGGCCTTTCCGATGCCCTTGAGCACCGCATTGTCCACGCCCGCTGCCGGGGACTGGAACCAGTCGAGCCTGTCTGAGGCCATGACGGTCCTGACAAATGTCCCGGCTGCGGGGCCGAAAAAGCAATCCAGACTGCCAAAGACAATTTCGGGCTCCACCTTGTCGGTCACCACCCGGCTACCGGCATGATAGAAGCGGCCCTCATCGGTCATAATGAGGACATCAAGTTTGTGTTCTACATCCTTGAGCCGGGGCTGGATGCGGGCAAAGGTCTTTTCATGAACAAGGCACGTTTTCATGTTGTCCTGCTTAGCGCCCTGATGGTCTGTGGCGCAAGCGCTGCACAATCCAGCCTGCCGATGCGCGGACCGGATTACTTCCGCGACGCCTCGGATCTGGCGGGCGCGCTCGGCTCTGCGCATGCGATCCGGGTGCGCTGCAACGGCCGGGAAGACCAGTACTGGCGCCAGTACATGTCGGACATGCTGAGCTATGAGGCACCCAATCGCGGCAATCTCCGCTCCAGCCTGGTGGAGCAGTTCAATGATGCCTATCAGGAAACCAGCCGCGATTACCTCAAATGCGACAACCGCGCCGTGGAAGCCGAAGCGCGCTTCGCCCGTGAAGGCCAGGAAATCGCCGAACGCATGGCGATGCACTATTTCCCGAAAAAACCCAACTGATCAGCGGATCATGAGCAAATGGCTCCGGCAGGTCTGGCAGTCCGTGCTGCCAAACCCATCCAGCGGCACACGCACGCGGTCAGACAGCATCAACGCCTGAACGAGCTGGCACTCATTGCCATTCTCAATCGCAACGGCAGCAAGACCGCTGGCTTGCACCGTCAGACGGTCGATATGCCAGTGGACTTTTTTCCGGGCCCGGAAATGCCGTGCGAGCCGCGCGCCCAGCCCTCCTGAGCCATGCGCGCTGCCAGCATAAAGATATGTCCCCGGTGGCAGGTGCCCTGATTTCTGCCGGCCGGCGCCGATGTTCAGTGCCTGGTCCAATCGGACCAGAAGGACGTAAGCGCCCCTGACACCTCTCAGCGGTTCAAGATTATCGGGCGTGACCCATCGCCCGCCCGGCACAGCGCTGTCGACGATTTGCCGCGCTTCCGGAAAGGCGGACGCCGCTGTCACTCCACTTTCTCGGATGTCATCACGAAGCGTGGCCCGGGCCCGGCGGCGCGGGCGCGGTCATCCGGGTTGTAGAGCTTGCAGGTTTTCAAACTGAGGCAGCCACAGCCGATGCACCCGTCCAGCCGGTTGCGCAGGCGCTCGACCATGGCGATGTGATCGTCGAGCCGTTTGCGGAAGTGCTGGCTGATGCGGGTCCAGTCCGCCTTGTTGGGCGTGCGGTTGTCCGGCAGGTCGCTCAGCACCTCGCCGATTTCCTCAATGGTCAGGCCCATCTGCTGGGCGATCAGGATGAAGGAGAGGCGGCGGATGTCGGCGCGGGCAAACTCGCGCTGGCCGGAGGGGCGTCTGTCCGGCTTCACCAGGCCGCGCGATTCGTAAAACCGGATCGCTGACACCGACAGCCCCGTGCGGCGGGCAACATCCCCGATGGAGAGGCCTTGTTTGTTCATCGATTTTTCCTTCCATTCGGCGCTTGACCTCAACTTAAGTTGAGGAATTACACCGGTCAAATCAGGAGACTGGATTTTGAATTGAAAGGAAGACGACAATGAAACCCGCCCTCTTCGAACATGTGAACGTCACCGTGTCAGACCCGAAGAAGACCGCCGCCATGCTGGTGGATCTGTTCGGCTGGCATGTGCGCTGGGAAGGCCCGTCGAAATATGACGGCTACACCGTGCATGTCGGCACCGATGACGAATATATCGCCCTCTACGCCCTGCCGAAGCAGGACCGTCCGGAGCAGGAAAGCTATTACCGTACCGGCGCGGTGAACCATTTCGGCATTCTGGTCGACGATCTGGACGCCGCCGAGCAGCGCATCCTGAAGGCCGGCATCAAGACACACAGCCACCAGACCTATGATCCAGGCAGCCGTTTTTACTTCCACGACCATGACGGCATTGAGTGGGAGGTCGTCAGCTATGCTTGAAGGACTGGCACAAAGCTATCTCGAAGCCCTCAGCGGAGGCTGGCAGCCCCGTGATGCGTATGTCCGGCCCATCCGGGACTCGCAATGCTCGCACAGGGCGCTAGGTTCCCTCCCAGATATGAGAGGTGAGAGACATGAAAGCGTCCCGGATATTTGCAGCGGTCTCGCTGGCAATCGGACTTAGCGCATGCGCGACCCCGGACCCGGCCACAGACGTGGTCGAGGAAGAGATCGTGGTGACGGAAACCGTGCCCGTGGTGGAGCCAACTCCGCCCGGCCCCGGTGACCGGGTGCCCTCCGGGCGGACTGTGGGCGTGCGCTCCGCCGTCGTCGCCCCGCACGCGGCGGCTGCCACGGCTCACCCGCTGGCCACGCAGACCGCGCTGGACGTGATGAAGCGCGGCGGCTCTGCCGTCGATGCGGCCATCGCGGCCAATGCCATGCTTGGCCTGGTAGAGCCGACCGCGAACGGCATTGGCGGTGACTTCTTCGCCATCATCTGGGACCCGGAAACGCAGAAGCTCTACGGCTACAATGGCTCCGGCCGCAGCGCGAAGAGTGCGACGCTCGCGCAGATCCAGGCCAAGTCTGATGAATTTGGTGACGGCGTACACATCCCGAATTTCGGCGCGGCGGCAGTGACTGTTCCGGGTACGGTGGATGGCTGGTTCGCGGTGCATGAGAAGTTTGGTAAGCTGCCGATTGCCGACGACCTGAAACCCGCCATCACCTATGCCCGCGAGGGCGCGCCGATCCCGGAAGTGATTTCCTATTACTGGAGTTTCGGTCCGAAGCGATACGAGCCGGCCTATGAGAGCGGCATGCTGGAAGAATATGACAATGCGGTCGCGACGTATTTCTCGCCGCCCCCGCATGAAGGCACGATCTTCCACAATCCGGACCTCGCCGACACGCTGACCAAGATTGCCGAGGGCGGACGCGATGCCTTCTACAAGGGCGAACTGGCCGAGCGGATGGACGCCTATTTCCAGCGCATCGGCGGCTTCCTGCGCTATGAGGATTTCGCCACGCACACCGGCAACTGGGTTGAGCCGGAATGTGTGACCTATCGCGAAGACTATAAAGTCTGCGAACTGCCGCCCAGCACGCAGGGCATCGCCGCCCTGCAGATGTTGCAAATGCTCGAAAAGTTTGACCTGCGCTCGATGGGCTATGGCTCAGCCGACTCGATCATGGCGCAGGTGGAAGCCAAACGCCTCGCCTTCGCTGACCGCGCCAAGGGATATGCCGATCCGGACTTTTCCGGCATCGATCCGTCCGTGTTCATTGCAGATGGCTATAACGCAAAGCGCGCCGGTCTGATCGATCTCAGCCAGGCCATGCCCAATGTCAATGCGGGCATGGACTTCCCCGCCGCCGACAAGAAACTCGAACACGGCGACACGACCTACCTCACCGTCGCCGATGAGAACGGCATGATGGTGTCGCTGATCCAGTCGAACTTCATGGGCATGGGGTCCGGCCTTGTGGCGGACCATCTGGGCTTCATGTTTCAGAACCGGGGCCAGTTGTTCAGCCTCGACCCGGCCCACCCGAACGTGTGGGAGCCGGGCAAGCGGCCCTTCCACACGATCATTCCGGCCTTTGCCTTCAAGAAGGACATGCCGGGCTGTCAGGTGCGCGCCATGCCGATCGATCAGGCCTGTCCGTTTGAGCCATGGCTGAGCTTCGGCCTGATGGGCGGCGGCATGCAGCCGCAGGGTCATGTCCAGATGATCCTGAACCTTGTCGACTTCGACATGGGCCTGCAGGAATCCGGCGACGCTGCGCGCTGGGAACACCGGGGCGGCTGTGAGCCTACGGACAAGTTCGATGACGCAGCCTGCGAAGCCGAAGTCGGCACGGTCCTGCTGGAAAGCGGCATCCCGCCGGAAACCCGCGCCGAACTGGAAGCGCGCGGCTTCAAGGTCCAGTGCTGCCAGGCCAATGGCGGCGGCTATCAGGCGATCATGCGCGACTTCGACACTGGCGCCTACATGGCGGCAACCGAAATGCGCAAGGATGGTGTTGCCGACGGGTACTAACCGCCCAGTTTCAGGGTAATGCCAGCCATCGAGATGGACCTGCCTTCAACCGGCAGGTCCTTTTCTTTTGCGCGCGCAATCGCCTGGTCCGCATCCGGCAAATCGAAGCCGAATTCGATCATCCGGTCGGCAGGCCCTTCCGTGAAGTGGAGCACGGCATCGGCAAGGAACAAGCGGCGCCTGTCGGCCGTGAGGCCGAAGACGAGCCCCCATTTTTGCGCCAGTGCATCCGGGTCAGGTGTTTCCAGGACGGCATGCGTAAATCGTCCGGCAGCAGATCGATCACGCCAGCCGGGACCGCCCCAGCGCCAGCTGCCCGCCGGACGTGGCTCATCCACTGAAACGATGGCCCCGCCGATGTCTGCCGGGTGAAGATGGCTGGCGGAAATATCCGGCAGGTCGACATTCCAGACGCGGCGTATGCCCAGTCCGTCGACGCGGGTGCGCAGCGCAGCCATGTCGTCGGTCTGGAAGATCGCCATATAGCCGCCCTCGCCGCCCCGGTCGATAAAACGCCGCGCCGGCGCCTTGTCGGCCGTCGGCACCACGACTTCCAGGAACTGGTCACCGATCGCGAACACGGCATTCACGAGGCCGAATTCGCCCACGCCGGGATCCGGAAACGGCTCGCCGAGCCCAAGAACACTCTGCAATGTGTCAGCGGTGTCGAGACTGTTTGCAGCAATCACAAGCTGGCGCAGGCGCGGTGGGCTCATGGGTGTCCTCCGGGTTTATTCTGTTATGTTTTCCCGGCAATTTAGCACACATGCCGCAACGGCAGAGCGGAAAATCGGCGCCACGTCCCAACGAAACGCTATTACAGTCGAATTGACCTTGCCCGGAAAGGATTCCACCTCAGGCTCATGAGTTGCGACCTGAACACGAAGACGCCGGACGCGTCCCACGCTCATGCCCATGAGCACGGGCATGATCACGCGCATGGGCATGACCACGGACACGGCCATGGGCATTCCCATGACCATGCCGACATGACGACGGCGGATTCCCGCAAGCGAGTCGCCATTGCGGCGGTCCTTACGGCCAGCTTCATGCTGGCGGAGGTGACCGGCGGCCTGATCTCAGGTTCGCTCGCCCTGCTAGCGGATGCGGCGCATATGCTGACCGATGCCGGGTCTCTGGCCCTCGCCTGGGTTGGCTACAAGCTCGCCGAACGCCCGGCAGATCCGGCCCGCTCCTATGGCTTCGGGCGAATGAAAGTTCTTGCCGCCTTCACCAACGGCATCGCCCTCGTCGCGCTCGCCTGCTGGATCGTCTGGGAAGCCATTCACCGCCTGCTGGACCCTGCGCCCGTGCTGGGCGGGATCATGCTGTGGGTCGCCATTGGTGGTCTGGTCGTGAACGTGCTGGCCGCCTGGGTGCTGCATGGCGGCGACAAGCATGATCTGAACCTACAGGGCGCCCTGTGGCATGTTATCGGAGACCTGCTCGGCTCCGTGGCCGCCATCGCCGCGGCCATCGTCATTCTGACCACGGGCTGGACGCCAGCCGACCCGATCCTGTCGGTCCTCGTGGCGCTGCTGGTCCTCGTCGCCGGCGTCCGGATCGCCCGGCAGTCCGGCCATATTCTGCTCGAAGGCACGCCGGACGGCCTGTCGCCAGAAGACATCCGGGCCGACCTGATCGATCATGTCGGCAATGTCGCCAGTGTCTCGCATATCCATGCCTGGGCCCTGACCGAATCAAAGCCTCTGATCACGCTGGAAGTGACCGCGGTGAAAGGCGCCTGCACCGAAACCCTGCGCCGGGATGTCAAAGCCCGCCTCGCCGAGCGGTTCGATGTTTCCCACGCCACCGTGGAAGTGGTTTCGGAGCCCTGCTGAGCTTTCCGGCCCACGTCACATTGATATGAGCGGCCGGGGCCTTTAAGCCTCGATACACCCGCCTTATGTGCAAAAGCCGATTCCATCAGGCACATCCGGAGTACCGACATGGCCGAGACAAAACACGCTGAAATCCTCATCCTCGGCTCCGGCCCGGCCGGCTGGACGGCCGCCGTCTATGGCGCCCGCGCCCTGCGCGATGTGCTGGTCGTCACCGGCATCCAGCCCGGCGGCCAGCTGACCATCACCACCGAAGTGGAAAACTATCCCGGTTTCACGGAAATCCAGGGCCCGGACCTGATGGTGAAGATGCAGGCACACGCCGAAGCCATGGGCGCGAAGGTCGAGAACGACCACATCGCTGAAGTCGACTTCGACAGCCGCCCGTTCAAGGCCATCGGCGAAAGCGGCACCGTCTACACCGCAGATTCCGTCGTGATCAGCACTGGCGCCCAGGCCAAATGGCTGGGCCTGCCGACGGAAGAGAAGTTCAAGGGCTTCGGCGTCTCCGCCTGCGCCACCTGCGACGGTTTCTTCTATCGCGGCCGTGACGTCCTGGTCGTTGGCGGCGGCAACACAGCTGTGGAAGAAGCGCTGTTCCTGACGAACTTCGCCTCCAAGGTCACCGTCGTACACCGCCGTGACAGCTTCCGCGCCGAGAAGATCCTCCAGGAACGCCTGCTGAAGAACCCGAAAGTCGAAGTGATCTGGGATCATGTGCTCGAAGAAGTCGTCGGGGAAGAAAATCCGCCCGGCGTAACCGGCGCGACGATCAAGAATGTAAAGACCGGCGAGGAAACGCTCGTCCCCGTCCATGGCGTCTTCATCGCCATCGGCCACGCCCCGTCGACGGAGCTGTTCAAAGGCAAGCTGGCCATGAAGGACAATGGCTATCTCATCACCAAGCCCGGCACGCCGCAGACAGAGATCCCCGGCGTGTTCGCCGCCGGCGACGTGACCGACGAGACCTATCGCCAGGCCGTAACAGCAGCGGGCATGGGCTGCATGGCCGCGCTGGACGCCGAACGCTTCCTCTCAGAGCAGGAAGCCGCTGCTGAGACGGTCGCAGCGGAATAATTTTTCCGGTCCCGGACAGCAAACGGGCAGGACTAAAGGTCCTGCCCGTTTTCATTTGGGCCCAAATTCAGTCGTCTGCTGCCGCGTTGTACTTACAGTCCGACGAGTACTGGCCGGCCGGTGTCGCCAGCTCAGACCCGGTGCAGCCGCCTGCCTCATACTCTGTCTTCAGGGCCGCGTCCGGGTGCGGCGCACTATCAGGCAGGCTGCCCTTGTCCTGGTAGGAATACTGCACGATTTCGCCAAGCGCGTTCCGCCGGATCACCAGCTTCCATTTGCAGTTCGAATCATAGTGGTAGGCGCCGTCCGCATCGCGTACCAGACAGCCTTTGCCCTTCTCCGGTGTCGCCGCATTCACCGGCTTGCCCGGCTTGGCGATCGCCGTCCCGCTACCCCCCAGTGTGGCGGCCGCAAGTGCGAGGCCAAGGCCTCTGATTGCCAGCTTCCTCATGTGTCTACTCCCTCTGTTTATCGTTCTTATTGTTTTTGGTCCGGCTACCATGACCAGACCGGGCGCCCGCCGTTTTCGACGTTGACGTAGGGGAATATTACGCCTGAAACGGCGGTCAGGCCAGCCAATCCGGCTTCGGCCGTGTCACCGCTGCAGTCATTGGGATCACGCAATGCATCCAGGTGCAGATCGCCCGCTTGCAGGCTGGCCCGCCCACGTGTATGAGGCCCCTTCGTTTCGGCGATCGGTTCGGTAGCTCAGCTGGTTAGAGCGCGCGACTCATAATCGCGAGGTCGGGAGTTCAAGTCTCCCCCGAACCACCACTCACCGTCCTGAGAACATTGATTTTTCAGGCTTTCTGTCAAACAGGACACATCAAGTGGCGCGTGGACCTACATCGTGCTGATGTCGGTCATCTAGTACAGAAACTTTCCAAGCCAAGTTATTCTACTCGAGGTCTACCTACGAGTATCCTATTGGTAGGGTGGAACACCTGCGCCCCGATCCAAGGCGGAAAACCGAAATGAGCACGATGATGAATGTACGCAACCTCTAAATCACTTGGCGGATGTACAGTCGAAATTTGTCCGGCCGGAAGTTCGAACCGGCAGCACCGTATATGCGGTATCTTTGTAGGCTAGGTGACACGTGTTTGCATTTTGGCGCCAGTGATGGCCGTCACTCCTATCTCATGTCGTAGATCGTTGGCTCTGAAGAAACCACCCACGCTTTCAAGCCCTCACGGTATTCACACGAAATAATGTGCCGCCTTATTAAGTGGCACAAACTCTCCAATGTCTTTCCCTACAACTACGCCATTGACGAAAAAGATGGTGAAACGACCCTGAATTTTCCCCTGAAGAAAAGTAGTCACCTGGGACGCGCTTACGCGATGATCGGGGACGATGGCCCGGAGATCTGAGGAAATTCTTGCAACATCAAACAACACTCAGTTTGAGCGGCAGAAGACTCCCGCAATCTCGCTGGATTCCATCGTCTCGAAGATGAAACTTGATACTGTTAATTTCATTCGCTGCGATATTGAGGACGCTGAGTGCCTGATGCTCGAAGGCAGCAAAATGACTATTGAACAGCACCTTCCCGCCTTCCTTATTGAGATCCACACATTCTCCCTACAGAGTAATTTCAACCGAAATCCGTCGACCATGCTGAACTATTTTCTGGACATAGGGTATGAAGCATGGCGTTTGAGCGATGACGATTCCGAACTCATCCGCACAAATGAGTTGGGTCAATAAAGACGCTGGCGCGATTATTTCCTGGTACACCCTTCGCGGGCAGATGACATACCAACCGGGCCCTTTTCGAACGATTACTAGGTGACAATGTGTAGATTTCTGGGGAGAATTTTCTCCCCAGAAAAAGTTCATGTGATGTTAGAAACCATCAACCGTGGCCGTAGTCAGAGCCATCACCGGCTGGCCCACCATGCGGATCGGCATATGGATCATCGGCAGAGCCAGGCGCATAAGTCTGATAGCTGATTTGGTTGGCCGCAAGATAGTGATCAGAATCATAAACGTAGAAATACCCGTGATTAGTGCTAACCTGAACGCCGACTCCAAAATATGCATCGGTCACGGAAGTTGTCGACAGAATAGTAATATTCTGATCCAAGACTATAACGTCCTTTGAAGTATTGTAATCAGCAATTGTGTCCCACTTCCCGCCAACACCCGAAGCAATATCATCAGCGGCAAAGTAAATTCTATCGTAGCCACCTTCACTAAAGATTACGTCTGCGCCAGCACCGCCAATTAAATGGTCACTATCGCTTCCGCCATACAGATAGTCATTTCCCTCTCCACCGAACAGCCAATCTGCTCCACTGCCTCCATAAATGTGATCATCACCAGCGTCACCGTATCCAACGTCATCTCCATTTCCGCCTTGCAGATTGTCGTTTCCGTTTCCACCACTCATATAATCGTGGCCATCATCGCCGATAATGGAATCATTGCCTGCCTCGCCGTAGATCCAGTCACTGCCACCGCCTCCGCGAAGATACGGGTCGTTGCCGTTGCCTCCGTAAAGCGTGTCCTGACCATCGCCACCCTGAAGCGTATCGGCTCCATCTTCACCATAAAGGATGTCGTTACCGCCATTCCCGCGCAGCGTGTCGTTACCGGCATGCCCGTACATGATGTCTACAGCACCATTTCCGTTATGGGTGTCGTTCCCGCTTGTTCCATAATAGTAGTTTGGCATCATTGCCTCCGATTGATTGTCCCTTCGGGATTGAAGGAA
The DNA here is from genome assembly GCF_963678195.1 of uncultured Hyphomonas sp. Taxonomy (NCBI): domain Bacteria; kingdom Pseudomonadati; phylum Pseudomonadota; class Alphaproteobacteria; order Hyphomonadales; family Hyphomonadaceae; genus Hyphomonas; species uncultured Hyphomonas sp. Next base: position 2,944,621 of record NZ_OY782759.1, read on the forward strand.
CGATCTGAGGATAGCGAAAAGAACTCACCCCAAAAGTGAAACTTTTGATAGAGAAAAAAGTTTATTGTTTAAACTTATGGTTATTGTTCTGTAGGCGGACCTTTAATTCATGAAGGAAATGAAAGCAGGCACTCAGACAGCAAGGAAAAATGTATTTTTTCAAGCTCACTGGCCTTCAGAACCTCACTTGTTTCGAGGCCATGCGGAACATAACCAAGCTTAGAAAGGAAATCGGACAATTCCTGAGAGCAGGACCCAAACCGATGCTCACCCCCATCAATCTCACAAAGAATTGCAGGTTTCTGGGAAGTAATGAGGCCGAGCGCCCCCTTCAGTGCGTTCAGTTCCCCTCCTTCGACATCGACCTTGATCAGGCTGACCGGCCCGAAATCCATGCGGGCCATCACATCATCCAGGCGAACGATTGATAGGAGCGCTTTCTTGACTTCGAAACGGTCCCGCAGGTCAGCATCATCGCCAATATACGCCCAGCCAATTCCCACTCCACCTTTCTTCTTGATTTGTATACTGATATTAACAAGACCCGTTTGTTCGCCAAGCTCGAAAGGCATTATCAATATATTTTTTGCTGAACGGAAAAACCGGCTAGACTAAAGACTCAGTGCGGCAAGGATTGCGGCTCGAATGCCGATATGACGCAGTCAGGAGCTAATTGCGCGAGACGTCTGGAGAAAATTCCAACGTGCCCCCCACATCGATAATCACTGAATTGCTCTTGAGGTAAGGGCGCACAACCTCCAGTTCGATGCGCCCATCATTCATGGTCGCTTTCTGGTTCAGAAACAGGCTCTTGAAAAAGTTCTCCTGCGCCGTCTGACGACGGCCCAGAAAAAAAGCATTTGCGCGCGTAATCATTGAGGAAGCGACCTATATTGTTGCCTGAGACTGAAGTGCAATACTGCGTTCCGGGCCTGCATTCCACGAAGATTTTCCGTTGCTTAGTTGCTTACAAAAGCCTTCGAATAGGACTCAGCAATTGGCTCAATCAGGTATTCCGCAAGAGTCCTTGATTTCGTCACAAGCGTTACCTCCACTGGCATACCCGGGCGCACCAGCTCGAGAGCATGGCTCACGTGCTCATCCTCAAAAGGCACTTCGACACGCGCAAGATAGTAGGGCTTTCCTGCATTCGGGTCGACGATCACGTCGTCACTGAGAGACGTAAGCCGTCCAGTAATCCGTGGCATTTCCCGGCGACTGAGGCCCGGGAAGTTCAGAACCGCCGTACCCCCGGCACGCAGGTTTTCAACATCCTTTGGGGCGACATGAGCCTCAATGATCACCTTGGGGTCGGGAGGGACAATCTCCATCAGCTGCCCGCCGGAAGGTATGATGCTGCCGGGAGCATCATACGCAACATTGATCACCTGTCCCGCAACCGGCGATTTAATTACTGAACGCTCAAATGCGTCTTCCAGATAGGAGAGCTCTTCAACCGCCTGGATGATCCTGGATTTTGTCTCCGTCAGCTCACTTGCAATCCTTTGGTTTTTTTCAGCCGCCTTCGCAGCCCGGTTCGAGGAAATTTCCTGGAGCGCTGCTTCAAGCCGGGTGATTTCACTCTCAGTGAACTTGCGCTGCCCTTTTGAGGCTGCAAACTGACGCTCATATTGTCGATAGGCGGGAAGACGGGTCAGTCCCTTTTCCAACAGTGTTCTTTGAGCCTCCATGTCATCTTGGAGAGATGTGATTTGTTCATCAAGGCTTTGGAGTTGCGCCCGAAGACCAGCAAGTTGAGATCTTGTCTGGGCTTCCTGCGCTGAAAGCATATCCATCTGGGTTTCAAACAGACTGTTATTCTTCTGCAGCAGGTCCTTTGCTTCGCGGATGGCATCCTGGGCTCTTCCGCGCAGGTCCCCATCAATATGGTCTGCTGAAATGGCAATATTCTGCTCGCCGTCGCGCTCTGCAATCAAACGCGCCTCAGTCACCTGTAGTGAAAACAAATTCAGAGTTGCTGCATTCCTCTTGGCCGTCAGCGCCTTGGATTTGACAACTGCGAGAACTTGTCCCTGCCCTACAAAATCGCCCTCGCGCACGGAGACTTTGTCGAGCAGCCCGCCTTCCTGATGCTGGATCGGGATACGCTCCCCATCGATCACCACTTGTCCGGAGGCGATTGCCCCCCCCGCCAGGGGGGCAAAAATCGCCCACAGCAAGAATCCCGCGAGCATCACAAACAGAACAATCATTGTACGTCCAAACAAGATACGCTTTAGACGGAACTGCAATTCCCCTTCGGCGTCTGCCGGATTGTCTGAGAGCCTAAGAGGCACGGTGCGCATTATGCTCCTCCCCTTTGGCGACCTTTGAAAGAGACATGGATTCGTTCCTCTTCAGCTCGAAGCGCCCCCCCGGCTGAAGGACAAGCCCCACGTCGCAAGCCTGGGCAAGTTGGCGGTCGTGCGTCACGAGAACAACTGTCTTTTTCATGAGTACGCAACGCTTGAGAAAGGCGCCGAAATACTGCTTAGAAACGTGATCGAGATGGGCCGTTGGCTCATCCAGAACCAGCACGGTCGGGTTCAGAACGAGTGCACGAGCCAAGCCAACCAGTTGGGTCTGGCCACCTGAAAGCTGTATTCCGTTAGCCCCGATTACTGTGGAATAGTTTTTTGATAGCTGCGCAATCATCTCATGAGCGCCGCTCAGCTGCGCGGCCGCTACAATTTGCTCGTCTGTGACTGCTTCATCAAAACTGGCGATATTCTGGGCGATTGTACCGTGGAGTAGCTTCACAGATTGCGGCAGATAGCCGAGCATCCCCTGTACCTGCTGATCGCTCCAATTTCGCAAGTCGACGTCATCAATCGTCACCTTGCCAGAGGCCGGCTGCATCAAGCCGGTCAACAAACGACAAAGCGTCGACTTACCTGTTCCGCTCTCCCCCACAACGGCAACAAGCTGGCCTGGCTGAATATCCATATTGATGCCCGCAAAGAGTGGCTGCGGCGAATTGGGAAGCCGACAGGTCAAGCGCTCCAGCCGAACGCGACCTGTCGGCTGAGGTAACTCGAAATCCGGGCGGTCATCAATTCGGAAAGACTCCAAGCGCCCCAAAATGGACAATGCTTGCCGGGCGGATTGAATTTGATTCCAAGCGCCAATGGACTGTTCAATCGGGGCCAGAGCGCGCCCGGAAATAATGCTGCACGCGATCATTGCCCCAGCGCTGATTTCACTTTGAATAACAAGGATCGCACCGACGCTAAGAATTGAAACCTGAATGAGCAAGCGAATGAATTTGGAAGAACTACTGGCTACCGTTTGAACCTGATGCGTTTTCAACTGTTCCGAAAGTTGCTTGTAAACGATCTTGCTAAACGTCTTGCTGATCGAATCCAGACGCCCCGTTGCGGCGAAGAAATCAGCAGACCCGACAGTCTGTTCAGCGAATTCGAATGCGCGGATCTCATCTGAATGTGACTTTCCTGCCGCACGACGCGTCAGGGTGTCCGACAAGATAGCGATTGAGAAAAGAGCTATCCCGCCAATCAAAACAACCATGCCCAACTGAAAACTGGCTCCGAAAATAGCCAGGAGGAAAAGAGGCACCACCGGGGCATCCAAAATCGTGCTGACTGCGAAACCGGATGCCACATTTCGAATGACATCTATTTCTCGTAACCCCACAATCGTTGCCTGAGATGACCTGGCAGCTTGAGCTGCGCTCATCTCGAGAACTCGCGGCGCAAATTTCTGGTACATCGCGGCAGCCAAATGAAAGAGGGCACGCGCTCGCAAATAGTCAAACACAGCCATGCAGCCGAGGCAGAATATGGCAATCGCGGCAAGGAATGCCAATGTTCCGAGATTGCCGGATCCCAGAACCCTGTCATAGACCTGCAGCATGAAAATCGGAGATGCGAGAAACAAAATTCCCATCACCGTGGAGACAGCAAACAGAGGGAACGCATACCGGACAAAATAGTTCAGCACCTCTCGGCTGAACGTCGCCTCGAGTCCAATCCGCTGCATGATCTTCTGATTGTTGAGCATATCTACGCTTGCCCTCACCGCTCCCCGGAGGTCAATCTTAGAAAGCTTACTTTTTCTCCTTATGAGAGAAATTTAATGCTTGCACCCAACCTCGCTGTATGCCGCGGTTGAAGCACTTATATGGTTGTTTGTGGAATTCCAGCTGGTACGCAACTGACACGCAAAAGGAGGAATTGAGCCCGACTGAGGACCCATCTAGTTATCCAAAAATCGCTCTAAGCACTGAAGATATTCGGTTTTTTCTTCAGTGGTTTCATCTGGAACGGTCTCATAATCGCGAGGTCGGGAGTTCAAGTCTCCCCCGAACCACCATTTCCCGCGAAACTATTCCTGGCTTGCCCCCACCTTGCCCATTGACCAGAGCACGGCGATCCAGCCGGCTTTGACGCGTGGCAGGGCCAGCATGACCAATCCTGTAACGGCAAGGGCCGCGCCCGGCAGGCTGATCCAGAGTGGCAGGCTGGACATGGAAACGAAGAACGTCACGGCCACCAGGAAAGGCGCCAGCATCAGCACGGTCAGCCATGCCGGGCCATCCTCCGATGGCACCTGGCCCAGAGGCGCGCCGCAACACGCGCAGGTATCCACAGGTTTCAGATAGGCCCGGTAAAGGGCGCCCTGCCCGCATGATGGACATTTCAGGCGCAGCGCCCGGGCGAGCGCAACACGGCTTGAGGGCGGCGGGGTCATCGTCATGGCCGGCACCGTAGGCCCTCAGGGCAATATAAAACACCCTCTATAGACCGTCTATACACCATCTATACGCCATTTATACGTCTGCCGACCCTCGTGCGTTTTCCGGATCGGCGGCCCGATCCTCCCTCTTCTTTTCGCCCCTTCTAGCTTGCTGGCCTGACCGGAATCATCACTTCGTTGCGCTTGAAGGGCGCTGGCACCCATGGGGCGCTGTATCCGGCATAGCGCGCAGACCCTGTGGCGACATAATCATGCGTGCCAAGCCAGGCTTCCAGCTCAGCCTGTTTCTTCTTGTGGGCGCTTTCGCGGCCTGCGCCATTGAACCGGATCGCAGCGATCATCTCCCCTGGCACTTCGCGGATCGTGATATCCGGATTGTTCGGCACCGGCAGGGTTTCCATCGTCCATTCTTCCGGCATGACAAAGGCAACGACCCAGTCACCGCCCGCCGTTTCCGTTCGCATTACAGGCGCCGTCATCTCGATCTTGCGGGATGCGGGCGTGCGCGTGACCGGTGCCGTCATTTCAATGCTTTGCTTTGCGGTGTTGTTGCCGAAGATGAAATCCGCAAGCGGACGAAACCCGGAATTGCCCGCCCGGCGCATGTCGCCCGTGACGGTAACCTCCGCGAGGATTTGCGGTTTGTACTGGCGCACTTCGATCTTGCCGTCACTGGCAATCACCTCGTGTGGCGGCTCTTGTGCGGCATTCGCGGCCGTTGGATTGAAAATCGCGGCGGCTATGGCTGCACCCGCGGCGAATAACTTGCGCATGGGGGTGTCTCCGTTTGGCTCATACCCCTTATACGCGCCGCCCCGGCAATTGGTTCAGCTTACAAATCGGCAATGCACCAGACAGGTGAAATGCCTGTGGGCCGGCCGCTAGCCCACCTTCGCCCAGGCATCCGGGCTGTCGCCCAGCATCAGGATGTCTGCCAGCGTGGCGACCAGCGCGCGCGGGCGGATCGGCTTTTCGATCATCGCAATGAAACCAGCCGTGCGGCAGGCAGCACGCCGGCGGTCGGTCAGGTCTGCTGTCACAGCCAGGACCGGCGCTTCCCGGTTCGGACCGGCATCCGTACGCAGGGCACGGAGGATCATGTCCCCGCTTTCATCCGGCAGATGAATGTCGGTGAGGATTGCCTGGTAAGGCACATCGAACAAATGCTCGCGGGCGATGGCGGCGCTTGATGCATGATCCACTTCCCAGCCTGCTGCCCGCAGGGCTTCGGTGATTACCAGCGCGCTGGCGGCGTGGTCTTCAATGACCAGAATGCGGCCCAGTTCGAACTTGCCCATTTGCGGCCGGACAGACTTTTCCTTCGTGTCGGTATTCACCAGGCGCGGGCCGGCCTTGCGCACCGGCAGGTCGACCGTGAAGATGCTGCCTCCATCCGGGTTGTCGGCAAGAACAACTTCCCCGCCCATGGCCTTCACCAGAGACTTGGCAATCGCAAGGCCAAGGCCGGAGCCACCATGCGTGTGAACGGTGCTCGCGCTGGCTTGCTCGAACGCTTCGAACAAGCGCGCCTTGTCCTCCTCGGAGATACCGCAACCGGTATCCGACACGCTCATCCGTAAGCGCAGGGAGGACTCATCCCGCCAGGTGGCGAGCGAGACATCGATATGGCCCTGTTCGGTGAACTTCAGGGCATTGCTCAGCAGGTTGAACAGGACCTGCCGCAGGCGCAGGGCGTCTGCCTCAATGCGCGGTGTGCCTTCCTCGACATGGATACGCAGGGCAACCCGTTTGCCATCCGTCCGCGGCTGCCAGACATCGCGCGCCTCCGCGGCGAACTCGTCGAGATCGAACGGCGTGGCATGCAGCGGCATCTTCCCTGCCTCGAGGCGGGACAGGTCCAGCAGATCGTTCAGAAGACGCTCTAGATGATGACCGCTGTCGGAAATGGTCCGCGCGAGACGCTTCGGCTCCCCGCCGGAGACGCTGTCCTGCAACAGATCGGCAACTCCCAGGATACCGGTCAGGGGCGTACGGATCTCGTGGCCGAGGAAAGCGAGGAAATCCGCCTTCTCCCTTGCGGCAGAATTCAGCCTTGCCTTGGCGGCTTCCATGCGGCGGGCGGCCTGGCCAAGGGTGCGGGCACGGGCGGCATTCTCTTTCGCAATGGCAACGGTGAGGTCAGCGGGGCTGACCAGGCCGCAATAGACTCCGTCTTTCGTAACGATGAGCCCCTCAGAGAGTGCTGACGGACAATGGATCGCCGCATTGTTGGCAGCAAGGCCGACCGGCGTGGCCGCTTCGACAATCTGCGGATCTGCCGAAGCGAGGATCGAAACGGGCTGAGCGGCCCAGATCGTCCGGGCTTCCGGACCAGCCATTGCTTCGGTGACGGCCGCGCGCGTCACAAGGGTCAGTGCGCCACCCTCTGCGCGCAAGGGTATGGCAAACAGGGATGTATCGGACAGGAAAAGGCTGAGCGCAGCCGCGCAATTGGTGTCCGCCGCAACGGGCGAAATCGGCAAGGAAATGTCTTCGACACGCGCGAGCATCCGGGCGGTCTCTCTTCAGTCAAACAGAAGAGAGATATTCGCCCGGAATTATTGAGAGGCCGCTAACTTTTGGTTACCGGCGAGTTAATCGCTTGCGCCCTGAAGGGATCAGACGATCTCGCTGTGGTGGCTGACGATCTTGTGGACGAGGCCATAATCGACCGCCTCCTGCGCACTCATCCAGAAGTCACGGTCAGTGTCTTCCTTGATCTGCTCCAGCGTTTTGCCGGTGGCAGCGGCGAAGATCTTGTTCAGGCGCTCGCGCATCTTGATGATCTCGCGGGCCTGGATTTCCACGTCCGTCGCCTGGCCGCCAACGCCGCCACGCGGTTCATGGAGCAGGAAGCGGGTGTTCGGCAGGGCGTAGCGATTTTCCTTCTGCGCCGCCGAATAGATCAGCGCGCCGGCAGAGGCACACCAGCCCGTGCCGAGGATTTTCACCGGCGCCGGGACGAATTTGATCATGTCGTGGATCATGTCGCCGGATTCGACGTGGCCGCCCGGCGAGGACAGGACCAGCAGGATCGGCTTGTCATTCTCCGAAGACAGCGCCAGCAGGCGCTCGCACACGCGGCGGGCCTGCAGGAAGTCGATTCCGCCCGTCAGCAGGATCGTGCGGGCCTTGAACAGCGCTTCCTCAAGGAAGGCATTCGGCTCGGAAGCCTTTTTCTCGTCATTCTCGTCGTCGAGGCGCGGCTCGCGGGAAGAATAGTCCATGATGTCTCCGGTTCGCGGGGATTCTTACGGAGTCATAGGTGCGGTGCCCCGGCGCCCGGGTCAAGGGCGGGGATGCGGGAACCTTGGGGAAGAATTGCAAAGCACGCCAAGGGGATGCAGCTGGAGGCAGTGTCCGAAAATAAGACCTATAATCGTATCTTATCTGGCACTTTTTTTGCCTGATCCTGCGAAATTGGAACTCGGAATCGAACTTTTTAAATGACCCCTCTTTCATCTACGCCTTCGCTCGACCGTCACTCACACCAGAAATCTGCTGCACCCGCTGTAACCGGACTGCACATCACTCCCCGCGATGTCGCGCGCGGTCTTGTCCTGATCGGCAGCGTCCTGCTGGCAGCGCACATGTTCGTGCTGGTCATGAATTTCGGCTTCGGGCGAGACTATCTCTGGGGCCTTGCCGAGAAGTTCAATCTGAACGAGGAGATGAACTTCCCCACGCTGGTCGCAACGATCGAACTGTTGGCCTGCGGCGCCATGCTGGCTGCCAATGCCTGGTTCCGCCCGGGCGCCGCTGGTCAGGCGACTGGCTGGTGGGTGCTGTGTGCGGTCTTCGTTTTCCTTGGCTTCGACGAGAATATCGGCCTGCATGAGATGCTGAACCATCCGACCTCACAGGCGCTGCAAGCGGACTGGGTGCCGGAATATGCCTGGATGATTCCATACAGCGCAGCCCTCCTGATTGCTGCGGCTGTCCTGTTGCCCTGGTTCCTCAGGATCGACCGGTCCTCACAAGTCCGCTTCGCGATCGCGGGCACCATTTTCGTATCAGGTGCATTGGGGGTCGAGGTCCTCGAAAGCGCCAATCTCTCCGGAGCGGCACCGGAGCTTCTGGAAAGCGGTGCCAGTCTGGCCAATATTTCTCTCAGCCAGGCGCTGCTCACCACTTTGCAGGAATGCATGGAGTATATCGGCGCAGGGTATTTTCTTTACGCGTTGGTTCTGCGCCTTGGTGGCTTGCGCCTCCAGGTATCTCCGCGCCGCGAAGACTAAGCCGCTTCCGCGACGATCCTTGCCACGTCTTCGGCGTAGCGCTGGGCTTTTTTCTCGCCGACGCCGCTGATGTCGCGCAGGGCGGTGGCGTCTGCGGGGCGTTCGCGGGCGATTTCGGCCAGCGTCCGGTCGTGGAAGATCACGTAAGGCGGCACGCCGCGGGCCTTGGCGGTTTCGGTCCGCCACAGGCGCAGCGCATCGAACAGGGTCTGATCGCGCTCTGACAGATCGTCCTGCACGCTGGCACGGGCCACGCGGCCTGTCTTGCGGCGGCGGGCAGCGGCAGGGTCTGCCCGCAGGAACAGCGTCCGCTCACCCTTGAACAGCGCCCGCGCCGCATCGCCATCCGGCACCATGACGATCGGGCGCATCGCATCGCCGCCTTCGGCCAGCATGCCGTCATAGAGCAGCGCATCGAAGATCCGGTTCCAGCCCTGCTTGGGCAGCTCCGCGCCGATGCCAAAGGTAGACTGGGTGGATAGCTCCTCATCAAGCGCATCCTTCGCCTGCCCCATCAGGTGCTGTACGAGGCGCCCGCGTCCCACCCGCTGGCCGCAGCGCAGCACGGCGGAGACGGCCATCTGCGCCCAGCGGGTCGCATCGTGGCTCTCCCCGCCCTCGCCCCGGCAGATGTCGCAGACGCCGCAGGTCTCGGAGGTCTCTTCCCCGAAATAGCGGCGTACCGCCAGGCGGCGGCATTCATCGCCATCGAAAAAGGCGAACAGCTGGCGGGTCTTGGTGATCTGGACGCGCTTCACCTCGTCCGGCGCATCGCTCTCATAGGTCCAGCTGAGCGAGCGGCGCATGTCTGCCGGGCCATAGAGCGCGATGCCCTCGGCGGGTTCGCCGTCGCGCCCTGCCCGGCCGACTTCCTGCCAATAGGCTTCCATCGTCTTCGGCGGATCGGCATGGATCACGAAGCGCACATCCGGCTTGTCGACGCCCATGCCGAAGGCAACCGTGGCGCACATGGTGAGACCATCTTCCAGCAGGAAACGCCGCTGGCGCTCGCCCCGGACGCCCGCGTCGAGCCCGGCATGATAAGCCAGCGCCGGCACACCGGCTTTCTCCAGTGCCTCGGCCAGATCTTCGGTGGCGTTGCGTGTGGCGCAGTAGACAATGCCGGAAAGGCCCGGCCGCGCCTTCACAAGAGAGACAACCCGCTGCGTGCGGTTACCCTCTTTCGGCTCGGCGGCGAGGGCGAGGTTCGGCCGGTCGAAACTTGCGACGTGGACAGACGGCTTCGTCAGGTTCAGCTGGGCGAGGATATCGTCCCGCGTGCGGGCATCGGCCGTGGCGGTAACGGCAAGGCGCGGCACGCCGGGGAAGAGATCCTTCAGCCGGCCAAGGGCGCGGTAATCGGGACGGAAGTCATGCCCCCACTGGCTGACGCAGTGCGTCTCATCCACCGCGATGATGGAGATGTTCATCTTCGCGAGCCGGTCCGCGAGGCCCGTGCCGAGCGCTTCCGGCGAGACGTACAGCAGATCCATCTCACCGCGCTGGGCGGCGTCCAGCGCATCGGCGCGGGCGTTGAAATCCATGGAGCTGTCGAGCCGTTCGGCCCGCACACCGGCCTGTTTCAGCGCATCCACCTGATCGGCCATCAGGGCGATCAGCGGCGACACAACGAGGCCGACGCCCGGGCGCAACAGTGCCGGGATCTGGTAGCAGAGCGACTTGCCGCCACCGGTCGGCAGCACGGCCAGCGCATCCCGCCCCGCCAGCGCATCGGCGATCACATCCTCCTGCAGGCCCCGGAACGCCTCATAGCCATAAACCCGCTTCAGCAGGTCGCGGGCATCGTCGAGAGTCGGGGCAGCAGGCATGGGGGATGTTGTGGCGGCGCCCGTGAGTCGGGGCAAGTGGGCGGGTGCTGTGTCTCGGTAAGTATGCGTAACATGGGCGGGGCGACGAAAGAAGCAGACTCCACTTCCGACGATTCTTACGGCAACTTGCAGCAATGCTGAAACAATGCCTCAGACGAAGTTGGAAAGACTCCCTGACTTTTATCGGCGGGCCACAAGCGCTTGTCGCACTTATTGCCATACCTGTTGTTGGATTTGCCCTTCACTCGCAGTTCGGCGCAATAAATGAAGTACTGGATCAGTTCCATATCTGGTTGATTTATGGACTTACAGCTACCGGACTCGTTTTCCTGACCGTTTTCGTTTGGAATTTTACCCAGTCACCTTATCGCGTTGAACGGGACAAGCGGAGGGAATTGCAAGCTCAGCTGGCAAAATTCGGGACTGGCTCAGTTATGCAATCTTTTACGGGTCGATCAGAATATTCTTTGGATACAGTGGCAAAGCTACTCGCCGGCGAAAACGAAAACTACGACCTCATCTTCCATGATCTGTGCGAAGCAGTTATTAGCAACAAGCTGAACCCGAACGCTGCCAATACTTTTGATAAAAGTGAGCTCAGTATTTTACGATCAAATATGGTCCGGTATCAGGGCGGGCTATCGCCAGAGCGATTTAAAAATCTAAAGTTCACAAAGGCCGAGTTGCTGCGCTTCTTACCTAAGCGGGGATATGGCATCCCCTCATGGCTTGAAGCAACCGAACATAGCCGCCCCTGACCGTCACTCAAAAGCTAAACATATCGAGTTGCCAAACAACTGAGTTAATGCCTTGATCTCCTCTCAGGCTTAGGTCTGTTCTTGCAGCGTGCTCATGCTGAGCAAATTCGAAGCATGGGCGCGAATCGCGCCAGATAGTCTCCCATGACAAACACGCCCTACCCGCCTGAAGCGCCGAAGGATTGCGCGCTGTGTCCGCGTCTTGTGGAATATCGCGAGGCCGTCGCCGTGAAAGAGCCCACCTGGTTCAACGGCGCGGTGCCAAGTTTTGGCGACGAGAAGGCGGAGCTGCTAGTCATCGGCCTCGCGCCAGGGGTGACCGGGGCGAACCGGACGGGGCGGCCATTTACCGGCGACTGGGCGGGCGACCTGCTCTACGCCACGATCGACAAATTTGGTTTCTCCAAAGGCACCTATGCCGCCGACCCGGCCGACGGCCTCGCCCTCACCGGCGCGATGATCACCAATGCGGTGCGCTGCGTGCCGCCGGAGAACAAGCCCGTCGGCGCCGAAATCAATGCCTGCCGGCCTTTCCTGCTGTCCCGCATCGAGGCGCTGCCGAAACTGAAAGTCATGCTCTGTCTCGGCAAGATTTCGCACGATTCCACGGTGCGGGCCCTCGGCCTGAAGCTGAAAGATCATCCGTTCGGGCACGGAACAAGGTATGAGGTGAACTTCGGCGGGCGCGATTACCTGCTGGTCTCCAGCTATCACTGCTCCCGCTACAACACGAACACCGGCCGCCTGACGGCAGAAATGTTCGAGGATGTGTTTGCGATGGCGCGGGAAGCAATAGCTTAGCCGAGGATCTGGTAGGCGGTTTCACGCCAACGCCGCTTTTCGATTTTGCGAACATTTGTCTGGTGCCGCATGGTTTCCAGGTATGCAGCCAGCAGTAGCAATTCGCGATCGTCCGGGTCGCCTTCAAAGGCCTTCGGATAGATCGCATTGCCGTAGTTCCGGACGCACTTTTCCGGCGTATCATCCACGATCAGTATCCGCTCCATGGGCCAACCTTTGCGGCGGACCTTGGAGAGCGTTTTGATGTAATGGAAGTGTTCCGGATCGTAGGATGCAATCTGGTAGCTGTCGATGTACCCGACATGACGATACGTGGCGCGGCTGCGTCCCCAAACAAACTTAAGCTCATGCGGACGTGGAAAAATATTGTCGACCACCTCCTCGACATAGCAGTCGCTGGCTGACGACCAGACCGCCAGATCGAACCACTCCGCACAGGCATCAAGGAAGGTTTCCAGATGTGGACGCCGGTAAACATGATACTGCGCGACCCTGAAATCGGCTTGGCGTTCCAGAGCCTCATCCGTAGCATAAACCAGCGTCTCATCCAGATCGAGAACCAGCAGGATACGATCAGACGGGGAGGACATCCCTCACCCCTCCTTCAGAATGCGTGCCTTTTGCCGGGCCCAATCCCGCTTCGCTTCGACGTTCCGCTTGTCATAATTCTTGCGGCCGGTGGCGGTGCCGATGAGAAGCTTCGCGATGCCGCGGTCGTTGAAATAGAATTTCAGCGGCACGATCGTGCGCCCGGCCCTTTCGACTTCCTGCGAGAGTTTCGCCAGTTCCCGGCGCGAGACGAGCAGCTTCCGCTTGCGGCGGGGTTCGTGGTTGAACCGGTTGGCGCCGGCATAGGTCTGGATCTCACAATTGACCAGCCACAGCTCACCATCCTCGGGGCTGACATAGGCCTCGGCGATATTGGCCTTGCCTTCGCGCAGGGCTTTCACCTCGGAACCGACGAGCACGATGCCGGCCTCGAGCGTGTCTTCCACTTCATAGTCGCGGCGGGACCGGCGGTTCTCCGCGATCAGCCCGTCGGAGCGACCCTTGGTTTGAGACTTCTTAGACATGGGCCCTATTTAGGCATGAAGCCCGGCAAGTGCCATGGCCGCATCGATCTGCTCGCGCGCGGCAGCGTCCGGCGGGGTCAGCGGCAGGCGTACGTCGGGGTCACACAGGCCAAGACGGTGCAGCACATATTTGGCCGGTCCCGGCGAGGGCGAACAGAACATCGCCTTGTGCAGGGCGATCAGGCGGCGTTCGATGGTCTGGGCGGTTTCAAAATCCCCGGCATGGAAAGCCTTGTGCATGGCAGCGCAGGCCTCGGGCATGACGTTCGCAGTGACCGAAATGCAGCCCGCCCCGCCCATGGCAAGATGGCCGAGGGCCGATGGGTCATCTCCGGACAACTGTACGAACTGTTCCCCTTCGCCGATCAGGGCCGCATGCTGGGACACGCGATCCATGTCGCCGGTTGCGTCCTTGATGCCGACGACGTTCGGCAAGCGCGCGAGCTGGGCAACGGTAGACGGCTGCAAGTCCACTATAGTCCGGCCTGGCACGTTATAGAGCACCACAGGCATGGCGATGGCGTCGTTGATCGCCTTGAAGTGGGCGTACAGTCCGTCCTGATTGGGGTTATTGTAGTAAGGGCAGACGACCAGCGCGGCATCGGCCCCAGCGGCCTTGGCGTGGCCGACAAAGTCGATGGCTTCATCGGTGGAGTTCGATCCGGCGCCCGCAATAACGGGCACGCGGCCTGCAGCAACCTCTACACAAAGCGAGACAACGGCCTTGTGCTCTTCGGTGCTGAGCGTCGAGGTTTCGCCCGTCGTTCCCACAGGCACCAGCGCGGCAGAGCCCCCGGCGATCTGGCGCTCTACCAGCTCGGCAAACGCCTTCTTGTCCACGGCTCCGTTCTTGAATGGAGTGACCAGCGCTGGGATTGAGCCATGAAACATCGTATTCTTGCCGCGATTCAGGTGTTGTTTGGAATGATCCATATATGAATTGCCTCTGCCTTCCCACGCTTTGGCTCAGAAATAAACACCCGGTGACAACTCACATGATCCGACCCTTCGCGCTCTCCCTCTTTGCCGCCGTTGCCGCTACAGGCGCTGCCGCTGCCGGTTTGCCGGAGTCCCCCAGCCTGAAACCCGACCGGCCCTATGTATCGACGGCGACAGATTCCCGGAACGCCGAGATTCTCCACAAGGCGCTGGAGGCGGCTGACCGGTACAATTGGAGCGAAGTTGCCCGCTATCAGACCCAGGCCACAGATCCGGCGGTACGGGACCTCATCATGTGGAAACGCGCCAGCGAAGGCGTGCCGGGCATGGACTTCAACGAGGTCAACGCCGCCCTGACCCGCCTGCATGACTGGCCGAAAGCCAGCAATATGCGCGCCCGGGCCGAGGAGATCATCGAATTGTCGACCCTGTCGGCGACGCAGCGGATCGAATGGCTGAAAGCCTCCGGACCGCGCACCGGTGAAGGCAAAGTAGCCCTGGCCAATGCCCTTCGCGAAGTGGGCATGATGGACGAAGCGGTCGAGACGGTCCGCGATGCCTGGCACAACAATTCCATGGACCGCGCACTGGAACGCCAGGTCCTGGCCCGTTTCGGCAGCAAGCTGACACAGGCCGATCATCAGGCCCGCGTCGAGTTCCTGCTCTGGACCAACCAGCGCACGGCGGCCTCGCGCCTGAAATCGCTCTTGTCCTCTGACTATCGCAAACTGGTCGATGCCCGCATTGCCCTGGCCAGCCGCGGGCGCAATGTCGACGCGCTGGTGCGCGCCGTGCCTGACAGCCTGCAGGACAATCCGGGCCTGCTGTACGACCGCGCCCGCTGGCGCCGGACGCATGGCAATCAGGAAGGCGCTATCCCCCTGCTCACGCAGATCGACGGCAAGGACGTCCCTGCCGCCGGCCGGTCGAAACTCTGGAAGGAACGCTCAATTGCGATGCGGACCGACCTCAAGGATGGCAACTGGAACCGCGCCTATCAGCTGGCCTCGCCGCACGGCCTGACATCCGGCGGGGATTTCGCTGAGGCCGAGTGGGTGTCCGGCTGGATTGCCCTGCGGCTGAAAGGCGAACCGGAACGCGCGCTGCAGCATTTCGAAACGATGGCCGATGGCGTGTCGACGCCGATCAGCCTGTCACGCGGCGAGTACTGGACCGGGCGTGCGCAGGATGCCCTTGGCGAAGACGCGCAGGCGCAATTGGCCTATCTCGACGCGGCCGAACACAAGTTTACCTATTATGGCCAGCTTGCTGCCGAGCGCGTGGGCGACCGGCAGGTCTATTTCGAGCCGGCTGCTCCGCCTACAGAAGAAGAGAAAACCGCCTTCGAAGCGCGCCCGATGGTCAAGGCGCTGCGCCTTCTGGGCGAGACAGGCGAAACGCAACTCTTCCGCACCTTCGCCTATCATCTGGACGACCTTCTGGAGACCGAGGCGGACTATATCCAGCTGTCGAACCTCGCCAGTGAATACCATGTGCCGGATATCGGCGTGCGCGGCGCCAAGGCGGGTCTCGCCAAAGGCATTGTTGCCACCGATGCGGCCTATCCGGTCGTCTCCTATCCGCTGTTGAAGGAGCCACAGGTCGAGCGCTCGCTGATGCTGGCCCTTTCGCGGCAGGAAAGCGAGATGAACCCGAATGCCATCTCTTATGTCGGCGCGCGGGGCCTGATGCAGTTCATGCCGTCCACCGCGTCACGCGAAGCACGGATGAGCGGCCTGCCCTATCGTCAATCCTGGCTGACGGATGATCCCGGCTACAACATGACGCTTGGTGGCCAGCATCTCGACTATTTGCTGAACCGCTTCAATGGCAGCTACATCATGACCGCGGCAGCCTACAATGCCGGCCCGACCCGGCCATCGAAATGGATAGCCGACTATGGCGACCCGCGCACCGGACAGGTCGACCCGATCGACTGGGTGGAGTTCATCCCGTTCAGCGAAACGCGTAATTATGTCCAGCGCATCATCGAGAACACGCAGGTCTACCGCTCGCGTCTCTCCGGCAAGCCGGAAGAAATCAGGATCCAGGAAGACCTGGAACGCGGAAAAAATTAGCGTCTTCTGTTTTGTCTTCTACAGGTTGCAGGTCACCGTGACCTGAATATGCGCCCCCAGACAAAAAGCCCTGGATTCCGGGTGGGCAAACTGGCTGCTCAGCCTTATGGTGTGCGGCAGTTCAGGATCTGGCGGGACCTTCCGTGCGGTCAGGGCGGCCTCATACCGGAAGTTCAGATCCAGTTCATTGTTGCGTAAGTATGCAATCTTTACGGGCACCCGAAGGGGACGTCCGGCGCATGGGGTGGGATTATGGATCCGGAGACTTTTTCCGTGCTGCGGAAGCTGGCGGAGCGGCATACCGGTCAACGGCTGGAACGGGCCAAGGCCACATTGTTCGCAGCCCGACTTAAACGCTTCGCCTTCCGTGCCGGCTACTCCGACATCGACGACATCGCAAAATACCTGGATGTGCGGGATGAAGGCTCGAACCTGGACCTGCAGATTGCGACGGCCATGCTGGACCGTCGCAGCCGTTTCGTGCCGGAGCGCGGCCTCTATGGAAGGCTGTTCGAAGAAAGTATCGGTCCAGCCCTGGCGGCCTCAGCGGACACGGGCTTCCGAATCTGGTTTGCCGGCTGCGGCACGGGCCAGGAAGTCTATTCCATGCTGATGATGTTGCGGAACCGGCTGGCCCCCGAACAGGCGGAACGGGTCGAGATCGTCGCGACGGATATTTCCGACGAGGCCCTGCTGAAGGCGAACACCGGCTATTACAGCCATTTCGAAGTCCAGCTCGGCCTCTCTGCCCACAACCTGATGCGCTACTTCGCGCCCGGCCCGGAAAACACCTGGCGGATCTCGACGGAACTCGCCCGGCGGATCGCCTTCAAGAGCCACAACCTGCTCGACTCCGGCGAACCGCTCGGCCAGTTCGACCTGATCCTCTGCCGCAACGTCCTGCACGAGATGACGGACGAGTACCGTGAGCTGGCGAAAGAGAACCTGGAAGCCTGCCTGCGGCCGGGCGGTCGGCTTTATATTGAACCGTAATTACCGCGCCGGGACGTGGGCGGCGATCAGTTGCGGGCCATCGGCAGCGAAGGCACGCTCCAGTGCCGTGTCGAACTCTTCCGCCGTGAAGGCATCCTGTGCTTCGACGCCTTGTGCCTCGGCCAGTTTCACCCAATCGATTTCCGGCTCGCCAAGTTCCAGCATCGACTTCGCTGTCGGACCGGGATTGCCTGCGCCGGTGCGGGCGAGCTCGATATTCAGGATACGGTAGGAATGGTTGACGAAGACGACATTGACCACGTTCGCCTCTTCCCGCGCCATGCTCCACAGCGACTGGTTCGTATACATGGCCGCGCCATCGCCTGAGATGCAAAGAACCTTCCGGTCCGGCGCGGCGACCGCTGCGCCGAGCGCGAGCGGCATGCCCTGCCCGATGGCACCGCCTGTCAGCATCATCCAGTCATGCGGCCGTGCCTTCTGGGTCATCAGGAAGCATGGCAGGCCGTTCGACACGCCATCATCTGAGACGAAGGTCCCTTCCGGCATCTGGCGCGCGAGGGCCATGCCGACTGTCATGGCATTGAGGTCGCCCGTCGGCTGGCCGGGAATGTCGAGTTCAGCAAATTCAGCAGACTCTTTTGCGCCAATGGCATCTGCCAGCGCACTGAGGATCGCGGCGCTGTCGGTTTCCGGCCCGCCGATGATGTACGGCTCGCAGCCTTCCGGCACGAGCACGGACGGCTTGCCCGGATAGGAGAAGAAGGCAACCGGCACCTGCGTGCCAGCGACCAGCATCAGGTCGGCGCCTTCAAGGTCAGCGATGGCGCCTTCCGCGAAATACTGCATGCGGTCAGGGATGAATGTGCCTGCGCCGCGCGCCTGCCGCTGGAAGAACGTATCGGTCATGACCCGCAGACCCGCGGCCTTCAGGCGAGCGCCCTGAGCGAGCCCTTCGCTGGTGAGCGCTGTGCCATTGATCAGGACGACCGGCTTCTTCGCATCTTTCAGCTTGCGGGCGGCGTCCTCGATGCGGGCGGCATCCGGCTTGCGCAGCGAGGGCTTTGCCCGCGTCTTGCCGGGCTTACCGCCTTCGGTCCAGGCCGTGTCGGCCGGCAGCAGCAGGCTGACCGGACCCGGCACAGGGCCGAAACTGGCCTCCCAAGCCTCCGCTGCCAGCTCCCCGGCATCGCCCACCTTGTCGGCGGACTTGATCCAGTTGGAGTTCGGTCCGGCAAGGCCAAGGATGTTGGAGGTCAGCGGCGCGTCATAACGCAGGTGCGGCACGGCATGATCGCCGATGACGTTGATCATCGGCGTGAAGGCGCGCTTGGCATTATGGATGTTGGCGCCGCCATTCATATAGCCGGCACCGAGGTGCAGCAGCGTCATGGCGGGGCCGCCGGTAACGCGGGCATGACCATCGGCCGCCCCGGTCGCGACGCCTTCAAACAGGCACAGGACAGATTTGATGCGCGGCTCGTGATCGAGCGCGGTCACCAGGTGCATCTCGGAGGTGCCGGGATTGGCGAAACAGGCGGTGACGCCATGGTCGGCCAGTGTGGAGACGAGCGCTTCGGCCCCGGTCATCGTTTGAACCTGCGTGTCGGCCATGGTGTTTCCTTCCTGTCGTCTCTGTTGACCGTGTTTAGCCTGTCGGCGTTTCCGATCAACGCCTGAGGTCTATGATTTCCGGTGCGGGCTCTGCGGCATAAAGCTTGTCGACATCCGCCCGGCGCAGGTCCTGCGTGCGGGACTGATTGATATAGCCCTTCTCTGTGATCTCACCGGCATCGGCACGCGGCGGGATAGGTTGCAGCAGGACACGGGCAATACGCGCCGCCGGGTTCGGATGGTGGCGGTTGTGATCCTGCAGGCCCAGCGTCACATGCTCGATCACTTTGGGATGCCGGGCGAGGTCTTCCAGCGGCAGCGGCTCGCCGATGAGGCGCTGGCACCAGGCCTCGTTGAGGAAAGCCAGCAGCGTGATGTCAGCCTGATTCAGGCCGCAAACCACGGCATCGGACAGCGCGCCGCCCGTTGCGGCGACCGCCTGCACGCGTACCGTACCGGCGGAAACCCATGTGCCGTTGGACAGCTTGAACTCCTCCGCCGTGCGGCCATCAAAGGCGAGGCCGCGCTCGGGATTGTCGGGGTCGACGAAACGCACCGCGTCGCCGAGCTTGTAGAAACCTTCCTCATCGAAGGCTTCGGCCGTCTTGTCCGGATTGCGGTAATAGCCGGGCGTGATGTTCACGCCTTTGACGCGCAGTTCCATCTTCTCGCCATTCGGCACCATCTTGAACGTGTTGCCCGGCAGCGGCAGGCCGATCAGGCCCATCCGGTCATTCGGCCAGTGGACATTGGACGCCGTCGGCGCCGTCTCGGTGGCCCCATAGCCTGCCGACAGTGAGATACGCTCACCGGTCGTGCGGACAGCGACGGCCTGGATGCGCTCATAAATGTCCTGCCCCATGGAGGCGCCGCCATAGGCCATGCAGACGATGCGGGAGAAGAAGACGTCGGCCAGTTCCTGATCGCGCTCCAGTTCCGTCGCGAGCGCCGCCCAGGCGGCTGGCACGGTGGTGTGCTGGGTTGTCGGGACATCTTTCAGATTGCGGATCATGGCCGGCAGGCGTGCAGGCGTCGGGGCGCCTTCATCGATATAGAGCGTACCGCCCCAATCCAGCATGTTGTGCAGGATGGAATGGGCGCCATAAGTGTGGCTCCACGGCAGGAAGTTACACATGACCTGCGGCCCGCCTGTGATCTCATCAAGGCGTGCTTCGTCCCACACAGACCGGATCATACGGGCATTACAGGCGACCATGGAATGCAGATTGATGACCGCCTTGGGCTCACCCGTTGAGCCCGACGTCATCATGTAACTGGCAACCGTATCCGGTGTGAGCCGGTCATAGGCTGCATCGGTTTCCGGCCCCGGGGCGCGGCCGAACTGCTCGATCCGGACAGCGTCGCACCGCTCCGGCGCCTCGCCGCCATGGATCACGACCCGGCCTTCCATACCCATGCCGTCCAGCCCGCGCTGATAGGCGGCGCCATCCTCGACATAGATGAATTTCGGCTCGATCAGGTGATCGATATATTTGAGGCGCCCGAGATCTTCCGACAGCAGCGCATAGGCCGGCGTTACGGGAACGACCGGACAGCCGGCCCACATCGCCGCGTATTTGATCAGCGCATGATCCACGGCATTGGCCGACAGGATCATCAGCGGCGCATCCGGGCCGCCACCGGCATCGAGGAAGCCCTGCGCCAGCCGCTTCACCGTGGTCAGGCCCTGTGCATAGGTGACTTCCCGCCAGCCTTCGCTGCCATCTTTCGGCCGTTCGGCCAGCCAGACTGTGTCAGGCCTCTCCGCAGCCCATTTCACCAGCGGCGCCAGCATGTGCGGCGGGCAGGTCTTCAGCGGATTGCCATTGTCCAGATAGATCGTGCCGTCATCCCGGCGGTCCACCTTCAGCTTCAGCGGAAGGTAGGGCACTTCGCGGAACGGAATATTTGCTGTGTCGGCCACGCCGTGGCTCTCCCTGATTTATTATTTTTTTTCCGGCTCAAACGAGGCCGCGTGTGGGAATGTGGACCACATGGCCGCAATGCTTGCAATGGACCGCGTCCCGGTCGTGCATCATCAGACCGCATTCCGGGCATTCGCTTTCGATCTTGTCGTTCGGCTCGATGATGGCCTTCAGCAGTTGCAGGAACAGGGTGAGGCCCAGCACCATGATCATGATGGACAGGATCCGCCCCCAGCGCCCGATCATCAGCACATCGCCATAGCCTGTCGTGGTCAGACTGGTGATCGTGAAATAGAGCGCATCCAGATAGGTATGAATGTTCGGGTTCAGGCCCACCTGCGTAGCATAGACCAGCGCTGACATGATGAAGACGAACACGATCAGGTTCGTCACCTTGTCGATCACCTGCTCATGCCGCTGGAAGAAGGGCGTCAGGATCTTGATCCGGCGCACGAAGGTAAATGCCCGGATGGCCCGCATCGCCCGCAGGACTCTCAGGAACGCGAAGTTCGAGACAAGCAGAGGCGCCAGCATGGTCACGACGACGATCAGGTCCGCCATGTTCACAGGCCGGAAGAAGAAATTCAGCCGGTGCCGGGCGATGTAAAACCGGGCCAGATAGTCAAAGGCGATCACAATCCCGATCACATAGTCCAGCAGGACATGATGATAGCCGCGCTGCTCGAACGGCGCCCACAGGAAGTAGGCGATCGTGACGAAATCGAAGGTCAGCATCAGCCAGCGGAACCGGAACGGCCAGGGCCCGTGGCCTTCATACAGCCAGAAAAGGGCCCGGTTCAGCCCTTTGCGTTCGTGTTTCATGACCCCTGCTCCAACGCCCGCACGGCGCGCGTCAGATTCGCCCGCGCCGCAGCGTCCCATTCTGCATGGGCGATGTCGGTGAAGTAAAGGCGCGGACGGGAGAGGAAACCGTTGAGGATCGTGCCGCGTCCCGCGCGATAGGCCTCTTCCGGCACGAAGGCATATTCCGCGCGGATGTCCTGCTCATACTGGTCATAGACCGCTTCAGGCGCGCCGAGGATCGACAGATCCATGTCCAGGAACAAGGCGAGGTCTTCGGCATCCTGCGCCGGTAGCCCCTCCGGGACGGTATGGGTCGCTGTGGCCCGGATGATTGCGGCTGCGAACTCTATATCATGGGGAGAGAGGTGCCCCGCCGCATCCTGCTCCAGCAGCTGCGCGCTCCTTTCCTCATTGTCCTTCGCCTTCGGATCGTAGATCGCATCGTGCCAATAAAGCGCCCACAGAACGGGGCCCGGACGGTTGAGGTAGCGCACCCAGCGGCGGTAATGGCCGAGCAACGCCTCGACATGCGCCCATGTGTGATAGTGGCGCTGCGGCTCGCCATGGCGCTGGCGCAGGGCTTCCATCAGGGCGGCTGGGATCAATTGGCAGGCTCCAGTGTTTCGTTGAAACGCACGGGCTTGCCGCCGCCTTTCTTCACGATCTCTCCGTCACGCATGACAAAGCCGCCGCGGATAATCGTGGCCACCGGCCAGCCTGTGGCTTCGAAGCCGTCGAACGGGGTCCAGCCACATTTCGATTTCGACCAGTCGGCAGTGATGGTTTCCTTGCGCTTCAGATCCACGACCGTGAAGTCAGCATGGTAGCCCTCGGCGATCCGGCCCTTGTCCGCGAGGCCGAAGACGCGCTGCGGCCCGGCGCTGGTCAGCTCGACGAAGCGCTGCAGGCTCAGCTTCCCGTTGTTCACATGGGTCAGCATGATCGGCACGGTCGTCTGCACGCCGGGCATGCCGGACGGGCTCGCCGGATAAGGCCGGGCCTTCTCTTCCTTCGTGTGCGGAGCATGGTCAGAGCCCATCACGTCGACGATGCCGGCGTTCAGCGCGCGCCACAGGGCGTCCTGATGGCGCTGCTCGCGGATCGGCGGGTTCATCTGGGCATAGCCCTTGAGGCGCTCATAGCATTCGGGCGCCGCGAGCGTCAGGTGCTGGGGCAGGCATTCGACGCTGGCGATATCCTTGGCATCCCGCAGGATCTCCATCTCTTCCGCCGTGGAGATGTGCAGCACATGAATGCGCTTGCCGACCTTGCGGGCGAGGCGCAGCAGGCGCGTGGTGGAGGACACGGCGGCCTCGACATCGCGCACCACCGGATGGCTGCGCCAGTCGCCTTCCACAGCCAGGCCGCGGCGCTCTTCAAGGCGATATTCGTCTTCGGAGTGGAACGCCGCCCGGCGCTTGATAACGCGCAGCACGGCCTCGACGCCTTCATCATCCTTGATCAGCAGGTCGCCCGTCGATGCCCCCATGAACACTTTCACGCCGCAACAGCCGAGCATGCGCTCCATTTCCGGCAGCAGGTCGATATTCTGGTGCGTGGCGCCAGCATAGAAGGCGTGGTCGACATCCATGCGGCCGGCAGCGCGGTCCAGCTTGTCCTGCAGGGCAGCGGGGGTCGTGGTGGCCGGGTTGGTGTTCGGCATCTCGAACACGGCAACCACGCCGCCGAGGGCGGCAGAGCGCGCCTCGGTTTCGAGGTCAGCCTTGTATTCCATGCCCGGCTCGCGGAAGTGCACCTGGCTGTCGATCACGCCCGGCAGGATGTGCAGGCCGGTGGCGCCATAAATCTCGCCAGCCGATGCGCCTGAGAGATCACCGATGCGGGCAATTCGCTCACCGCGCACGCCGATATCGGCCTGTGTTTCACCACCGGGAGTGACGACAGTGCCGCCGCGAAGGATCAGGTCGTAAGTCTCGCTCATGAGGCCCTATATGCGCCCGCCTGCCCGCGCTGTCACCCGTCCCGTCTGCACGTAAGATGACGCGGCGTGACACTTGCCCTTTGCGCCCCTGCGCATAGGCTGAACAGAGACTGCGGGACAACACTGCAGCAGGAGGAAATGGAATGCCCAGGTTGAAACAGGCCGGGCGCGAGGCCGGTAACCCCTATGCCAACCGTCTCTTCGATCTATTGTTCGAAGACCGCGACCCGCTCACAGAGCCCGGCACCGCCACCGGAACACCCGGAAACTGGTGGACCGTGTTCAACATCGTACCGGACGCATTCGAGCATACGACGGAAGGCTTCCGCTTCTATCGATCGCCGAACCGCAAGCTAAGCGCGAAACATCGCGAGTTCGGGCAGATCCGGGCAGGCTATGCCGTTGGCAGCCAGTTTGTCTTTTCGCAGCACTGCAAGGCCGCCCGCGATGCCGGCTTCACCGAGGAACAGGTACAGGCCATTCCGCACTGGCAGGTCGCTGATTGCTATGATGAAACCGAGCGGGCCCTGCTGGCCTACACAGATGCGCTGGTGCTGGATCGCGGGCGCGTGCCCGACGGGGTTTTCGAAACGCTGAAGAAGCATCTCAGCGACGAGGAAATCCTCGAATTCACTTACATCACCTGCACCTACATGATGCATGCAGTGATGAGCCGGGCGCTGCGCCTTGAATATGACGATGTGGATGAACGGGTGGTCGAAGTGCCCGCACCCACCGGCGACAGCGCCGATGTCATGAACATGGTCGATACGGAGGAGAACTGATCATGGGATACCATCACCTCGCCCTCGCCGCGAAGGACATGAAGGCGACGCACGATTTCTACGAACGGATCATGGGCTTCGAACTGGTAAAGGTCGAAGTCGCACCGATTCCCGGAGGCGGCTGGGGCAAGCACTTCTTCTACCGCATGGATGGCGACGACAAGCGTTTCATCGCCTTCTGGGAACTGCACGAAACCGCCGGGCAGGAAGGCTACAAATACGACCTCAACGAAGCCGCCGGCCTGCCGCCGGGCACGAACCACTATTCCTTCACCGTGGATACGGTCGAAGAATTGCTGGCGTGGAAGGATCGCTGGAACGCCGCCGGGCTGGACGTGCTGGAGATCGACCATAACTGGTGTCACTCGGTCTACACGCGCGATCCGAACGGCAACATGGTCGAGTTCTGCGCAACCACGGGCAGCTTCACACCCGAAGACCGTACCCGCGCCCTCGCCGCCCTGGACGAGACCGAGTTCAAGCCTTCGCCGCCGCCTGCCAAAATGCAGCCCTGGCCCGCTGCGGAAAAAGAAGACGCCTGATCCAGGAGGCACGCGCAGGGGGATGTTAGGGTTTTTCGCCTAAAGTCCCCCGGTCTGCAGCCAGCAGGGATAAGCGCGTGACCTTGGCAATCGACAGCGAGGCGGTGAAACGGCTCCGGGAAAGCCCCGGCGCACGCTATTTCGCGGCCAGCCTGGCGGCGCTGGCAATCGACTATGTCGTGACGCTGGCCCTCTATTACCTGGCCCATCTGGACCTGTCGGTGTCCGCCGCCATCGCGTTCATCGCCGTCGGCGCCGTGTTTTACCTCGTCCACGAATTCTGGACGTTCCGGCAGAAATCCTCCCGTTTCTCCACGCGCCGCATGGCCGCGAACATGGGCGTGCTGCTTCTGTCGGGCGCCGTCCGTGTCGGTGTCATTGCGGCGCTCGAATGGGCGCGGGCCCCGGCCGGTATCTGGGTCAGCGTGTATTTCGCAGCCGGGGTCGGCGCGTCATTCAGCACGAATTATCTGCTGAATCGCTATTTTGTGTTCCGCCGCTGACAGGAGGTGTCAGCAGGGCTGCTTGACCCGTCGCCGGGAGCCCCCCACAACTCGGCCTCCTTTCCCACCGGATACGAGGCCCTCTCCATGAAGCTCGCCCAGACCCGCTCCAATGCCCAGACCCTGTTACGCCCGCTCCTGATCGGTATTGCCGGCGTCGCGGCCCTATCGGCCTCCTCGCACATCTCCGTGCCGATGTACCCGGTGCCGATGACGATGCAGACGCTGGTTGTGCTGATGCTGGGCGCCCTGATGGGTCCGCGAGCGGGTGCCGCCACAGTCCTCGCATGGCTCGCCCTGTCGCTGACAGGCGCCCCGGTCCTCTCCGGCGGCAAGCCGGGCCTTGTGGCCCTTGCCGGCCCAACTGCGGGCTATCTGATCTCCTTCCCGCTGGTGGCATTCGTGGCCGGATACCTGCCAAAAGGTGACCAGCTTCGCGCGCATGGCGCCCGGCTCGCCGGCTTTGTGGCCTTGCACGGCGTGATCCTGTTTGCCGGCTGGAGCTGGCTGTCTGCACTGACCGGTCCGGAGATTGCTTTCGCGACGGGCGTGGCGCCGTTCCTGCTGGGCGCGCTGATCAAGAGCGGCCTTGCCACGGCGCTTCTGGCCGCAATCCCGCGCCGGGCAAACTGAGCCGGGGACACCCAGAATGCGCTTTCCGCACCGCAGCCTGATCCGCCTTTCCGGGCCTGACACGATCGCCCTTCTGGAGCGGACCGTGACCCATTCGGTACAGGACTGGGCGGCGGGCGAGGTGCGTTATGGCGCGCTTCTGACCCCTCAGGGCAAGATCATAACGGACTATACCGTGCTTCGGACGGATTATGGCGTGCTTGTGGATGTGCACGAAGACGCCGCCGAAGACCTGATGAAGCGCCTCAAAATGTTCCGCCTGCGCGCGAAGGTCGAGATCGCGCTCGACGAGACCCTGGCGCCCATCCGCACCGATGATGGCCGCGACCCGCGTTCGCCTGCCCTCTGGGGCCGCACCTGGGTGCCGCTGGCCGAGGCCGGGGACATGATCCCGGACGCCGACTGGCAGGCAAACCGCATCGCGGCGGGCGTGCCCGAATGGGGCACCGACTATCGCGCGGCCGAGGTGTTCCCCACCGACATCAACATGGATGTGATGGGCGGCATCGACTACAAGAAGGGCTGCTTCGTCGGACAGGAAGTCGCCAGCCGGATGAAGCGGCGCGGCAAGATCCGCAAGCGCACGCTCACTGTCCGGGGCGCGGCATTGGAGGCAGGCACCGAGATCTTCTCGGCCGCCCCGGTGGGCACGGTGACGAGCGTACAGGGGGAGGCCGGCCTCGCGCTGGTGCGGACCGACCGGTTGCAGAAAGTCCTCGACCAGTCCCTCCCGCTGACCTGCAATGACCAGCCCGTGACGTTTGACGTGCCGGAGTGGGCGCAAAACGAAATGAACGCCCTGGGCACGGAGGCCTCCGGTGAGTGACGATTTTCCCTGCGCCTGGGCGCCGCTGACCGACGAGCTCTACCGAACTTATCACGACACCGAATGGGGCGTGCCGGAATATGATGGCCGGGCGCTGTGGGAGAAGCTGCAGCTGGACGGCATGCAGGCGGGCCTCTCCTGGATCACCATCCTGCGCAAGCGCGAGTCCATCCGTGAGGAATTCGACCAGTTCGATCCGGAAAAGCTGGCCCGCTGGACGCCGAAACGCGCCGAAAAGGCACTGAAAAATCCGGGCATCATCCGCAGGCCCAAGAAGATCGACGCCGTGATCGGCAACGCACAGGCCTTCCTCGCCATGGAAGAGGCCGGTGAGGGCTTTGCCGATTATTGCTGGGACGTCGTCGGCGGCGCGCCCATTGTGAATACATGGAAGCACTTCCGGCAGGCGCCGACCTCGACCGACTGGTCCGCCGCCATGTCGAAGGATTTGAAGAAGCGCGGCTTCAAATTCGTCGGCCCCACAATCGTCTATGCCTGGGCGCAAGCGGTTGGCATGGTGAATGACCATGACGTAACTTGCCCCCGTCACCGCGAAGTGCAGGAGATGGAAAGATGAAAAAGCTGCTTCCCCTGATCATGCTGGCCCTGCCGGCAATGGCTGGCTGCGTGTCTGCCAACAGTGCCGAAGGCGCACAAGCCGAGGCCTATGCCAAATGCCGCTACGCTCCCGGGCCGGAAGAGCGCGAGAAATGCATGAAGACCGAACTCGCGCTGATCCAGGCGCGCGAACGCAATGAAGCCCAGCGCATCCAGACTGATCGTGAAGCCGCAGAACAGCGCCAGGCCATTCTGGAAGCCTCCGGCGTTTCGCGGGAAGATGCGAAGCAAACGACCGACTCCGGCCTGCATCTGCCTGACTAAGCTGTCCTGACTGATCCGGCGTCTCGACCCGGCCCGAAAGCCGCGCTACAGAAAATAGGCTAACGATTCAGCATCTTGCCGCGTGACCTGCATGCGGCGCGCATCAAGAGGGCACAATGAAGAACGCCGTCATCTCGTCCACGGGCCTGTGGACGCCGCCGCATTCCATTTCCAATGAAGAACTGGTCGAAGCCTACAATGCCTGGGCAGACAACTGGAACCGCGAGCGGGACGCCGATATTGCGTCCGGCCTGATCGAGCCGAAGACCCATTCTTCCGTCGAATTCATCGAGAAAGCCTCCGGCATCAAATCGCGCTATGTGATGAACAAGTCCGGCGTGCTGGACCCGGACATCATGGCCCCGCGCATTCCGGAACGCCCGAATGAAGAGATTTCCGTTCTCGCCGAAATCGCGGTGAACGCGGCGCGCCAGGCCCTGGAACGCGCGGGCCGCAAGCCGGAAGACGTGGACGCTGTGATCTGCGCCGCCTCCAACATGCAGCGCGCCTACCCGGCCATGGCCATCGAAGTGCAGCAGGCGCTCGGCATTGGCGGCTTTGCCTTTGACATGAACGTCGCCTGTTCCTCGGCCACGTTCGGCATCCAGACCGCCGCCGACTTTGTGCGTACAGGCTCAGCGAAATCCGTGCTGATGGTGAACCCGGAAATCTGCTCCGGCCACCTCAACTTCACCGACCGCGACAGCCATTTCATCTTCGGCGATGTTGCCACCGCCGTTCTGGTGGAAGAGGAGAGCATCGCCCCGGCCGGCCACTGGAAGATTCTGGGCACCAAGCTGAAAACCGAGTTCTCGAACAATATCCGGAACAATTTCGGCTTCCTGAACCGCGCCGCCCCCGAAGGCATCGGCGCGCCTGACAAGCTGTTCAAGCAGGAAGGCCGCAAGGTCTTCAAGGAAGTCGTACCCATGGTCTCGAAGATGATCGCGGCACAGCTTGATGAACTGAACCTTCAGGGCACGGATCTGCGCCGCCTGTGGCTGCACCAGGCAAATGCCAACATGAACCGGCTGATCTCCACCAAAGTGCTGGGCCATGAAGCGAGCGCAGACGAAAGCCCGACCGTGCTGGACACCTATGCCAACACGTCATCGGCCGGATCGATCATTGCCTTCCACAAGCATTCGGAAGACTTCAAGCCCGGTGAGAAGGGGCTGATCTGCTCCTTCGGCGCGGGCTATTCCGCCGGCACGGTGTTTGTCGAGAAATCGGCGTAAGGCGAGCGGCCCCTACAGGCTCAATCGTACTCGTCGTCGCTGAACAGGTCACCCCAGAAGACTTCGCGGCTGGACTTGGCAGCCTCGACCACAACGATGATTCCGCCCATCAGAAGCACGCAGAACGCCATAACCTGCCAGGGAGCCGTCTGTGCCACTGCTTCGAACATCATCACCGCCTATTGTTGGGTCGGGTAAACGGAGCTGATTCCGTTCCCTGTTGTCAGTGCAGCAGTTTTCGCGCAAAGCCCTTAACAGCGCATTTGGAAACAAGGGCAATCGCAGGGCGGGTTTGTAACCAGAATGCCCCCCTTTCTTTACCCTTATTGCCAATGCTTTAAGGAAGGCCTGAATGACCGTTCGCAAGAAGCAATCCGTTAAGGCTCCGAGGGTCTGGCAGCGCATGCTGTCCGGACGGCGGCTGGACCTTGCCCACCCCTCGCCCATGGATGTGGAAATCGAGGACATCGCCCATGGTCTCGCCCGTGTGGCCCGGTGGAACGGACAGACAAAAGGCGAGAATGCCTTCTCCGTTGCCGAACATTCTGTCATCGTGGAGCGGATCTGCCGAAAGCTGGACCCGACCATGAGCGCAAAGCACAGTCTGATGGCCCTGCTGCATGACAGCCCGGAATATGTGATCGGCGACATGATCTCGCCGTTCAAGGCGCTGCTGGGGGAAGGCTACAAGGATATTGAAGGCCGGTTGCAGGAAGCGATTCATATCCGCTTCGGCCTGCCGCCGGTGACACCTGCGCGCCTGAAGAAGAAGATCAAGAAAGCGGACCTGATCTGCGCCTGGTTCGAGGCGACGCAACTGGCCGGGTTCGAAGAGGCCGAGGCCAACAAGCTGTTTGTCGTGCCGCCGGAAAATGTGCGCCTGAAGCTCTCCCCGAAATCGGTGCCGGAAGCACAGGCGGCGTTCCTCGACCGCTTCAACAAGATCATGACGGAGATTGGCGCGCCATGATGAGTACCGCGTCTCCGTTGCTGATCGGCCTGTCCGCCGTGATGGTCGCCATCCAGGACGACATGCCTCTGGTGCTGGTCACACGCCGCGGCAGCGAGGATGCACTGCCCTTCGGTCCGTTCCACCCGGACAAGCACCGTACGTTCGACCTGTCACTGCGCGGCTGGGTGCGGGAGCAGACGGGCTTTGAACTCGGCTATGTCGAACAGCTCTACACCTTCGGCGACCGCGACCGGGAAGCGCCGGAAGCGACACTGGCCGGCGCCCCGCCGGATTCGCGCGTCATCTCTGTCGGTTATCTCGCGCTGACCCCGGATGCCCGCCCGGCGGAAGCCGGCTTCGAAGCCCGCTGGCAGAACTGGTATCGCTATTTCCCCTGGGAAGATCACCGCAATGGCCGGCCGGCCCTGATCGACAACCAGATCGCGCCGCGCCTGTTCACCTGGGCCGCCGGCAAGGAACTTCGCCTGGAACGCGCGAAGATCGCCTTCGGCCTGGATGGCGCCCGCTGGGCGGAAGAGCGTGTGCTGGACCGCTACGAGCTGCTCTATGAAGCCGGGCTGGTGGCTGAGTGCGCGCGCGATGCGAACCTTGCTGAGCCGGACGTCGTGTTGGGCGAGGCGATGGCCTCCGACCACCGGCGCATCCTGGCGACCGCCATCTCCCGTCTGCGCGGCAAGATCAAATACCGTCCGGTCGTGTTTGAGCTGATGCCGGAGCGGTTCACCCTGTCGGCCCTGCAGCGGACGGTGGAGGGCATTCTAGGCCTCGGCCTGCACACGCAGAACTTCCGCCGCGCGCTCGACAAGACGGGCCTGGTGACGGGCACCGGCGCGATGGAGACCGGCACGGGCGGGCGCCCGGCCGAGCTCTACCGCTTCTGCCGCGACCAAGCCATTTCGACCGGCGCGCCAGGCCTGTCGACCCCGCGCCGGTCAGCTGACTGACTTATTCTGCCGCTTCGGTCTCGAACTCTTCCGTCGCGATGCCTTCTGGTTCGCCAACCGCGATGAAGAGATAGTGCTCCGGCGCGAGATATTCCTTCGCCACGCGGTTCACGTCTTCCAGTGTGACGGCGCGCACCATGTCATTGCGGCGGTCGAAATAGTCGATACCAAGTTCTTGCTGGCGCACACCCATCATCTGGCTGGCGATCTTGGCGTTTGAATCAAAGCCCAGCGGGTAGGAGCCGGTGAGATAGGCTTTCGCGTCTGCCAGCTCTTCCTCTGTGGCACCGTTCTCGACGAAGTCTTCCATCTCAGCCTTGATGCCTTCGATGAACTCGCCGGCGCTTTCATTCTTGGTCTGGCCACCGCCACCCCAGGTCTGCAGGTGTTCACCTGCCGAGAGGCTCGTATAGATGCCGTAGGTCAGACCTTTCTCCATACGGAGGGTTTTCATCAGCCGGCTCTCAAAGCCGCCGCCGCCATAGGTGTAGTTCAGGACATAGGCCGGGAAGAAATCCGGATCGTCGCGCTTCAGGCCCGGTCCGGTGAACTGGACCAGCGATTGCGGCTGCGGCAAATCAACGACGATCGGGTCAGCCGGTTCGAGTTCCGGCAGGACGATATCCGGCGTCTCCGGCAGTGTGGAGGTCTCTGGAAGCTCGGCGATGACTTCGTCGATCATCGGCGCCAGTTCCTCCGGTGTAACGTTGCCAACAGCTGTGACCAGCAGACGGTCTTTCACCATCAGCTTGCGCATCTGCTCTTTCGCCAGTTCCGGCGTCAGTGCGGCGATGCTTTCCTCTGACTCCGACCGCGCAAAAGGATGATCGGGATAGAGCGCCTGCGACCTGGCCTTCCAGGCGAGATAGCCGGGGCTGGTCTCACGGGTTTTGAGGCCGACCTGCTTTTCACGGCGGAAGCGCTCAAACGGGCCTTCGTCAAAACGCGGATCGGCAAAGGCCGTCGCGATCAGGTCCATGGCATCGCCGGCATTGTCGGTCAGCATGGAGGCCGAGCAGGAGGTCCAGTCATTCGACGCCGAACAGGCGAAGCTCATGTTGAGGTCTTCCATCCGCGTCTGGAATCCGAGCGAATCGAGATCGCCGGCGCCTTCATTCATGTGATAGGTAACGGCATTGGTCAGGCCTTCCAGTCCTTCCGGGTCGCTCGCCTCGCCGCCTTTCCAGGCCATGTTCAGCGACAGGATCGGGATCGAGGGTTCTGACACCAGCCAGACCGAAGCGCCGCCCGGCGTCGTGAATTGCTGGATCTCCGCGAAGTCACCGGAATGGACCGCCACATCAAGCGGCGCCGGTTCCTCGACGGTTTCCACTTCGACTTCAACAATCGTTTCCGGTTCCACCGGCGGCGGATTGAAAGAGGCGCAGGCGGACAGGCTGGTTGCGGCAAACAGGCCGGCAGCAAAAGTCATGAGTCTCATGTCAGTTTCCTTCCTCGGACGGCAGCAGCTGCGCCTCGATGAAATGACGGTCGGGGCCAAACACGGTGCGCACGGCCGCAATGGCATCTTCCGGTGTCACCGCGCGGACATCGTCCGGATAGGAGAGAACACTCTCAATCGTCCCGCCGATAGCGAGGGTCGAACCGAAGACGTTCGCCATGGTCGACTGGCTGTCACGGGCATAGATTGCGGTTGCCGCAAGCTTGTTCCGGGCCCGGATGACTTCTTCCTCCGTGAAACCCTCTTCCAGCGCTTTTCCGACTTCAGCCATGACGGCGGTTTCAAGCTCTTCCATGCTGACACCGGGAGCCGGGCTGGCCGAGATCACGGCCGGGCCCTGATCGTGCAGATCGGTCCAGGCATAGGTGGACGCGCTGATCGCCAGTTTCTGTTGTTCCACGAGCGCCTGATAGAGCCGGCTCGTCATGCCGCCGCCGAGCACTTCCAGGCCAACCTCAAGCGCATAGGCCTCTTTCGGTGTCCGGATCTTTGAAAAACCACTATAGTAACGGCTCCAGACCGGCTGGCGGACTTTCGGGTCGGAATGGATGATTTCATCATCCTCGGTCAGCAGCGGCACGTTGCGCCATTTGCGCTGGCTGTGTGCTGTGCCGGTCGGAACGATCTGGCCATAGGTCGCCTCGGCGAGCGTGCGCACTTCATCTTCGGTCACATCGCCGGCGACGACGAGGATGGCGTTCTCCGGGCTGTAATATTCGTGATAGAAGTTGAGGCCGTCTTCCGGCGTCAGCGCGGCCACTTCATCCATATTGCCGATGACGGTGATCTCGTAAGGATGGTCCTTCCAGAGTTCCGACAGGACCTGTTCCTGCAGGATCACGCCGGGATTGTTGTCGATCCGCTGGCGGCGCTCTTCCTTCACCACGTCGCGTTCGGAAATGAAGGCGCCTTCCGGGTCGTCATCGATGACAAGGTTCACCATCCGGTCGGCTTCCAGCTCCATCATGGTGCCGAGCTGTTCCTTGGCCACGCGCTCGAAATAGGCGGTGTAATCCCAGCTGGTGAAGGCGTTCGACTGGCCACCATTGCGGGACACGATCGAGTCGAACTCGCCCGGTGCCAGCGTATCGGTCTGCTGGAACATGACATGTTCGAACAGGTGGGCGATCCCGCTTTTGCCGGGCACTTCATCAGCGGCCCCGACCTTGTACCAGACCATATGGGTGACGACCGGCGCACGGTGGTCGGGGATCACCACGACCTGCATGCCATTGTCGAGTTCGAAGGTTTTCGGGGTCCAGGACTGTGAAGGCTCCGCCGCTGTGTCGGCCAGGGCCGGCAAGGCGAAGACGGCGAGGGCCGCAAGCCCTCCGGTCAACATCCGTTTCATGAGCTTGTTCCCTTGCAAGAGTTGGAGGTCCGGCACCGGGATGGATCAGGTTCCCGGCAGCTTCACACGCGGCTTGGCCGACGTGCTTTTGATCGTCACAGGCTCATTGCCGGTGGCGTTATCCGTCGCCGCGGATTCCGCGTCTTCCGGATTGTCCTTCCGCCAGAACAGGATGCGGTCGGTGATGGTGGTCGGCTTCCGGATCGACTTGAACTCTTCATAGTCAAGGCGGGTGCGGATCAGCGGGCTGACGGCGTTTGCGTCCGCGGCGGCCACGAGCGCCCGTTCGGAGGCGCTGGCATTGGCGCCGAGCGTCGCGCCGAAGGCGGCCGCATTGTCGTTCTGGGCCGCTTCCACTTCAGGCGGAAGCGACTCGCCAGCGCCCGGCGGACGGAGGGAATAGTCCGGCGGCACAGTCAGCGGCGCCTTGGTGACGACCCGGAACTCGTCCGGCGTGCGGGAGCCGGCTCCGCTGGAGCAGGCCGTCGTCGCCAGGCACACGGCGCCCAGGGCCAGAAGGGAAAGCTGCGTCTTCATGTGGCGTCCTCGCCTCTAAGTTTTGGATGGCCGGTCCGGTTTCCCGGACGGCTTTCTTCCAGACAGTACGAATTGATCGAAAAACAGCAAGACCGCGCCAACACTGATCGCAGCATCGGCAACGTTAAATACCCACGGAAAGTGAAGGGCGCCGGCATTGATGAAGTCAACAACCGCACCGAACCTCACCCGGTCGATGAGATTGCCGAACGCGCCGCCGATCACCAGTGCCAGCGACAGTTTCAGCAGCCGCCCTTCCGCCACCAGCAGCCAGCGCAGGAAGCCCAGCGCAATGGCCAGCATAACCGCCGCAAGAATCCAGCGGCCGATGCCCTCGGACTGGAACATGCCGTAGCTCATGCCCCGGTTCCACACCATGGACAGGTTGATCGGGCCGGGCAGTTCGACCGTTCCGCAGGCAAAGCTGTTATGGAAGCATTCCATCGCGCGGAACCGCTCATTCGCCAGAACCATCGATTTGGTCACCTGGTCTGCAATCAGCGTGACCGGAATGATGGCCAGCGGCCAGCCCTGAGCAGGTTTCATTTGCATGCGGGGAGATTGCACCCCGTCCCCGTCAGATCAAGCGATTCCGTGCAGGTTTGTCCGCTCACTCGCCGTGCGTCGCATCCCAGGCCTTCACGGCCAGCGCATCGCGCGGGGTGATGTCCGGAAACTCCGGATCGGCGAGGGCCGGGTCAAAATACTTCCAGCTGCGCCGGCATTTGATGCCCGTCGCTTTCTCCGGATAGACAACCACGCCGGGCGTATCGTCCAGCGTGAATCCGCCGCCCTTGCCTTCCAGCGTGTTCACCAGTTCGGCGCCCGACGTGATGAACAGGTCGCCCGCGTCTTCGCCTTCGAATGCTTCCACCAGATCCTCATCCGCGATGTGCACCACGGGCGCCGCCTCCAACGAAGCGCCGATACGCTTCTCGCGGCGCTCCACCTCCAGCGCGCCGGTCACGACGCGGCGGACGGTGAAGATCTTCGCCCAGCGGGCCGCGAGGTCTTCGTCTTTCCAGGCTTCCGGCGTTTCCGGGAACAGGAGCAGGTGGACCGAATCCGCTTTGCTGCTGAGATGGCTTTCGAGGAAGGCCTCTTCCATCGTGAACGGCATCACCGGCGCAAGCCAGGTGAGCAGGCGCTCCAGCACAGCCGCCATCACCGTGCGCGCGGCGCGGCGGCGATTGCCATAGAAAGCCGTCGCATCGTCCCAGGCATCCATCGTGCTGAAGCGCGGGTCGCAATAGAGGCTGTCTTTCCGGATGTCGAAGTAGACGGCCGACAGGTCCACGCCTGCGAAATTGATGAGCAGGCTCATCACGCGCTTGAAGTCGTAGACATTGTAAGCGGCCTTCACCTGCGCATCGAGCTCGGCGAGGCGGTGCAGCACCCAGCGTTCGAGGCCCGGCATCTTCTCCGGCGCGATCGCTTCGTCTTCCGTCCAGCCGTCGAGCGCGCCCAGCATGTAGCGCACCGTGTTGCGCAGCTTGCGGTAGGTCTCGACCGAGCCCTTGATGATCTCGTCGGAGATCCGCAGGTCTTCGGTATAGTCGCCCGACGCCGTCCAGATGCGCAGGATCTCAATCCCGTACTGTTTCTGGATCTGCTCCGGTTCGATCGTGTTGCCGATCGATTTCGACATCTTCTTGCCGTCCGCATCGACGATGAAGCCGTGCGTCAGCACCTGTTTGTAAGGCGCCATGCCGCGCGTCGCGCAGCACTCCAGCAGGGATGACTGGAACCAGCCGCGGTGCTGGTCGGAGCCTTCCATGTACAGGTTCGCCTGCCCGGTTTCCGGATCGATGATGCCGCGCTCGCGCAGGGCGAAGGCGTGCGTCGTTCCCGAGTCGAACCAGACATCCAGAACGTCCGTCACCTTGTCCCACTCATTGGCCGACAGGCCGAGCGGGCTCAGGAAGTCTTCCGCCGGTGTATCGAACCAGGCTTCGACACCGCCCTTGGCGATCGCGGTCTTGATGGCGTCGTTCAGTGCGTCCGCCTGCTCTTTCGGTAGCGCAGCGGTGTGCGGCTGGCCGGTCTTGTCGACGAAGATGGTGATCGGCACGCCCCAGTTGCGCTGGCGGGAGATCAGCCAGTCCGGGCGGCCTTCCACCATGCTCTGCAGGCGGTTGCGGCCAACAGCCGGGAAGAACTCTGTGTCCTCGATGGCCTTCAGCGCATTCTCACGCAGCGTTTTGCCGTTCGGGCCGGGCTTGTCCATCGAGATGAACCATTGCGGCGTCGCCCGGCGGATGACCGGCGCTTTCGAGCGCCAGGAGTGCGCATCGCGGATCGTCGTCATGCCGCGCGCGAGCAGATTGCCGCTCTCTGCCAGCGCCTTGATGACTTCCGGGTTCGCCTTGCCCGGCTCGCCGCGTTTCTTGCCGCTGGTGCGGATGATATCCATGCCCGCAAAGCGCGGCACGTCCGGCGTGTAGCAGCCATCGGCATCGACGATCTGGCGGATGTCAGACGCCTTGTGACCGGATGCGAGCCAGACGTTGAAGTCATCCTCACCATGCGCAGGCGCCGTGTGCACGAAGCCTGTACCGGCATCGTCGGTGACATGCTCACCCGCGAGGAGCGGGATTGGTTTGTCGAAAAAGGGATCCATCGCGTGGAGCGGATGTCTGAGTGTCCAATTGTGGATCTCAACAGGTCCGATGTGACGGTACTTTTTGACTTTCGCTGCCTGCATAACGTCATCAGCCAAGTCGTAAGCCAACAACAATTTTTCGCCGGGAACCGCATATGGCGCAAATCCAAGCTCTTCCTCAGACATGACCTCTTCAACTTCGTACAAGCTGTACGAGATTGTTGGATTGTAGCTGACTGCTTGGTTGGCAGGAATCGTCCAAGGCGTTGTCGTCCAGATTACAACTTTTGCGTCAGCCAGCAATTCTGCGTCGCGGTAGAATTCGTTGATAGCGTCAGCGCCACGACGATAAGTATTGTTAGTAAAGTCGAATGGAAACTTCACCCAAATCACCGGCACTTTGCGGTCGTGGTATTCCACTTCGGCTTCGGCGAGTGCGGTGCGCTCTACGGGCGACCACATGATCGGCTTTGCGCCGCGGACCAGCGAGCCGGTCATTGCCATGCGCAGGAACTCGCCAACGATGGAAGCTTCGCTCTCGAACTTCATGGTGAGGTAGGGATTGTCCCACTCGCCCTCGATGCCGAGATTGCGGAATTCCTGTTTCTGAATGTCCACCCATTTGCCGGCATAGGCGCGGCAGGCGGCGCGGAACTCGCCCGGCGGCACGTCGTCCTTCGTCTTGCCTTTGGCGCGGAATTCTTCCTCCACCTTCCATTCGATGGGCAGACCATGGCAGTCCCAGCCTGGCAGGTAAGCCGCATCATAGCCCGCCATCTGGTGCGAGCGGACGATGATGTCCTTGACGATCTTGTTCATCGCCGTGCCGAGGTGGATGTGGCCGTTCGCGTAAGGAGGGCCATCGTGGAGGATCCACTGCTCCGCGCCGCGTTCCTTCGCGTCGGCGCGCAGGCGGTCGTACAGGTTCAGATCATCCCAGCGCTTGATCCAGTCAGGCTCACGCTTGGGCAGGCCGCCACGCATGGGAAATTCGGTCGCGGGCAGGAACAGGGTGTCGCGATAGTCTCGGTCGGTCAGGGAATCGGTCATGGATCTTCAGTGTGAACGGATTGGGAGAGAAATTCAGGGCTCAAAAAGCAAATCCCGGCCTGGCCCAGACCCTTCGGTGGGGTCAGCGCGCAGCCGGGCGGCTAATTCGAATTGTGAATATCCGGTCCATCGGCAAGCGCTTAACAGGCAGAGGTTAACCTGTCACTAGGGCGATGCCTCAGCGAGGCGCCGAGGCTGCTGCCTGAGGCGGGCCATAGGCGAGCCGGCTGGCCACTTTGGTGCACAGTGCGTCGAACACAGCCCCGTTCTCGACCAGATTGCCCCAGGTGATGCCCTGATCGAGGATCACATAGCGGGATACATGCACCGTATCCCGGTCTGCCTTGTAGATGGAGACAGCGCTGAAGGCGCGGTCCATGACGGTGACGTCCTCATAGGACAGGTCCGAGCCGAAGGCGGCCATGAACTCGACCCCGCGGCAATCCGTGGCCGCTTCATCCGCGCAGACAGAATAGATGCCCAGCGTCAGGCCATCCGGCAGCCGGGCAAAC
Organism: uncultured Hyphomonas sp.; assembly: GCF_963678195.1. Taxonomy (NCBI): domain Bacteria; kingdom Pseudomonadati; phylum Pseudomonadota; class Alphaproteobacteria; order Hyphomonadales; family Hyphomonadaceae; genus Hyphomonas; species uncultured Hyphomonas sp. The sequence continues at coordinate 2,983,129 of NZ_OY782759.1, forward strand.
ACAAAAGGCGCGCCGCTTTCATTCTGGCCCGCGGCGAGAAACGCCCCGCCCAGTTCGTCGACCAGCAGGCGCAGATCATCCAGCTGGACATTGCTGATCACGACATTTGGCGACCGGGATACGCGCGGGGCCTCTTCGGGCATCTGAGCCCGTGCGTGGCCGTAGCCGATCGCAATCATTGCAGCTGTCGCCAAAGCCGTACGCAAATTTCACCCCTTTGACTGCCTATGCCAATATCCCCGCCAGGATGATGTCATGCCAGCGTTCGATGTCAGCAATATGGCAGCCATGGGGCGCGTTACTCGCTGTCTTCGCTCTCCTCGTCGTCGCTGAACAGCCAGTCATTGTATTCGTCGTCTTCCGCATCATACGGCCAGACGACATCTGCGACGAGCGGGCCCAGCGCGAGCGCGTTCTGCAGATTGATCTTCACGTTTTCCATACGCTGGCCGCCATCCAGAATGATGTAACGTGTGATGCCGAGCGTCTCGCCGTCCTTGTCCCACCAGGTGGAAACAGCGGCATAGGCGAGGTTCGCGTCATTGACCTTTTCTGCCGTCACATCCTCATCGCTGTCGTAACGGACCTGCACCATCATGCCGAGGCACCCCTCGGCGTATTCGGTGTCACACGCGGTGCCGATCAGGTGGAAGATCAGCCCGTCGGAATTTGTTGCCCGAAGCGAAATGTCGCCTTCGCCGCCAACTTCCGTGATCGTGTGGCCTTCGGACACCGCTATCGCCTTCAGGTCTTCCAGGCTGACGCTGCGCACAACGCGGTCGTCGTTCGCAAGCGATGTGTCGGCGCTGAATTCCTGTGCGGAGGCCGGGAAGGATACGGCCGCTGCCAAGGCCGCTGTGGTGAGCAAAGTGCGCATGGGAAACTCCCTGTTGCTGTCCCCAGATGGGCGCAGCATGGCGGGGTACGGCCGCAAAGAAAAGAGAAAATTCTAACGAAACTTATAGATTCGCGAGGCGTTTGCGGGCTTCTGCAGCGTCTGCGTGCATGGCTTCAACCAGAGCATCCAGATCGGCAAACTTCAGTTCCGGCCGGATGAAGGAGATGATCTGGACCTCCAGCCATTTGCCATAGAGATCGTCATCGAAATCGAAGATGTGGGTCTCCAGAAGCGGATCGCGGATGCCGGTCGTGGGCGTGCGGCCGAAATTGGCAACACCGTCCAGCCAGTCGCCCTGCCTCTCGATCCGCGCCCGCACCGCATAGATGCCATGACGCGGATGGATCAGGTCTCCGAGGTGGAGGTTTGCCGTCGGGAAACCGAGGGTCCGGCCATTCTTCTCGCCGCTCTCGACCACGCCATCGGCAATCCACCAGGTGCCCAGCAGTTCTGCGGCTGTTTCCGGCTCGCCGGCATGCAGCGCCTGCCGGATGGCCGTGGACGATGCCTTGCCTTCCAGCTCGATCACTTCATCAACGATCGTCACGCCGAAGCCGAGCGCCCGGCCGAGGCTGGCCAGCCTCTGGGCATGGCCCATCCGGCCGCGCCCGAAGCGGAAATCGAAGCCGACGGAGACATGGCTGACTGACAGGCCGTCGACCAGCACATCCCGGACGAAACCTTCATCGGTCATCGACGCCATTTCGCCATTGAACGGCAGCTCGAACACAGTGTCCGCGCCAGCCGCCAGGATGGCATTGTTGCGCCGCTCAGGCCGGAAGATGCGGAAAGGCGGGTCGCTGGGCCGGAAATAGGCGCGGGGCGGCGGCTCGAAGGTCGCGACGGAGAACTTGCCGCCCCCCGCCTGCCTTGCCGCTTCCATCACCGCCCGGTGGCCGGCATGCAGCCCGTCAAAATTGCCGAGCGCAATCGAAGCCCCCCGCGCACTGGCGGGCAAGCCCCGGTAGTCGGCATAAACGGCCAATCAGGCCTCCCGGCTCGGCGCAACCACTTCGGCGTCGCCAGCGATGACGCGCTTGCCGTCCACGATGCACTCAATCTTGAGGACGACCCTATTGCCGCGGTCGATCTTCTCGGCGACCGTCGCACGCGCCGTGACCGTGTCACCGATATAGACCGGACGGCGGAAGCGCATGTTCAGCCCCACAAAGACCGCGCCAGGCCCCGGCAGGTTGTTGCCGAGGATGCCGGAAATATAGCTCGCCGTCAGCGCGCCATGGGCGATGCGCTTCTCGAACATGGTCGTGGCGGCATATTCGTCGGACATGTGCAGCGGATTGAAATCGCCCGACACTTCAGCAAAACGCTGGATGTCGTCCGCAGTGATCTGATGCACGGTTTCGTGCGACTGCCCGATTTCGAGGTCTTCATATTTGAAGCCGGTAAATTCAGTCATTCCGGGATGCTCCGATTCTTTCGACGGGCTTCGTTACACGCCTGAGGGCGATGCGTCACCATCTTAAGCCTGTCATGGCCCAGGTTGCCTGCTCGCCATAGGCCGCCAGCAATTCGGCAACTTCCTCTTCGAAATGCGCGCCATGCTCCTTGAGGCCGGTGCCGACATATAGGCTGTCAAAGCCCTGTACGCCGGCGCCGCGCACATCCGTGGCGGGGCTGTCGCCAATGCAGAGCACGCGGGACCGGTCGACTGGTTTGCCGTCCGTCAGCGCCTCAATGCGCTCAATTGCGAGATGATAGATCGGCGGATGCGGCTTGCCGGGATAAATCACTTTACCGCCAAGATCTTCGTAGACATCCGCCAATGCGCCTGCGCACCAGTAGAGCTGGCCGCCCACGCGTACCTGCTTGTCCGGATTGGCGCAGATCATGGGAAGGTTCCGGGCGATGCCGGCAGAGAGCTCTTCGCGATAGTCTTCCGGATGCTCGCCCACATGGTCGCGCAGTCCGATGCACAGCAGCAGGTCGGCCTCGTCAGCCTCGGTGAATTTGAGGTCCAGCCCCTCATAGAGGTGGCGGTCATGCTCCCAGCCCTCATCGGCGCCGAGACGCCAGACGGCCTGCCCCTTGCGGCGGTCCAGCTCTGCGCGGGTGGCATCGCCGGAGGAGACGCAATCGTCAAACGCGGCCTCCGGCACGCCCAGCGGGGCGAACAGGCGGGTCACCTGCGCCTTCGGCACGGGCGCATTGGTGATCAGGCAGACATGGCCGCCGCCTTCGCGGAAGCGGACAAGCGCGTCGCACGCCTCATCAAATGCGCTGCGGCCATTGTGGATCACGCCCCAGACGTCACACAGGATCGTGTCGTAGCGGCCGGCGATTTCGGAAAGCCCTTGCGGGAATTGCGGTGCGGTCATGCGCGGCGAGGTAGGCCGGGCGGGCGCTGCGGTCAATTCCCTGCCGCGCAATCGCCGGCGGGCAACGGGTTCAGGATCCACTGGGTTGCGGTCGGGATCGATACGGAATTGGCAAAATAGCAGCCCTTGATACGGACCACATGACCGAGGCGGGTCTCGTCTGAATACTGGGGCGCGTAGTTGCAGGAGACCATGTTTGCGGCATGCTGCTCCGGCGTGCCTGGGCGGACTTCCAGCAGCAAATGGTTGGATCCGGTGGGGACTGAGACCGACTTCGCGCTGACCTCGCCATGACTATCGCAGACTATACCGGACCATGCGCCGTCTTCCTGCTGCACCGCCGGATCAAGTGGCGGCGCGATGGAGAGGTCCAGCCAGACCGGGCCTTCTTCCAGCGCCTGGAGCGCCTCGGGCGCCTCGAATTCCACAGGTCCCGGAAGGTCCGCAACCACCGTCCGGACCTCTCCGGCCGCGGCACCGGCGGGCAAGGCAGCAAGCGCCAGGATCATCGCACGCATGAAAGCACCTCCGTTTCAGTACGGAGGCCAGCACATACCGGGATTGGGGCGATTTGAGGGAAGCTGTCTCAGCCGAAATTGGTCAGGCGCTGGACCATTTCCCGCGGCGGGGCGGTTTCTTCCATCAGCGAGGCCTTGATCGGGCGCGGGGCGCCGAAGACATGGCCCTGTCCATACGGGATCTCGTATTCGAGAATCTCGACGACGCTCGCCTCGTCTTCCATCTTCTCGGCCACCATGGTGATGCCGTAGCGGGAGAAGACGGCGGAGACTTCCTCGCCATCGACGCGGCGGTTGATGGACGACACCGGACGCGGTCCGGCGGGGTCGCGCAGCTGGTCGATCAGGGCGCCGCCATTCATCTTCACAAAGCGCACGCCGGCCGACTGAAGACGCGGCAGGTCGAGGCCGAGGTCCGGGGCGTGGTCGATGGAGAAGCGGAAGCCGAGCGCGGTCAGCTTGTCCATATTGTCCCGCATGGTGCGCGAGCGGGTCTCGAACCGGTCGGCGCGGATCTCGAAAATGACGGCGCCCGAGAGGTCCCGGTTTTCCGTCATGAATTCAAGGAACATCGGGAAGAAGGTCGAATCTTCCAGCGAGCTTGCCGCGATATTACAGAAGACGCCGACGCGGCGGTCGCGCTCTGCCAGGCGGCGCACGATCTGCACACAGCGGAACAGGGTGAAATTGTCGATCTGCCCCATCAGATTGGCGCGGCGGCCGGCATCGAGGAATTCCGCCGGCAGGATCAGCGAGCCATCGGGACGACGGAGGCGGGTGAAGCCTTCATAGAAAGACACACGGCGCTGCGGCAGCGATACGATCGGCTGCAGATGCAGGTCGACACGGCCATCCTTCAGCGCATCGCGCACATCGCGGAGAATTGCGTCTTCCTGCGGGGCGACAATCTTGTTGGTGGAGGTTTCCGCCAGACGGGTTTCGAAGCTGTGGGACAGCCGGTCGATCAGGCTTTCCAGCTGCTTCATTTCCGAGACCAGCGCATCGCGCCGCTCGGTCAGCTCATGCTTGACGGTTTCCTCGACCACGTCGGTGCGCGCTTCGATCACGTCCATCCGGCGTTCGGCGTCGCGGTTCTCTTTCTCAATGGCCTGCATGCGCGCATCGATCTCGCGCTTCGAACTGCCATTGGAAACAAGGACATGGATCTGGCTGAGAACAGCTGTGGTCAGCACGCCTGCGCCAATGGAGACCGGCAGGCCGAGTTCCAACACCGTCGCGCCGACGTATCCGGCGGCACCGCCGGCTGCCATGTACAGCAGGAACAAGAGAAACGTCATCAGCTCAGCACCCGAAACAATTCGTCAATCTTAACAGATAAGGTCCAGAAGTTAACGAATTGCTTGGATGTGGCGCAATTTGGGTGGTCCGGCAATCCCGCCGAACATTGTTGCGGAGAGGTCACAGGCACGCCGCGTGTCACAATCGGATACAAACCGTAACTGGACAGGACGTGGCACGACCGATAGCCAGAATACAGAGACCCGGCACCACCGGTCCGCGGCCATCTTATTGGCCGGAGCGGGGGCAGTCTCGGGGGAGACACGGGGCGCGCAGAAATGTGCGCCCCGGTCCTTTCTCAGGGCTCTGTTTTCAGACAAAAATCAAGGTTCTGCGCTGGCCCCTTCAACAAGGTAATGGACCTTGCCGAGCGGCCAGGCATTCGGCGCCTCCGCGTCGCAAGCCAGCGCAAAGGCCTCCTGTTCATTGAACTTCACCGCGAGGGTCATGCCGCATGGCTGCAGCACCGCGCGCTGGCCGCCATAGTCCACCCAATATCCTGCCCGGCCATCCGCCGACTCGATCTTGGTGACGACCAGGTCGCCGGTATTGAAGACTTCCGTCTTCGCATCGCCTTCGCCCGGCAGGACACCCAGCAGCGCCGCGCCAAAGCCGCCTTTCGGCGAGTCCTGAACGAAGATTTCCGCATCGGAGAGTTCGAATGCCTTGTTCAGCGCCGCGACAACGTCGCGCGTTCCGGACGGGCCGCCGACCGCCAGCGGCGTTTCGCGCCCGGCCGACCAGCCCGCATTGCGCACTTCATCCAGACCTTCAAGATTCGCCCCCTGCAGGGAGAACAACAGGACCGCGTCGAGGCTGGCCAGTACCTGCCCGTCTATCGTCCCGCGCAAGCCGGGCGGCGTGCCGAACAGCACCCGCTTGCCACCAGCAACGACCAGCAGGCACGGCGCAGCCTCGCTCGACGCGGCACAGGGCAGCAGGGCAAAGTCGGCGCTCCGGATGTCATCCGGGCCGATGGCTGGCGCAGCGCCCTGCCCGTTTCCACACGCAGACAGGATGACAGAAAGCAGGAGGGCGAAGACGCCGGATCGGGGCACAGGACTACCTCGCGGTTCAGCCGATCACCGTACGTCCCGGCTCTGTCACGATTTGCTGTTCTATGTAACCCAGCGCGTCGATCTCGACCCGGACACGGTCTCCGGCCTTCAACCATTTCGGCGGATCGAAGCCTGCGCCGACGCCGGCCGGTGTGCCGGTGAAGATCAGATCGCCCGGTTCCAGCGTGAAGGCCGCCGTCAGGTGCGCAATCTGTGCGGGAATGTCGTGAACCATGTCCCGCACATGGCCGGACTGGCGCTGTTCGCCATTCACAAAGGTGCGCACTTCCAGTGCGGAGAGGTCGTCGATCTCGTCCAGCGTCACGATGGACGGGCCGACCGGCGCATGCGTGTCGAACCCCTTGCCCATGATCATGGTCTGGCTGGCGCGTTGCCAGTCGCGCACCGAATAATCGCAGCCGATGGTCACGCCCGCCACGATTTCAAACGCGCGTTCGCGCGGCACATGCCGTCCGCGCTTGCCGATCACGACGACAAGTTCCCCTTCATAATCAAGCTGCTGTGACACTTTCGGAAGTTCTACATCCGCATACGGATTATTGATTGCTGTGGCCTGTTTGTTGAACCATTTCTGGACCTCCGGCTTTTTCGTATCGACGAAGCTGACGCTCTCTGCGGCGTGCGCCGCATAGTTCACGCCAATGCCGAGGATTTTTCCCGGCCGGGCGACGGGCGACAGAATGTCGATTTCGGACAGCGGCACAGGCGCCCCGTCCGGCTCACCTTTCATGGCATCTTCCACGCTCGTCCCCCGAATGGGGGTTACAGATTGCGCAGACAGTATTCCATACCGGATAGAATTTCCCTGTTGGTACCTGATCACATGCATATCGTTACCCTCTCGTCACACTTCAGCCAGAAACACACGTCACGCGGTTCATCTCGCGTTGTGACGTGGGTTGGCAAGAGCTAGTCAGAAGACAGTTACGGGGGCGCCAGAATGGACACTGCCATGGACCAGAATATCGACCTTGGAGTCCGGGCGCAGGAAAGCTCCGTGCGGGCGATTTTTGCGCCGGGCGAACGGCTGCGGATGCCCCCCTACCAGCGCAGCTATTCCTGGGAGACACGGGAAGCCAACGAGCTGCTGGGAGATCTCATCGATTCCGTCAAAACGGGGACGCCGCACTTTGTCGGCGCCATCGTTCTGATCAATGGCGCGGAAAGCGGTGTGCTTGAGATTGTCGACGGCCAGCAGCGGCTGACCACGCTGACCATCCTGCTCGCCGTGCTGCGCGACCTCGAACCGGACAAGGCCCGCGCCGCCATGCTGCACGCGCTGATCGCAGACGAGGCCCGGCCGATGCTGGGCGAAGGCGCAAACTGGCGGCTGACGCTGAACCATATGGACGGGCCGTTCTTCCGCGAATCCATCCAGACGCCAGGTGCGACGCGGAACCTGGACAAGGAACCGGGCGAAAGCGAAAGCCAGGCGCGGATGGTGCGCAACGCCGCCGCCTTTGCCAAACGGATCGAAAGCATGAGCGATGACACACGGCGCGCGCTCGCCGATGTCGTGATGAACCGCTGCGCGCTGGTGAGGGTCGTCGTGGGTGAAAAGGATCAGGGCTTCAAAGTGTTCCGCGTGCTCAACACGCGCGGCAAGGAACCGGACGCGCACGACATCATCAAGACCGAACTGTTCCAACGGGCCAAATTCACCGATGAGGAAGCCAGCGCCTATGCCGAACGCTGGTCGGAACATGAGGCGGCGCTCGGCGGATCCGCCTTTGACGACCTGCTGCGCCAGATCCGGTCCATCTACGACAAGTCCGGCCGGGGCGAACTGGTCTCGGCCTTCCCGAAAGCGGTGCTGTCCAAGGTCGACCCGCGGACCTTCCTGGACGAAGTGCTGCCGCGCTATGTCGATGCCTACCGGCTGATCACGACAGGCGAAGTGAAGGACGGGCCGAATGCGAAGATCGTCAGCGACAAGCTGAATCAGATGCGCGCGCTGGATCAGAGCAGCTGGCGCGCACCTGCCCTTAAATTCCTGGTCGAACGCGGCGTGGCAGACTCGAAAGCGCCGGAATTCTTCACGCGCCTCGAACGGCAGGCCTTCATCATCATGCTGGTGGTCACCGACCGCGACCAGCGGAACCGGCGCTTCAACAAGGTGATGGACGCGATCACCAATGACCGCACCCTTTTCGCTAAGAGCGGACCGCTGTCTGTCGACCGCTCGGACGCGCGCAAGGCCCGCGAGCGCATGCTCGGCCGGTTCGCCACCTTTGCCCAAAGGCGGGCCATGGCCCTCCGGCTGAATGCCGCCCTCGAAGACGGCCTGACCATCCCGCCGGAATCCGATGCGACGGTGGAGCATGTCCTGCCGCGCAATATCCATGAGGACAGCCACTGGCTGACCGTCTGGCCAGACCCGGCGAAACGCCGCGAACAATGCGACACGCTCGGCAATTTCGTGCTGCTGACCCACAAGGTGAACCAGAAAGCCGACCGGCAGGACTATCGCGCCAAGAAAGACGTCTACTTCAATGGCGGCGGCGGGATGGACTTCGCCCTGACCCGCGACCTGCAGGACCAGCACGCCTGGACAGCAGACGTGGTGCGCAAGCGGACCGAAATGCTGGTCAATATTCTCTGCGAAGCCTGGGGCATCTGACGGCGCCAGAACTGTCGCTTTCCTTAGGGAACCCCTAGCGGCACCCCGCCGGAGGGCCTAGCCTGCGCGCGATAACAAAGCATGCAGGGAGCCCCGCCATGAGCCTGTTCGACCTTTCCGGCAAAGTTGCCGTCATCACCGGATCTTCCCGCGGCATCGGCAAGGCCATCGCTGAAGCCATGGCAGACGCCGGCGCCAAAGTGACTATTTCGTCCCGCAAGCCCGGCCCGTGCCAGGAAGTGGCCGATGCAATCAACGCCAAGCATGGCGAAGGCACGGCCATCGCCGTTCCGGCCAACATCTCGTCCAAGGAAGACCTGCAGGCCATGGTGGATGCCACCAACAAGGCGTTCGGCAAGATCGATATCTGCGTCTGCAACGCCGCTTCGAACCCGTATTACGGCCCGATGAGCGGCATCGAGGACGACGCCTTTGCCAAGATCCTGCAGAACAACATCATCTCTAACAACTGGCTGATCCAGATGTGCGTGCCGCAGATGCGCGAGCGCAAGGACGGCGCGGTGATCATCGTCTCTTCAATCGGCGGCCTGCGCGGCTCGCCGGTAATCGGAGCCTACAACATCTCCAAGGCGGCAGACTTCCAGCTGGCCCGCAACCTCGCCACTGAACTCGGCGTCGACAATATCCGCGTGAATTGTATCGCGCCGGGCCTGATCAAGACCGACTTCGCCAAGGCGCTGTGGGACAATCCCGACACGCTGAAGCGCAGCCTCTCCGGCACGCCGCTCAAGCGGATCGGCGAGCCGGAAGAAATCGCCGGCGCCGCCGTCTATCTCGCCTCGAAAGCCGGGGCCTACATGACCGGCCAGATGATGGTGGTCGATGGCGGGGCCACGTCTACCTGATGCATCTGATCGACACACCGGACAACGCCCCGGCAGACGAAATCACCTTTGACGATTTCCGCAAGGTGGACATCCGCATGGGCACGATACTGGAGGCCGCGCCGCTTGAAGGCGCGCGCAAGCCCGCCATTCGCATGCAGATCGATTTCGGCCCGGGCGTCGGCGTCAAGAAAAGCTCTGCCCAGGTGACGGTGCACTATTCGCCGGACGAACTGGTCGGCAAACAGGTCGCCGCGGTCGTGAATTTTCCGCCGCGCCAGATCGGCAAGTTCATGTCCGAAGTCCTGACGCTCGGCTTTGCCGATACCGAGGGCGCCATTGTCATGTTCTCGCCTGATAAACCCGTCCCCAATGGAGCACGTCTCGCATGAGCCGGACCGAACTTTCCGCACAGCAAGCCGCCTTTTTCAAGCGGCTGAAAAGCGGCGAATGGGAACTGCCCCCGGGCATCCGCAATCTCGGCATCCGCCCGGACCTGTGGCTGAAAGAGGTCAGCTATGGCCGCACGCTGTATGAGTGGCCGAACGAAGGCGACCGTGACATCAATGATGGCCGTGTCTTCGGCGGCTGGGTCGCAGGCCTGTCGGATCACATCGTCTCCATGACCATGGCCAGCGCGCTGGAAGACGGCGAATGGTTCACCACGATGGAACTGCAGACGCGCATCCTCCGCCCCGTCACGCATGGCCTGATCACGATCGAAGGCCGCCTCGTCAGCCGCGGCAGAACGACCGGCCTCGTCGAAGCCGACTGGCGCGACGAAAAAGGCCGTCACCTCGCCCGCATCACCGCAGCAAAAGCCATCCGTGAAATGACGGAATTGCGACCGGATGTTGCCTCTCAACTAGGGAAGTAGCAGGCAGGCATCGCCGTAGGAATAGAAGCGATAATCGTTCGCGATGGCGTGGGCATAGGCTGCGCGCATGATCTCTGTTCCCATCAGGGCCGAGACCAGCATGAACAGGCTGGAACCCGGCAGGTGGAAGTTTGTCACCAGCGCGTCCGTGCCCCGCACAGCGTCGCCGGGCTTCAGGAAGATGTCCGTCGGGCCGGTGGCCGGATGCAGCACACCCTCCGTATCCACACAGCTTTCCAGCGTACGCATGGCCGTTGTACCGACCGGCACCACCCGATAGCCTGAGGCGCGCGCCGCGTTCAAACGCTCCGCCGTCTCCGGCGTCAGGCGGCGCCATTCCTGATGCAGCCGGTTTTCTTCCAGCTGTTTCTCTTCCAGCGGCTTGAACGTGCCGAGGCCGACATGCAGGCGCACGGTCTCCCGCACGAGACCCGCCGCATCGCACTCTGACAGGAGGCGCGGCGTGAAGTGCAGACCGGCCGTCGGCGCGGCAACGGACGCGGCATCTTCGCCTGCAAATTCGGTCTGATAGGTTTCCCGGTCTTTCGCATCTGCCGGGCGGCGCCGGGCGATATAGGGCGGCAGCGGCATGGCGCCGTGTTTGTCGAGCGCCGCGGTGAGCGCCTCGCCGGAAAGGGAGAAGCGCAGGCCGATCTCGCCGCCGTCATGATGACCGGTGATCTCAGCCGTAAAGCCTTCCGCGAAGATGATCGTATCGCCATCCTTCAGCCGCCTGCCCGGCCGGGCGAGCGCGCGCCAGCTGGCGGCGTCGATCCGCTCCGTCAGGTTCACATCGCAGGCAACGTCCTGCCCGATCTCATCACGCGCCGGGCGCACCCCTTTCAGGGCCGCGGGCAACACCCGCGTATCATTGAAGACGAGTACGTCACCGGCTGTCAGATAGCGCGGCAGATCCCGCACACTGGCATCTTCCAGCCGCCCGTCCCCGTGCACGACCAGCAGCCGCGCAGAATCCTGCGGCTCCACCGGGCGCAGCGCAATCAGCCGTTCAGGCAGGTCAAACTGGAATTGGCTCAGATCCATGGGGCGCCCGTCTCGCAGAAAGCCGCGCGCCGCGCAACAAGACCTGTGCAGGCCTTACTCGCTGACAACCGCAGGCACGGACGGCAGCGAGCAGACATCGATGTCGTCCTTGTCGGCCACACTGGCCAGGAACAACGGCCCATCCGTCCGCTCAACCCAGACCTCCGGACGCTCTCCTTCAGGCAGATCCGCGGCGATCTTCGCCGACTTGAGAATATCCGGATTGGTAACCAGTCCATCGCGGGCTTCCGGTCCATGCTTGATGGCCTTCACGACGTCTTCGCCAACCACCACACGCCCCCAGGCTGTGTATTTGCGGTCGAGATGTTCTGCCTGTCCGCGCATCAGAAAGAATTGCGAATTGGCGGAGTTCGGGTCGTCGGACCGGGCAGTGGAGACCATCCCTTTGCAGTGCGGAATGTAACTCTCAACCATGCCGTCGACCGACATTTCTGCGAAGAAGCTCGCCTGTGTCCCGATCGGGAAGCCCTTGATATAACCGAATTTCGCCGTGTCTTCCGGACCAATCGTGGCCTCAAGCGGCATCGTTGCCGGATCGCGCCGGAACGTGAATTCACCCTCAATATTCGGCAGCCCCGAATCCTCGCCCTTGAGCGCGAAAATATCGCCGCCCTGCGCCATGAAATGATCAATCACACGGTGGAAACTGGTGCCATCGAAATCGCCGGACCGGATGATCGTCGAAAACTGCTTGTAGTGTTTCGGCGCGACCTCCGGAAACGCTTCGATCAGGACGCGGCCCTTGGTCGTATCGAAGATGAAGAGGTTCTCAGGATCGACCGGGCGCCAATTGTCCGGATCCGCCTTGGCCTGTGCCACAGTCATTTCAGCCGGAGGCGTCGCCTCCGCCGCATCCTCAGCGCTTGCCACAAAGGACAGGGCCAAAGCGGAGGCCGCGAGGGCCAGGGACGCAAATTTCAGGGGGGCCAGGGTCATGGTACGCAACGTCTCCATCCGGGCGCACGAACGGCGCCATGTGCTGCCCGTAATGTCAGGCATCACCTGTCAGGTTTCAACGGTTTGAGACAGTTTGTCCGTCGCGCAGGGATTACTTCCCGTACTTTTCCATCAGGGCGCGCTTCACATCCGGAGTCAGGAAGGGCGTGATGTCGCCGCCGAGGCTGGCAATTTCCTTCACGAGACGCGATGCCACAGCCTGATGGCGCACATCGGCCATGAGAAAGACCGTCTCAATGTCCGGATTGAGCTGCTCGTTCATCGCGGTCATCTGGAATTCGTATTCGAAGTCCTGAACCGCCCGCAGGCCGCGAACAATGATCTGCGCGCCGCAGGCTTCGGCGAATTTCATGAGCAGGCCGTGCATCGGCATGACCTTGATGTCCGCCAGGCCCGGCCCGTTCAGTTTCTCACATTCAGAGCGCACCATTTCAACGCGTTCTTCCAGCGAAAACAACGGCTTCTTGGCTTCATTGATCGCCACGCCAATAATGAGCGTGTCGACCAGTTTGCGCGCCCGGCCAATGATGTCGATATGGCCAATAGTCGGGGGGTCGAATGTTCCCGGATACAATCCAACGCGGTGCATGGCAGCCCTCCCCGGCCCTGTTATTCGTACAACAGCGGCGCTTACTCAGCGCCGCCGCCCTCCTCAATAACGTTTTCAGCGTCTTCCACAAGGCGAGCGACCGAAACAACCCGCTCACCTTCCGCCGTACGGAGCACCCAGACACCGCCCGTAGACCGGCCAGCAATGCGGATCTGATCCACCGGCGTGCGGATCAGCTGGCCGCCATCGGTGACAAGCATGACCTGGTCTCCATCATCGACCGGGAAGGACTGGGCCACTTTCTTGACCGGGCCCTTCTTCTTGTCGCGGCCCCAGATATTCTGCGCGACAAGGCCTTTGCCGCCCCGGCCGGTGACGCGGTAGTCATAAGCGGAGGAGCGCTTGCCCATGCCATCATCGGCGATGGTCAGGACAAACTCCTCTGCAGCGCCGAGTTCGGCTAGGCGCTCAGTGGACAGGGAGGCCTCTTCGGTGGTCTCGTCGTCATCGTCGGACACCTCTTCTTCCTCGCCCGTCGCAGCACGGCGCATGGCAGCGGCGTGCTTGAGATAGGCGCGCGCCTCTTCGGAGGTGACGTCCACATGGCGCAGGATGCCCATGGAGATGACTTCATCGCCATCGGCCAGACGGATGCCGCGGACACCGGTGGAGTTACGGCCTGCAAAGACCCGTACGTCCGTCGCCTGGAAACGAATACACTGGCCGAGCGCCGTGGTCAGCAGGATGTCATCCTTCTCGGAACAGATCTTCACGCTGACAATGCCGTCATCGGCATCTTCTTCCAGCTTCATCGCGATCTTGCCGTTGCGGTTGACGCGGATGAACTCTGACAGCTTGTTCCGGCGGACATTGCCTGTCTTGGTGGCGAACATGACGTCCAGCTCGTTGCGGGACTCTTCATCGTCCGGCAGCGGCATGACGCTCTCGATGCGTTCATCGGCGGCCAGCGGGAAAATGTTGACCAGCGCCTTGCCGCGCGAGGTCGGCCCACCGACCGGCAGGCGCCACACCTTCTCCTTGTAGACCATGCCGGCCGACGAGAAGAACAACATCTCCGTATGCGTCGTGGCCGAGAAGAGCTGGACGACGAAATCGTCCTCCTTCATCGACACGCCGGAACGGCCCTTGCCGCCGCGATGCTGGGTCCGGTAGGTCGAGAGCGGCGTCCGCTTGACGTAGCCGCCATGCGTAACCGTGACGACCATGTCTTCGACCTCGATGAGGTCCTCGTCTTCCATGTCGATGCCGCCGGCGGTGAATTCCGAACGGCGCGGCACGGCGAACTTCTCTTTCACCTCGGCCAGCTCCGCCTTGATGATGTCGCGAATGCGCGGGCGGGAGCGGAGAATGTCGAGATAGTCAGCAATCTTTTCCGACAAGCCCTTGGCTTCATTGCCGATTTCATCCCGGCCAAGACCGGTGAGGCGCGACAGTTGCAGCGCGAGAATAGCGCGGGCCTGCTCGTCCGACAGGTAGATCGTATCGCCTTCGCCCTTGCGCGTGCGGCGGTCTGCGATCAGGTCCAGCAGCGGCCCCATATCCATGACCGGCCAGGCCTTGGCAAGCAGCTGCTCGCGGGCCGTGTTCGGGTCAGGCGAGTGGCGGATAATGCGGATGACTTCGTCAATGTTGGCGACGGCCATGGCGAGGCCGACAAGGACGTGAGCCCGGTCGCGTGCCTTGTTCAGGTCATGCTTGGTGCGGCGGACAACGACTTCCTGACGGAACGCAACGAAGCAATCGAGCACCTTGCGCAGATTCATCAGTTCCGGCCGGCCGCCATTCAGCGCCAGCATGTTCACCGGGAACGAGTTCTGCATCTGGCTGAAGCGGTAAAGCTGGTTCAGCACGACGTCAGCGCTGGCGTCCTTCTTCACCTCGATCACGACGCGGATACCGTGCCGGTCGGATTCGTCACGCAGGTCGGCAATCCCCTCGATCCGCTTTTCGCGCACGAGTTCGGCAATCTTGGTGATCATCGCAGCCTTGTTCACCTGATAGGGAATCTCGGTGACGATGATGGCCTGGCGTCCGTTTCGGGCTTCTTCAATATCGGTCTTGGCCCGGACGATCACGCTGCCGCGCCCCGTCAGCAGGGCCTTGCGGGACCCCGACATGCCCATAATGAGGCCGCCGGTCGGGAAATCCGGACCGGGGACGATTTCGCACAGCGCATCGTCATCGATCTCCGGATCGTCGATCACGGCAATCGTCGCATCGACGACTTCACCCAGATTGTGCGGCGGGATGTTCGTCGCCATGCCGACCGCGATGCCGCCGCCGCCATTGACCAGAAGGTTCGGGAACTGGGCCGGGAGGACAATCGGTTCCTGCTGGGACCCGTCATAGGTGTCCTGGAAGTCGACCGTATCCTTTTCGATGTCAGCCAGCAGATGCGTCGCCGCCTTCATCATCCGGGATTCGGTGTAACGCATGGCGGCCGGCGGATCATTGTCGATCGAGCCGAAATTGCCCTGACCGTCGACCAGCGGCAGCCCCATCGAGAAGGGCTGCGCCATCCGCACGAGCGCGTCATAGATCGCGCTGTCGCCGTGGGGGTGGTAGTTACCCATCACGGCACCGACGATGTTGGCGGATTTCTTGTAGGGTTTGTCCGGCGTGTTCCCGTTCACCTGCATAGCATACAGGATGCGCCGGTGGACCGGCTTCAGGCCATCGCGCACATCCGGCAGCGCCCGGCTGACGATCACGCTCATCGCATAGTCGAGATAGGAGCTTCTCAGCTCCGATTCGATGGAAATCGGTTCAATCCCGTCCGGCAGGCCGGCGCCGCCCCCACCGCCATTTTCGGGGGTTTCCGGGTCTTCCGGAGGGGTTGTCTGGTCGCTCATGAGAAACTCGTGTCAGCTGCAGAGGGCGCGCGGGAATCGCGCTTCAGAATCTTACCGTTTTGTCTAGCATTTCGGGGCGCCAAAACAAACCTGAAAGCCCCGAAAATTGCAGTGATTCCGGGGTAAAAAAACGGTTTTACAACAAGGCTCAGGGCGCGGGCAGCGCCCCGATATCCACAAGCGCCTGCCGCACAGCCGCCGGACGCTTCGGAATGTCCGTTTCCGGGGTGTCGATATCCATGTCGAAGGCGAACACATAGGTGCCCGGCACGGCCCCGCTGCCCTGTTCCAGCCAGCCGACATACCAGCCGATGTCCTGCGCTTCATCGCTGCTATACCAGCCGGTTTTGGCGTAAAGGCGCCAATCTTCGCCCTCGTCCGCCAGCATGACCGGAACGGCAAGGTCATAGGTCCGCGCCGAAAGGGGCAGCTCCCGCTGCACCAATCGCGTCAGAAAGCTCACCTGCTCGCGCGCCGAGATGCGGAGCGGGCCTTTCAGCCAATAGGTCGTTAAGTCCTCAGGCGCGCCTGTGTCAGCGTTTCCGTAGCCGAATGCTTCCAACCAGTCATGCAGGGCCTTGCTGCCGATGCGCGGCGTGATCGTCTGGTAGATCCAGACGGTCGAATGACGGAAAGCGTCGGCCAGCGTCTGGCTCTCATTCCAGGCCGGCACGAACCGCGCCTGCCCGTCCCACTCAAACCATTCGTCGGGGCCGGAAACCGCGCCGGTCTCAATGGCGATCAGCGTATGCGGGATCTTGGAGGTGGAGGCGGCGACGAAGCGCCGGTCTACCCGGTCGCCGCCGCTGGACCAGGTCGCCCCATCTTCCAGCCGCACGATGAGCATCGCGGACCGTGACGGGTCCACGCCTGCTTTTTCGACAGAGGCTTCAAGGCTTTGCGGCGCAGTACCGGACACCGGCATTGCGCACGCTGCAAGCAGAATGGCCGATACCGCCAGAAGTGGCCGGAGCAATGCCCTGACCATGCCGGGCCGCCTTAGAACGGGATCTCGTCGTCGAGATCGTGGCTGGCAAAGCTTTCCTGCGGGCCGCTCATCTGGCGGGCACCGCCGCCACCTTGCGAATAGCCACCGAAATCGCCGCCGGCAGACCGGCCGCCGCCTTCACCGCGGCTGTCGAGCATGGTCAGCGTGGAATTGAAGCCGCGCAGCACAACCTCGGTCGTGTAGCGGTCCTGGCCTTCCTTGTCCTGCCATTTGCGGGTTTCGAGCTGGCCCTCAATGTAGAGTTTCGAGCCCTTCTTCACATAGTTCTGAACCACGCGGACAAGGCCTTCACTGAACACGGCGATCCGGTGCCATTCGGTTTTTTCGCGGCGCTCGCCTGTATTCTTGTCTTTCCAGGTTTCGGACGTCGCGAGCGAGAAGCTGGCGACCTGCCCACCATTCTGGAACTGGCGAACCTCAGGGTCCTGCCCGACATTCCCGACGAGAATGACCTTGTTTACCGATCCTGCCATGACTTCGCTCCGATCATTCTGCTTCCGAATCAAGCCGACATCATATCGCCGATCCTTTCGGCTGTCGCGACCCGATCATCTGTATCCACAGAGGATCACCGCGTCAAGAAAACGTTCTTTGTTTGTTCTCTCTTTTGTGAATATCCCTTCCTGTCCCCGGATTCAGCTAAATAGCCCCCCATCAGTTTGTCGCTGAGGAGGGAATCCCAAACAGATCCCCCCTGAAAATTCAAGAATTCGAAGGTGTTCGATACGGCTTCTTAAGCGACATACGGTACCTGTTCGGCATGACTGACCGCAGCCTCATCGCCACAAAACCGACCTGGTTCGCAGCCGCGCGTCTGGCGCCGCCACAATCCGAGCTGCGGATGCTGGCACCGGTCTTTGCCGGACTGGCTGCCTGGCTACTGCTTGCGACAATTCTGAAGAATACAATCCATGGCATTGATGGCGCCACGGCCACTCTGACCCCGGCCTATTACGGTTATGCGATACGAAATTCGACACTGTTCTTCGAAGGCGTCCTGATAATCGGCCTTCTGAAGCTTGCCCTGCAGATCCATCAGGACGGTCTCGCCGGCCTGACAGACAGGCTCTGGTCACGCCACCATAAAACCTTGACGGCAGCCCCCGTCATGTTTGTTGCGGGGGTGGCCTCCTTCGGGGTGCTGATGTCATCTTATACTACGGTGAAAGTCCGCATTCCTTCCGTCATCCCGTTTGCCTGGGACAATACATTTGCCTCGCTGGACGCAGCCCTCTTCTTCGGCACAGACCCGTGGAAGGTCTTCGGATGGATCTATGAGATTCCCGCGCTGCTTCGTACCGTGGATTTCCTCTATGATTTGTGGGCGGTGCTGCTGGTTGGTAGCTGGATAACCTGTTTCGTCGCTGGCGGGATCGATCCTGCCCGGCGGCTCCGCTATTGCCTGTCGCTAATGATGACCTGGTTCATCGGTGGCAACCTGATCGCCCTGCTGTTCTCGTCCGCAGGCCCCTGTTTTTACGAACATGTCGGCGCAGATCCAGCCCGCTATTCTGAACTGATGACGCATCTGCGCACCCTGCCTGACCTGCGTGCGCCCGGCATGCAGGACATGTTATGGCAGACATTCGAGCAGGATGGTCTTGGCATCGGTGGCATCTCGGCCCTGCCCAGCATGCACTGCGCCACTGCCTTCCTGTATATCCTGATGTTCGGACGGACACGGGTCTGGCGGATGGTTACTTCAGCTTACTTCCTGGTGATCCTGTTTGGCTCCGTCATTCTTGGTTGGCACTATCTGGTCGATGGCCTTGCTGGCGCCGCGGTCGCATTTGCATGCTGGAAGCTCAGCCGGCTCATCGTCGCGCGAGTCTATCCTGCTGAGAAAAATTAGCTGCGCACGCAGTAGTGTTCCCATTTCGTTCTTGCTGTAAATCTGGACTCGCGCCACACATACGCACTAGCAAACAATCCACTTCCGTTTTGCAGTCGTAACGAGCAAGAAGCCCGAAAGTCTCCTCTATGGCCGAGTCCCCCTTCATCCGCGTGCGCGGCGCCAAGGAACACAATCTCAAGAACATCGACGTGGACATTCCGCGCGGCGAACTGGTTGTGATGACCGGCCTGTCAGGGTCGGGAAAGTCCTCGCTGGCGTTCGACACGATCTATGCCGAGGGCCAGCGCCGCTATGTGGAGTCTCTGTCGGCCTATGCCCGCCAGTTCCTGGAGCTGATGCAGAAGCCGGATGTAGAAAGCATCGAGGGCCTGTCACCGGCCATTTCCATCGAGCAGAAGACAACCAGCCGCAATCCCCGCTCTACCGTCGGCACGGTGACAGAGATCTATGACTATATGCGTCTCCTCTGGGCGCGCGTCGGCGTGCCCTATTCGCCTGCAACCGGCCTGCCCATCGAGAGCCAGACCATCAGCCAGATGGTGGACCGCACACTGGACCTGCCGGAAGGCTCGCGCCTCTACCTGCTGGCGCCGATCGTCCGTGGCCGGAAGGGAGAATACCGCAAGGAATTCGCCGAGCTTCTCAAGAATGGCTACCAGCGCGTAAAAGTGGACGGGGAGTTCTACGAACTCGAAAGCCCGCCGAAACTGAACAAGAAATTCAAGCACGACATCGACGTCGTGGTGGACAGGATCGTTGTGCGCGAAGGCATGGAGCAACGCCTCGCGGAAAGCTTCGAGACCGCCCTCAGCCTTGCCGACGGTATCGCCATTGCAGAATTCGCCGACAAGGCGGATGACGAGACCGAGCCGCGCCGCGTAACCTTCAGCGCGAATTTCGCCTGCCCGGTTTCCGGTTTCACCATCCCGGAAATCGAACCGCGCCTCTTCTCGTTCAACAATCCCTTCGGCGCCTGCCCGACCTGTGACGGGCTCGGCCAGCAGCTGAAAATCGATGCGGGTCTCGTCGTGCCCGACAAGGATCTGGACCTGATGGACGGCGCCATCGCGCCCTGGGCCAAATCGACCTCGCCCTATCAGACCCAGACCTTGCAGGCCCTGGCGGATCATTACGGGTTCGACCTCAAAAGCCCGTGGAACAAGCTTTCAAAAACCGTGCAGGACGTCATCCTTTTCGGCACAGGCGAGGAAGAGATCGACTTCGTCTATGATGACGGCATGCGCCGCTATGAGGTGACGAAGACGTTTGAAGGCGTGATCCCGAACCTTGAGCGCCGCTATCGCGAGACAGACAGCCAGTGGGTGCGCGAGGAAATCGGCAAGTTCCAAGCCGCGGCGCCCTGCCCGGCCTGTGGCGGCAAACGCCTGAAGCCCGAAGCGCTGGCGGTGAAGATTGCCGGCCTCGACATTTCGGATGCTGGCCAGTTCTCCATCCGCGAAGCCGGTGAATGGTTCTCCGTCGCGCACAAGACGCTGACCAAGCAGCAGAACCAGATTGCTTCCCGCATCCTGAAAGAGATCAATGATCGCCTGATCTTCCTGAACGATGTCGGCCTCGACTATCTCAGCCTGTCGCGCGCCTCCGGCACGTTGTCGGGCGGGGAAAGTCAGCGTATCCGCCTTGCCAGCCAGATCGGCTCTGGCCTGACCGGCGTGCTCTATGTGCTGGACGAGCCGAGCATCGGCCTGCACCAGCGGGACAATGAGCGCCTGCTGGAAACCCTGAAACGCCTGCGCGATCTCGGCAATTCCGTCATCGTGGTGGAACACGATGAAGACGCGATCCTGACGGCAGATCATGTCATCGACATGGGCCCACGCGCCGGGGTTCATGGCGGCGAGATCATTGCAGAAGGCACGCCTGCCGACATCCTGAAATGCAAGGAAAGTCTGACAGCGGACTATCTGAACGGCACACGCGAGATCGTTATCCCGAAGCGCCGGCCCGTCGAAAAGGTGAAGCGCAAAATCACGCTGAAGGGCGCAACCGGCAACAATCTGAAGAGCGTCGATGCGACCATCCCGCTCGGCAGTTTCACCTGCGTGACGGGCGTGTCGGGCGGTGGTAAATCGACCCTCATCATCGAGACACTTTACAAGGCGCTGGCCCGCAAGCTGAACGGGGCCTCCAGCCCGCCGCTGCCTTATGAAAGCATCCAGGGTCTCGAACATCTCGACAAGGTCATCGACATCGACCAGAGCCCCATCGGCCGCACGCCGCGTTCAAATCCGGCGACCTATACCGGCGCCTTCGGCCCGATCCGCGACTGGTATGCCGGCCTGCCTGAAGCCAAGGCGCGCGGCTATGCGCCCGGCCGGTTCAGCTTCAACGTCAAAGGCGGACGCTGTGAAGCCTGTGAAGGCGACGGCGTCATCAAGATCGAGATGCACTTCCTGCCGGACGTCTACGTCACCTGCGAAACCTGCAAGGGCCAGCGCTATAATCGCGAAACGCTGGAGGTGAAGTTCAAGGGCAAATCAATTGCCGACGTGCTGGACATGACGGTGGAAGACGGCGCGAAATTCTTCTCGGCTGTTCCCGCGATTGCCAACAAGCTGGAAACGCTGAACCGCGTTGGCCTCGGCTATATCAAGGTCGGCCAGCAGGCGACGACCCTGTCCGGCGGCGAGGCGCAGCGCGTGAAACTCGCCAAGGAACTGTCGAAACGCGCAACCGGCCGTACACTGTACATTCTGGACGAACCGACCACAGGCCTTCACTTCGAAGACGTACGAAAGCTGCTGGAAGTGCTGCACGAGTTGGTCGACGGCGGCAACACGGTGCTGGTGATCGAGCACAATCTGGACGTCGTGAAGACAGCCGACTGGGTGCTGGACATCGGCCCGGAAGGCGGCGACGGCGGCGGCCAGCTGATCGCGGCCGGCACGCCGGAAGACATTGCCGCCTGCAAGGAAAGCTGGACGGGCCGCTTCCTCGTCGAGACCTTCCGCCGGCAGGACGAACGCCGGGCCGCGCGCAACAAGCGCACCAAGGCGCCAGCAGCAGCGGCGAAGCAGAATAGCACCAAGACGGCCGCCAAGAAGCCGACCGCAAAGAAACCGCCTGCGAAAAAGCCCGCGACGAAGAAACCTGCCGCGAAAAAAGCACCGGCGAAAACCCGCGCGAAGAAAACGGCCAGCCCCGCCAAATAGCGGCTGGCCGCGCCCTATTCGAATTCGCCGAGCGTGCCTTCGCTGATCCATTCCGGATCTGTTCGCGCAGCCAGCGCCGCCGGGCCGCTGAAAACATGCATCAGCATGGACTGGGCGACGGCAAACCCCAGCACCATAACCAGCATCGGCCCCCAGAAGACCGGGGACATCACCGCCGCCATGATCTCATCGTCAGGGGCGCGGCCGTCCATGAGGTCCGGCACCTGCGCCGACAGGAGGCCGGCGCCAAGGGCGAACAGCAGGAGATAGAAAGCGATCATCACCAGCATCGCAATCAGGCCCAGAACGATCCAGGCACCGAGAATCGTCCAGCCTTTTCCGCGGGTGACCCGCCAGGATTCGAAAAAGCGGATCTGTTTGTCCCGCACCGTCAGCGCGGCCGCTGCGGAGAGCCGTGCCGAGAACCACAGGACCAGTAACATGTATCCCAGCACCAGGACGATACCGAGCAGGACCGCCAGCAACGCCGCGTCCGGGCCCATGGCAAGCCCGACACCAACCGGGATCGCGATCATGATGGCAAAGCCGATATACATGCCGATGAACAGCGCGATCCAGATCAGTCCGACCAGCAGCAAACGGCCTTCATCAGCCCCGATGCGCACGCCAAATCCGGCTCCGCGCATGTAACGGCGCTGGTTCGCCCCTTCAAACATCACCCAGAGCAATATGCCGAGCGGCATGGTCAGCAGGCCGGCCAGCGACGTGGACATCGGCATTTGCTCCATTTCCGTGGCGTAGCGATCAAAGTCCCCGCCCCCGGTGAAGAGATGGATATACGCCTCATAGATCGGCCATTGCAGGAAGGCCGTAAACACCTGCATCAGGCAGGCGAGCGCCGCATAGGCCAAGGCGAACTTCCAGAGAAAGCCGCGCGGCCCGTCTGTCTTGGTGAAGTGGCCGACGGCGTTTCCGAAATTGAACTCGATCGGGGTCATGAGCATTTGCCTTAGTTGAATTCCTCGACACTCAGAGCATCATCGACACTGCCGCGCGGATCTTGCCGCGCCGCGAAGGCGGCAGGCCCCTGTACGAAGTGCATCAGCAAGCCGGACAGGAAATAGCGGATGAAGGCATAGAGCAGCAGCGCAATCGTCAGCGTCGGGGTGAACAGGCTGCGTAGCTCAGATGAATCTTCCACCCTGGTGACGGAGTCCATGAAAGCGGGCGTCATCACCATCTGGGCAATGGATGAGGCAAAGCTGACCGCCATGCCACCGACGATGGCGATGATCAGAAAGGCCCCGAGGATCGGCCAGAAACGGCCGCGTGACACGATCCAGGCGTCGCCGAACGCGACCCGGCCTTCCTTCATGGTCATGGCAAACACCGGCGAGAACCGTGTCGCGAAAAAGACGTAAACCGGGAACAGCACCAGGGAAATCAGCGCCACGATGCTCATGCGCCCCAGCATGAAGGTCACCATTTCGTTTTCCGAGATGTCGCCGTTCGCGAAATCGGTGATCATGCCGAACATCGGCAACATGATCAGGCCCGGCAACAGGTACATGAGCGACACGCCAAGGTACCAGATGACGCCGACAACCATCATCCGCAATTCATCGGGCCCGAACCGGATGGAAAACGCCTCATCCCGGATGTAACGCCGCTGCGTGGCAGTCATGAACATCGCCCACACGACCAGACTGGCAAGCGACCCCAGCACGATCCAAGGCAACAGTCCGCCAAACAGGTCGAAAAATACGCTGAAGACCTGTGCCGGGTCGTCGGCACCCACACTGTCGAGCTGCTCAACCGTGTCGATAAAGCCGAAGATCGCGTCTTTGGTCAGCCAGGCGAACAGCGCAGTCAGCGCCGTGCTGACAAGCGCAAATGCCAGCGCAAACTTCCAGGGAAACGACTTTGCATGCGCGGCCCGAAAGCCGAACATCAAAGCGCCATCGAACGTGAACCGGCTGGCCATGTTGCATCCCTCCGCCTTGCCCCGCAGGCGGGAAGCTAAGCCGGTTTCGACGGCTTAGGCAATGTCGGACGCCGGGCGCACGGCCTTGAGCCCGGCCACGGCCAGGCCATGGCCTGCGAGAATAAATGGTGCCTGCAGCAACAGTCCCGTTACCCCTGTTGCAAACAGGGCGATGTCGCCCTGCCCGGCCACGCTATTGATCGCGAGGTTGGCGACGTATCCCACAAGGAACGGCAGGACATGGGTGGCCAGCGAGGCGGACCCGAAGCGCACGACATCCCCCTTCGTCCAGCGCCAGGTGCGGAACACCATGACCCGCCCGGTTTGCACTGTGGCTGCGCCCGTCAGCAGCAGCCGCAGGGCAAGAAAAGCGATACCGCCGAGCCCGGTGGCGTACACGATGGAAAGTGCCCAGCCATAGGGCGTCGACATCATGCCTGCCAGCGCGGCGGGAATCTGCTGGTCCGCGCCTTCCGCGGCCAGGTCCACCAGTCCTGACAGCTGCAGCATCACCACGCCGAAGATGCCGACAAAGAAAAAGATGAAGAAGCTGACAAAGAAGAAAGCGAGATAAATCGCAAGATTCATATGCATCAGGGCCATGAAGGCCCCTTTCGCATCGGGAATCATCGCCCGGTAAATCATCAGGGAGGCCTGCACACCCGCCAGGAACAGCACGACCAGTGCTGCGAGGGTCAGCATCGTGCCGCCTGTGCCGGTGTTCAGCGCCCATTTGTAGAAACCGCCCATCAGCGACAGCAGCGCCAGCCAGGGCAGCGCCGGCAGAGCCGCCTTCGCCGCCAGCCGCCAGGCCTCGACGATCAGGTCCGCAATGGAAGGCACCGGGGCCGGGGATGAGGTATTTGAATCCATGCAGACTGCCTTAGCGCCCCCGGCCGCAGCCGCAAACCCCGTCTTGACGGAACCGGCCGGCCTGCGCATGTCCCGCCCATGAGCATCAAACCCATCCATATCATCGGCGGCGGCATGGCCGGATCGGAAGCAACCTGGCAGGCGGCAAACGCCGGTGTGCCGGTGATCCTGCACGAAATGCGCGGCGTGAAGGGCACCGACGCCCACCAGACCGACAAGCTGGCGGAGCTGGTCTGTTCCAACTCGTTCCGCTCCGACGATCACACGTCAAACGCCGTCGGCGTGCTGCATGAGGAAATGCGCCGCGCCAAGGGGCTGATCATTTCCACAGCGGCAGAACACCAGGTGCCGGCCGGCAGCGCCCTTGCCGTTGACCGGGAAGGCTTCGCCGAAGCGGTCACCGCAAAGCTGGAAGCGCACCCGAACGTGACCATTGTGCGCGAAGAAATCGCTGGTATCCCGCCGGAAGACTGGGACAGCGTGATCGTCGCCACCGGCCCGCTGACATCCATTCCGCTGGCCGAGGCAATTCATGCCCACACCGGCGAGGATGACCTCGCCTTCTTCGACGCCATCGCCCCGATCATCTATTTCGACAGCATCGATATGTCGAAAGCCTGGCGCCAGAGCCGCTATGACAAGCCCGGCCCCGGCGGCGACACGGCGGCCTATATCAACTGTCCGCTGTCGGAAGAGCAGTACAACGCCTTCATCGATGCTCTGATCGCAGGCGAAAAGACAGAGTTCCGCGACTGGGAAAAGGACACGCCCTATTTCGAAGGCTGCCTGCCGATCGAAGTGATGGCGGAACGCGGCCGCGAGACGCTGCGCTTCGGCCCGATGAAGCCTGTCGGCCTGACCAATCCGCATCAGCCGGACGTGAAGGCCCACGCGATCGTCCAGCTGCGCCAGGACAACGCCCTCGGCACGCTGTGGAACATGGTCGGCTTCCAGACCAAGCTGAAATACGGCGCGCAGACCGACATCTTCCGCATGATCCCCGGCCTTGAGAAGGCAGAGTTCGCGCGCCTCGGCGGCATCCACCGCAACACCTTCCTGAACTCACCCAAACTGCTCGACGCCCAGCTGCGCATGAAGTCCATGCCGCGCCTGCGCTTTGCCGGACAGGTCACCGGGGTGGAAGGCTATGTCGAGAGTGCGGCCATGGGCCTGCTGGCCGGGCGCTTTGCCGCCGCCGAACGCCTCGGCCGGACACTGGACGCCCCGCCGCCAACAACAGCGCTTGGCGCGCTCGTCACACATATCACGGGCGGCCACCTCGAAGGCAAACAGACCTTCCAGCCGATGAACGTCAATTTCGGCCTCTTCCCGGACATCACCGATTTCCCGAAGACCGACGAGAATGGCAAACGCCTGCGGGGCAAGGCGAAAGGCCGCGCCAAGAAAGGCGCCCAGGCCGCCCGCGCGCTGCAGGACATCGATGCGTGGCTGGCCGGTCAGGCGCTGGTGGCAGTGGAGTAGGTCGCCGCCTCTATTTCACCAGCATCCAGATCGCCATCGCGACCATCATGACGTTCTCCAGCAGCGAGATGAAGCCCAACGGCACATTGCTTTCGCCGCCAACACAGGCGCATTTCAGGTCGCGCTTCTCGATATAGACGGCCTTGTAGACAGAGACCGCCCCAATCCCGCCGATAAACAGCGCCATCGGTGCAGCGAGCCAGGTCAGCGCGCCGGCGATCATCAGCACGCCGGCGAACAGTTCCGCAAACGGATAGACATAAGCATAGCGCACATACCGCCGCGCCAGCAGGTCGTAGCCGAGAAAACTGTTGGAGAAGGAATCAATGTCGCGCAGCTTCTGAACGGCCAGCAGACACATGCTTATCGCGATGAACCACTCGACCACCCGCATTGACAGCAGAGTGCCAAACGCCGCCCAGCTTACCGCCAGCGCCATCAGCGCCGCCGAGGCAAAGATCGCGATCACCGGCGTGTAGGTCTTCGCGTCCTTGTCCTTCTGCGGCAGGCTGAAGAATTTGCGCAGGTCGTCATAGCCGCCGATCCGCTTGCCTTCGATGAACGTCTGCGGCGTCGTCTTCACGTCATACTTCGCCTTGAAGGCATCTGTTTCCTCGCGGGAGGTCAGCAGATGGTCATCCACCTTGTAGCCCTTCCGTCGCAGCAGGCCGCGGCTCTTCAGGCCGAAGGGGCAGATGTGCTGCGGTGTTTTCATCCGGTAGAGCGTGGCGACAGGTTTGGCTGATGACATGGGAAAGCTCCGCTTGCGGGTCAGGTCCTCCCTATATAACTTCCGTACTATGGTACGGTTGCAAGACGATCTCAGCATGAGTATCGGTCAACTCGCCCGCGCTGGCGCGGTGGGGGTCGAAACCGTCCGCTATTATCAGCGTCAGGGCCTGATGGCGCTGCCTCCCCGGCCAGCGGGTGGCGGCGCGGCGGGCGGCACAAGGAAGTATGGCGCGGCAGATCTGGAACGCCTGCAATTCATCCGCTCCGCTCAGGCCGCAGGCTTCACCCTGAAACAGATTGCGCGGCTGATCGTACTCGACGCCACATCAGACCGGTCCGAAGTGCGCCAGATGGCCCGCGACAGAATCGATGCCCTGGATGCCCGGATCAGAGAGCTTAAAGACGCCCGCACCGCCCTGCAGAAACTCGCCAACCAGTGCGACCATGCCGAAGATGGCCCTTGCCCGATCCTGAAGGCGTTCGAGGCTTAGACCTGCCCCGTCCGGATGGCTTTCAGGATGCTGAGGCGCTTGGTGACGGCGTCCGGTTCGCCCTTTTCGCTGTAGTGCTTGCGCAGGCGGTAATGGGCGACGGCCGGGCGGATGGATTTCGGCACGGGCTTCACGTGCGGGCCGAAGGCTTTGGTCTCTGACCGGCGCAGCGCGGCATAGGCGGGGGCCACATCGCGGATTTCCTCGGCCCAGTCATGATGGCTGGCCAGCAGGCTGGCCGCGATCAGGGCCAGCCAGGCTTCAGGTTCCTGGTTGCGGTCCTCTGCGACGAAGGCCGCCTCATAGCCGTCGACCAGCCGCTGCATCGCGCCGGGCTTCAGCCGGCCGGCCGCGACTTCCTCTGCCAGGGCGAGACAGACATCATGTTCGCGGGCCGGCTTGCCCTCTTCCAGTTCTGTCAGCGCCTCACGCCACCACTGGAACCGGATCAGACCCAGCGTCTCTTCCGAGACGGCGAGACGCACCCGGGCCAGCTCATAGGCGAGTGCATAGAGGGCTGTCAGGGCCCGGCGCTGGGCCGATGGCGCATAGCGGCTGGAGATCCAGCGGTCCTCATCGACCTTGCGCACCCGCTTGTCGATTGCGGCCCACTGTGTTTTGGAAAGGGGGTTGGTAGTATTCGGCATGGAACCCATATGTCGGATGACGCGCTTATCTACCAGATACATACCTGCAAGAAAGGAATTCCAGATGGCATTCACACTTCCCGATCTTCCCTATGGGCGCGATGCTTTGGCGCCGCACATTTCCGAACAGACCCTGAATTTCCACCATGGCAAGCACCATCAGGCCTATGTGACGAACCTGAACGGCCTGATCGAGGGCACTGACCTCGAAGGCAAGTCGCTCGAAGACATCATCAAAGTCGCTGCCGCTGACGCGTCGAAGGCCGGCCTGTTCAACAACGCAGCCCAGGTGTGGAACCACACCTTCTACTGGCACTCGATGAAGCCCGGTGGCGGCGGCAAGCCGCATGGCAAGGCTGCAGAGCTGATCGACCGTGACCTCGGCGGCTATGACGAGTTCGTCAAAGCGTTCAAGGCGGCCGGCGGCGGCCAGTTCGGCTCCGGCTGGGCATGGCTTGTTCTGAAGGATGGCAAGCTGGCCATCACCAAGACCCCGAACGCCGAAACCCCGCTGACCGAGGAGGGCACGACCCCGCTCCTGACCATGGATGTCTGGGAACACGCCTATTATCTCGACTACCAGAACTCCCGCCCTGGCTACATGGACACTTTCCTGAACAGCCTGGTGAACTGGGACTTTGTGAACCAGAACCTCGCTGACGCGGGCGCCTAATTGAGGTAGGGTCCCTGCGAAATATGTCGTGGGGACCCGACCATGTTCTGTACGCAGTGCGGCCGAAAGTTCGGCGAGACTGACAGATTCTGCGCCCAGTGCGGCGCACCGAAAGCCGGCGCTGACGCCGTTTCGCCCCAACCTCCCCCTGTACCGGAAACCGATCCGTCTCTCGACTGGCGCGCCTCCATGGTACCGCGCGAGATCATGGGGCATCCCGAGGTCCGCGCCCGGATCGAGGCGGTCACCGGCGCCAACCCAAGAGGCATGTCGGCCGAACAGTTTTATGAATTTGCACGGCCCGTCATGGCGATCGCCGGCGCCGGCCCCGTCCCGCCGCTGAAGCTGATCAAGGACATCTCCCTGCCGAT
This sequence comes from uncultured Hyphomonas sp., assembly GCF_963678195.1. Classification (NCBI taxonomy): domain Bacteria; kingdom Pseudomonadati; phylum Pseudomonadota; class Alphaproteobacteria; order Hyphomonadales; family Hyphomonadaceae; genus Hyphomonas; species uncultured Hyphomonas sp. The sequence goes on from NZ_OY782759.1 coordinate 3,012,297, forward strand.
CTCTGCCAAGCTGGGCATGAAAACCAGCCGGGACACATTGCAGGGCTTCCGCAACACGTTCGGCGAAACGCTGGCCGCCGTGCTCTGCTCCCTCGCCAGCCGCAGCCAACCGCTTGAAGACATCAATGAAGCCACGAACGGATGCATCATCCGGTCGAAGATGCTGTCCTCGGTCTGGTCCTGGGAAGGTGACCTCATCATCACGCTGGAAGCGAAAGACGAAGGCACGCTGATGAGCGCCGCCATTACCGTTCCCGGGCAGCTTTCCGACATGGGCCAGTCCAAGCGCGTCCTGAAGGCGCTGGTGGAAGATGTCATGAAGTATCGTGACACGCCGGCCGGGGGCTGACTCCCGGTCCTGAACGCAGGCTCTTCACCTCAGCCCCGAAATACACTATGTGCAGCGCACAAGACGCTCCGGGCATGGAAAGCGCCCGGTCCGTGGAACGCACATGGGTGCGGAAAGCGGAATGTTGGCGGCCATTCGGGCTGCACCGGGTAACAACTTCCATCCTAGGAACGACAGACATTGACTGAAAAAACATTCGCCGACCTCGGGCTCGGCCCGAACATTCTCAAAGCCCTGGACGAGTCGGGCTACACGCATCCGACCCCAATTCAGGCTGAAGCCATCCCGCATGTCCTGAACGGCGGCGACGTCACCGGCATCGCCCAGACCGGCACCGGCAAAACGGCTGCCTTCGTGCTGCCGATGATCCACCGCCTGGCCCGTGGCCGCGCCCGGGCCCGCATGCCGCGCTGCCTGATCCTCTGCCCGACGCGCGAACTCGCTGCGCAGGTCGCCGAGAGTTTCGAAAAATACGGCAAGTATCTGAAGCTCACCATGGCGCTGCTGATCGGCGGTGTCAGCTTCAAGGAGCAGGAAGGCCTGCTGCAACGCGGCGTCGACGTGCTGATCGCCACGCCGGGCCGCCTGCTCGACCAGTTCGACCGCGGCAAGCTGCTGCTGATGGGCGTGGAATACTTCATCATCGACGAAGCCGACCGCATGCTCGACATGGGCTTCATTCCGGACATCGAGAAGATCTGCGCCAAGCTGCCGCCGCGCCGCCAGACGCTGCTCTTCTCCGCGACCTTCCCGACCGATATTCAGCGTCTGGCGAAAACCTTCCAGCGCGACCCGGTCAAGATCGAAGTCGCCCGTCCGACCGATGCCGCGACCACGATCACCCAGCATGTCGTCCACCTGCCGAACGACAGCGCCAAGGCCAAGCGGACCGCGCTGCGCCGCGTGATTGAGTCGCGTGACGTGAAAAACGGCATCGTCTTCTGCAACCGCAAGGTCGAAGTCGACATTGTTGCCGCCTCGCTGACCAAGCACGGTCATGACGCCGCGCCGATCCATGGCGACCTGCCGCAATCCATCCGGACCGAAACGCTTCAGAAATTCCGTGACGGCGACCTGAAACTGCTGGTCGCCTCCGACGTGGCCGCCCGCGGGCTGGACATTCCGGACGTAGGCCATGTCTTCAACTACGCCCCGCCACCGAAGGACGAAGACTACATCCACCGGATCGGCCGCACGGGCCGCGCCGGACGTACCGGCGAGAGCTTCACGCTGGTCTCCCCGGATGATGAGAAGTCCTGGGGCTTTGTCCTCAAGATGATCAACAAGGATGTCGAAGAGTACATGCCGGAAGGCCTGCTCGAAGAGATCGAAAACCTGCCGCCGGAAGAAAAGTCCGGACGCGGGCGCCGTGGCAGCAGCCGCGATGGCGGACGCAGCCGGGGCGGACGTAGTGAGCGGACACGCGGCGGAAGCCGAAGCCGAAGCCGCCGCGAGGAAACGCAGCAGGACGACGCGGAAACCGCGACGGCCTCCGAACAGGCAGAGACGCCTGTGAAAGAAGACGCGCCGGCGAAGCCTGAAGCAGAGGCAAAACCCGACAAGCCGCAAAAGGCTGCAAAGACTGAGAAGGCTGAAAAGCCAGAGAAGTCCGAGAAGTCTGAGAAATCTGAAAAACCGGAAAAGTCTGAAAAACCGAAGCGCGAACGCGCCGAGCGCAAGGACAAGCCAAAACGCGATCGCAGCAAACGCAAGGATGACGATCTCATCCTGGATCCGGCCCCGGAAAACGTCAAAGGCTTCGGCAACGACATTCCGGCCTTCCTGAAGCGCTAAGCCAGCGCTCACCGAAAAGAAAAAGGCCCCTCATCCTTGCGGACGAGGGGCCTTTTTCTTTGTCTGTTGCCGGGGCTAGCGCTTCAGCCTGCCCTGGATCTGCTTGCGGAACTTCTCGCCATAAGGCGGGCGGATCATCGAGATCATTTCGCTGCCCGTCTGTGTAAAGACAGATTTCTTGTGGCTGAATTCCAAAAAGCCTTCGCGGCCATGGTAAGACCCCATGCCCGACGGGCCGACGCCGCCGAAGGGCAGGTCTTCCTGGCCGACATGCATGATCACGTCATTCACGGTCACACCGCCGGAGGTGGTATTGTTCAGCACCATATCCTTCTCCGCTGCATCCTCACCGAAATAGTAGAGGCCCAGCGGACGGTCATTGGCGTTGATATAGGCGATCGTGTCCTTGGTATCGGCGTAGGACTTGATCGGCAGGATCGGGCCGAAGATCTCGTCCTGCATCACTTTCAGGTCATCGGATGGATCGACGATGATGTGCGGCGGGATCTTGTGGTGCGGCTGCTGAGAGAAGTTCTCCCCGGTCGGGTTGATCTCGATGACTTCGGCGCCTTTTGATTTCGCTTCGTCGATATAGCCCATCAGGCGGTCATAGTGGCGCTGGTTCACGATGGACGTGTAGTCGTCATTGTCCTTAAGGCCGCTCGGATACATCGTCTCGATGGCCTTGGTTGCCGCCGCCACAAAGTCGGACGTCTTTTCCTTCGGCACAAAGGCATAGTCCGGCGCGAGGCAGATCTGCCCGGCGTTCAGTGCCTTACCCGCCATGATCCGGGTTGCTGCCTTCTGAAGATCGGCTGACCGGCCGAGCACGACCGGGCTCTTGCCGCCCAGTTCCAGTGTCAGCGGAACGAGATTGTCTGCTGCCGCCCGCATGACATGATGCGCGATGGAGGTCGCGCCCGTGAACAGGATGTGGTCGAAGGCAAGCTTCGTGAACTCGGCGCCGATCTCCGGCCCGCCGGTGATCACGGCGACTTCTTCCTCGGAATAATACTGGGCGATGGCCTTCTTCATCACTTCGGACGTGACTTCGGTGAATTCGGACGGCTTGATCATGCAGCGGTTGCCCGCTGCGAAGACGCCTGCCAGCGGCGTGAAGGTCAGGTTCACCGGAAAGTTCCACGGGCTGATGACGCCGATCACGCCTTTCGGCTGGTACTGTATTTCCGCTCTCGCACCCAGCAGACCGAGCGGGAATTCCGGCTTGCGCTTGTCGGGGCGCATCCATTTGGCGACATGTTTCTTCGCATGCTTCAGCGCACCGATGGAGCCGGCAATGTCGGTGAAGCCGGACTGATCCTTCGAGCGGTGCCCGAAGTCCTGGCACATGGCGTCGACCAGTTCGTCATTATAGGTGATCAGCAGGTCGATGGCCTTATCCAGCCACTCGGTCCGCTTGGCTGCGGACGGAATTCCGTCACGGATGTGCGCGGCTTTCTGCTTTGCGAGAATGCCGGCCATGCCGGTGGTGGGGGCGCTGTCGAGGGCCATGGATCCGATCTCCCTGCTTATCGGTTGTTGTGAACAGTGTAGCGCACGTTCAGGGCTTAACAATGGGAGATTGGCCTTGCCGCCGGGTGAGGCGTTCACAAGCCGTCCGGGGCGGCTAGATTGGCGCCAGATCAAGAGACACCGCCAAAGGGAGGGCGAGCATGAGCTACGAGCTGATTTCCTACGAACTGAAGGGCAATATTGCCGTTATCGCCTTCAACGACCCGAAGACCATGAATGCGTGCGGCGTCGACACCGCGCAGGAAATGCTGCACGCCCTTGAGAAAGCGGCCGACGAGGCACGCTGCACCGTGATCACCGGCAATGGCCGCGGTTTCTGCTCCGGCGCCAATCTCGGCAAGGTCTCAGGCCCCTCGCTCAGCCATCCGGGCTCCAAGCCGGATGCCGGCCGCCCGCTGGATACCCATTACAATCCGATGATCGTCGCCATCCGCGAACACCCTCATCCGGTCATCACCGCCATCAACGGCGCGGCGGCGGGGGTGGGCTGTTCCATCGGCCTGATGGGCGACCTGATCGTGGCGGGCAAAAGCGCCTACTTCCTGCAGGCTTTCCGCCGCATCGGCCTCGTGCCGGATGGCGGCTCCACCTGGCTGCTGGCCCGCAATATCGGCCGGGTCCGCGCAATGGAAATGGCCCTGTTCGGCGAAAAACTCCCTGCAGACAAGGCACTGGAGTGGGGAATGATCAACAAGGTCGTCGAGGACGATCAGTTGATGGCCACCGCGATGGAATGGGCCGAGACCCTTTCGACCGGCCCCACCGTCGCGCTCGCCGGCATGCGCAAACTGATCTGGGATGCCACCGAGGGCGACCTTGGCGAAGCCCTGCATGAAGAGCGCCTGGCACAGCGCAAGGCGGGCCGGACAGCGGATTTTGCGGAGGGCGTGAAGGCTTTCCTCGAAAAGCGGCCGGCAGAATTCCACGGAAAGTAACCTAAGATTTATGACGGTTACCCACGTGCCTTTAAGAATGGGGTAATTCCTTACCGGTAAATCCTCCCCATTCAGGAGGCTGGGGATGGGTTATCGCCTTATTCATTTCAACTGTGCGCGCCCACTTGGGGCGTTCAGTCTTGAGAATGAGTTCATTCGTGTTTTCGTAAGCATCATGCCGCGTGTTTTTGCGGATGCTGCCGCGTTTGAAGGCCTGCACTTTCACCGTCATGGCGTGCGCCGCCCGGACGGGGTGTGGATGCCTCTGGACGGTATCTTCCCTTATCCGGAAGGCATGGGCGCGCCAGACGTGTCGACCATGGGCGGCTGGGAGTCCTTTGAAAGATTGCAGGAATTTTCCTATTCCGGCCGCACCCATCCGCCGAGCATGCGGCGTCTGGCAGCGGAGATCGACCGTTCCAATGGCGCCAGCTTTGTGATGTGGTGGTCTCCGAGGGGCGAAAAAGTCTCGATGGAGGACGGATGGCAGAAACTGCAGCATCTGAGGCAACACGGCTCGACACCGGAAGCCTTCTCGCTGGACGATCCGATGGATCGCCCCGTCGCCGCATGAGCCTGACCCGCCGCGGCACGATCGCGGCCCTGTCTTTCCTGGCCCTGGGCGCCTGCGCCAGCGCGCCGACCCCGCCTGACACAACGATTTACCTTGTCCGCCACGCGGAAAAACAGACCGGAGACAATCCGGACCTGACCGTCGTGGGCCGTGCCCGCGCCGATATCCTGTCGCGGGAACTGCAGGATGCAGGGCTGACGGAAGTCTGGTCCACTGACACGACCCGCACGATCGAAACCGCCAAGCCGACCGCGACCCGCGCCGGCCTGCCCGTCCAGATCTATGACGCCAGCCGCCAGCCCGCCTTCGCCAACCGGCTGAAAGCGACGCCCGGCGCCATTCTGGTCGTCGGCCATTCCAATACGATTCCGGACCTTGTGGACCTGCTGGGCGGCAAGCCCGGCACCCCGATCAACGAGGCCACGGAGTATGACCGGCTCTATGTCGTAACGGTTACCAAAGGCCGGGCGAAGAGCGAATTGCGGCGCTACGGGGACTAGGCGATATCCAACCGGAGAGAGAACCCGGTGTTGGATAAACCGCCCCTCAGACCCTCACAAATCCAATCTACAGACCTTCTATACACCCTATATAGCGGCGCCTGACCGGCCCTATTTGCGCTTTTTCGCCTTCGCGGCCAGCGCCACGGCGAATGCCTTGCGGCCCCATTCGCTGGCAAGGTCTGCCTCATCCATCGCATCCGGCGGCAGGCTGAGATAGCCCATGTCCGTCTGCTTGCCGTCGCTCGGCCGGGTCCAGATGAACGGCTCGCAGCCTTCGGCTTCGAGTTCTGCGCGCAAGTCCGCATCGGTTTTCAGATAGATCACATCATCCGACAGCAGCGCGAACATCAGCCCATCCCTGAAAACACCCGCGCCGCCGAACATGCGCCGGACGCTGACCGGCCCCATCGGCGCGAACAGTTCCATGACGAACTCATGGAACGGGTCCGGCGCTTTCGCCATCAGGGCGCGGCGGGGCGGCCGAGCCGGTAGACGCCCTTGAAGGCGTCGGGGTCTTCCACCGGTTTGCCTTTACGGTAGATCAGCACCGTACCTTCCTTGTGCAGGCGAACCGCCTCGGCCCGCACATCCTTCAGGACGCGCTGGAACTGCTTGTCACTGACGGCCCGGGCCGCCTGTTCCGCACTGATCGACTTTCCGGGGCCGACCGCCTCGGTCAGCTCCAGGATCGCCTCACGGACGGGATTTACGGACTCAGTCATGCGCGGGGCGCCTCTTTCAGATAATCAACAAGGTCGGCGAAGTTCTCCGGAAATACCGGGTCCGGCAAGGCCCGGATGTCAGCGGGCGAAAGCCAGGCGACTTGATGGATCATTTCCTGCTCGATCGGCTCCCAGCGGGAGCGGTCCACATCGCCGGCCTCCACGCGCAGGCAGAAATAGCGTTCGTCCGCTTCCACACGATTCCCGAACGGACCGGTAAAGACCGTATGGCGGCGGTGTATTTCTGCTGACAGCCTGCCGCTGAAACCCGTTTCTTCCCGCAACTCCCGGTACGCCGCCTCTTCATATGTCTCACCTTCGTCGACCGCGCCGCCGGGCGTTGCCCAGAAGGTGCGGTCGGGAAAGCGGAAACGGAACAGGAGCGTCCGGCCCGCCGCATCAAGAATGACGAGGCGGGCGCTGGGCCTTTGTTGAGGCGGGGGGACATCAGGCAATGTCATGATGGGGCGCTAAGGCTGTATCTCGTCCGCCCACACGCCGCGCCCCAATTCTGGCAGGGTCGCCCGCAGGGCGTTCAGCCGATTTGAATCGGCCTTTGAAATCGCCGGCGATTGCAACGCAGTCAGAGCAATCTCATCGATGTGGCCGGCAAGTTCATCGAACGGTGCATCCCTGCCGACGCAACCGGAAAAATAAACCCAGCGCCTGCCTGACAAGAATGACAGAACGCTCTGACGTGCGTCCGAACGAAGTACATCTGAAGACATGACTTCAAACGCGGCCGCTTCATATTCCGCCTTCCAGGCCGCAACAATCTGCGCCGCCGCGGACAGGGCGTGCACCGCCTCGCCTGGAAGGTTTCTGCTGACTTCTGCTTCCGCGATTGCCGTGTACGCCAGGTACAGGCGGAATTCCGGATGGGTGATATTCGGGCCAATGCCTGCGCGACCCGCCCCGCAGCCGTAAAAGCACTCATCACCGTTTGGACCGGAAAGCGCCATGTAGCGGTCAGCAAAGTCGCGAAGCGCTGCGCGCTCCTCATCAACGCCCTGATACGGACGCCCGATAAAGTCCTGATACAACGCCCCGGCGGGGGAGTTCTCATGCTTGTAGCTGGCCCAGGACTGCGCCTGCGCCGAACCTGCTGCGAGAAGCGCAAGGAAGACGACAGCAAAAGATCGCCTGATACGGATCACCAGTCGATGGCTGCGTAGGCGAGCTGCTGGAACTGGACGCGCATCGGATAGGTGGAGGACGGCATCATCTGAGTCATCTGAACACCGATGATTTCCTCTTCCGGGTCTACCCAGAAGAAGGTGGAGGCAAGGCCGCCCCAGCTGAACGTGCCTTCGCTGCCCGGCTGCTGGCTGGCAACGACATCAGCGACGACCGAGCCGCCAAGGCCGAAGCCGACGCCCGGCGACATGACTTCGCTGAACATGGACCGCCCCATGCTGCGCATCGTCTCGCCGTCCGGCAGATGGTTCTGGCGCATGAATTCCCAGGTCTTGGGGCTGATGATGCGCGCGCCGTCCAGCGTGCCGCCGCGCAGCAGCATCAGGGCGAAACGGTGATAGTCCCGCACTGTGGACACAAGGCCGCCGCCGCCGTTCAGCAGGGTCGGGCGTTTCGCATAGAGCTTCGACTCGGCCCCGGCTGCATCGGCCAGCTTCACTTCGCCGGTAATGGCATTCTTCTCATAGCAGGCCATGAGGCGGTGGATCTTGTCTTCCGGCACCCAGAACTCGGTGTCGACCATGCCCAACGGGCCGGTGATCCGCTGGCGGAAGAACTCGTCCAGCTCCATGCCGGAAACGATCTCGACGATGGCGCCCAGCACGTCGATGGAATGGCTGTACCACCATTCATCTCCCGGCGAGCAGAGCAGCGGCAGACCGGCGAGGCGTTTCGCCATCTGCTGCAGCGTTTCGTCCGGACGACCGATCTTTTCCTTGCGGTAGAGGGCATCCACCTCGTTCTGCATCATGAAGCCATAGGTGAGACCGGACGTGTGGGTGAACAGGTCCAGCACTTTCATCGGCCGGTCCGGATCTCGCACCGTGTAGCCTTCGCGCGTGCCGCCATCGAAGACTTTCACATCCGCGAATTCAGGAATGTAGCGGGAGACTTCATGCTCCAGCCGCAGCTTGCCTTCTTCGAACAGCATCATCGCGGCGAGCGAGGTCAGCGGCTTGGTCATGGAATAGATGCGGAAGATCGTGTCCGGGCCGATCGGGTCGCCTTCGCCCAGATGCGTCGTGCCGGAATAGTCTTCCAGCGCGATCTCGCCATTGCGCGAAATCAGCGTCGCCATGCAGGGCAGCTTGCCGGTGTCGAGATAGTTTTCCTTGAAGAAAGCCGGGATCGCCGCGAGGCGGTCCGCATCGAGGCCGACTTCATGCGGGTCTGTGGGGTCGTGTTCGAACATCTGAGTGCGTTTCCTGTTATCCCGGTATTCCTGATATGGCCTCAGCGGGCGGACGGGAACTCTGCCCGGCCTGCCCGCTGAGGCAAATGTGCGCCCTTACAGGGTGCCTTTCTTCGCGGCCCGCGCCAGTTCGCGGGCGATGATGATCTGCTGGATCTGGCTGGTGCCTTCATAGAGGCGGAAGATGCGCACGTCGCGGTAGAAGCGCTCAATGCCATAGTCGGAGACATAGCCTGCGCCGCCAAATACCTGCACCGCGCGATCAGCCACGCGGCCGCACGCCTCTGTGGCGAACAGTTTCGTGGAGGAAGCGAGCAGGGTGACATCCTCGCCCGCATCGCGGCGGCGGGCGGCATCCATGATCATGCACTCGGCCGCATAGGTCTCGGCCTGGCTGTCGGCGATCATCGCCTGGATCATCTGGTGTTCCATGATCGGCTTGCCGAACTGTTTGCGTTCCAGCGCATAGTTGACCATTTCGCGGATCAGGCGTTTGGAGACGCCGGTCGCGACGGCGGAGATGTGCAGGCGGCCCTTGTCCAGCACGCTCATCGCCACCTTGAAGCCCTCGCCTTCCTTGCCGATCATGTTGCTGGCCGGAACGCGGGCATTGTCAAAGATCACGTCGCAGATATGCGCGCCCTGCTGGCCCATCTTCTTCTCCGGCACGCCGACGGAAACGCCGGGCGTGTCCCGCTCGACCACAAAGGCCGAGACACCTTTGGCGCCGGGCGTGTCCGGGTCTGTGCGGGCCATGACGGTGAAGATGTCGGCCTTGTTGGCGTTGGTGATGTAGCGCTTGGTGCCGTTGAAGACGTAATGGTCACCGTCGCGGATGGCCTTGGTCGTCAGGCTGCCGGCATCGGAGCCGGCTTCCGGCTCTGTCAGCGCGAAACTGGCGATCAGGTCCCCCGAGGCGACGCCCGGCAGCCATTTCGATTTCTGCTCCTCGGTGCCAAACAGGACGAGGGCCTGCGAGCCGATGCCGATATTCGTGCCCGCGACGGAGCGGAAGGCCGGAGAGGTCTGGCCGAGCTCAAACGCGACGAGGCATTCGGTCTCCATGTCCAGCTGCAGGCCGCCATATTCCTCCGGCACGGCAATGCCAAAGAGGCCGAGATTCTTCATCTCGTCGACGATCGACTGCGGCACCTCGTCATTCTCTGAGACTTCGGCCTCTGCCGGCACGCATTTCTCGGTCACAAAGCGGCGCACCTGTTCAATCAGTGCGTCCCGGATCTCGGCGTCGAACGGCATCCCGTGCCTCCCTTTTCATCTGTTTGCGGCATCACTCTATGCCCACCGCATGGACCTGTCATCCCGGGGCCGCGCAGCGGAACCCGGGACCTTCTGCCCCATGACGCAATGACAGGTGCAAGCTGAAATCCTAGTCTCCGGCCATGGAATCCTACTGGGTCTATATTCTGGCGTCGAAAAAGGGTGGCGCGATCTATGTCGGTGTCACCAGCGACCTGCTGGGCCGCGTCTGGCAGCACCGTCAGGGCACCTATGGCGGGCACACAAAGAAGTATCACATCCGGCGCCTGGTCTGGTTTGAGGAATTCCCCAATCCGGAAGACGCAATCGCCTTCGAGAAGAAACTCAAACGCTGGCGCAGGGCCTGGAAAGACGAACTGATTGTCCGGGAGAACCCGGAATGGCTGGATCTTTACGACCAGCTTGTGAGGGAGTGACGCTACGGAATGCTTTAAAGTATCAGGCGGCAGCGTTATTCGGAATCGCAGACAAGGTCCCGGGTTCCGCTTCGCGGCCCCGGGATGACAGGTGATTGGAGCGCGTATGACCAAAACCATCATGACATCCGGAGAGTTTGAAGGCTGGACCACATGGGAGGACGAACCCTTCGAGCATGACACGGCCGGGCCGTTCTATTTCCGGGTCGATGAGAAGGGGCCGGTCGCTGCTTTCCGGGTGGCGCACAAGCACATGAATGCCGGCGGCGTGGTGCATGGCGGCTGTCTGATGAGCTTCGCGGACTTCTCCCTCTTCGCCCTCGGGCATGAGGCGATGGAGGGCGCCTATGGCGTGACCGTGGCCTTCAACGCCGAATTCATCAGCGGCGCTCTGGAAGGCGAACGCCTCGAAGCGCGCGGCGACGTGCTGCGCAAGGGCGGCTCGCTGAGCTTCATCCGGGGAATCATAAGCGGAGAGGACGGCCGGCCGGTCATGAACTTCTCCGGCACCATCAAAAAGAGGAAACAGTCATGAGCCAGCCACCCTATGAAGCGCTGTCGCGTTCGATCAAAGGCAAGACCGCCCTCATTACGGGCGCCGCCAGCGGCATGGGCCGGGCGACCGCCCACCTGTTCGCCCGCGAAGGCGCAAACGTCGCCGTCACAGACCTGAAGCAGGAAAACGTCGACAAGGTGGTCGAGGAGATCAAGGCCGCCGGCATCGACCATGTGAAGGGCTGGGCGATGGACGTGTCCGACGCCGCCACGATCAAGCGCGTGATCGACGAGGCCGCAGCCCATTTCGGCGGGCTGGAAATCCTGGTCAATAATGCCGGCTTCGCCATCCCGGCCAATATCGCCGAGGAAAGCTATGAGGACAGCTGGGGCCCCAGCATCAATGTGATGCTGACCAGCCATCAGCGCGCCATCCGCGCGGCGCTGCCCTATATGCGCAAGGCCGGGTATGGCCGGATCGTGAATGTGGCGTCTACGGAAGGTCTGGGCGCGACGCCGGGCAATTCCCCCTATGTCGCCGCCAAGCATGGCGTCATCGGCCTGACCCGCGGCCTCGCCGTGGACCTTGGGCGCGAAGGCATCACGGTGAACTGTATCTGCCCCGGCCCGATTATCACCGGTATCACGGCGGGCATCCCGGATGAGCATAAGGAAATCTACGCCAAGCGCCGCGTGCCGCTGCGCCGTTACGGCATTCCGGAAGAGGTGGCGAACATCACCCTCTCCTGCGTCCTGCCGGCGGCCAGCTTCATGACCGGCGTGCACATCCCGGTCGATGGCGGCCTGACAATTAAAAACGCCTAGAGCGCGCAACGCTCACTGAGGATGGCGGCGGTGCGGGCGATCAGCGCGTCTGCCGCCGCCTCATCCATGGGGCCAAAAAGCGCATTGCTTCCAAGCGAATGGCCAAGGCCGGGCAGGATGTGGACTTCTGCCCGGCTGCCCAGCGTCTCTTCTGCGAACGGCTGCTGGAATTCGTAGCGGACCTGGGAATCCCGGTCGCCATAATAGAGCAGCATCGGCACATCCCAGGCGGCGAGCTTGTCAGCCACCGGCACATCGTCCGTGAACCAGTTCTGCCACCAGCTGTATTTCGCCATCGGAAGCGCGGCGCTCCGGAAAGGCGCCTCCGGATCCATCGCCAGCGCCTGCACCTTTGCCACCAGATAAGCGGCCTTCTGCGCCGCCTCCATCTGAGCGATCGCGGCGGGTGTCCACTCGCCGAACGGATGAAGATAAGGCTTCAGCGTGCCAAAGGCGGCAGCCGGTGTATTTGAAAGGCCCGCCCGTACTTCGTCATTTGTCGTGACCCCGTCACCGTCTTCATCCATCTGATGCAAAGAAAAGGCGTCGCGCTCTGTGTACTGCCATTTGACGATATCCATGGGTGCCTGCAGCGGTGCACCAATCCCGACCACAAGATCTGGCGCAGGCCAGCCCGCCTCGGCAAGACCGGCTATGTGCAGCATACCTTCGGATTGACCGAGCAGGGCGACGCAGGTTGACGGCCCGCCGAAATCTTCACGTGCCAGTTCATAGACGGCGCCGAGATCGTCCCGCTGGCTCTCTACCGTGGAGGTTCCGGACACGGGCTTGTCCAGCCACTGCCCATCTGCAGGCTTGTAGCGCACGCCGCGGCGGTCATACCGGACGGTGGAAATCCCTGCTTGCGTGAACCGATGGGCAAGATCCGAGAAGACTGCATCGCGTTCCGTACCGGAATTGCCGAACCTGACGTCCCGGTCGAAGAGACCGGTGCCCGCAGACAGCACAATGACTGGCTCGTGCCCATCGGCGCCAAAGGGCGTATCCACCTGCCCGGTTATCTCCGTGCCATCCGCCGAGGCAACCGTAAACGCCCAGCTGTCTGCACCGGTATCAGACAGGACAGGTGGCGTTTCCTGCGCCCGGCTGGGCGCCGGCGCCTCAGCCCCGCGCGAACACCCCGCCGCAAACAGCAGCGACAAGGCCATGCCAGACAAGCCGATCTTATGCATCCCGCCACCTTCCACCTTTCGGGGCAATCATATTCCCTAAAAAAACGTGCTTGTCGAAGGATACCCGCACACATGCGTGCCAGCGCCTTGTTACGGCATCGCGGCGAAGGCGGCTTTGAGGTCTGCTTCCGTCTCGGCCTTCTGGGCGATGCAGAGATTGATCTGTTCGCGCGCCTGCGACAGGGCGCGTTCGTGCCCTTCGGCAAGGTCGCCATATTCCTCGAACATTGCGTTCAGGGCGTCCAGACCATCCGTGTCGCAGAAATAGGCGGCGAGCCCCGGCGTGCGGCGTTTCCACTGGGCCGGAATGGCTTTCAGGAAGGCCGGGAAATTATCCTGCAGGAAGGCCCACATTGCCGCCCGCGTTTCCGGCGCCCGCATCTGCAACAGGGCCATGGTGTAGGTTTCGCGCGGTCCCAGTTCCGCCGACGCGATCAGGTCCCGCGTGCGGGCGGCCTGCACCGGGTCTGTCACGCCGCCGAGCGCCATGGCGACCGACTGGCCGAAGGCCGGGTCATCAATCGTATCATAAGCCGTCAGCACACGATCGTAAGCCGCCTCACCGCCTTCATCCAGCAGGACGCTGAGCCCCGCGGCATAAAGATCGCTGGAGAGGTTGGCATCCGAATCCGGATCGTCCAGCCATTTGTCCATCTCCGTGCCGAGACGCGCGCGGGCTGCATCGCGCTTCAGGATCACCGCTTCGAATTTTGTCAGGCTGGCTTCGAGTTCCTTGTCGCCATCCCGCTCCATGATGCCCCACAGCCGGTCGGTGGCAGCCTCTGCATCGGCCTGCAGGCCCGGCACGTCTTCATCGTCCAGCCGGTCCATCAGGTCTGTATAGAGGTTCAGCACAGCCGAGGCGACGGCGGAGTCTTCATGTTCTGCGGCAACGGCCAGCAGGCGGCGCAGCGTGGCAGCGTCCATCTTGCCGGCGGCGAAGTCTGCCTGGGCGCTGTCGATCGCCGTCAGGGCCTCCGTCGCGGGCAGGTCCGGCAGAGCGCCGATCAGCCGGTCCCAGCCATCGCCCGCCAGGTTGAAGCGGTAATAGCCGGTGCCGTTCGCATTCGGATGATACATGTCCGGACAGCTCGCGCCCTCCAGCGGCATGACCTGACGATGTGCCTGCATCAGCGTGCACGACCGGCCCGGCTTGCCGTCCTCGCGCCAGGACACACAGACCGGGATGATCCAGTGGCGTGCCGGGTCCGCATTGGAGCCGAGCGGCCGATAGCGGCTTTGCTCAAGGGTCACTTTCGCGCCGATACTGGTGCACTGCAGCTCAGTCTCCAGCAGCGGCACACCATTCTGTGTGACGAAGGATTTCAGCGAACGGCCGATATCCCTGTTGCCGGTCGACTTGCCGATGGCCCGGAAGAACTGCGCGCTGTCGGCGGCGCCGTCGGCATATTCGGCAATATACTGGCCCAGGGCATGACGGAACGCCTCCGGTCCGAACCAGGCATCCACCATGCCCAGCACGGCCTGCCCCTTATTGTAGGTGATCGCATCATAGGCGTTGCGGATGTCGGCATTCTCAGTGATGGGCTGGGCCACCGCGCGGGCGCTGGCCAGGCTGTCGAGTTCCATCGCGGAGACCGCTTCGGCGACGGCCTGGATATCATGCCCCCCATCCGGTTCAAGGAAGCCGAGCACGGCCGGCTCGGCCCAGCTGGCGATACCTTCCTTCAGCCAGAGATCGTCCCACCAGGGCGGGGTGACGAGATCGCCAAACCACATATGCGACAGCTCATGCGCGTGCACGCCCTTCATGGACCGCAGGAACAGGGCGCCGGACTTCTCGTTCGCCAGAATCCGGCTTTCCCGGTAAGTGATCGCCGCGGCGAGTTCGGTGGCGCCAGACGGCCATTGCGGCGCAGCGATAATGTCCAGCTTTTCATAGGGATAGGGCTGTTGCAGCGCGTCCTCGAAGAACTCCACCATATCCGGCGTGATGGAGAGGATCGCCTCCAGCTCCTCGCCTTTGCCAGCGCGGGCATAACCGGTCAGCGGCACAGGCCAGTCGCGCAGGGCGTTCACCGGGATCGTCCCGGCGGAGACCTTTTCGAAATTCCCCACCGCGACCGAGAGGAGATAGGTCGACAGCGGGCGGGTGCGCAGGAAAGTCACCCGGTCATAGCCCGGCTGGTCCGGCACGCGTGAGGCAATCGGTGTGTTTCCGATCGCCAGCATGTCGTCCGGCACGATCAGCGTGATGTCGAACGGCGCCTTGAAGCCCGGCTCGTCGAAGCTCGGCAGGAAGCGGCGGGCCTGGATGCTCTCGGATTTGGCCAGTGCATAGGCTTCGCCCTTTTCCTCGACACGGAAAAGCCCGGCAAGGTTGGCGTCGAAGGCGGCGGTATAGTCGATGTCGAGCCTGATATCGCCGGCATGAACTCGGTTCGGAAAACCTACCCAGACCACGCCGGTCGGGTCGACCTCGGTCCAGGTCGCCGGCCGCGTTTCCCCGCCTGCCGTGACTTTCACGGATGAGACATCAAGGCCTGCCCCATGCATCCAGATGCCGGGCGAGGAGGCCTCAAGGTCCACATCGATCAGGACCCGGCCGGAGAAATGCGTCTCGCGCGGGTCGACCTTCATCTCCACCCTATAGGCCGCAGGCTGGGCAACGCCGGACAGCCGCCCCCGCGGCGCTGCATCGCGCAGCGCGTCCATGGGCACGGCCCGTACCTGAGGACCAAATGCCGATGGCTGCACACAGCCCGCCAGCAAGAGGAGAACGGACACCGCCAGATACCGCATGAATCGCTTCCTTGTCTTGTATGGTCCCCCTGCATAGCGCATCACGGGGGCCATGAAACCTGCCCTGTCGATACTCGATCCGTCGCCCTTGTTCGAGGGCCAGACCGCCGCAGATGCCTTTGCAAACACGCTCGCCCTGGCCGAAGCGCTGGACGGGCGGGGCTGGCGGTCGCTCTGGGTGCAGGAACACCACAATGCGCGCAGCTTCGCAGGCGCCGCGCCGGAAGTACTGATCGCCACGCTGAGCCAGCGGACGCAACACCTGAAGCTCGGCTCGGGCGGGGTGATGCTGCCGAACTATTCGCCGCTGAAAGTGGCCGAACAGTTCTGCGCGCTGGAAGCGCTGGCGCCGGGCCGGATCGAGCTGGGCGTCGGACGCGCGACCGGGGCAGACCCGCGCACTTCGGCGGCCCTGCTCGGCCCCGGCGCGCAGACCTTCCCGACCATGCTGCGCATGCTGATGGACTGGATGCTGGATGCGAGCGGTGAGGTGCCCCTGCCGGACGGCCACCGCGCAGCAGGCATCCATGTCGGCCCGCGCGGCGCGCGGCCGGATCTGTGGATGTTGTCGTCCTCTCCGGACTCCGCCGCCTTTGCCGGGGCGATGGGGCTGAAGCTCGCCTTTGCGGATTTCCTCGCGCCGGGCGGGGCGGGCGCCGCGATCGAGACCTACCGCAAGGCGTTCGAGCCTTCGCCCTTCGCGTCTGAACCTTACGCCGCCGTGGGCCTCGTTGCGCTGGCCGCGGAGACCGAGGCAGAAGCGCGCGATCTGTCAAAGCCCGCCATTGCCTGGAACCTCGCCCGCAGTACGGGCGACTTCCGCGCTTTCGTTCCGTCCAAAGAAGCCGATGCGGTGATCGCCGCCGCCTCTCCGGACGCGCTGGCCGTAGCGGAGGGACGCAGCGTGATCGGCGCGGCAGATGACGTCGCCGGGCGCCTCGCCGCCTTTGCGGGCGAGCATGGCGCCGACGAGCTGTTCATCCTGACGCTGGCCGAGCGGAACGAGGACCGTATCCGGAGCTATGAACTGATCGCGGAAGCGATGGGATGATGTGCATCTCCGCTCTCCCCGGCGGACGCCGGGGGCCAGAGCGGCGAAGGTCAGCCCCTGCAGCCCATGGATACCGGCCTTCGCCGGTATGAGCGGCGGACTTGCAGACAGAAAGTATCCGGGCCTTATCCCGCGAAGCCGCGCGCCTTCATGGCCTCAAACCAGCGGCCGAGATTGGCGTGCTCCTTGTGCGGCGCCCATTTCATCACGCCGCAGAAACCGCAGCCGATGAAGAGCGTGATGTCCGCGATGGAGAAGCGGCCGGCGGCGAGGAACTCATTGTCGGCGAGATGCGCGTCGAACCGCTCCGCCATTTTCTTTGCGGCCTTCTCGCCCTTGGCGGCGGCCTCGGCACTTTGCGGCACTTCGAGCGGCGCCATCATGGGATGGGCATTGCGGAACCAGGTGGCGAACTGGATGAAGAACATCAGCTCGACGCGCCGGTCCCACATTTCGATCAGGGCTTTCTCCTTCGGGTCCGTACCCATCAGGTTCGGCTCCGGGAAGATGCCTTCGAAATAGGTGCAGATCGCCCGGCTCTCGGTGATCTTCGTCCCATCGTCCAGCACCAGCGCGGGCACTTGCGAGAAGGGCGAGACTTCGCGGTATTCCGCGGTCTTATGCTCCTGCTGCATGATGGAGACTTCTTCGAGCTCAACCGCATCAAGCTTGCCCTTGGCACGCAGGAAATAGACGACACGGTCAGGGTTCGGCGCCTTCGGGCTGTGATAGAGCTTCATGGGGTTCCTCCGATAATGTTCTAGAATGTGCGGCTGATGCCGATGGTGGCATTGACTGGTTCGCCAGGGAAGTAGCGCTGGTTGCCGAAGGACACATCGGCCCGGTCAGCGTAGCGCTCATCCGTCAGGTTGCGGATATTGATCCAGACCGTGTGCGTATCGGTCCAGGCCCAGGCCGCGCGAGCGCCGAGCACCGTATGGCCAGGATAGGTGTTCTGGTTGCCGGGGTCTGTGAAGTATTCGCCGACATGTTCGACGTTCAGAGACAGGGCGAGGCGGTCGGTCGCCTGCCAGTTCAGCCGCGCATTGGCGAGCCATTCCGGCGCGGTGTCGATCTCGTTTCCGTCGAGAATGCTGTTGGAGGCAGAGCCCGCAATGATGCGGTCGAAAGTGTAGGTCTGGTCCGACCATGACACATTGCCGGACAGGGACAACGTATCGGTGAGGTCATAGGCGGCGGAAACTTCGACGCCCTTATGCTCTGTCGAACCGTCGGTGACGTTCAGGCCGTTGGAATCGCGGAAGAAGAAATGCTCCTTGTCCATCCAGTAGGCGGCGACATCGAAAACGAGGCGCCCATCAAGGGCTGCGCCGCGCGCACCGAGCTCGACACTGTCCAGCGTCTCCGTGTCGATCTGCCCCACAACCTGCAGGCTCTGCAGGCGGTAAAGGTCCGACACCTGCGGGGCCCGGGCGCCGCGGGCATAGTTCGCATAGAGATCGACCGTGTCGGAGACCGACCAGACCGCGCCGAGCTTCGGCGTCACGAACTCGTAGGAATCTGACCGGTCGGCGGGCACATTGAATCGGCCATTGATGCCGGGGGGCGCTTTGGTCGTGTAGTCGTAGTCATGGCTTTCGCCGCGCAGGCCCGCGAGAATGCGGAATGTGTCGGACACCGACCATTCCAGTTCGGTCCACAGCGCCGCGACGGTCGTGTCGACATCATAGTCGTAGTGGACGCCCTGCGGGAAACGCGTGTCGCCGGGGAAGAAGCCGAACGGGTCTGGCTGGATTTCGCGGAGGTAGCCGCTCGCAGCGTCGAGGTCTGTGCCGACGCGCCAGGTGAGCTGCTGGGACACGGGCTGCTCATAGCGCACCATGACGCCGCCGCCCGTGTGGCCGTTCTTTTCCACGCCGCCATTCGGCAGGAAGTGCTGCGCAAAGATCATCGCCTGCGAATGGGCGTAGGGCATCAGGACCAGCGTGCCATCGAACAGGGGCCGCTCAAGACGCGCGCCGAGGCGGGCGGACCAGGCATTGCGGTAGGCTTCGGGATTCGGATTCGACTTTGCGATGTCCTCGTCCTTATAGGCATCGGCACCGACGATATAGCCGCCCGTTTCCTGCTCCAGATTCTGGCCTGACAGCCAGACCGTCGCGTCCCAGAGGCCCGGATTGAACTTGCCGACGACGGAGAGCTTCTGCTGGTTGACGTCTGTGTTGTCACGCCATCCGGTGTCTTTCTGAAGGGACAGGTTCACCAGCCAGTGCTGGCCCTCGTCCAGCTTCATATCTGTGCGCCAGCGGCCAAGCGTGCCATAGGAGGCCCGAAACTCGCTGCCCTCGCCCGGCTCAGGCAGGATGACGTTGATCAGTCCGTGCACGGCATTGGATCCGTACTTCGCACTGCCCGGTCCGCGCACGACTTCGATGGCGTCGGCGATCTCGTGGTGCGGCTCGATCAGGGAATTGACGTTGCCGAAGGCAGGGGAGCGGGTGGGGACACCATTCTCAAGGATCAGGAAACTGCCCTGCCCGGCCCCGCCGGTCAGCACTGGCGAGCGGATGGCGATCAGATGCTCCTGCCCGGAATTCATCTGCACGTTCACGCCGGGCAGCTGGTTCAGGATTTCAGCCGGATGGTCTGCTGCGGTGGCATCGATTTCGGCGGCATCGAGTGCAGAGTAACTTCCCGGATCTGTGGAGGCGCGGTCGCCCCAAACTTCGATCGGTGAGAGCATTTCATGCGGCGTGGCATCTTCATCTGCCTGTTGTGCCTGCACCGGCAGCCCGCCCAACAGACTTGTCATCCCAGCCGCAGCACAGAGCACGGAGAGCCGGGCCCCGGTGGCCACAAGCGAAAGTCTCTGATGGGCACCGGATAAACGCGTCGCGTTTTCCGGGATGACACGATCCGGACCAGTATTCATAAACGCTTCCTCCCAAGCGGAAGCCTTGTGTCGTACGTACCGCAGCGGTACGCAAGGGGCAGCCAGTCACGCCTGCGTGTCAGGCTTTTGTCAGCAGGTCAGCCGTTCGCGCCCGCAAACAGTTGATACGGCAGCGCGCCGACGACCGCTGCCGAGAGACAGGTCGCGAACGTGCCCGCCACCAGCGTGCGCCAGGAAAGCGACAGGAAGTCATCGCGGCGGCTCGGCTCAATGATGGAGAGGCCACCGATCAGGATGCCCATGGAGCCGAAATTCGCAAAGCCGCAGACCGCGTGCGCGGTGATCATGCGGGTGCGCGGGTCCATCGCGTCGGGCGGCACTTCGGCCAGCTGCAGGAAGGCGACGAATTCGGTCAGCACCGTCTTCACGCCCATCAGGGAGCCTGACTTGGCCGCCTCCTCCATCGGCACGCCGACCATGTACATCAGCGGCGCGAAGATCCAGCCGAGCACGCGTTCGATGGACAGCGGCGCGCCGAAAACCTCCGGCAAGGCGCCGAGCCCGGCATTCACCAGCCAAAGCAGCGCCAGCGCCGCGATCAGCATGGTCGCGATGTTGAACACGATCTGCAGGCCGTCGGTCGCGCCGCGCGAGAAGGCGTCCATGGTAGAGGCGTAGTTGAAGTCCGGCTCCTTCATCCGCTCGGTGGCGGGCGTGGTTTCCGGGATCATGGTGAGCGCCACGGCGACGGCGGCGGGCGCCGCCATGATGGAGGCCGTCAGCAGCTGGGCCAGCGGGTTCGCCATCTTGCCCTCAAGGAACGAGCCGTACACGACGAGGACCGAGCCTGCGATGGTGGCGAAGCCGGCCGTCATCATGATCAGCAGTTCCGACCGCGTCATGCCTTTGATGTAAGGACGGATGAGCACCGGCGCCTCGGTCATGCCCATGAAGACGTTGGCGGAAACGGCGAGCGACGTTGCCCCGCCAAGGCCCATGCCGCGCCGGAAGATGAAGGCGAAGCCGTTGGTGATCCATTTCAGGATGCCCCAGTGCCAGAGCATGGCCGACAGGGCGGCGACGACGATCACGATGGGCAGGATCTGGAAGAAGAAGAGCGGCGGCGGCGTGCCGTCCATCAGCTGGCTGGCCGCCTGGTTGTCCCCGACATAGCCGAACACGAAGCCGGTGCCGGCGCGCGTCGCGGCCTGCAGGCCATCGACCACGTCATTGGCCTTGAACAGGATGGAGCGGATAAAGGGAATGCCGAACAGGATGAGCGCGAAAACGAACTGCATCACCGTGGCGCCAATGACGACCTTCCACGGGAACAGCTTGCGCTTTTCAGACCAGGCCCAACACAGGCCATAGATCATGGCGATGCCGAGCAATGCGCGGGCATTGTCCCAGCCCCATTCAAATCCCATGATGTTCATGCCGGCCCAGTCTCCCTTCCCCGAAGATATGAGCCTTATGGATTAAACGTGACATCGCCGCAGGGGAAGCTTTCATGTGCGCCGCGGGTGCAATGCGCGGCAGCGGGTAGCCTCTCAGGCGCCCGGTCCGGCAACCGCACATACGGCTCAACCTTCATTTGACGCAGACACCTGCGGTGGATAGGTTTTCGCCTTAATATTCAGGCCTCTGGCGCCGTCTCCTGAGAGACAGCCCGCCCGTCGCCCAGGAGAACAGACCCGAATGAAACTGCGCGCTCTCTTCATGGCTGCCCTGATGGCCATGGCCGCCCCCGCTTTTGCCGAAACCGACAGCGCCGACGCGGCGAAGGAAACCGAAGCCAAACCAGTCCCCGAACCGGTCATGTTCGTCACCCAGCATTCCGGCACGTTCGGCCGCCAGAAAGTGAACTACAAGGTCGAGGCCGGCGAGACGCAGATCAAGAATGCCGAGGGCAAACCCGCGGCGAGCCTGTTCACCATCTCCTACGTTCAGGAGAAGGCCGGGCCTGACCGGCCGGTGACTTTCGTGTTCAATGGCGGGCCGGGCTCTGCCTCGGTCTGGCTGCATCTCGGCCTGCTGGGGCCGAAGCGCGTGGTGGTGGCAAGCGACGCCGATGCGGATGATGGCGCCGCGCCCTACCGGATGGTGGACAATCCGCTGTCGATCCTCGACCAGACAGACCTTGTCTTCATCGACCCGGTCGGCACCGGCTTCAGCCAGGCCATCGGCGAAGGCGAGAACAAGGATTACTGGAGCGAAGCAGGCGACAAGGAATCCATCGCCGAGTTCATCCGTATCTGGATCACGAAACACAAACGCTGGAACGCACCGAAATACCTGATCGGCGAAAGCTTCGGTACGACGCGCGCCGCCTATCTGGCCAATGAGCTGACGGTGGGCGACGTGGACATTGCCCTGAATGGCATCGTGCTGATCTCGCAGGCGCTGGACTATGAGGGCTCCACCTCCGCCCACGACAATGTCTATTCCTATGTCACCTACCTGCCCTCAATGGCTGCGGTGGCGCAGTATCATGGCCGCGCCGGACAAGGCGTTCCGCAGGCGGACTTCCTGGCCGAGGCCCGCGCCTTCGCCCGTGACGAATATGGCCCGGCCCTCTGGAAAGGCGACCGGCTGAGCCCGGAAGAGCGCGCCTATATCCGCGACAAGCTCGTCTATTTCACCGGGCTCGACCCGCAATATATCGAGACGTCAAACCTGCGCATCCTGATGCACCGCTTCCAGAAAGAGCTGTTGCGCGATGAAGGCGTGGCGCTCGGCCGGCTCGACGGGCGCTATCTGGGCGATGAGGCAGACGACATCGCCGAAGGCCCGGAGGACGATGTCTCCTCCTATGCGGTCAGCTCCGCCTATTCGGCCCTGATGAACCAGTATCTCGCCACCGACCTCGGTGTTGAGATGGACCGGCCCTACATGGTCTCCAGCCCGGATGCGGGCGAACAATGGAACTTCCGCGACGTGCCGGAAGGCCAGTACTGGGAACCGCATTATGTGAATGCCGGGCGCAAGCTGACCACTGCCATGCGCCACAATACCGGTCTGAACGTAATGGTCGCGAGCGGATACTACGACCTGATCTGCCCCTTCTTCGACGCCGAGATCACCTTCGCCCGCTACGGCATCCCGCAGGACCAGGTGGACATGACCTACTATCAGGGCGGCCACATGATGTACCTGAACGAAGGCGCGCTGGATGCTCTGGTGAAGGACATCCGGAGCTTCTATGCCGGCCAGCTACAGGACCAGCGGCCGGATTAGGCCGGAACAAAAAGCCCTAGCCCAGCTTGCAACAAGCCGTAGGGTGGGTTGAGGCAAAGCCGATACCCACCAAACTGCACCTGCCGCGAGTCCACATGGTTGGTATCGCTTCGCTCAACCCACCCTACGGTGCACTTACTGGAAGACCGGCGGCCAGATTAGGGGGAAATGGTTCCCATACGAACAATTCGCCGGATTGCGAGCATGCGGACCATCCTCACTGCAGATCGCAGTCGCCGATCCATTTCTCAATTTCCACCTTTTCCCCGTCGAAATTTTGAGGGTTTAGGAAGCGGGCCTTCTGTTGATCATCTAAAAGGAAACGGACACCAGTGCGTTGCTTGAGATCTATACCCTTCGCACAATACCAGTAGTCAACCTCACCTTCGGACTCGCTCTCGTGAGTGCCGAGCAAGACTGTGTCGAGACAGATGAAATTATTGTGCCCCCCCTCAATGGAATCATTGATCGATCCGTCGACCGCAGTCATCATTAAAGCTCCGTCTTCATATGACTTAACGCGACGAGTCGAAAAATCGATATCGTAGACCGACGAAGAGGATACTGTCGCCTTAAAATCTGTTGCCCATGTATCCCAAATTTGAAGTGAAAGGAAACTAGGCGAAGTCTCTACGAGCCCCTTATACCATTTACAGGCCACTTTAATGGAGTCTTCCCTCCCTGTTGAAAATACTGGGCGCAAGACAGGTTTAGTCACTTCGTACGCTTGCCAATGTGACGGAAAAGACGACCAGGCTTTCAGACTGAGCTTTTGCTTGTCGACTTGCCCCGGATTATCGAAAATAATCGGCAACCCTCGGTCTTTCCGGCCCGACTTAATATAGTCAGGTACGGATTGAACATAATCACTGTCCACCTCCACCCAAATGCCTTGAGCGTACGTTGACGGACTTTCTGATATTGGTGAAACGAAGGATTCCTCGAAGTCTGAGCGAAACTTCGGATATTTATCGTCGACATAGAGCGTTCGAGGTCGACGATCTACATCGTTCGACGAATCTTTGGATGCATCTGACATCACTGTTTGGACAGCAGGAACTTCTTCAGCCGACGCTGGCGCAGACTCTTTTGAACAGGCCGACATAAAGGCAAAGAGAATGACCAATGTTGACCAACTGCCAGCAACGATAAAACTACGCATTGTTGCGCCCCCCGAAATGAACTTGGATTAATTAACTCAAATACAGCATGAACAAGAAATGAATGGTAGCAAGCCGTAGGGTGGGTTGAGGCAAAGCCGATACCCACCAAACCGCACCTGCCGCGAGTCCACATGGTGGGTATCGCTTCGCTCAACCCACCCTACGGTGCACTTACCTCCCATTCTTCGTCATCCCGGAATTTGCGTAGCAAATATCCGGGACCCAGTGTGCAGGCGCCGTGCCCTGCGCTTCGCTTCGGCCGGGGTGACGGAGGAGAGCCAGAGCGTGTCCGTTCCTGCTGCACTTGCCGAGTGCTCATGCTGAGCGAAGTCGAAGCATGGGCGCGGGCTGATGGAAAGCCGCCCTGTCCGCCGACCAGCTGCCATACAAAAAGCCCCCGGCCGCATGACCGGGGGCCTCCTTAATTTCTGTCGCGCCGGATCAGCCCAGTTTGCAGACGCAGATCTTGTTGCCGTCGGGGTCGCGGAAATAGGCGCCGTAGAAGGTGGGCATGCGCTGGCCGGGGGCGCCTTCGTCCTGCGCGCCGAGTTCGATGGCCTTGTTGTAGACCTTGTCGACCGTCGCATTGTCCGGCGCGGCGATCGCCGGCATTACGCCATTGCCGCAGCTGGCCGCCTTTTCATCGTACGGGCCGCCAATCGCCAGCATGGGCGCGCCCGGGCCGGTGCCGTAGAAATAGAGGCGGCCATTATTGAAGACCTGTTTGGCCCCCATTTCCCCGAGAACCGCGTCGTAAAAAGCGCAAGCCTTATCGGTATCATTGGAGCCGAGCGTGACATAGGCGAGCATGGTGTTTCCTCCTCTGGTGAATTCCGGAATGGAACTGATACACGCCGCGACAACACGCGCAAGGGATGACGCAGGGGATGTGCTTGACGTTCACGTGAGCGTCTGGTCTGAAACCTCCAAACTTTTCAGGAGAAAGCCCATGTCTGACATCCGTTTTGACGGCCGCGTTGCCATCGTCACCGGCGCTGGTGGCGGTCTTGGCCGCTGCCACGCCCTCGAACTCGCCCGCCGCGGCGCAAAAGTCGTCGTCAACGACCTTGGCGCCTCGATGGACGGTTCCGGCGGCAGCTCTGAAGCCGCAGAAGCCGTGGTCAAGGAAATCGAGGCGCTGGGCGGCGAAGCCATCTCCAACGGCTCGTCCGTCGCTGACGAGGCCGGCGTGCAGAAAATGATCGATGACACGATGGCCAAATGGGGCCGCATCGACATCCTCATCGCCAATGCCGGCATCCTGCGCGACAAGTCCTTCTCCAAGATGACGACCCAGGACATCGACCTGGTCCTCGCCGTTCACCTGCGCGGCACCTTCCTGCCGGTGCACGCTGCCTGGAACATCATGAAGGAGCAGAATTTCGGCCGGATCGTCGTGACCACCTCCTCTACCGGCCTCTATGGCAACTTCGGCCAGGCCAACTATGGCGCCGGCAAGCTCGGCGTGGTCGGCATGATGAACACGCTGAAGATCGAAGGTGCGAAGAACGACATCAAGATCAACGCCGTCTGCCCGGTCGCCGCGACCCGCATGACCGAAGGCCTGATGCCGCCGGAAGCGCTGGAACAGCTGAAGCCGGAATATGTCACGCCGGGCGTGATGAACCTGGTGAAAGACGACGCCCCGACCGGCATGATCCTGTCGGCTGGTGCCGGTGCCTTCTCGATGGCCCGCATCGTCGAAACCCGCGGTGCCTATGTCGGCCAGGGCGAAGAGCTGACCGCCGAAGCCGTCGCCGCGAAGTGGGGCGAAATCACCGACACCAGCAAGACGCTCGACGCCTTCACCTCCGGCGGCCAGCACGGCGCGAACATGTTCTCGCTCGTTGCTGAAGGCAAAGGCCAGGGCTGATCACAAGGCTGAGACGCGGGCCGGGCCCCGTCTACAAGCTTGCCAAAAATGACGGCGAGGCGCAGGTTGTTCTCTCAAAAGGAGACTGCCATGCGCCTCGCCGTTCTTCTGTTTTTCCCAATGTTTCTGGCCGGTTGCGCGTGGTTTCTCGAACCGGGCGTCGTGCCGGACCGGGCCGTGCCGCCGGATGAAGTGGCCGCGCCAGACCAGATACCGACCGCCAGCGAAGGCGCCATGTGCGGTGGCATTGCCGCTATTCAGTGTGAAGAGGGCCTGACTTGCATTTATGACGACGGGGTTTGCCGCTCCATGGCAGACGGCGCCGGCACCTGCAGGAAGACCGGCCCGATCTGTACCAAGGAATACCGCCCGGTCTGCGGCTGCGACGGCAAGACCTATGGCAATCGTTGCGAAGCCTATGCCGCTGGCGTCAGCGTCGCCCTGCCCGGCGAATGTGCGGTGAAAGAGAGCTGATCGGCCCGCCCGTCGAGAGACAGAGCAAAGCCCGCACCCATCAGGATGCGGGCTTTTTCATTCGTTCGCCTGCGGGCTATTCTACGCCCTTCATGGCCTTCAGATACATGGAGTTCTTGGGCTTGGAGAAAACGCGCTCCACCATCGGTTCGAAGAATTCCAGCGGCTCGCTTTCATAGTCCGGATCGAAGGCGGCCTGATCGTATTTGTGGCAGAACTCAGCGCAGCGCTGATAGTGCGGGCTGTCCTTGAACTGGTCACGCATGTTCTTGTCGAGGCCGAGATACTCGAAGAAGTAATAGCCTTGGAACGCGCCGTGATTGGCGACCATCCAGAGGTTTTCCTCCGACACGAAGGGCTTCAGGATCGCCGCGGCCACGTCCGGGTGGTTCATGCTGCCCAGCGTGTCGCCGATATCGTGCAGCAGCGCGCAGACGACATATTCCTCGTCCCGCCCGTCGCGGTGCGCACGCGTCGCCGTCTGCAGGGAATGCTCCAGACGGTCGATGGGATAGCCGCCGAAATCCCCGTCCAACAGGCGCAGATGATCCAGAACCCGTTTCGCGAGGCCTTTGTTGAACGCCCGCGCATTCTTCGCGATGATATCCCAGTCTTCCTGGGTGCCATCCAGCATTTGCGTGAATTTCGCGCTTTGGGCCGCGCCCTGTCCGTCCGCCATGTGGTTTCCTCCGGTTTCTTATTATCTGGCCACAGGATAGCCCTGCGGCGGGCCAGTTCCAATCCCTTTCCATCCTTGCGGTGGCAAAAGAGAGGTCCGTGAGACGACGCCCCTCCGTTTCCGGAGAGGCGTCTCCCACCAGGTGCCCGGATCAGTCTCCCGATCAGTCCCAGAGAGCGCCCAGCATCAGCTGGTTCTGCCAGGTGCTCCGGTCCGGAACATAGGCCGGTCCACAGCGGCTGCAGAAATGCTCGTGCAGACGGCGCGCGAGCGTCCAGCTGGACTCGCCTGTCCGCCCGCCTGCCCGTTCCACAGCATCGACAATGAACCGGAGCGTTTCTTCGCGCAGGTCCATATTGCCTTTGCCTTTCGCCTCCGCGAGCCGCCAGCCCACCGGATCCTGGCGCAGGGCAAGGACGGCGCGCTCAACGCCATCTTGCAGAACGTAAACCGCCATGCGCCCGGCAGCGATGTCGCCGGTGAAGTCCCGCAGGCAATTGCGGAACTCCCGCGCAACCTGCCCCAGCATTTTCCTGTCCGTCACCCGGAAGAAGGCTGGCGGCAGGTCCGGCGGGGACAGCATGTTGCCGAAGCGGGCCGGCTGCAGATCGTCCGCAGCCATGTCGAACAGACGTTCAGGCGATGCGGCCCGCTCCCACCGGCGGGCGACGGATGCGGCCTGTGCCTGTCCGCGCATACGCACGGCCAGACCGAAGGCTGCGGCAAGATCCTCCACGGCGCCTTTGCTGTCCGGAATGTGCCGAAGGATTTTCGACCGCCGGAGCAGGACAGGCAAGATGCGGATCAGGCGCAGCTGCGCCGGACGGATTTCATCCGTATGCCGCAATACCTGCGCCGTATTCTCATCCGAAAACAGCGACAGGAACAAGTCATAATCCGCTGCCTCCCACAGGGTCTCGCCCAACCGGGAAAGCGCCTTCATCAGACCGCCGGTAGCCTGGCCGTGCATGAGGTGTTTTGCAACATCCCCATCCCGCCCGTACCCGGCGATATGGGCGATCTCTTCAAGGTCGAGATCACGCGCCAGCAGGATGGCCGCCGCATGACGGCGCGCCGATGGCAGGGCCAGAAACTTCACATGCGGCGCCGGCCAGGCAATGGCCAGTGCTTCGGCATGGGGTCCGGCGAGGAACCGCAACAGTGGCGTCATGGCACCGGCACGGCCATGCGGCCGCACGTGGCGCCGGGTCATGGGATTGCCCATGATCCACCTCCTTCCATATCGTCCGCATACCGGAAGGCCGGGCGCGGACCGATTGAAGTCAGAAAAATTGTGAGGTCAGACGTCCACCGGCAAACGCGCGGGGGACGCTGGCAGCGCTCCCCATCGACTGAGGAGCAGGTTTGTTGTTGTACAACCGTGCTTCATCTGTTTGGTCCGTTGGTTAGTTTGACCAGCCGTCTGTATCCGGACGGCTGGTCAAGAGGAGGGTGGCGTATAAGGTGAGCCACCATTGACTGTCAAGGCTGCGTCAAAAATTATTCGATCAGCCTTTGACGCAAACAACCTGTTTCAGTGTGTGGACAATCTCCACAAGGTCGGTCTGCGCGGCCATGACGGTGTCGATGTCCTTGTAGGCCATCGGCGTTTCATCAATGACGCCGGAGTCTTTCCGGCATTCCACGCCATCGGTCGCCATGAGGTGGTCCTCCACAGTGAAGGTCCGCTTGGCTTCCGACCGGCTCATGGCCCGCCCTGCCCCGTGCGAGCAGGAGCAGAATGAGTCCGCATTGCCCTTCCCGCGCACGATAAAGGACTTCGCCCCCATCGAGCCGGGAATGATGCCGAGGTCGCCTGCACCGGCACGCACAGCGCCTTTGCGGGTCACCCAGACATCTGCGCCGAAGTGGTGTTCCCGCTCCACATAATTGTGGTGGCAGTTCACCGCTTCCTTCTCCAGCGAGAAGCCAGGGAAGAAATCGCGCAAAGCAAGCAGCACGCGGTCCATCATCACTTCGCGGTTAAGGCGCGCATAGTCCTGCGCCCAACCGACGGCCATCGTGTAGTCATCGAACAGGTCTTCCCCTTCCACAAAGAAGGCGAGGTCCCGGTCGGGGACGTGATAGCCGAGCACCCTTTTCTCCAGTGCCTCGCGGGCCTCCTGGATGAAGTAGGTGCCGAGGATGTTCCCCGTGCCGCGGGATCCGGAATGCAGCATCACCCACACACGGTCCACTTCGTCGAGACAAAGCTCAATGAAGTGGTTCCCGCCGCCAAGCGTGCCCAGCTGTTTGGCAAAGGCCGTACGCTGGATCCGCTTGTGCTTGCGGAGGATCACATCGAGCTTGTCGGCGAGGCCGGACGCACGAAGGGCTGTGGCCGCACGGGCGGGCGCTTCCTTGTGGTTGCCACCGCGGCCATTGCCCACCGGCACCTTGCGCTCGATCTCACTGCGGATGGCCGACAGGCTCTCCGGCAGATCATTCGCCGTAAGGCTTGTGCGCACCGCCATCATTCCGCACCCGATATCGACGCCGACAGCGGCGGGAATGATTGCCCGCTTTGTGGGGATCACCGACCCGACTGTCGCCCCGCGCCCGAAATGGACGTCGGGCATCACGGCAAGGTGCGAGTGAATGAAGGGCAGGCCCGCAACATTCTCAAGCTGCGTGCGCGCCTGCGATTCGACAGGCACGCCTTTCACCCAGGCCTTGATGCGCCCGCCGGCGCTGGTTTCAATCACTTCAAATTGGCTCATCGTTCTCAAAGCTTCTTCTGACAAAGCTCCTCCTGACAAGCCCTCCGCGCGGTCCCTCGGGTTCAGAAAGACAAAGAAAAACCCTCCGGGCGGTAAAAGCGCGGAGGGCAGCATAAACTCCTGTCGGAGCCCGGGACTGACCGTCAGCCCCTATCCAGCAACCTCCATGCAGCAGCGATCCTCACCCTGATACAGGGTGGGAGCTGTTTTCTGGAAATTTGATTCTGGCCGTTTCATCGGTCCGTCCTCTGACTGGATTGGAGGCGCCATATGATGGAAGCGCGCAGAGGCGTCAACCGCAAAACAAAAAACCCCGGAGGAAAACTCCGGGGCTCTTTGATTTCCTTGCGGAAAATTCTTTGCGCGGATTATTCGCCGGCTTCGAGTTCAGCCTCGTAGCGGGCCTTGTCGGCGGCGCCTTTGGCGGACTCGTCACGGTCGACCATTTCAAGGACAGCAACCGGTGCATTGTCGCCATGGCGGAAGCCGGCTTTCAGCACGCGGGTGTAGCCGCCGTTGCGATCCTTGTAGCGATCGCCGAACACGTCGAACAGCTTGCGGACAGCGGCCTCATCACGGACCTTCGACAGGGCGGCACGGCGCGAAGCGAGGTCACCCTTCTTGGCCAGCGTCACCAGCTTGTCCATCAGAGGCGCCATTTCCTTCGCTTTGGGCAGGGTCGTAACGATCTGCTCATGCTCGATCAGGCTTGCAGCCATATTGGCGAACATCGCCTTGCGGTGCGAAGTCGTCTTGTTCAGTTTGCGGTATCCAAGGCGATGGCGCATGGTTTCAATCCTTACAGGAGGTGGTCAGGCCCCCGGCTGTTTTCGGGTCCTAGAGGTGGTCGTCGTATTTCTTGGCAAGGCCTTCGATGTCTTCCGGCGGCCAGTCCGGCACTTCCATGCCGAGGTGCAGGCCAAGACCAGCGAGGACTTCCTTGATTTCGTTCAGCGACTTGCGGCCGAAGTTCGGGGTGCGCAGCATTTCCGCTTCCGACTTCTGGATCAGGTCGCCAATGTAAACAATGTTGTCGTTCTTCAGGCAGTTTGCCGAACGCACGGACAGTTCCAGCTCGTCCACCTTCTTGAGGAGGACCGGGTTGAAGCCGAGGTCGGTTTCTTCTGTCTGGGTGCCGGCTTCCAGCGTCGGCTCTTCGAAGTTGATGAAGAGCTGCAGCTGGTCCTGCAGGATGCGTGCGGCATAAGCGACAGCATCTTCCGGCGTGACCGAGCCATCGGTTTCGATGTCGAGGGTCAGTTTGTCGAAGTCCAGCTTCGTGCCTTCACGGGTGTCTTCCACCTGGTAGCCAACACGGCGGACCGGCGAATAGATGGCGTCGATCGGGATATAACCGATCGGAGCATCTTCCGGACGGTGCGCTTCAGCCGGGACATAGCCCTTGCCGGTGTCGACGGTGAATTCCATACGGACTTCGGCGCCATCGTCCAGCGTGCAGATCACGTGATCCGGGTTGAGGATCTTTGTGTCGCCCGAGGTTTCGATCTGGCCGGCTTTCACTTCGCCCGGGCCAGTGGCCTTCAGGACCATGCGCTTGCTGGTGTCACCTTCCATGAAGATCGCGACCTGCTTGAGGTTCAGGACGATCGTGGTGACGTCTTCGCGGACGCCCGGGATGGCGGAGAATTCGTGAACGACGTTGTCAATCTGGACGCCAATGATGGCAGCGCCCTGCAGAGAGGACAGCAGCACGCGGCGCAGGGCGTTGCCCAGCGTCGTACCATAGCCACGCTCCAGCGGCTCGATGACGAGCTTCGCCTTGCGCTTCGGGTCGTATCCAGCCTGAACCACCGGACGGTTCGGGCGGATCAGTTCTTTCCAGTTACGGTCGTTGACGGCGGTGTTCTCTGCCATGTGTGGCGATCCTCAAAAAGCGGATAGTGGCGCGATAGGGCCGCGCCACCGGGAAGGTTCATTCCGTTTAGACGCGGCGGCGTTTCGGCGGGCGGCAGCCATTGTGCGGGATCGGCGTGGTGTCGCTGATCGCCGTGACCGTCAGGCCGGCAGCCTGAAGGGCACGCAGAGCGCTCTCGCGGCCCGACCCCGGACCACGCACCAGGACCTCAACGGTCTGCAGGCCGTGTTCCATGGCCTTCTTGGCGGCATCTTCAGCAGCCATCTGGGCAGCATAAGGCGTCGACTTACGCGACCCCTTGAAGCCCATCGTGCCGGACGAAGACCAGGAGATGGTATTCCCCTGCGCGTCGGTGATGGTCACCATCGTGTTGTTGAAGCTGGAGTTCACATGAACAACACCGGAAGTGATGTTCTTGCGCTCCTTGCGGCGGACGCGGGTCGTCTCACGAGCCATAACGAGCTACCCCTTACTTCTTCTTGCCGGCGATCGGCTTGGCCGGGCCCTTGCGGGTACGAGCATTTGTGTGCGTGCGCTGACCGCGAACCGGCAGCTTACGGCGATGACGCAGACCACGATAGCAGCCGAGATCCATCAGGCGCTTGATGTTCATGGAGGTATCGCGGCGCAGGTCGCCTTCGACCATGTAATCGGAGTCGATCGTTTCGCGGATCTTGATCACTTCAGCGTCGGTCAGTTCGGTCACGCGGCGCGACTCGTCGACCCCCACCTTCTCGCAAATTTCCTTTGCGAAGGTCGGGCCGATGCCGTGGATGTACCGCAGCGCAATGACGACGCGCTTGTTGGTCGGGATATTTACGCCTGCAATACGGGCCAAAGCCGGTTCTCCTCAAGCGGACTGTTCAAACATTAAAAGCGCGCCGAGTCGGAAAGCGGATCCGCCTCGCGCGCCGGCGATTAAGCCTTAAGCTAAGAATGGAGGCTTATAACTGGGGAAATTAACGCGTCAACAGCGGAATCCCAGCTTTATG
Organism: uncultured Hyphomonas sp.; assembly: GCF_963678195.1. Lineage (NCBI taxonomy): Bacteria > Pseudomonadati > Pseudomonadota > Alphaproteobacteria > Hyphomonadales > Hyphomonadaceae > Hyphomonas > uncultured Hyphomonas sp. Next base: position 3,044,985 of record NZ_OY782759.1, read on the forward strand.
CCGTCTCTTTCAGCGCAGCGTCAATCTGGGTTGCAACCTCTTCAATCGAGGCCATCCCGTCGACTTCCGTCAGGATGCTCCGCTCAGCGTAAATCGGCACAAGCGGGGCAGTATCCTCGTAATACTTCTCAAGACGTTTCGAGAAGGTTTCCGGATTGTCGTCCTTGCGCCCCTGCTCTTCGAAACGCTTGGTCACACGGGCCAGAAGCTGCTCGTCATCGACCACCAGGCGGACAACACGGTTCACTTCCGTACCACGCGACTTCAGAAGCTCGTCCAGAGCAGCCGCCTGGCCGACGGTCCGCGGGAAGCCATCGAAGATGAAGCCGGCTGCGCCCTGGTTGGCCGTCAGCTGTTCATCGATCAGGGCAATCACGATCTCGTCGGACACGAGACCGCCTTCGTCCATGATGGTCGCGACGCGCTGACCCAGTTCAGAGCCTGACGCGCGAGCGGCGCGCAGCATGTCGCCGGTGGAGAGCTGGATGAAACCGCGCTCCTCTACCAAACGTTTCGCCTGCGTCCCCTTCCCGGCCGCAGGCGGCCCGAACAGAATTAGGTTCATTTCTTACGGCCCCCGAGCTTCGACTTCTTGATCATGCCTTCATATTGATGCGCAATCAAATGCGACTGTATCTGCGTCACGGTGTCCATGGTCACTGACACCACGATCAGCAGCGACGTACCCCCGATATAGAATGGGATCTCCGGGTAATAGCGCCGCAACAGCTCGGGCAGAACACAGACAAAGGTCAAATAGAGCGCACCGATAACGGTCAGGCGAGTCAGCACATAGTCGAAGTAGGCCGCGGTGTTCGAACCAGGACGGATGCCCGGGATAAAACCGCCATATTTCCGGAGGTTATCGGCCGTTTCCTCGGGATTGAACATGATCGAGGTGTAGAAGAACGTGAAGAAGATCACGAGCACACAATAGGAAATGATGTGGGTCCACGTGCCCGCGGAGAAGTTTGCCGCAAGCCAGGAAAGGACCCCGTTCACGTCGGTGTCCGCCGCCGCCCCTGCCGCATTGCCGCCCATGAAGCCGACAACGGTCAGCGGCAGCATCAGCAGCGCGGACGCGAAGATCGGCGGAATCACACCCGCCGTGTTGATCTTCAGCGGTAGGAAACTCTTCTGCCCCTGCGCGACACCATGCGCCTGCTGGCGTTTCGGATACTGGATCAGCAACCGGCGCTGCGAGCGCTCCATGAAGACGATGAAGACAACCAGAGCGATGACCATTGCCGCGATGGCGATCACAAACACCACGTTCACCGACGTGGCGCGTGCCTGAGCGATCAAGTTCACGATCGCCTTGGGCAGTTCCGCCACAATACCGGCGAAGATGATGAGCGAGACACCGTTGCCGATCCCGCGCGCGGTAATCTGTTCGCCCATCCACATCAGCAGCATCGTGCCGCCCGTCAGGGTGACAACGCCGGTGAGGATGAAGAATGGCGCGGCAATACCGTCGATGCGGACATGCGACAGGCCGGAAGAAATCGCGAAGGACTGAACCAGCGCGAACGCCAGCGTCAGGTAGCGGGTATACTGGTTGATCTGCTTGCGGCCCGCCTCGCCTTCCTTCTTCAGCTTCTCAAGCGTCGGAGAGGCCTGTGTCATCATCTGGATGATGATGGAGGCGGTAATGTAAGGCATCACGTTCAGGGCGAAAACGCCCATCCGCTCCACCGCGCCGCCGGCAAACATGTTCATGTTGCCCAGCAGGCCGCCGGACTGGCTTTCAAAGATCGACGCGTAGGCGACCGGATCGAGCCCCGGGATCGGGATGAATGTACCAAGCCGGTAGAGCAGCAACATGCCCAGAGTAAACAGGATGCGATTCTGCAGATCCTTGGCCTTGGCGAAGGTTCCGAGATTTACATTGCGAGCCATCTGTTCTGCGGCATTGGCCATCGATGCTCGATCTCCCTGAAAATGCGTGCGCCGCCAAAATCGGCGGCGTCACGGTGTTTGTGAAGGGGTTCCGGGTAAAAACCGCTGCTTATTCTGCAGCCGTGTCTTTTACGGCACCCGTAACAGTCACCTTGCCGCCGGCCTTCTCAACAGCCTCGATCGCCGCTTTGGAAGCGCCGGTCACAGTAATGTTGAGGTTTTTCGGGGCAGCGCCCTTGGCCAGCAGGCGAACGCCGTCACGGACGTTACGCACGAGGCCGGAGGCGACAAGCGTCTCTTCGGTCACGTTGGACGGGTCCAGCTTGCCGGCTTCGACAGCCTTGGCGAGGCGGCCCAGGTTGACCCAGGACGTCGTCTTCTGGCCGCGCGGCGTGAAACCACGCTTCGGCAGGCGCATGTAGATCGGCATCTGGCCGCCTTCGAAGCCATTGATGGCAACGCCGGAACGGGCCTTCTGGCCTTTCACGCCGCGGCCGCCCGTCTTGCCCTTGCCCGAGCCAACGCCGCGGCCAATGCGCATACGCTGCTTGGTGGAGCCTTCAGCGGGGGACAGTTCGTTGAGTTTCATCGTTCTATCTTCCGATACGTCTTGATGGTTGGGGCGGCGGGCGAAGCGGCACGGGGCCTTATTCGCCGACCACCTCGACCAGGTGGGCCACTTTGCGGATCATGCCGCGCACGGCCGGAGTGTCTTCGAGTTCCTTGGTCCGGCCAACCTTGTTCAGGCCGAGGCCGACCAGCGTCTGGCGCTGCTCGGGCTTGCGGCCGATCGGGCTGCCGGTCTGGCGGACGGTAAGTTTGGATTTCGACATGTCGTTACCCTTCCCTAGGCTCAGGCTTCAATGACGCCGGCTTCCGACGCACCATCGGTACGGCGGCCAACCACGTCCTGAACTTTCAGGCCACGCTTGGAAGCGACGGAACGCGGGCTCGCCTGCCCGGTCAGCGCATCAAAGGTAGCACGAACCATGTTGTACGGGTTCGAGGAACCGATCGACTTGCCGACGACGTCCTGAACGCCCAGCACTTCCATCACGGCACGCATCGGACCACCAGCGATCACGCCGGTACCGGGAGGTGCCGCGCGCAGGACGACCTTGCCAGCACCCCAACGGCCTTTGCCGTCATGATGCAGCGTACGGCCTTCGCGCAGCGGGATACGAACCATGTTGCGCTTGGCTTCTTCCGTTGCCTTGCGGATGGCTTCCGGCACTTCGCGGGCTTTACCCTTGCCGAAGCCGGCGCGGCCCTTCTGGTCACCCACCACGACGAGGGCTGCGAAACCGAAGTTCTTACCACCCTTCACGGTCTTGGCGACGCGGTTGATGCCAACCAGCTTGTCGACGAATTCAGACTGCTCCTCGTCGCGATCGCGATTCCGGCGGCCTCTTCCTCTTTCTTCAGCCATAGGGCCTCTCCTTAGAATTTGAGACCGCCCTCACGGGCGGCGTCTGCCAGGGCTTTCACCCGGCCGTGGAACATGTAGCCGCCCCGGTCGAAGACGACGTCTTCAACACCGGCTTTCTTGGCGCGCTCTGCCAGGACCTTGCCGACCTGAGCCGCTGCGGACGTGTCGGCACCTGTCTTGGCGCCGCCGAGAACGTCTTTTTCCAGCGTCGAAGCCGAAGCGAGCGTGATGCCCTTTTCGTCGTCGATGATCTGGGCGGAGATGTTCTTGTGGCTGCGCGCAACCGACAGGCGCGGACGGCCTTCGGCGACCTTCCGGAGCTTGGTGCGGACCCTCTGGGCGCGGCGCTGCATCTTTTCGCGTGAGCTTTTCATGGCGTTACTTCTTCTTGCCTTCCTTACGGCGGACATATTCGCCCGCGTAACGGATGCCCTTGCCTTTATAAGGCTCCGGCGAACGGTACTTGCGGATCTCGGAAGCGACCTGGCCGACAACCTGCTTGTCAGCGCCGGCAATGACGACTTCCGTCGGCTTGGACGTAGACAGCGTGATGCCGTCCGGCGCCGAGTAGACCACATCGTGCGAGAAGCCGAGGGCCAGTTTCACATCCTTACCCTGCATCTGGGCACGATAACCGACGCCGACAAGTTCGAGCGTCTTCTCGTAGCCCTTGGACACGCCTTCAATCATGTTGGCTGCGCGCGAACGCGCCGTGCCCCACTGGGTGCGGGCGACCGGGTCGAGGGCCTGAGCGAGCGTCGGAGGACGCTTGCCGCGGGCTGTCTCGGCCTCGATGCGATCATTGGCAGCCTTCATGAGGTCATCGCGCGGCGTCACGGTCAGCTCATTGCCTTCCAGTTTCGGCGTGATGACTTCAGCAATCGTCAGGGACAGTTCGCCCTTCGGACCTTTTGCCTTGATCGTCTGTCCTTCCACCGACACCGTGGTGCCGGCCGGGATCTCAATCGGGAGTTTTCCAATACGTGACATGGTGCTCTCCTAGAAGACCCGGCAGAGCACTTCGCCGCCGACATTCTCAGTGCGGGCAACGTTATCGGACATCACACCTTTCGAGGTCGAAAGGATGGAGATGCCGAGGCCGTTACGCACCAGCGGAATGTCGGAGACCGAAGAGTACACGCGGCGGCCGGGCTTGGAGACACGTTTGATCTCCGAGATGACCGGCTGGCCTTCATAGTACTTGAGCTCGATTTCCAGGTTCTTGTGACCGTCTTTCTCGATTTCCGTGTAGCCGCGGATGTAGCCCTCCGACAGGAGAACCTCCAGCACACGGCCACGGAGCTTTGAAGCCGGCGTGACAACAGTCGACATGCCGCGCATCTGAGCGTTGCGGATGCGGGTGAGCATATCGCCGAGGGGATCAGAAATGTTCATGTTTACCCTCCTCTCTTACCAGCTGGACTTCACGAGGCCGGGGATCTGACCGTTCGAGCCAAGCTCGCGCAGCGCGATCCGCGACATTTTAAGTTTGCGATAGTATCCGCGCGGACGGCCGGACACTTCGCAGCGATTACGCACGCGGTTCGGTGCGGAGTTGCGCGGCAGCTCAGCCAGTTTGAGGCGAGCCTTGTAGCGCTCTTCCAGCGACAGGTTTTCATCCATCGCCGCCGCTTTCAGCTTTGCGCGCTTCTCAGCGTAGCGCTCCACCAGTTTCTGGCGTTTCGCGTTTTTCTCGATTGCGCTCTTCTTTGCCATATCAGCAGTCTCCTGGGCGCTAGTTGCGGAACGGGAAGCCACACTCGGCGAGGAGTGCTTTGGCTTCTTCGTTCGTTGCGGCGGTGGTGCAGACGATGATGTCCATACCGCGGATGTCATCGACTTCGTCGTAGTTGATCTCCGGAAACACGATGTGCTCCTTGAGACCCATGGCGTAGTTGCCACGGCCATCGAAGCTCTTGCCGTTCAGACCACGGAAGTCTTTCACGCGCGGCAGGGCGATGTTGGTCAGACGGTCGAGGAACTCGTACATGCGGTCACGGCGCAGGGTGACCTTGCAGCCGATCAGCATGCCTTCGCGGAGCTTGAAGCCAGCGATCGACTTGCGGGCCTTTGTGGCCACCGGCTTCTGGCCGGCGATCCGCTCAAGCTCGGCCAGGGCCGATTTGATCTTCTTGGAGTCCGCCACAGCTTCGCCGACGCCCATATTGATCACGACCTTGTCCAGTTTCGGGACCATCATCGGGTTCGAGTAGTTGAACTGATCCTGCAGCTTGGCACGGATCTGCTCGCGGTACTTCGTCTTCAGACGGGGTTCGTATGCCTTAGACATCGATAGATTCCCCAGAGCGTTTGGCATAGCGCGTCTTGCGGCCATGCTCGTCGGTTTTGAATCCCACGCGGACGGCCTTGCCATCGCGCGGATCGGTGAGCGCCACGTTCGAGACGTGAACCGGTGCTTCAAACGTCTTCAGACCGCCGGCATCTGCCTGGGACGGTTTCTGGTGACGTTTCACAACGTTCACGCCGCGCACGACGACGCGGTTCTCATCCGGGATCACCTTCAGGACTTCGCCCGTGGTGCCCTTGTCGCGGCCGGCGATCACGACAACCGTGTCGCCCTTCTTGATCTTCGCAGCCATATTACAAGACCTCCGGGGCCATGTTGGCGATCTTGACCTGGTTCTTGCCGCGCAGTTCACGCGGAACCGGGCCGAACACACGGGTGCCGATCGGCTCGCCATTGTTGTTGATCAGGACGGCGGCGTTCGTGTCGAAACGAATGGTGGAGCCGTCCGGGCGGTTGATGTCTTTCGCCACGCGAACGACAACGGCCTTGCGGACGTCACCCTTCTTCACGCGGCCGGTCGGGATCGCTTCCTTTACGGAGACCACGATCACGTCACCAACGGAGGCATAACGACGGCCTGCGCCACCCAGCACCTTGATGCACTGGACGCGGCGCGCGCCGGAGTTGTCAGCCACCCGCAGGTTGGTCTGCATCTGGATCATGCGTCACTCCCTTCGCCGGTAACGAGTTCCCAACGCTTCAGTTTGGACTTCGGCGTGCACTCTTGAATGGTGACAGTCTGCCCCTCGACGGCGACATTGCCTTCGTCGTGAGCGTGATACTTCTTCGAGCGGCGAACGATCTTCTTCATCACCGGGTGGGTGAAGGTCCGTTCGACGCGGACGATTGCGGTCTTGTTCTGCTTGGCGGAGACCACGACGCCTTCCATGATACGCTTGGGCATGATCCCTCTCCTTACGCCTTACCGGCCTGAGCCTTCTCGCGCATCAAAGTCTTGACGCGAGCAATGTCGCGGCGGACTTCAGTGACACGGGAAGTTTTTTCCAGTTGGCCGGTGGCCGCCTGGAAGCGCAGGTTGAACTGTTCCTTTTTCAGCTTCACCAGATCATCTTTGAGCTGGTCAGCCGATTTCGCCTTCATGTCGTCGAGGCGTGCTTTGGTCTTGCGAGCCATGATCAGATCCCCTCGATACGCTTGACGATTTTGGTTTTGATCGGAAGCTTGGCCGCGCCGAGGCGCAGGGCTTCACGGGCAATGTCTTCCGGCACACCGTCGATCTCGAACAGGATACGGCCAGGCGCAACGCGGGAAACCCAACGGTCCACCGACCCCTTACCTTTACCCATCCGGACCTCGATCGGCTTGGCCGACACAGGCACATCCGGGAAAACACGGATCCACACTTTACCCTGACGCTTCATCTCGCGGGTAATGGCACGGCGGGTTGCCTCGATCTGGCGCGCGGTGACGCGCTCCGGCTCGAGCGCCTTCAGGCCGAACTCGCCGAATGCCAGCGAGAAACCAGCCTTGGAGTTCCCGCGGATCTGGCCTTTGAAGGCCTTGCGGAATTTGGTTCGTTTCGGTTGACGCATCTCTATGCTCCGGCGGTCTGTGCGCCCGTTGCCGGGCCGCGCTGGTTAGCATTTGCACGTGCACGGGACTGGCCGGAGGATTCCAGGCGCTTGTCCTGTGCCATCGGATCGTGCTCGAGGATCTCGCCTTTGTAGACCCAGACCTTGATCCCGATGATGCCGTAGGTGGTTTCGGCTTCGGCAGTGCCGTAGTCGATGTCGGCGCGCAGCGTGTGCAGCGGCACTGACCCTTCAGCATACTTCTCGGTACGGGCAATCTCTGCACCGCCGAGACGGCCGGAGACCATGATCTTCACACCTTCAGCGCCGAGACGCATGGCGGACTGGATCGCGCGCTTCATCGTGCGGCGGAACGAGGCCCGGCGCTCGAGCTGGCGTGCAATGTCGTCAGCGATCAGCGTGGCATCGATTTCCGGCTTGCGGATTTCGACGAGGTTCACGCGGACTTCGTCCTCGGTCATCTTCGACAGGTCCTTGCGGAGCGTCTCGATGTCCCCGCCCTTCTTGCCGATCACGAGACCCGGACGAGCCGTGTGGATCGTGATGAGACACTTCTTGTGCGGACGCTCGATGATGATCTTCGAAATACCGGCTTGCTTGAGGCGCTTGCGGATTTCCTTGCGGATCGCAATGTCCTCGTGCAGCAGACGGCCATAGTCGGCGGTGTCTGCGTACCAGCGGCTGTCAGACGTCCGGTTGATACCGAGACGCAGGCCGATCGGATTAACTTTCTGACCCATCAGGCAGCCTCCGCTTCCATGCTCGTGTCACGCAGCACGATGGTGAGCTGCGCGAAGGGTTTCTGGATCGGTGCGGCGCGGCCGCGGGCACGGGCCCGGATACGCTTCATCACCAGGTTCTTGCCAACGTGGGCCTCGGCGACGACCAGGCTGTCGATGTCGAGGTTATGGTTGTTCTCAGCGTTCGCGATGGCGCTCTGCAGCAGCTTGCGAACATCCTTGGCCGGACGTTTCGGAGAGAACTGCAGCTCAGCCAGAGCCCGCTCGACCGGAAGGCCGCGGATCTGCTGTGCCAGCAGGTTCAGCTTCTGCGGGCTGGAACGGTACATGCGCAGAACGGCGCGCGATTCGTTCGATGCCTGCTTCGGAGGATTCTTGGCCTTACCCATGGCTTACTTCCTCTTCGCTTTCTTGTCCGCGCCGTGGCCGTAATAGGTACGGGTCGGAGCGAACTCGCCGAATTTGTGACCGACCATTTCTTCCGAAACGGTGACGGGGATGAACTTGTTGCCATTGTGGACCTGGAAGTTCAGGCCAACGAATTGCGGCATGATCGTCGAGCGGCGCGACCAGGTCTTGATCACGGTGCGCTTCTCAGAGGAACGGGCTTCCTCTGCCTTCTTCAGCAGGTAGCCGTCGACGAACGGGCCTTTCCAGACAGAACGGGGCATGTCTCGTGGCTCCTGTTAGCGTTTCGCGTTACGGCGACGGATGATCAGACGATCCGTTGCCTTGTTTTTACGGGTCTTCGGACCGCGGGTCTTCTTACCCCACGGCGTCACCGGGTGACGGCCACCGGAGGACTTGCCCTCACCACCACCGTGCGGGTGGTCGACCGGGTTCATCACGACACCACGAACCGACGGGCGCTTGCCGAGGTGGCGCTTGCGGCCAGCCTTGGAGAGAACCTGGTTCATGTTGTCCGGGTTGGACACAGCGCCGACCGTGGCCAGGCAGGTGTCCATCACCATGCGCAGCTCACCCGAAGCAAGCTTGATCTGGGCATAGCCACCGTCGCGGCCAACGAGCTGGGCGTAGGTACCGGCAGAGCGGACCATCTGGGCACCCTTCTGCGGCTTCAGCTCGATGTTGTGGATGATCGTACCAACCGGGATGTTCTTCAGCGGCAGCGTGTTGCCCGGCTTGATGTCAGCCGTTGCCGAAGTGATCACGGTGTCACCGACTTCGAGGCGCTGCGGCGCGACGATGTAGGACAGCTGGCCGTCTTCATACTTGATCAGCGCGATGAAGGCCGTGCGGTTCGGATCGTATTCCAGGCGCTCGACAGTCGCCGGAACGTCCCAGCGGTTCCGCTTGAAGTCGACCTTACGGTACAGCTTCTTCGCGCCACCGCCGATACGGCGAGCCGTGATACGGCCTTTGTTGTTGCGTCCGCCCTTCTTGGTCAGGCCCTCGGTGAGCGCCTTGACCGGCTTACCCTTGTGGAGCCCCGAACGGTCGACCAGAACAAGCTGGCGGCGGCCGGGCGAAGTCGGATTGAATGTCTTCAGTGCCATAATATTCGTCCTTCCCGCTTACAGGCCCGTCGTGATGTCGACAGACTGGCCTTCAGCAAGCGTCACAATGGCTTTTTTGATGTCGTTGCGACGACCAGCATAGCCACGGAAGCGCTTGGTCTTGCCCTTCTGGAGGATCGTGTTGACCTTGGTCACGTCGACCTTGAACAGGGCTTCGACAGCGTCCTTGATCTGCTTCTTGTCGGCATCGATGGCGACTTCGAACACGATCTTGTTGTGCTCAGCGACCAGCGTCGACTTCTCGGTGATGAGAGGACGGCGCAGGACGTCATAGTGATGGGGTTGCACGTCAGCCATGACGATCAGGCCTCCTTCGATCCGTCGAAGCGTGCCTGGATACCCTCGGCAGCTTCCTTGGTGATGACCAGCGTCTTGCGGCGCAGAATGTCGTAAACGTTCAGGCCGGCGACCGGCAGGACGTCGATGTTCGGGATGTTCCGAGCCGCTTTGGCGAAGTTCTCGTCAACGGCAGAACCCGAAATGATCAGAGCGTTCTCGATGCCGAGTCCTGCGAACTGGCCAGCCAGCTCCTTGGTCTTGGCAGAGGTCAGCACAGCTTCGTCCAGAACGAGGATCGCCTCACCTTTGACTTTCGAAGACAGCGCATGAGCCAGAGCCATCTTGCGGACCTTCTTCGGCAGGTCGTGGGCGTGGCTGCGAACGCGCGGGCCGTGAGCGATACCGCCACCGACGAAGATCGGTGCGTTACGCGAGCCATGACGTGCGCCGCCGGAACCTTTCTGGCGGATGTACTTCTTGGTCGTGCGGTTCACTTCACCACGCGACTTAGTCTTGTGCGTACCGGCCTGACGACGCGCGAGCTGCCAGCGAACGGTGCGCTGCAGGATGTCGTCGCGAATATCGTCAATGCCGAAGATCGCATCGTCGACCGTGATATTGCCGGCAGCCTTGCCAGCCAGGGTTTTGACTGCGAGTTCCATTATTCAGCATCCTTGCGGAGTTTTGCCAGGAGGTCCTTGTCGACCTGGGCACGCGGCTCACCGCCTGCCAGCATATCCTGAGCCTGCTTCACCCACTCTTCCGAAGCGGCCTGCTCGGTCACTTCGAGTTCAGCGAACAGTGCGTCGCGATCAGCGTCCGACAGAGCGACCAGTGCGCTCAGCGTCGCAATCCCTTTCGCCGACAGGGCTTCAGTCGTCTTCGGGCCAACGCCGTCGATCAGCTGAATGTTGTCGATCGGGTCAGCTTTCGGGGCTTCGCCACCTTTGGCAGGCGCAGCTTCGGGAGCCTTGAACGAGCCGGCAGCTGGCACATCAGCAGGAAGAACCTTCTTCACCGCATCGCGAATTTCAACGAACGCGCCGTCATGGCCAGGGACAGCGCCCTTGACGAGGATCAGACCGCGATCAACGTCGGTGCGGACAACTTCGATGTTTTGCGTGGTGACACGCTCAACACCATAGTGACCAGCCATCTTCTTACCCTTCCAGACACGACCCGGATCCTGGTTTGCACCAGTCGAACCGTGGGAACGGTGGGAGATCGAGACGCCGTGCGAGGCACGCAGACCACCGAAGTTCCAGCGCTTCATCGCACCGGAGAAACCTTTACCGATCGTCAGGGCAGCAACGTCCACCTTCTGACCGGTTGCGAAGTGGTCAGCCAGGACAGTCGCGCCGACTTCCGGCAGATCACCGGAGACGCGGAATTCTTTCAGCTTACGCTTCGGCGCAACGCCGGCTTTCGCGAACTGGCCGCGCAGCGCCTTCGTGGTGCGCTTGGCCTTCTTCTCGCCGACGCCCATGATGACAGCTTTGTAGCCATCGGTACGGGTCACTTCCCCACCCTTCTTGGTGGTGACGGTGCGCTCGTCTTCCGTGCGCACGCCAACGACCTGACAGCCATCAAGCGACAGGACGGTGACCGGAACGTGACGGCCGGCCTCATCGAATACGCGTGTCATGCCGACTTTGCGGGCAAGCACGCCGGTACGGGCTGCTGGCAGAGCCATTAACGGCCTCCCTCAAGCTTGATTTCGATGCCGACGCCGGAGGACAGGTCGAGCTTCATCAGCGCGTCGACGGTCTGCGGGGTCGGGTCCACGATATCGAGAATGCGCTTGTGCGTGCGGATCTCGAACTGTTCGCGGGATTTTTTGTCGATATGGGGGGAGCGGTTCACGGTGAAGCGCTCAATACGTGTCGGCAGCGGGATCGGGCCTTTGACTTCAGCGCCCGTGCGCTTTGCCGTGTTCACGATCTCTTTCGCCGACATGTCGAGGGCGCGGTGATCGAAGGCTTTCAGCCTGATCCGGATATTTTGTCGTTCCATCGTCTCGGTCCGTCCGCACAAAACACATCTGCCCGTGGGCAAATCAGCATGCGCCCGGGCGTCCGTGGGATTGAATTGTCTGTTTCGAGGGAGCGTTCGCTGATTAAAAAGCGCTGCCATCCCGGCGAAGTGGGCGGTCTATGGGATAGTCACCGCGCCGTCAACTCCTGCCTGTGGGATTTTTGCTGTTGATCTGCAGTGACGGCGGGCGGTTTGACCGGTTCCCGGGGCCGCCTTCCCTCTCTGCAAATCGAGGCCATCACAGCCGGGAGTAAATCCACGCCTGAGCGTGGTTAACCGAACCACACCGGAATCTGCAAAGATTCAAGGGAAATCGTGGGGAGATCCCAGCAATCTTCACCGAAATTTTCCGGATTCCTGAGAGGGTCCGGTCAAACAAGATGGCAGGGTAGATTATGAATACAGTCAGAAAAGTCGAAGCGAACTGGCCGGAACACGTTGAAAAGCCGGAAGAAGGCGTCGGCGCATTCGAACTCCTCAAGCATCTGCGGTCCGAATTCGAAGGCCAGGCGGCCAGCGAACTTGAGCTGACGATCCTGATGCCATGCCTGAACGAGGCCGAAACCCTTGCGACCTGCATCCGCAAGGCACGCGACTATCTGGATCGCGCGGGGATCAAAGGCGAAGTCCTGATCGCCGACAATGGAAGCACCGACGGTTCGCAGCAGATCGCCAAGGAAGAAGGCGCCCGGGTTCAGCCGGTCTCCGCGCGCGGCTATGGGGCCGCGCTGATCGGTGGCATCCGCGCCGCCCGCGGCAAGTATATCATCATGGGCGACGCCGATGATTCCTATGACTTCTCCAGCCTCGACGCATTTGTCTGGGAGCTGCGCGAAGGCGCCCAGCTCGTCATGGGGAATCGCTTCCAGGGCGGCATTGCCCCCGGGGCCATGCCTTTCCTTCACCGGATGCTCGGCAATCCGGTCCTTTCCTTTATTGGCCGCCTGTTCTTCAAGATCCCGGTCGGTGACTTCCATTGCGGCCTGCGCGGCTTCAACCGCGACGCCATTCGCGACCTGAAGCTCTCAAGCCCGGGCATGGAGTTCGCCAGCGAGATGGTGGTGAAAGCCTCGCTCAACGAACTCGATATCCGCGAAGTGCCGACCACCCTGTCCCCGGACGGCCGGACGCGCGCCCCTCATCTGCGCACATGGCGCGATGGCTGGCGCCATCTTCGCTTTCTCCTGCTGCACAGCCCGAAATGGCTGTTCGGTGTGCCCGGCACCACCCTGCTCGGCGCTGGCCTTGTCGGTATCACTGCCCTCATCGGCGGTCCGCTGGAGATCGCCGGCATCCGGTTCGACCTGCTGACCCTGGTGGCATCCTGCTTCTCGGTGATCCTCGGCGTCCAGCTGCTGACCTTCTCCCTGCTCACCCGGGTTTATGCCGGTGAGTATGGTGTCCTGCCGAAGTCGAAACACCTCGACCGGATCCTCCCGTTCCTCACGCTGGAACGGCAGCTTCAGCTGGCGGCGGTGCTTTGCGTGGCGGGCCTGGCTGGTGCGGGCGTCGCGTTCTCCGGCTGGGCCTCTTCCGGCTTTGGCGACATCGTCGGCAATTCAACGCTGCGCTGGTTCTCCCTGTCACTGACCTCCGTCGCGATCAGCGTCCAGCTCGCCGCCGCCGCCTTCCTGGCCTCCTTCATCCGCCTGCCGCAATCGGGCAAGTAACTCCGCGCCGCGGCATCTTCCCCAAAAAGCAAAAAGGCCGCCCTGTTTGGGCGGCCTTTTCGATTCTGTGAGGCGTTGGCCTTGAAGACTTAGTCTTTAATAGCCGAGACGACGCCGGCGCCGACCGTGCGGCCACCTTCGCGGATAGCGAAGCGCAGACCCTGGTCCATGGCGATCGGCTGGATCAGCTCAACGTCCATTTTCACATTGTCGCCCGGCAGGACCATTTCCTTGTCGGCCGGAAGCGTCACAACACCCGTCACGTCCGTCGTACGGAAGTAGAACTGCGGACGGTAGTTGGTGAAGAACGGCGTGTGACGGCCGCCTTCTTCCTTGGTCAGGATGTAGGCTTCGGCTTCGAACTTCGTGTGCGGCGTGATCGAACCCGGCTTGCAAAGCACCTGGCCCCGCTCAACGCCTTCACGGTCCACACCGCGCAGCAGCGCACCGATATTGTCGCCAGCCTGGCCCTGGTCGAGCAGCTTGCGGAACATTTCAACGCCCGTACAGGTCGTCTTCGTGGTGTCGCGGATACCGACGATTTCGATCTCGTCGCCCACTTTCAGGATGCCCTGCTCGACACGGCCGGTCACAACCGTACCGCGGCCGGAAATCGAGAACACGTCTTCGACCGGCATCAGGAACGGCTTGTCCAGCGGACGTTCCGGCGTCGGGATGTACTCATCCACAGCTGCCATCAGCTCGAGGACCTTGTCCTTACCGATGTTGTCGTCGCGGCCTTCAACGGCTGCGAGGGCAGAACCGGCAATGATCGGAATGTCGTCGCCCGGGAATTCGTAGGACGACAGCAGTTCGCGGACTTCCATCTCGACGAGCTCAAGCAGCTCTTCGTCGTCGACCTGGTCAACCTTGTTCAGGAACACGACCAGTGCCGGCACGCCGACCTGGCGGGCAAGCAGGATGTGCTCACGCGTCTGCGGCATCGGGCCGTCAGCCGCGTTCACAACCAGGATCGCACCGTCCATCTGGGCCGCACCGGTGATCATGTTCTTCACATAGTCAGCGTGTCCGGGGCAGTCGACGTGGGCGTAGTGACGGTTTTCCGTCTCGTATTCCACGTGTGCGGTGTTGATCGTGATACCGCGTGCTTTCTCTTCCGGTGCGGAGTCAATGTCCGCATAGGATTTCGACTCGCCGCCGGATGCTGCCGCAAGCGTCATCGAAATCGCTGCCGTCAGCGTCGTCTTGCCGTGGTCAACGTGGCCAATCGTGCCGATGTTCACGTGCGGCTTGTTACGCTCAAACTTTGCCTTGCCCATCGGGCCTCTCCTTCATTCAAACTGTTGGCCGGAACTCCGGCCGGATTACCTTAAGAACCAGAAACTTCCGAGATGATCTTCTGAGCTTCCGCACGCGGAACCTCATCATAGTGGGCGAAGAGCATCGTGAACTGGGCACGGCCCTGAGACATGCCGCGCAGGTCGGACACGTAACCGAACATGTTCACCAGCGGCACGAAGGCCTTGATCGCCACAGCATTACCACGCGGCTCGGAGCCCTGGATCTGGCCACGGCGAGAGTTCAGGTCGCCGATGACGTCACCCATATAGTCTTCCGGGGTGACAACTTCCACATTCATGATCGGCTCCATCAGACGCGGATCGCCCTGGCTCTTCAGCTCACGGAACGCACCGCGGGAAGCGATTTCAAACGCCAGCACGGACGAGTCGACATCGT